>CANJLB010000028.1 GCA_947475065.1 Opitutia bacterium | reverse complement strand
TGAACCGCGCGCTCGGGACGGTGCGCGGCCGGGTGGAGAAAATCTTCGGCCACTGGAAACGCAACCTCGGCTACGACCGCGCCAGATATGTCGGCTGGGCGCGCAACCGCCTGGAGCTGGAGCTCAAATGCCTCGCTTGGAACCTCCGCAGGTGGGTCACCGTGGCCGCAGCCTGACCCCGCATTCAGAAAACTCGCGCATTGCGACCCCCCCAAGCCTCAACCCTCCAAGCCCGCGCCAGCTTCCGCTTGGTTAGACCAACAAAACCCGCCCTTCATGCTCCTTCTTGGCTGGCACCCCCGTTGTTCAGAGGTCTCTGCTAATATGAAAAATCATTGTCACTGGCGGCAGACAGCCAGCCTGCTGCCACGTCACGATATGTCGGCCGCACGTCCTCAAAGATGAAGCAAAAATGCCCCTCCTTGGAACTCCAGCGGGCGGCGTAACACGTGCACGCCGAAGACCGTCTCGGGATTCCCCTGACCACAGGTGGGTAGCGCGGTCGGCAAAAGGAGACCCTTAGACAGAAGTTCGGCGCGGTGCAATGGGTCAAGGCGCTTCAGCCAGCCTCACTCCCCGTGGCGATAGCCCACGCCATGCACCGTCAGGATGATAGCGGGATGATCGGGATCTGTCTCGATTTTTTTCCGGAGTTGCGCGACATGCTGGTCGAGCGTCCGCGTCGTGCCAAAATAGCCTGTGCCCCAGACGGCGGAGAGCAGCAGGTCGCGCGTGAGCACCTCGCCGGGGCGGGCGGCAAAGATTTCCGCCAGTTTCAGCTCGCGCGCGGTGAGCGCGGACACCCGGCCCGCCACGGTGGCGGTGAACTTCCGCCGGTCAATCTCCGCCGCGCCCAGGCGGAACGTTGCCGCCGGGTTCACCGCGCCCACCCCGCCGCCGCCCGCCGGCCGGCCCGCGCGCTCGCGCGCACGGCGCAGCAGCGTCTCGACGCGCGCCAGCAGTTCCTGCACGCCGAACGGCTTCGTCACGTAGTCGTCCGCGCCGAGCTTGAAGCCCACGACCTTGTCAATCTCCTCGCCCTTCGCGGTGAGAAACAGCACGGGCACGTGCGCGTCGCAGGCGCGGATCTCGCGGCAGGCGTCGTAGCCGCTCAGCCGCGGCATCATCACGTCGAGAATCACGAGGTCATGCTTCTCCTGGGGAAACAGCTTCACGGCCTGCGCGCCGTCGGCCGCCGCCGTCACGACATAGCCTTCGCTTTCGAGCGTGGTCTGCAGGCCCTGGCGGATGGCCGCGACGTCGTCGGCGATGAGGATGCGGGCTTTCATGGCAGTTCCAGGACAAAGGCCGCGCCGCCGCCGGCGCGCGGCTCGTGGCGCACATCACCGCCCAGCCCGCGCGCGAGCTGGCGGGCGATGCTGAGGCCCAGCCCGGCGCCGGTTTTCTCAGCCGTGAGCGCCGTGTCCGCGCGGTAAAACTGGTCGAAAATTTTCTCCCGCTGCTCCGCCGGCACGCCGGGGCCGCGGTCCAGCACGCGCACGGCCGCGCCGCCGCCGGTGCGTTCGCCCAGCGTCACCGTGACCTCGCCGCCGGCGGCGGCGTATTTGCAGGCGTTTTCCACGAGGTTGAGCACAATCTGGGCGAAGGCGTCGCGGTCGGTCGTGAGCCAGACGGGTGTGTCCGGCAGCTCGCGCTCCAGCCGGAGTCCCGCCTCGGCAACGCGCGGTGCATGCGTGTCGAGCAGCGCGGCCAGCTCCGCCCCGAGTTCGAGCGGCACGCGGGCGTAGAGTTTTTTGCCCTGCTCGAGCTTGCTGAAATCGAGGACGTTGTTGACCAGCCGTGCGAGCCGCTGTGTTTCCGCGCTGATGGTGCGGAGGAAGCCCGCCCGCTGCACGTCATCGCGCACGCGGCCCTGCTCCAGCAGTTCGGCATAAAGGCGGATGGTGGTGAGCGGGGTCTTGAGCTCGTGCGAGACATTGGCGACGAACGAAGTCTTCTGCCGCGCTTCGGTCGCGCTCGCCTCCGCCTGCCGGAGCAGCAGCGAGCCGCTGGCCAGGATGGCGAGGACAAAGAGCCCCGTGAGCATTGCTCCCATGGCAAAGAGCGGGCGCCGCGCGCCCGCCATGCCGGCCGCTGGCAAAAAGGCCGCAACCTGCCAGCCCGGGAGCAGGGCGGAGTCGAGCGGCACGAGCGCCACCGGTTCCGGGTGGGAGGCCGTGCCACCGCGCGCGCCCAAGACACGCCCGGCATCATCGAGCAGCGCGTAGCCTTCGTCGGCCTCGATATCAGCCGGCAGCGTGGCGGCGAACTGCGCCGCCAGCGTGTCGAGGTTGATCTCCGCGCCCCGCACGTCCGCACCGGGGTTGGCTTGAAACCACACGATCGCACGCCGTGTCTCCGCACCGTCGCCGAGTGGCACCCATCCGCTGCGCTCGGCGGCGGCGTCCCGCTGCGGGAGGCCGCCCTGCGACAGGCTTTGGAGATCTTTGCGCTGCTGGGTAAACTGGCTCGCGTTGCTGTTCGCCGCGTAACTGTTGCCCGCATTCGGGCCGGATATCTGGCCCAGTTCGCCTGCCTGCTGTCCTTGGCCGGCGCCGCGCCGCCCGCCCCCGGCGGCGTCCTTCGCCCCGGGCTTTTCTCGCCACGGCCGGAGTTCATCAAGCAGCTGGGCGAATTTTTTACGAAACTCCCGGCCTTCCTCCTGCGTCGGATCCGGCTGGATGACCTGACCGTAGGGCGAGAGCGTGAAACCGCCTCGCACGAGCGGATTTTGCTGCGGCCAGCCCGACTGCAGTGTGCGCCAGGCGGACGCCGGCAGGTCGCGCATCGGCGCGATGAGCGCGTCCCGCACGTCGGCGGCGAGCAGGTCGGCATTTTCCGCCACGAGGCGCGCGCGGGCAACGACGGCCGCGAGGCGGGTTTCGCGCGCCGCCACGGCGGCGCGCTCCAGCCGCGCCTGCTCCCGCCACAGCAGCGCCACCGTCGCCGCGCCGACCGCGAGCGTGGGCGCGAGCAGGAGCAGCCAGTAGAGGTGGAGGTGGCGCGGAGAACGGGACACGGCGGGAGGCTGGAGGGTTTGGGCGGGCGGCTCAATGCCGGCGTTGCCGGTCAGCGCGTGGAGGGCATGCCCTGCTGGCTGGCGGTATTGGCGCTGTCCGTGCGATAGCCTTTGCGTGCGGCGTTGTCGAGGCCGTCGCGTTCGAGGCGGGCGGCCTCGGCGCTGTTCACCGCCGAGATGCTGACGACCGCGGCATTGCCGTAGGTACGGCCGACGGCATCCAGTTCGTTGGCGCGGGCACGCAACACGGCGGCGGCCTCGGTCCGGCGGCCGGCGTCGGCCAGCTCGACCGCCCGGTCCTTGGCAGCCGCGATGACGTTGGCGGCCCAGTCGGCCTGCACCTTACTGTTGGCCGCGCCCACCACGGCGGCGCGGTCGGTGCTGAACCGGGCGCTGGCCCCGACCGTGAGGGTGAGCGTGCGCCGGGTGCCGGCGTCCTCCAACGTCGCGGTCGCGCTCGCGATCTCCCGCCCGGTGCCGGCCCGGCCGGGCGCGACTTCCACCTCCACCAGCGCAAATTTTTCCTGTCCGCCGTAGAGCTGGTTGAGCGTCACTTCGGCGGTCTGCCCGCGGATGCTGCCCTCGCGTCCGACAAATGCCACCGGCCGCACGCCTTCGGGAAACTGCACCGTGACCGTCACGCGCCGGGCCACGACGTTGAGCACGTCGCCCAGCTCGGCCGTGAACACGCGCGGCAGGTCGGCCGCACTCGCGACAAAATAGGTGTTGCCGTCGCTGCGCTGTGCCAGGCGTGTCATCAGGTCCTCGTTGTAGTCCAGCCCCAGCCCGACGGTCGTGACCGAGATTCCTTCCTTCACCAGCGCCGAGCCGAGCCGGCCCAGTTCGTCGGGCGAGCTCGGCCCCTCGTTGGCAAGGCCGTCGGAAACTAGGATCAGCCGGTGGATCAGGCCCGCCCGGTCGAGATTTTTCCGCAGCTCCGATGCGCCCTGCGACACGCCGGCAAACAGCGGGGTGCCGCCGTCGGCCCGGATGGCCTGGATCGCATCGGCCGCCGCGCGGCCGTCTCCCACCCGCTGCGCCGGCAGCACCGTGCGGACGTCGCCGCCATAGGTAACAACCGAAATGATGTCATCCGCCGCGAGCCGGCTGAGCGCCTCCAGCGCCGCCTCGCGGGCCTTTTGAATTTTTACGCCGCTCATCGAGCCGGATCGGTCAATCACCAGCGCGAGGTTGACCGCCGGCCTCAGCTCCGGGCGCGGCCGGCGCACGCCGTCGAGCGCGATTTTGACAACCGCCTTTTCGGCGGAATCCGCCGGCAGGACGCTGCGGTCCAGTTCGACGCGCAGGCGGACCGGATTGGCGGAGGCGGCAGCGCGTGCCGGGGAAAACGCGACGCCCAGCAGGAGCGTGGCGGACAGGATCTGGAGCAGGTAGGTTTTCATGGTAGGTTGGGATTACGTGCCCAATCTACCTGAATCCGCCCGCCGGGTTGTCATGGCGTTGTAAAATGTTTGTCAGGCAATTGTCATGGCCGGACGGGCAATTTTAGGATCATTGCTCCCGCCGGGCGCATCCTGCCGCCGACATCTATTGGCGGCGTGACGGCTGCGGCCTCGCGCGATTGATCCGGTGAACGGGTGTTGGCCGGCACAATCGCGCCATGGGGACAGCTACAGCCCGACCGGCTGCCGTCGGCCTCATCGCCTTTCCGCGTGGGCGTCCCTGCGCTCGTGCGCCGGACTGCACCCGCCCGTGGTCCGCCGCGTAAGCGGCAGGAATCTCACGGCCCTTTCGCGAGGCCGATCACGCCCACGGCGACACGGCCGCCGGCGTTGCCGGTCGGCTGCGTGGTCATGTCGTCGGGGTTGGCGTGGATGACCACACCGTGGCCGATGATGGAGGCCGCACCGTCGAAGGAGAGCTTGGAATCCACGTAATCAAGCGTGGCGTGGCCGGCGGCGTCGGCCTTGAGGTTGCCAAGGTCGCCCGCATGCCGGTGCTCGGCCGTCGGCGCCCCGTGGGTTTCCTTGGCGGGATTGAAGTGACCACCCGCCGCCGTGCCGTCGGCAGACGAGGCGTCGCCAAACTCGTGGAGGTGGAAGCCATGCTCGCCCGGCTTGAGCCCGGTGACATCGGCGACGACGCGCACGCCACCGGCCACTTTCGTGAACTTCACGGTGCCCCGCACCGTGTCATTGCCCTGCGTTGGTGCGAGCACCGCGATCGCGGCGGGAGCCGCCGGCGCGGCAGCGGGGGGCGCATCCGCCGCGTGCAGCCGCCCGGAGGGCGACGGGACGGCGAGCGCCAGAGCGAAGGAGAGGCAGGCGAACAGGGAGCGGGGATGGGAGGACATGGGGGATGAATGGGATTGGGTGAACGCCGCCAACGCGAAGAGCCGCGGACGGAGGAACTGCAGATTGGCCCGGGGCCGGCCAAATTGCCAGCACGGAAAGTCGGGCCGGTGGCTTGCTCCTCCCTGGCCAATGGGGTGCGACTTCCGGCGTCCCGACCGACAGCATGGATAGGATGCCTGGGCCCACGCATCCGCCCCGCGGTCCGTGCCCACGGAGGCGCACGGCCCCAGCCAAGCAGAAGGAGGGATTTCCGCATTGCCCTGTGCGCCCGGCCGCGCAGGCTCTGCCGCATGATACCCCGCCCGGTCTTTCGCTTTTTCGTTTCGGTGCTTCTGCTTGGTTTTGCCGCGCTCCCCGCCTTGCGCGCCCACGGCCCCGGCGAGGAGATGGCCGACGCCGCCCAACACTGGCTCGCCTCGCTGACCACAGAGCAGCGCGTGGTGGGGCGTTTTGACCTCGCCGCCGAGGAACGCCAGAACTGGAACTTTGTCCCGCTGGTCCGCCGTGGCCTCACGTTCAAGGCCATGAACCCCGCCCAGCGCCTGCTCGCGCACGCGCTGCTGGCCAGCGGCCTGAGTGCCCGCGGCCTCGTCAAGGCCGACACCATCATGAGCCTGGAAGGGGTGCTCCGTGAGCTTGAGAACGGCGGCGTGCAAGTGCGAGACGAGGAGCTGTATTACGTCACCATTTTTGGCACGCCGGCCGAGACCGGCACCTGGGGCTGGCGAGTCGAAGGGCACCATCTTTCGGTCAACTTCACCATCATCAACGGCCATGAGATCAGCGCCACGCCGTCGTTTTTGGGCAGCAACCCCGCCGAAGTGCGCTCCGGCCCGCGCCAAGGGCTGCGCGTGCTCGCGGACGAGGAGGATCTCGGGCGCGCACTGGTGCGCTCGCTCACCGAAGCGCAGCGTCGCACCGCTGTCTTCCAGGCGCAGGCACCCAACGAGATCATCACAGGCAACCAGCGCAAAGTGACCGCACTCACCCCCGTCGGCATCGCTTGGCCCGATCTGACCGCCCCACAGCAGGCCGCGCTGCTCGACCTCATCCGTGAATACCTGGAGCGCGCCCGCAGCGAGGTGGCCCGCGCCGACCTCGCGCGCATCACGGCCGCGGGCGTGGAGAAAATCCGTTTCGGCTGGGCCGGGAGCATCGAGCCGCGCCAGGCGCACTACTACCGCGTGCAGGGGCCAACCTTCCTGTTGGAATACGACAACACCCAGAACGGCGCGAACCACATCCACGCCGCCTGGCGCGATTTCGAGCGCGATTTCGGCGAGGACCTGTTGCGCGCGCACTACGACCATACACCGCATCCCACGGCCACCCCGCCGGCGGCTCCCGTCACTGCGCCCGCCGCACGGCCATAAACATCGGTCCAGGCAACTGCCCGCTCCGGTTGGATTAAACGCCCTCCCCTCTGACGCCGCGGCCCAAGCGCCACCACGACGGGGCCGTGGCACACCGCCGGTTCGACACCCGCCGCCCCTCGACGCCGCGTGGCGCAAACTCCGCTTGCCACACCCCACGGCGGTTGCCCAAGCTTGCACCTTTATGCCGACCCAGACACTCAAGTTCGCCGTCCTTGCCGGAGACTACATTGGCCCCGAGGTCATGACCGAGGCCCTGCGCGTGTTTCAACACGTCGCCCGGCAGGAAAACCTCACGCTCGCCTCCACGGCCGCCGATGTCGGCGGCGCCGGCATTGACAACCACGGCAAGGCGCTCCCCGACTCCACCGTGAAGCTCTGCGAGCAGTCCGACGCCATCCTCTTTGGCTCTGTCGGCGGTCCGAAATGGGAAAAGCTCCCGCCCAAGGAACAGCCCGAGCGCGCCGCGCTGCTCCCGCTGCGCAAGCATTTCACGCTCTTTGCCAACCTCCGCCCGGGCCTGCTCTATCGCGAGCTCACCGACGCCTCCCCGCTCAAGACCGAGCGCATCCCCGACGGCATTGACATCGTCTGCATCCGCGAGCTCACCGGCGGGGTTTATTTCGGCCAGCCCAAGGAAACGAAAACCCTCGCCGATGGAGACGTGCAGGCCGTGGACACCATGGTCTATAAGAAGTCCGAGATCGAGCGCATCCTCCAGGTCGCCATCACCGCCGCCCGTTCGCGCAAGAAAAAGCTCTGCTCGGTGGACAAGGCCAACGTCCTGGAAACCTCCGTCCTCTGGCGCAAGACCGTCACCGACTACTGCGCGCAGCACGCCCCCGACCTCGCGCTCACCCATATGTATGTGGACAACGCCGCCATGCAGCTCGCGCGCGACCCCAACCAGTTCGACGTCTTCGTGACCGAAAACATGTTCGGCGACATCCTCTCCGATGAGATGGCCGTCATCTGCGGCTCGCTCGGCATGCTCTCCTCCGCCTCGCTCGGCGCCGGGAAAAACTCCCTCGGCCTCCCCTTCGGCCTCTACGAGCCCGCCGGCGGCACCGCGCCCGACATCGCCGGCAAAGGCATCGCCAACCCCTGTGCGCAAATCCTCTCCGTCGCCCTCATGCTCCGCTACAGCTTCGGCCTGGACAAGGTCGCCGCCCGCATCGAGGCCGCCGTGAAAAAGGCCGTGACCGGCGGCACGCGCACCGGCGACATCGCCTTCGGAAAGCCCAGCGTCGGCACCCGGGCGATGGCGGATGCGATCATGGCGAACCTGTGAGGAGCAAAACCTTCAGCCGGTGTTAAAGGGCGCGACCAGTTTGGTTTCCGCTGCCGCGAGCGCTGCATTCAGCGTGTCCATAAATTCGTTCACGATGATGGGCTTGGTCAGATAGCGGAAGAACCCCGCCTCCATGCCCCGGGTGATGTCGCGCGGCATCGCGTTGGCACTCAGCGCCACGACCGGAATGAGTGCCGTGGCCGGATCTTGGCGCAAGATTTTCAGGGCCTCGATGCCGCTGATGCCCGGCAGATTGATGTCCATGAGGATCACCGTCGGTCGGGCGGTGCGGGCGAGCTCCAGGCCCAGCGTCCCGTTCACCGCGGTCAGCATCCGGATATCCGGGCACCGGGCGATCAGCTGGGCAACCAGCTCCATGTTCGCCGGGTTGTCCTCCACATAGAGCAGGGTGCGCTCCGTCGCCCCGGGCGGCAAGGGCGGCCGGACCGAGGCCGGGGCCACGATGCCTTGTGCCTTAAGCTGGGGCGCCGCCGAGGTGACCAGGTCGCACCAAAACGAGGTTCCCACCCCGGGCGTGCTTTCCACTCCCAAGGATCCGCCCATCAGCTCCGCCAGCCGCTTGGTCACCACGAGGCCGATGCCGGTGCCGGGCACGCCACCGGCCTCCTGGCCCAGGCGGTTGAACGGTTGAAAAAGTTGCGCCACCTTTTCCGGCGACAGGCCCGCGCCGGTGTCCCGCACGGTGATGCGGATGTGGTTGGGCGCCCTCGCGGTGCAGAGCACCTCCACCTCGCCCCGCTCCTGGTTGTATTTGATCGCGTTGGAAAGCAGGTTGATGACGATCTGCTTCAGGCGCGTCAGGTCGGCCTGCACAAACACGGGGTGGTCGAAGCGGGGAAATTGCATGCGGATGCGACGCTTCTGGGCCTGCGGCTCCATCATGGCCTTGCAGTCTTCCATGATCATCCCGACGGACACGGCCTCGCCCGACAACGCCATCTGCCCGGACTCGATCACCGCGAGGTCCAGGACCTCATTGATGAGCTTCAGCAGGTGCCAGCCAGCCTGGAGAATCTGGGTGATGCGGGCCGCCTGGGGGGCGGTGGGCAGGGGGTCGGCCGTCTCCATCAGCTGGGCAAAGCCGAGGATCGCGTTGAGCGGGCTGCGCAGCTCGTGGCTCATGCGGGAGAGAAAATCCGACTTGGCGAGGTTGGCCTTTTCCGCGACGAACTTGGCGCTCTCAAGCTCGAAGTTCGTTTCCTGGAGCGCCTGGGCGAAGCGTTTCCGCTCCGTGACATCGCGCGCGGCGGCAAACACGCCCTGCAGCTTCCGCTCCCGGTCGTAAAAAGTGGTCGCGTTGTAGGACACCACGGTCTCCTTCCCGTCCCGCGCGCGCGCCGTGAGCTCGTAGTCGGTGACCTTCTTTTCGCCCAGCACCCGTTTGATGCCGGCCTCCGCCCGCTCCGGGTCGGTGAAGCAGTCCTTGAACGGTGCGCCGATCAGCTCGTCGCGCGTGCAGCCCGTGAGCACCTCCATCTGCTTGTTGACATCGGTGATGATGCCCAGCGGATCGGTGGTCATCAGCGCGTCCACGTTGGCCTCGATCAGCGACCGCGTGTAGAACTGCTGGTCCCGCAGACGCTGGTCGAGTTTCTTCTGCTCGGCCTCCACCTGCTTGCGCGCGGTGTTGTCCGTGCCGATCAGGAGATAGCCGATGATGCCGCCGTCATCGTTGCGCAGCGCCGTGACCGACACCACGGCGGGAAAGCGGGTGCCGTCCTTGCGGATGTAGGTGAGCTCGTAGATGTCCTCGATCCCGCGCGAGGCCTTGAACACCAGCGCCTCGAAGCCCGGCGTGATCGTGGCCACCAGTTCCAGGCTCAGGGCCTTGGCCCGGGCGATGACTTCCTGCGGATCGGAGATGTCCGCGGGCGTGATTTTGTTCATCACATCGGCCGCCGCATAGCCCAGCATGCGCTCGGCCCCGACGTTGAAAATCTGGATGACCCCTTTTTCGTCCGTGGCGATGCTGGAAAAATTCGCGCTGTTAAAGATGGCGTTTTGCAGCGCCCCCGCCTTGCGCAGGGCGGCTTCCGCCTGCTTGCGCGCGGTGTTGTCCGTGCCGATCAGGAGATAGCCGATGATCACCCCTTCGTCGTTGCGCAGCGCCGTGACCGACACGACGGCCGGAAAGCGGCTGCCATCCTTGCGGATGTAGGTGAGCTCATAAATGTCCTCGATCCCGCGCGAGGCCTTGAACACCAGCGCCTCGAAGCCCGGCGCAATCGTGGTCTTGAGCTCCAGGCTCAGGGCCTTGGCGCGCGCAATCACCTCCTGCGGATCGGAAATGTCGGCCGGAGTGATCCGGTTCAGCACATCGGCGGCGGTGTAGCCCAGCATCCGCTCCGCGCCCACATTGAAGATCTGGATGACACCCTTCTCATCCGTGGCGATGCTGGAGAAATTGGCGCTGTTGAGGATCGCATCCTGCAAGGCACCGGTCTTGAGCAAAGTGGCCTGGCGCCGCACCTCGGTGATGACGGACGCCGGGTCGGTCGCGACGAGGTCGGGTGACGGCGTGGAATTCTTGGGCTTCATGGGTATGTATATCAAGTAAAAGGAGATAAGGCCGCGCCGGAGGCGCAGCCGCGCAAACTATATGCAAACGGCCTCCTCCAGGATATGGGGTGAAACCCTACCAGGGATGTTTTCCGGCTCCTGAATTTTGGCTTCGTGGGCTTCTGTTACCGAGGCCGCATCGCCGACATCAGCCAACCAGAGGCCAGATGCCAGGGGTCAGAAGCCAGACATAATTCCGCATTCCACCTCCCCGCCCTCCGCGACCTTCGTGTAAACAACTCCGACCTGAATTTTTACAAGAACCACGCCAAGGCCGCGAAGTTCCCAGTCCTTCAGTCTTTCCCATCCTCCGCGCCTTTGTGATTCAAACCTCCTCCTCCGATTTCAGTTCCATGCAGGCACAAAAAAGCCGCGAGGTTTCCTCGCGGCTTTCAAATTTCATTTTCCTGCCGGGCAACTCAGGCCGCCGGCTCGGCGCCGTCCTTCTTGGGGGCGTGCCGGGCGGATTTTTTCTCCGTGATGTGCGGCTCGTCCGCCTTGGCCTCGGCGGCGGGCTCGACAATCGGGTTTTCCGAAACAACATCGAAGGACAGCTCGACGCTCACGTCGGCGTGCAGCTTGATCTTCACCTCGTGCTTGCCGAGGGTCTTGACCGGCGCGGCGAGATGAACCTTGCGCTTGTCGAGCGTGATGCCGGCCTCGGTGATCTTGGCGTGCAGGTCGGCCGCCGTGATGGCGCCAAACATCTTGCCGCCGTCGCCGGTCTTCACGGCAAACGCGAGCGCGACCTT
The DNA here is from genome assembly GCA_947475065.1 of Opitutia bacterium. Taxonomy (GTDB): domain Bacteria; phylum Verrucomicrobiota; class Verrucomicrobiia; order Opitutales; family Opitutaceae; genus CAIYUN01. The sequence continues at coordinate 27,616 of CANJLB010000028.1, read as the reverse complement.
GCCAAGGCGGCCGGCGAGCTCCTGGGCCCCCGTCAGCTCGGCGGCCTCGCGACCGGCGCGGCGCTTCTTGAGCGCGTCCACGTGCTTGCGGTTCGCCTGCGTGAGCGGGGCGGCCAGCTGGCGCGGGAGGAGATAGTTGCGCGCGTAGCCGGCGCGAACCCTGACTTGGTCGCCCTCGCCGCCGAGGCTTTCGACGGGCTTGAGGAGAAGAACTTCGCTGTGTGCCATGGTGATGTTGGTTAAATTGAAATTAAGTAAAAATAGGGGAAATTGCCGGATCGCGCGGGCCTCAGAACGGCACGTCTTCATCCATGCCGGCCGGCGCCGCCGGGGGCTTGCCGGGCGCGCGGGGGGCGGGGGCGCTGCGCTCGACCGTCTGGTCCACGCCTTCTTCGCCGCCGGAAGCAGCACCGCCACCCGGCGCGCCGCCCGGGCCGCCTTCGCGGCCGCCGAGGAACTGGAAGTTTTCGAGCACCACCTTGAGCTTGCTGCGTTTCTGGCCGGAAGCCTTGTCGTCCCACTGGTCGAGCTTCAGCCGGCCTTCGACGAAGAGCGGGCGTCCTTTGGTCAGATACTTGGCGATGGTCTCGGCCTGCTTGCCCCACGCCTCCAGGTCAACAAACGTCACTTCCTCGCGTGTCTGGCCGGTCTCGTCCTTGAACTGGCGGTTGACCGCGAGGCCGAACTGGCAGACGGGCGTGCCTTTCGGCGTGACCCTCAGTTCGGGGTCGCGCGTCAGGTTGCCGAGCAGAAGGACTTTGTTGTAGCTGGCCATGGGGGGGAAGCACCCGCCGGGCCGGTCGTCAGACCGACTGGACGAAGGTGCGGTAGATGCTGGGGTTGAGGCGGAGCTGCTCGCGCAACGCGGCCGGGCCCGAAGGCGGGGCGGCGAAGGCGACCTGCACGTAGGTGCCGGCGGGAAACTTGGGGTCGGTCACGCGGATGAAATCCTTGCGCCCGAGGTTCTCGACCACGCCGACTTCACCGCCGATCTTGGCGATCTCCTGTTTGACGCCGGCGATGATCTGCTCGGCGGAGTCCTCCTTGCCCCGGTTGTCGAGGATGAAGGTGGCGCGGTAGTTGCGTTTGGTGGTGGTGCTCATTGGGCGGTGGGTCTGCGGTTGAGAAGATTCATGGCCCGGTCGGCTCCGTCGTCGAGGACGTGGCGCAGGCCGGTGATGTAGTGGTCGAGATGTTGGTTAAAAAGGGTCTGTTGGGCGGGAGTGAAGCGGCCGAGAACAAAGTCGGCCATGTCAATTTCGGGCGGTTCCTTGGGACCGATGCCGACGCGGTATCGGACAAAGCCGTCACCGAGGTGGGCGAGCAGGCTGGCGACACCGTTGTGGCCGCCGGCGCTGCCGGTGACGGACACCTTCACAAGGCCGAGGGCGATGTTGAGGTCGTCATAGACGGCGACGGTGGCGGAGGGCGGCACGCGGTGAAACGAGGCGAGGGCCTGCACGGCGCGACCGCTGCCGTTCATAAACGTCAGCGGCTTGACCAGCAGGACCGTGCGACCCGGCGCGGCATCCCAGCGGGTGAGATCGGCCTCAAAACGGCGCGAGCGCTCCCACGCCTGATTAAGCGGCCGGGCCAGCGCGTCGAGGACCGCGAAGCCGGCATTGTGGCGCGTGCCGTCGTATTCGCGGCCCGGATTGCCCAGACCGACGACCAGCAAGATGGACATGGCTCAAAGAACAACCGCGCCGCCCCGCCGCAGTCAAGCGGCGCAACAGCGCGGGCAAAATTACTTCTTGGCGGGTGCGGCGGCCGGCTTGGCTCCGGCGGCAGGCGCAGCGGCGGGCTTGGCTCCGGCGGCGGGCGCAGCAGCCTTGCCGTCGGCGGCGGGCGCGGCGACGGGCTTGCCATCGGCACCCACGGCGGGTGCAACGGGCTTGCCATCGGCACCCACGGCGGGCGCGGCCCCCTCGACGGGCGCGGCGGCAACTTCCTGCACGATCTCGCCGACCGGCTCGACGCACGCCACAACCGGCTGGCCCTTCACGTCGCGGAATTCCACCCCGGGGATCGGCTTCAGCTCAGCGACCTTGATGGTTTCGCCGACCTTCAGCTCGGTCACGTCAACGGGAATCACGGTCGGCAGGTCTTTTGGCAGGCAGCGGATGCGGAGCGTGTGCGCGGCCATTTCCAAAACGCCGCTCTGGTTCTTCACCCCGAAGGACTCGCCGACGGTCTGGACCGGCACGAGAATCTCAAATTTCTCGTCGGCCTTGACCTCATGGAGGTCAACGTGCAGGTAGCGGTCGGTGATCGGGTCACGCTGGATCTCCTGCAAAAAGGAAAGCGCGCGGTCGCTCTTGTCAGGGCGGGCCAGCTCAATCAGGAGCGCGCGGCCGGCGACGGACTTGCGCAGGCGGACGAACTCGGCCGAATCAATGGCCAGCGTCTCAGGCGCGGTATGCTTGCCGTAAAGAATGGCGGGGATCTGCCCGGCCTTGCGCGTGCGGCGCGAGGCGCTGCGACCGGTCTGGGCGCGGGGCGTGACGTTGAGCGTGAGCTTGTTTTGCATGGATTTCGTTCCCCCTGACACTCCGGAATTGGAGGCAGGCGTAATGGAAAAGGGTTCAATTAGATAGGACCGGGGAGGCCGAATGCAACCAAAACTTTTGCCCCTCCCGATTTTTCCCCTCGGTTCCGGCCGATGGCCCCCAAAAGGGTCATCCGCCCTTGGCCGCCAGCCGGCCGGCATACACATTCAACCGGTCGGCCCGGAGGAAGCCCACCAGGGTCTGCCCGTTGGCGCGCGCAAACTCCGCCGCGAGGCTCGTCGGCGCCGAGACGCCGGCGATCACCGGCACGCAGGCGGCCAGCGCCTTCTGCATCACTTCAAACGACACGCGTCCGCTCACCATGAGAATGTGCCGGCGCAGCGGCAGCCAGCCGGAGCGCAGGGCATGGCCGAGCACCTTGTCCACCGCGTTGTGCCGGCCCACATCCTCGCGTGCCACCAGCAGCGCACCGGCGGGGTCGAACAGCGCCGCCGCATGGAGCCCTCCCGTCGCGCGGAAAACCGGCTGCTCCACCGCCAGCCGCGCGGGCAGCGCCCTCAGCAACGCCGCCGAAGCCCGCCAGGGCCGGCGCAGGGGCGGAAACTGCTGGGCGACCGACGCGATGGTCGCCTTGCCGCACAGCCCGCAGCTCGTGGCGCTGAAGACGTGCCGCGTGAGCTTGGCAAAGTTCACGCGCACGGATCGGGCCGGCACGACCTCGATCACATTGCCCTCCTCGGCCCGCGTCTGCGGGGTGCGGCACTGCATGATGTCGAGGATGTCGTCGGCCGAACGCACGACGCTCTCGCTCAGCAAAAATCCCGCCGCCAGATCCGCGTCGTGACCCGGCGTGCGCATCACGACCGCCAGCGCGCGGCCGGCGACGCGCAGCTCCAGCGGCTCCTCGACGGCCAGCAGGTCGGCCAGGTCCTTCGAGGCGCGTCCCCGGGTGACGCGGCGCACGCGCCAGGGCCGCGTCTGGGCGGCGGAAAACCGGGGGGGAGACTGGCCGGCGGACATGGCTTGCATAAAAACGCCTGATTGTGTCGTTTTCATCCTCTGATGCCAGACAATCATGCCCCCCTGCCCGCCGCCCAACCCCCGGTCGAACTGGACGGCATGCGCATTGACGCTCCCAGCAAGGCGGCGGCAGGACTCAGGGCGGTCCAGAAATCCATGGTCATTGGCGTGAAGGAGATGGGCCTGGCACGGACGGCCAAGCTGCTTCTCCAGGTCAACCAAAAGAAGGGATTCGACTGCCAAAGCTGCGCGTGGCCCAACCCGGACGACCATCGCAACTTGGCGGAATTTTGCGAGAACGGCGCCAAGGCCGTGGCAGACGAGGCAACGCTCAAACATCTCACCCCGAATTTTTTTCGGCGGCACAGCGTGACGGAACTCGCGGCCAAGTCTGATTTCTGGCTCGGAAAGCAAGGCCGGCTGACCGAGCCGATGTGGCTGCGGCCCGGCGCGTCCCACTACGAGCCAGTCTCATGGGATTCGGCATTCGCCATGATCGCCGGCGAACTGAAACAGCTGGCTTCGCCCGACGAAGCTTCCTTTTACACTTCAGGACGCACCAGCAACGAGGCGGCCTTTCTCTATCAGCTCTTCGTCCGGACCTTCGGCACCAACAACCTGCCCGACTGCTCCAACATGTGCCACGAGTCGAGCGGCTCGGCGCTGAACCCGACCATCGGCATCGGCAAGGGCTGTGTCACACTGGCCGACTTTGACCGGGCGGATGCCATCTTTGTCGTGGGCCAGAATCCCGGCACGAACCACCCGCGGATGCTCTCCGCGCTGCAATCCGCCAAACGGCGTGGCTGCAAGATCGTCAGCATCAACCCGCTGCCGGAAGTGGGCACGCATTACTTCAAGAACCCCCAGGACCTGAAAAACCCGCTGCGGGCGGCCGAGGCCATGTTCGGCAAAGGCACTCCCATTGCCGACCTCTGGCTGCCCGTGCGCAGCAACGGCGACATGGCGGTGTTCCAAGGGATGATGAAGGAAATGCTGGCCGAGGAGGACAAGCGGCCCGGGCAGGTCTTCGACCGGGCCTTCATCACCGAACACACCCATGGCCACGCCGAGCTGGTGGCGCACCTCCGCTCCGTCTTGTGGGATGACCTCGTGGCCGGCAGCGGCCTGAGCCGGCAACAAATCCGCGCCGCCGCCGACATCGCACTCGGGGCCAAGGCCATCATCGTGTGCTGGGCCATGGGGCTGACGCAACAACGGGAGGCCGTCGCGACGATCCAGGAAATCATTAATTTTCTCCTCCTCGGGGGCAACATCGGTCGGCCGGGAGCCGGCCCGTGTCCGGTGCGCGGTCACAGCAACGTCCAGGGCGACCGCACCATGGGGATCTTTGAAAAGCCGGGCGCCGTTTTCCTGGACCGGCTGGCGGCGGAATTTTCCATCCAGCCCCCCCGGGAGCACGGGCTGGACGTGGTGGCAACGATCAAGGCGATGCATACCGGGCGGGTGAAGGTGTTTTTTGCGATGGGTGGCAATTTTCTGTCGGCCACCCCCGACACCGAGTTCACCGCGGCCGCCCTGCGCAACTGCACCCTGACGGCACAGGTGGCCACCAAGCTGAACCGCGCCCACCTGATCACCGGCCGAACTGCCCTGATCCTCCCCTGCCTCGGCCGCACCGAAATTGACCGGCAGGCGGGCGGCGACCAGTTTATCACGGTCGAGGACAGCATGGGCGTGATCAGTGCCTCCTACGGCAGCCTCCCGCCCGCCTCGCCGCGTCTGAAGAGCGAGACCGCCATCGTCGCGGGGCTGGCCGCCGCCACGCTCGGGCCCACCCACCCCGTGGATTGGGACAAACTCGCAGGCAACTACGACCTCATCCGCAACCGGATCGAAAAGATCATCCCGGGATTCGCGCCCTTTAACGAGCGGGTCAAGCGCGCCCCCTTCTATCTGCCCAATGGCCCGCGCGACGGGCGAAAGTTCAACACGGCGACCAACAAGGCCAATTTCACCGTGCACAACCTGCCGAAACCGGCGCTGGAGCCCGGACAATTTGTCATGATGACGATTCGCACCCATGACCAGTTTAACACCACCATCTACGGCCTGGATGACAGGTATCGCGGGATCTACAACGGGCGGCGGGTGATTTTCATGAATGCGCGCGACATGGCCGATGCCGGCCTCGTCCAAGGCCAGCTCGTTGACCTCACCAGTCATTTCAACGGCGAGCAACGCGTGGCACCTTCGTTCATGGTGGCCCCGTATGACATTCCCCGCGGTTGCACCGCCACGTATTTTCCCGAAACCAATGTGCTGGTCCCGATCGACAGCGTCGCGGAAGTCAGCAACACGCCCACTTCGAAATTTGTCGTCATCACGGTGCAGCCGGCCCTGAATCCGGCCGGTGCGGCGACCGCAATGCGCGAAGCGCTCTGACGAAAGCGGCGGTCTGAGGGCTGACGCACCGCCCGCCGCCAGCCAACCGGCCAGCATGGGCATTCAACCCATATTCCGTAGTACAAGATATCTGTGGTCAAAAAATACCGGTGTCCTGTCCTCCGCTTCCTCCGGCTCCAGACTCTCATCTCTCGACTTTCGACCCTCCGCTCTCCGCTCTCCCTAAGAACAGAAAGTTTAAGCAAGAAACTAGGAATCAGACACTCCGTTTTCCTGGCATTCTGGCTTCAATTACCGAGGCCGCAAGGCCGACATCAGCCACGAAGCACCAAGCACCAGAAACCGATCCCAACCTTTCCCCTCCTCCGTGTCTCGTGGTTCAAACCTCCGCCCTCCGTTTCCTGGCTTCCTGGCTTTTGAATAAAACCTAAAAACTGAAATCTGAATTCCGATCCAGCTCCCCGAGTTGATATTCCGAAGCCAGGAAACCAAGTTACCGAGACCAGCAGGCCGACATCGGCCACTCATAACCAAGAACGAAGCACGAAGAACCAAGCACGCCGCCCTCCGATTCCTGACTTCCTGGCCTCCTGCTAAACCAATACCTGTATATCAACTGCGTATTTAGGTTCAAGCGGCCGGCACGGAGAAATTCAACCAGCGGGTGGTGTCTTTTCGTTCGTTGAACCGGAAAACCTGCTCCTCGACGTAGCGGCCAAGGTGCGGGGCATCAATCGAAACGCAGGTTCCTTTCAAGCCGCGTTTGAACAGCGTCCAGAAGTTTTCAAGGGAGTTTGTGTGGCACCGGCCTGCGACGTATTGGCGGGCATGGTCAACCTGCTCGTGAACGAACTGGGGCGGCACGCGGTTGTAACCCGCCGCCGTGTCGATGTAGAGCATCGCACCCGGTGCAACGTGCTTGTGGATGCCCTCTGCCAGCGTGGCGGCTTTCACGTTTCCTGATTGCAGGATTCCTCAGCCATGGTTCACCCGAGCTTCGCCACATCCACACCGAGGACCTGGGCGGCGCGGGCCTTGTCGCCCTTGCAGGCGCGCAGGACGCGGTCGAAATACTGCTGCTGCTGGCCGGCGAGGTAGTCGGTGAGCGTGGGCCATGTGTTCAGCTCCTGCAGGCGCAGGGGAAACTGGTTCGAGGTGACGACGCGCACATCACCCGTGGAGCAGATCTTGGCGATGACCTGTTGCAGCTCGGTGAGGTTGCCGGGCCAGTGGTAGGCGGCCATGACGGCGCGGGCGTCGTCGGTGAACTCGACCAGGCTGGTGTCGAAAAACGGGTTGTGCGTGTGGGCCGTGAAAAACTTGATCAGCGCGGGAATGTCCTCCGTCCGCTCACGCAACGGAGGCAGCACGACGGGGAGCGCGGCGACGCGGTAGAAAAGCTCGTCATGAAAGCGGCCCTCCTCGACGAGGCTCTCAAGGTCCACCGTGGTGGTGCAGATGAGACGGAAACTCTGCGCAGTGTTGCGGAGAACGCTGACGAGCTCAATCTGCAGCGGCAGCGCGAGCGACTGAATGTTTTGGAGAAGGAGGGTGCCGCCCTTGGCCTGCCGCACCCATTCGCCGCCGGCACCATTGTGCCCGAGGAGACCCTCGCGCAGATCGGCCTCGGTGCCGAGGGCGCAGTCAATGGGGATGAAAGGGGCGGCGGGAGCCTCGCCAGCGGCATGGAGAATCTCGGCCACGGTGGTCTTGCCGGTGCCGGACTCGCCCTGGAGGAGCACGGGGTTGCGGGCGGCGGCGAGCTTCCTGATGTGCGCGACGAGCTTGCGGTTGGCCGGGCTGTCGCCGACGAGCCGGTCGGCGGCCTCGGCCTGGGGCGACGCAGGCGCCGGGCTGGCGGCGGCGCGGGCGGCCTGAAACTGGCGCAGTTCCAGACCGCGCCGGAGCGTGGCGATCAGCTCGTCCACCCGGAATGGTTTTTGCAGGTAGTCAAACGCCCCGAACTTGAGCGCCTGGATCGCGCTCTCGGTCGAGGCATAGGCGGTCATGATGATGACGACGGCCATGGGATCAACGAGCTTGATCTGCCTGAGCAGCGTGATGCCGTCCATCGGCTTCATGTCAATGTCGGCCAGGACGAGGTCAAATTTTTCGGCCTTGTATCGGGTGAGCGCCTTCTCCCCGTCGGTGGCAAACGCCGTCGCGAAGCCCGTGGGCTGGATCACGGCGTCGAGCATCTCATGGATGGAGAGCAGGTCGTCAACGATGAGGACGGAAGGCATGGAGTGGAGGCAAACAGTCGCGCCGGCACACGCCGAAGTCAACCGACCCGTGCAAAAGTCTGCACGGGCGGCGGATGCAAAGGTGAGGCCGGGACGCGCCGCCCCGCCTCAGTTCACACCGCCGGCGACCGCCCCCATCTGGAAGATGGGCAGGAACATCGCCATGACGATGCCACCCACGACGACGCCGAGAAAGACGATGAGCATCGGCTCGATGAGCGAGGTGAGCGCGGCGACCGTGGCGTCGCACTCGGTGTCGTAAAAGTCGGCGATCTTGTTCATCATGCCGTCCACGTTGCCGGTGGACTCGCCGGCCTTCACCATATGCTTCATCATGGGCGGGAAGTAGGGGTTGGCCGCCAGCACCTCGGAAACCTGACCGCCTTGGCTGACATGCCTGGCGATTTCGCCACAGGCCTCCTCAATCTGCACCTTGTTGCTGGCGGCGGCCACGATCTCAAGCGTGCGGAGGATGGGCACGCCGGAACGGATGAGCGTGGCGTAGGTGCGGCAGAAACGGGAGAGGGAAATTTTATGGATCAGGCTCCCAAAGACGGGCGCCTTCACCAGGAGGCGGTCCTTGAACGCCCGGCCTTTCGGCGTCGCGGTGAACTTCAGCCAGGCCTGGACGACGAAATACAGCACGACACCGATGTGCAGGATGCTGGGTTTCAGGAACAGGTTGAACAGCGCGCCTTTGTCCCTGTAAAAGGTCGCGGTCGGATGCGACTTGAAGTAGTCAAGCGAAGGCTTGAGGAAATCGCTCACATCAATGAGGAACTGCGTCGGCGCAGGCAGCTTGGCCCCGAAATCCTTGAACATGTCGGCAAACACCGGAATGACAAAGATGAGCAGCACGTTCACCAGCCCACAGGCCAGAAGGATGACCGCAACCGGATAGGTCATCGCGGACTTCACCTTCTTCGTCAGCTTCACGCTCGATTCAAAGTAGCCGGCGACCTTGCTCAGGATTTCCGCCAGCGCGCCCGACGCCTCGCCCGCCTCGATCATGGAAATGAAGAGCGTGGGGAAGCTCCTCGGAAACTTTTTCACCGCCGAGGAAAACGAGTTGCCCGAGGAGATGTCCGCCCGCACCTCGCGGATGACGACGCGGAAATACGGGTTCTCCGTCTGATCCTGCAGCGCCTCAAGGCACTGGACCAGCGGGAGGCCGGCGTTGAGGAGCGAGGAAATCTGCTGGGTAAATATCGCCAGCTCCCCGAGCGGCAGCTTGTAGGTCCGGGCCCTTTTCTCGACGGACTTCTGCTTGGCCAGCTCCTGGGCGGCCTTGAGGCCGGGCTTCCTGGCGGCAGACCCAGCGGACGGGGGGGGCGACGAGGCCGGCTGGCCGGAGGAGGCGGAGCTGATAAAACCCATGCCACCATCAAAGACCCTCCGTCCCGCCGGGCGCAACCCATTTTCCACACGCGATCCTGGCGCCACAAGGCTTGGGCTTGACCCGCCCCGACCGCCCACAATGCTGCCGAGGTCAGGCCTGCGGCTATAGTTTAATGGTAAAACCTCTGCCTTCCAAGCAGGTGTCGTCGGTTCGATTCCGACTAGCCGCTCCAGCCTGCGTCCGAGCCAACTTTATTCATGCCGCACGCGCCCGCCCCCACCCGTTACGCCAGCTCCGCGCTCTACCGCCGCTGTGGCCGCAGCGGCCTCCTGCTGCCGAAAATCTCCCTCGGCCTCTGGCATAATTTTGGCGCAACCAACGACTACGCCACCGCCCGCGCGCTCGTGCTGCGCGCGTTCGACCTCGGCGTCACGCATTTTGACATCGCCAACAACTACGGCCCGCCCCCCGGCTCCGCAGAGGAAACCTTCGGCCGCATTCTCCGCGAGGAGCTGGCCGCCCACCGCGACGAGCTCATCATCTCGACCAAGGCCGGCTGGCCCATGTGGCCCGGCCCCTACGGTGACTTCGGCTCGCGCAAATACCTGCTCGCCTCGCTCGACCAGTCGCTCCGCCGCCTCCACCTCGACTATGTGGACATTTTTTACCACCACCGTCCCGACCCCGACACCCCGATGGAGGAGTCGCTCGGCGCGGTCGCGCACGCCGTCCGCAGCGGAAAATCCCTCTACGCCGCCGTCTCCAATTATTCCCCCGATCAGACCGCCCGCGCCGCCCCCATGTTGCGCGACCTCGGCACGCCCTGTGTGCTCCATCAGCCCAAATACCACCTGTTCGAGCGCACGCCCGAACGCGGCCTCCTCGACGTGCTGACCCGCGAGGGCATCGGCGGCATCGTGTTCTGTCCGCTCGCCCAAGGCCTTCTCACCAACCGCTACCTCTCCGGGCTGCCCGCCGACTCCCGGGCGGTGCGCGACGCCCGTTTCCTCAAGCCCGAGCATATCACCCAGGAAAAGCTCACCAAAATCCGTGCCCTCGACGCCCTCGCCAGGGCCCGCGGCCAGTCGCTCGCGCAGCTGTCGCTCGCGTGGGTGCTGCGCCAGCCCGCCGTCACGAGCGCGCTCATCGGGGCAAGCCGCGTCAGCCAGCTGGAGGAAAATCTTGCCGCCCTTGAAAATCTCGCCCTGTCCTCCATCGAGCTCGCGGCCATCGAACGCATTCTGGCCTGAAACCTGGCTCCGGCGAGCCGGCCAGGGCAAGGCCTGCCTCCGGCTTTTGGGCCAACGCCAGCGGCCGGGAGTTGCCGGGAGTCGCAGGCCGCGTGTGGTTTTGGCTTTCGCGTTTCCCCCGGCCGGTTGTATTGGTCGCCATCCGTGAGCAAAAAATCTCCAGCCACCGTCCCGCCCGAGTGCATCCGCCTGCGCGGCGTCCGGCAGAACAACCTCAAGGGCTTCGATCTCGATGTGCCGCTCGGCCAATACATTGTCGTCACCGGCCTGAGCGGCGCGGGCAAATCCTCGCTCGTCTTCGATACGCTGCACGCCGAGGGCCAGCGCCGCTACGTCGAGACTTTCAGCGCCTATACCCGGCAGTTTCTTGACCTGCTCGACAAGCCCAAGGTTGATTCCATCGAGAACATCCGTCCGTCCATCGCCATCGGTCAGACCAACACCGTCAAGACTTCGCGCTCCACCGTCGGCACGATGACTGAGCTCACCGACTACTTCAAAGTCTGGTTCAGCCATGTGGCCGCTTGCTTCGACCCGGCCACGGGCGAAAGGATCGAGGACGACAATCCCCGCACCATCTGGGCCAAAACCAACGCCGCCCACGCCGGTCGCACCATCGTCATCGGCTTCCGGGTCATCCGGCCCACCAGCCTGACCTGGCCGGAAATCCTCACCAACCTGAAAAACCAAGGCTATGTGCGCGTGTTGCATCCGTGCGGGCAGCCGGCGGCCGACGTTCCGCCTTCAACCCCGAGCGCCACCCTCGCCGCCGGCAAAATTGACGACCTCCTCGCGGCCTTGGCCGGGAGCGGCCCTGAAATTTCCGCCTCGGCTGCGACCGGCTGGCCGTTCCTGTTCGTCGTGCAAGATCGTCTCAAGGTCCAGCCGGCCGACAGCCCCCGCTTCCTCGAAGCCGTCGAAACTTCGCTCCACTTCGGCAAAAACGAAGTTCACCTCTTCGCCGCGGACACCTTCGCCGAGCTCGGCCATTTCTCACGCGGCCTCCACTCGCCCAAAACGGGCCGTACTTTTCGCGCCGCCACGCCGGCGCTCTTTTCCTTCAACTCCCCGCTTGGGGCCTGCCCCAAATGCCGCGGCTTCGGCCGGGTCATCGAGATTGACTACCGTCTCGCCATGCCCGACCAGTCGCTCTCGATTGACCAAGGTGTGTTCAAGTGCTGGGAAGGCGAGGTTTACAAGGAATCCCTCGCCGACCTCCGCGTTTTCGCCAAAAAGAAAAAAATCCCGACCGATGTTCCGTTCTCTTCGCTTACGTCCGAACAGCGCGCCTACCTCGTTGACGGCGAGCCCGGCTATGGCGAGGAAAACGGCAAGCCGTGGCCGAAGTACTGGTACGGCGTGAAAGGTTTCTTCCGCTGGCTCGAGAAAAACACCTACAAGATGCACGTGCGCGTCTTTCTCTCGCGTTACCGCACCTACAATCCGTGTCCCGACTGCGGTGGCCTGCGCCTCCAGCCCGACTCGCTCTGCTGGCAGTGGAACGGGCACACGCTCCCCGCGCTCTACCAGCTCCCTGTATCCGCCTTGCTTGCCCTGCTAAAAACCGGCGACGCGGCGCCCTCACCGCATGGCGCCGACCACCAGTCTGCTCTCGCCTACGACTCAATCATCACCCGGCTCCGCTATCTGGAGGAGGTCGGCCTCGGTTACCTCACGCCCGACCGGCAGTCCAAAACCCTCTCCGGCGGCGAGATCCAGCGCGTCAACCTCACGTCGTGCCTCGGCACCTCGCTCGTGGACACGCTGTTCGTGCTCGACGAGCCGAGCGTTGGCCTCCACCCGCGCGACATCGCCCGCCTGCTCGCCATCATCCGTTCTCTCACCGACGCGGGCAACACGGTCGTGGTCGTGGAGCATGACGAAGGGATGATCCGCGCTGCCGGCCATGTGATCGAAGTCGGCCCCGAGCCAGGCGGCCGCGGCGGCCACATCGTGTTTCAAGGCAACCTCGCCGGCATGCTCGCTTCGTCCGCCAGCATCACCGGCGCCTATCTCTCCGGCCGAGAAACCATTCCGACCCCCGGCGGCCGACACGTGCCCGACCCGTCAAATCCGTCGGCAAATGCTGACAATCTTCCCTTCAAGCCAGCCCACTGGCTCACCTTCAACCGGGTGACGAAACATAATCTGCATGAGGTCACGATCCGCCTGCCGTTGCAGCGGCTGGTCTGTCTGTCGGGTGTCTCCGGTTCCGGCAAATCAACCCTTCTCGACCACGTCATCCACCAAGGTCTTCTCACGCAGCGCCACCAGCTCACCGAGGATCCTGCCACGATTGGGTCCATCTCTTCGGACTTGGATTTCAGTGAGATCGTCCTCGTGGACCAAGCTCCCCTGTCGCGGACCCCGCGCTCCAATCCCGCCGTCTATACGGAGGCATGGGAACTCATCCGTGAGCTCTACGCCGCCACACCCGCCGCCCAAGCCGCCGGTTTCAGCGCCTCGTCCTTTTCCTTCAACAGCGGCGACGGCCGGTGCGATCACTGCCAGGGCCTTGGCTACGAGCGGGTCGAGATGCAGTTCCTCTCCGACGTTTTCGTGCCCTGCCCTGTGTGTGAATCCCGCCGCTTCAAGCCCGAGGTGCTCGCAATCCGGTGGAATGGCCGGTCTGTCTCCGATCTCCTCTCCACGGCTGTCACCGACGCGCTCCCGCTGTTCGCCGCCGCCCATCCTGAAATCCACCGCCGGCTCTCATCCCTGGGCGCGGTGGGCCTCGGCTACCTCACGCTCGGCCAGCCGCTCAACACGCTCAGCGGCGGCGAATCCCAACGGCTCAAACTGGTCCGCTATCTTGGAACGTTGGCTGCGGAACCATCCGCGATCAACCATCCGCCATCCGTCATTCCTGCCGGGGCCCTGCTTCTGCTCGACGAGCCCACCACCGGCCTGCACCGGCACGATGTCAAACGCCTCCTCGCCGTGCTCCAGGCCCTCGTCGCGCACGGCCACAGCGTCGTCGTCATCGAGCACAATCTCGATGTCCTGAAATCCGCCGACTGGCTGATCGAGATCGGTCCCGACGCCGGGGCCGCCGGCGGTCGCATCGTCGCCGAAGGCCCGCCCGCCCTCGTCGCCCTCGCCGACACGGCCACGTCACCCTTTCTCCGCGCCGCGCTGCAAGATGGCGCCACCCAGCGTGCGGACGGCAAATTGAAAGCCGCGGAAGCACCGGGAGCCTATGCAGCCGGTCCTCCGGCCGCCATCCGCAGTCCGCAACTGGTCATCACCGGCGCGCGCGAAAACAACCTCAAAAATCTCTCGCTCACGATTCCGCTCCGCCAGCTCAATGTCGTCACCGGTGTGTCCGGCTCGGGAAAGTCCACGCTCGCGTTCGACATCGTGTTTGCCGAGGGCCAGCGCCGCTTCATGGAGTCCATGTCGCCCTATGCGCGCCAGTTCGTCGAACAGCTTCCGCGCCCGGCCCTCGACCGTCTCACGGGCATCCCGCCGACCGTCGCCATCGAGCAACGGGTCACCCGTGGCTCGCGCAAGTCCACGGTGGCGACGATCACCGAGGTTGCGCAATACCTCCGCCTGCTTTACGCCCGCCTCGGGGTCCAGCACCATCCCGACACCGGCCGGCCCGTCACCCCGCTTTCACCCGGCGCGCTGAAGAAACTCCTCGCCCGCGTCCTTGCCACCCCCCCTGCCCGCAAAGCCAGGCACCTCTACCTCTGCGCCCCGCTGATCCGCGGCCGCAAAGGCCACCACCAGCCAATCGCGACGTGGATCGCGAACCAAGGCTACGAACTCATGCGTGCGGACGGCCGCCTCGTGCGCGTTGCCGGATTCCAGAAACTCGACCGTTACAAGGAGCACGATGTTGAGGCCGTGATTGCCGACCTGAAGGCCATCCCGGCGGCACCCTCCTCTGCGGCCGCGGCAAAGGAAGGCCGCGCTCCCCGCACGGCGGATACGGCGCTGGTCGAGGCGCTTCGCGTGGGCAAAGGCGCCTGTTTCCTGGTCAACGAACGCAATGCCGTCCTGTCCTGGTTTTCCACCACCCGCACCGACATCGAGACCGGCGAGTCCTTTCCCGAACTCGACCCGAAAAATTTTTCCTTCAACTCGCCGCGGGGCTGGTGCCCGACCTGCCGCGGCCACGGCCGGGTTTTCCCCTGGATGATTGAGTTTGCCGATGAAGCGGACGACGACGATCCCGCGAAGCGCCTCCTTGAGTTCGGCGTTGATTCCGCCGACGACCTCTCCGACCACGGCACACCCTGCCCCGAATGCCATGGCACCCGCCTCAACCGTATCGGCCGCGCCGTCAAACTCCGCCTCCGCTCCAGGCATAAATCCGCCGCTGACCTCTCCCTCCCCGAACTCCTGCGCGCCACGCCCTCACAGCTCCTCGCGTCCCTCCGCGCGCTCGACCTTGACGCGCGCGGCCAGCTCATCGTGCAGGACATCGTCTTGCAAATTGAGGAGCGCCTGAAATTCCTCGACCACGTCGGCCTCGCCTACCTCTCGCTGGACCGGCCGACGGAGACGCTCTCCGGCGGCGAGGCCCAGCGCATCCGGCTCGCCGCGCAGCTCGGCTCGAATCTCTCCGGCGTGCTCTACGTCCTCGACGAGCCCAGCATCGGCCTGCATGCGCGCGACAATGACCGCCTCATTGCGACCCTCCAGGAACTCCGCGCCAAGGGCAACACGCTCCTCGTGGTCGAGCACGATGACGAGCTCATGGCCCAGGCCGACCACATCATTGATCTCGGTCCCGCCGCCGGCATACACGGTGGCGAACTCCTCGCCCAAGGCACGCCGGCCGAAATCCGCCGCAGCGCCCGGTCCCTCACCGGCCTCTTCCTCGCCAAGGGGATCACGCACCCGCTGCGAGGCGAATACCGGGATGTCCCTGATGCCCACTTTCCGGCGTCGGAAAAATCTTCCTGGCTCGAATTGCAGGCCGTCCGTTTCCGCAACCTGAAGGGTCTTAACCTCCGTCTGCCGCTCGGCCGTCTCATCATGGTCGCCGGTCCCAGCGGTGCGGGCAAATCCACCCTCTTCCGCGATGTGCTCCATCCGGCGGTGGCCCACGCAATCAAAACCAAAAGGAAAAACCTCACCGGTCGCGACTTCGCCCGTGCCACCGGTTTCGCCAGTGAAACCATCGCTGCCCACGGGGAGGCGGCGCCCGCACTGGGCGCTCGCCGGGGCGGGCGTCCCCGCTCCGCTCCGGAACCCTTCGCCGCGCTCCTGAACGCCCACGCCTTTCGTTCCGTCATCGAGGTGGACCAGGCACCCATCGGCAAAACTCCGCGTTCCACGCCCGCGACTTATCTCGGTATTTTCGATCTGATCCGCCAGTTTTTTGCCTCCCTCCCCGGATCCAAAATCCGTGGCTGGTCCGCCGGCCGTTTTTCCTTCAACACCGCCGGCGGCCGCTGCCCGGCGTGCGAAGGGGCCGGACGCATCAAGTTCGAGATGGCGTTCATGCCGAACACCTATCTTCCCTGCGACGACTGCGGCGGCTCGCGTTATGGCCCCGAACTCGACGACCTTACCTGGAAGGGCAAAAGCATCGGCGCCGTCCTCCGGCTCACGTTCGAGGAGGCCGCGCTGTTTTTCGATTTCCACTCGCAACTCACCCAAGTCTGCCGGCTCATGGTTGATTGCGGCCTCGGCTACCTTACGCTCGGCCAGAGCTCGCCGACGCTCTCCGGTGGCGAAGCCCAGCGGCTCAAGCTCGTGACCGAGCTCTCCGCCGGCCTCGCGACCTACCGGGAGCGCTCGCGCGGCACCCTCCCGCGCAATCTCTATCTGCTCGAGGAGCCCACCATCGGCCTGCATCTGAGCGACTGTGAGAAGCTCATTCGCGTCCTGCATTCCCTGGTGGACCAAGGGCACACCGTGGTCGTGATCGAGCACAATCTCGATCTCCTCGCCGAAGCCGACTGGATCATCGAGCTCGGCCCCGTGGGCGGCCCCGACGGCGGCGAGCTACTATACCAAGGCAAACTTGCCGGACTGCTCAAGGTGAAGCGCAGCCCGACCGCGCCCTATCTGCGCGCAAAACTTGAAGGCCGGGCGCCGGTCCTGCCACCGCCCTGAAACCGGCCGGGGCCAACCGCCGCCCGCCGTTTCGGCGGTGGCGGGTTCGGCCGGCGCACCCCGGCCTTATCCGGCGGCGGCCGGGGCCGCTGTCTGGTCGTGCAGCCGCGCCGCCTCCTGCACGGCGGTGACCAGCTCGTCGAGCGGCACCGGCTTGAGCAGATAGCGGAAGAGCGCCGCCTCGTTGACACTGCGGAGAAGCATCTCCGGCTTCATGTAACCGGTCACGAGGATGCGCTGCATGTGCGGGTATTCCTCCCGGGCGCGCACGAGCAGGCTCATGCCGTTGCCGCCGGGCATCAGATGGTCGCACACGATCACCTTGAAGTTTTTCTTCCGCAGCAGAAACTCCGCCTCGCGCGCCGACTTCGCCGTCGTCACCTCAAACACCCCGCCCAGCGCCTGCTGAAAAATTTCCAGCATCGGCGTCTCGTCATCCACCACGAGAACGGGGTCAGGAGCGGAACGGCTTTTGTCGGCGGGGGTGCTCATTGGGTGCAGGAAAGGGCCATCGGCACGGCAGCGCAATTCCAAAGCCCGCCCGGCCTAATTTTTTTCCGGGTCGTCCGGTTCGTCGGCCAGCAGCCGCCACTCGTGGTCAATGCTCCCCAACAGCCCCCGCCACAGCGGCTCCCCGGTCGCGCCGGTGATCGCACCGGCTGTGACCGGGCAGACGACCCAGGCATTTTGCTTCAGCTCATTTTCGAGCTGGCCGCGCGACCAGCCGGCATGGCCGAGGAAACCGCGCACGCTCACGCCGGGCTTCCCATGCAGCTCGGCGGCCTTCTCCGGATCCAGGCCGAACACGATCTGCAACGCCGACTGCTCGGGTTGCGGCTGCCAGGCGCAGAGGACGAGCTGCTCCGTCGCCACCGGCCCGCCGGCAAACAGCGGCACGCCCGCCAGCGGACCCAGGGCAAAGTCACCGCCGAGGCTCCCGAGCTTGCGCGGCAGCGGCCGGTTGAGTACCACGCCCATCGCCCCCCCGCCGTCATGCGCGGAAAGCAGCACCACCGTACGCCGGAAATGGGGATCGCTCAGCGACGGATGCGCCAGCAGCAGCGACCCGGCAAGCGCGGCCCGGGAACCGGAAAAGCGTGGTCGGCGGTGGTGCATCAGGGTGAAGGAATTGAACCGCGAATGGACGCCAATTCACGCGAATAAATTTCAAGCCCCGAGCACGCCGATGCGACCAAAACAAAATCGCGTTTCATAAAAAATCCTGCCGATGGCTTCGTCTGAGTTTTCATTCGCGTGAATTCGCGTCCATTCGCGGTTAAAAATTTCATTTCGCGTTTCAGAGCCGCACAATCCTGATGCCCCCGTCGGCCAGCAGCGGCGCGACGAGCGGATCATTCTTGTAGTCATGCCGGTAGCGCACTTCGGCGATGCCGGCCGCGGCAAAAATCTTCGCGCAGTTGATGCATGGGAAATGCGTCACATAGGCGACCGCGCCGTCCAGCGGGCTGCCCCGCCGCGCCGCGTCCGACACGGCGTTCTGCTCCGCGTGGACGGTCGCCTGCTCGTGCCCGTCGCGCAGCCGCGAAACGTGCGGCGTACCGGGCAGGAAGCCGTTGTAGCCGGCGGCGATGATCCGGTGCTTGCGCGTGCCGCCGCTCACCAACACGCAGCCGACGTGCAGCCGCTCGCAAGGCGAACGCGTCGAGAGGAGGACGGCGGTCGCCATGAAATAGTCGTCCCAGGACGGCCGCCCGGAAAACCGGGCGGCAGCCTGCTCGATGAGGTCAACGGCGGTGGCGGCTGGCACGGCGGCCGCAGCGGAGGCGGAAGTCATGGCACCCAGCAAACCCGTCGCAGTCCCCGGCGCAAGCGCGCGTTGGACCCGGGGCCATTTTGCAATCTCGCACCCCGCCTGCCATGCACCCAAAGGGTCCGGGCTGACCCTCAAAGCCAGCCGGGGGCGGCCGATAATCTCCCTTGGAGAAGCCAAAAAACTGTCCATAAATCCCCTCCATGACTTCCCTCGACCAACTCGTTGCCTACGCCGACACCCGCACCCGCCGCGCCGCCTTCAAGGACGCGCCCGGAGCCTTCAACGGCCTGCAGGTCGCCAATAACGGCCGCGTCACAAGGATCGGCGCCGCCGTGGATGCGGGCCTCGTGCCGTTCCAGAAGGCCGTTGCCGCCGGCGTGGATTTTCTCATCGTCCATCATGGGATGTATTGGGACATGCCCCGCCCGCTCACCGGCCCGGCCTATGCGCGGGTGGCCGAGCTGGTGCACGGCAACTGCGCGCTCTACTCCAATCACCTGCCGCTCGACGGCCACCCCGAACTGGGCAACAACGCCTTGCTCGCCGCCCAGCTTGGGCTGAAAAAACACGAACCGTTTCTGCTGCATGAAGGGGAGTCTATCGGGCGCATCGCCCGCACCAGGCTGAAGCGCTCCGATCTGCGCGCGAAACTGGAAAAGCTCTACCCACGGGTCATCGCCATCGAGTGCGGCTCCACCACCCCGCGCGCCGTGGCGTTTTGCAGCGGTGCGGGCAACAGTGCCGTGCCGCAGCTCGCCGCCGCCGGGGCCGACACGCTCGTGACCGGCGAACTGCGCGAGGAATGGTTCAACGTCGCGCAGGAGCAGCGGCTCAACCTCTATCTCTGCGGCCATTACGCCACGGAGGTCCACGCCGTGAAGGCGCTCGCCGCCGAGCTGGCGAAGAAATTCCGCCTGCCGTGGGAGTTCATCGCCACGGACAATCCCCTGTGAGTTTTGAATTCAGAAGCCAGGAAACCATGAACCGGCGGTGGAATTGTCCTTCTTGGTTTCATGGCTTCTGAATTATTCCCCGCATGAAAAGGATCGCCGTCCTCAACGGCCCCAACCTCGACCGCCTCGGCAGGCGCGAGCCGGAGATCTATGGTCGCGCCACGCTGGCCGACCTCGAGAAATAGCAGCCGCACAACCTCTATCTCTGCGGCCGCTACGCCACCGATGTCCACGCTGTGTAGGCGCTCGCCGCCGAGCTGACGAAGAAATTCCGCCTGCCGTGGGAGTTCATCACCACGGACAACCCGCTGTGAACTTTGAATTCAGAAGCCATGAAACCATGCACCGGCGGCGGAATTGTCTTTCTTGGCTTCGTAGCTTCTGAATTATTCCCCGCATGAAAAAGATCGCCATCCTCAACGGCCCCAACCTCGACCGCCTCGGCAAGCGCGAGCCGGAGATCTACGGCCGCGCCACACTCGCCGACCTCGAAAAATCGTTGCGCGCCGAGTTCGGCAAGAAGGCAGAGCTCGATTTCTTCCAATCCAATCACGAAGGGAAGCTCATTGACAAGATCTCCGAGCTGGCCGACGCGAAGCCCGACGGCATCGTCCTCAATGCCGGCGCGCTCACCCACACCAGCATCGCCCTGCGCGACGCCCTCCTCGGCGCGAAACTGCCGGCGGTCGAGGTGCACATCTCCAATCTCTACAAGCGCGAGGAGTTTCGCCACCGGTCGCTCACCGGCCCCGCCTGTGTCGCCGTCATCACAGGCCTCGGGCTGGAGGGTTATTTTGCCGCCGTACGCTTCCTGCTGAAATCGTGAGCGACCCCGCGCCGTCCCCGACCGAATCGCGCTGGCACGTCTGCCACACCCGGCCGCGCTGCGAGAAGAAATTCGCCGCGCTCATGGCGGCGGAGAAATTTGAGCACTACCTGCCGCTCATCGCCAGCGTGCGCCGCTATGGCGCCCAGGTGAAAAAATTTACCAAGCCGCTGTTTCCCGGCTACGTCTTCGCCCGCGTGGAGCCGGCCCGCAAGAGCCGCATTTTCCAGCAGGACCTGCTCGCCCGCGCCATCACGGTCGAGGACGAGGCGCGATTTCTGCACCAGCTGGAGGACGTGAAGCTCATCGTCGCCTCCGGGCTGGAGCTGAGCCTGCACCCGCTCATCCACCGCGGGTCGAGCGTGCGCGTCATCAGCGGCCCGCTCCGCGGCCTCATCGGCGTGGTGGACGATCCACAGAATCCCAAGGGCATCATCATCACCGTGGACGTGCTCCAGCAAGGCCTGCATGTGCGGATGCCGCTGGCGGACTTGCAGCCTTTGCCATGAAACGTTCCCCATCATGCCATCAAGCAGTGATCCCAACTTTCCCAACCCAGACGAGCAGTCAACCGGCCTGATGTTCCCGACGAGCGGCGATGCCAGAACCAACTGGCTGCGTCAAGAATACTGGGACATAGTCAATAAAACCGCCAATGAAAGATATTAAATGCCTTCTCTGGAGCCTGCTGCTGTCCTGCGCCGTGCTGCATGCCGCAGAAGTGGACAAAGGAGTCCATTTTACTACTGATCCTCTGACAGGACTAAAGCGCATTTATACAAATAATCCGAGTTTGTTGTATCTCCACGACAAGGAGGTCGCATTGCTTACCCCAGAGGATCGGGCGGCCATCCGGGGAGAGCTCGCGATCCAGTTGAAAGATTCAAACTACCTGACGATTGATGGTGCCAGCAGAATTTTTATCGCCTTGGGTGACGAGACCGGAATCAAGCTGGTGATGGAGGCCTATGATCGGTCGAGTGGAGGGGGTGGAAATGCGATCAAAGATGCGCTCAATGCAGGGAACTTAAGCCTGCTGCCCTACGTGATGGAGGAAGTGGATCACGGCTCAAAGGAATGGGTGCCTACTGGTACCGATTTTAGCCCGCTTCCATCCCTCCAGTTTATGGCCGCCGAGATGATCATTGAGGCGATCATCCGTTCAGAAAAATTCACGCCCGAGACCCGAGCTTGGGCAGAGCAGGCCAGAAGGCGCCTCGGCTGGTTATATCGCGAACACTACGACTTGATCTACGACCAGCTCAAGGAGTGGTGGGCGCATAACAAGACGGCGATTCTCGCCCAGAAGTATGATCAGGCGACGTGGCTTCCCCAAGATTCCCCCGCGCTGCTCGCGCGTCTCGCCGCGCCCGGCGACCCGCCGGTTGGGCCGCCGCCTGCAACCCATGTGCCCCCGGCAGCTGTCATCCCTTCCGTCCCCGCCAGCACATTCCCCTCGGCCTACTGGCTCGCCGGCGCTGCCGCCCTTGCTGTCCTCGCTCTCGGCTGGCGTATTTTCCGCAGGAAGTAAGGGGTGCCTGCAACCGGAACAACGCCGCGCATTGATTGCTGGGTGTAGGGCAGGATCGCCGAACCCGCCACCCCGCTGGCCGCCTCCGCTGCCACAATCTCTGCCCCGGCCAATCCGGCGGGGTGACGGAAGGTCGCTACGCTCGGTACGGCGACCCCGCCATACAACGGATGAGGCCCCGGCTGCGGGCGGGGGCGCCCGCGCTCCCATTGGCTCCGCTCATCCGCGCCTTCCGCGATCTGGCTCCGGCCTCTTGGTATCTTCAGCCGCTTCTCCGCCTCGGTCCTTCAGCCGCCCAGTTCCTTCTTGCCGGATTTCGCCACTTTGACTCCCGCTGCCCGCAGCAGGTCGTCGAGGCGCGAGGGTTTTTTTGGGCGCGGCGAATGGGCCGGCCCGGGCAGTCTGGCGGTCGCGGCGGCCAGCCGGCGGCCCGGCCCATTCATTCCACAGGGCGTGATGTGCGGCGGCGGGGTGACGTCCACGGTCTCTTGTTTGCCATCGAGCAGGCGTGCGGCCATGTCACCAAGGCCCAGCCTGGCCATGGATTTGCGCAGCGCGGATTTCATCTCGGGCTTGTACCAGAAAAAGAAACTCCGCTGCTCCTGCTTTTCCTCGGGCGTCCGGGCGACGCACACCTCCTCGGCATTGTAGGGATGCACGCCGGTGGCGTAGATCTCGGTGGCGACCGTCATCGGCGTCGGCGTGAAGTCCTGCACCTGCTCCAGCCGGAAGCCGAGGTCCTTGGTCTTGAGCGCGAGCTCCGCCATGTCCTCGGGCCGCGAGCCGGGATGCGAGCTGATGAAATACGGGATGATCTGCGTCTTCCCCTTGCCGGCCTTCTGGGCGGCGCGGTCGAACTTCTCCTTGAATTTGTAGAAGAGCCTGAAGGTGGGCTTGCGCATGATCCGCAGCACATGGTCGCTCGTGTGCTCGGGCGCGACCTTGAGCCGGCCGGAGACATGGTGTTCGGCTAGTTCGTCCACATAGCGCTCGTGGCTCTCCTTGGCCTGCGGGGAGACGCTCTTGTCGTGGAGAAACAGATCGTAGCGGATGCCGCTCGTCACGAACGCATGGTTCACGCCCTCGGTCTCGCGCACACTCTTGTAAATGTCCAGAAGCGCCGTGTGGTCGGTGTCAAGGTTGCGGCAGACGTCGGGCCAGATGCAGCTCGGGCGGACGCATTCGTCGCAGATCCACTGCTCCTTGCCTTTCATCTTGTACATGTTCGCCGACGGGCCGCCGAGATCGCTGATCGTGCCGCGAAAATCCGGCATCTGCTTGATCGTCTCCACCTCACGCAGGATGGATGCCTTGCTGCGGCTGGCGACAAACTTGCCCTGATGCGCCGAGATCGTGCAGAAGCTGCAGCCGCCAAAGCACCCGCGGTGCATGTTGATCGAGTGCTTGATCATCTCATAGGCCGGGATCGGCCCCCGCTTGCGGTATTTGGGATGAGGCAGGCGGGTGTAGGGCAGGTCGAAGCTCTTATCAATCTGCTCCTCGCTCATCGTCGGGAACGGCGGGTTGATCACCAGCATGCGATCGCCCGTCGGCTGGAGCAAGCGGCGCGCCTTCACCCGGTTTGACTCGGTCTCGATGTCCTTGAAGTTGCTTGAGTAAAGCCCGCGGTCGCGCCCGCACTCCTCGTGCGAATGCAGTGTAAAGTCATCCCAGTTGTCATTCTTCGGCACGTTGGCGTCCGGCGGCAGCAGCACCGCCGTCTGCGGAACCGTGCGCAGCGAGGCGAACGGCACGCCACGCTTCAGCAGTCGCACGGTCTCCCGCAACGGCAGCTCACCCATGCCATAGACGAGCAGGTCGGCACCGCTCTCGGCGAGGATGGAGGGCTTCAGCGTGTCGGACCAGTAGTCGTAATGCGTGACGCGCCGCAGGCTGGCCTCGATGCCGCCGATCATCACGGGCACGTCGGGAAAAAGTTTCTTCAGTATCTGCGAATAGACCGTTGTGGCGTAGTCGGGCCGGAAGCCGTGCTCGCCACCCGGCGTGTAGGCGTCCTCGCTGCGCGTCTTCTTGGCCGCCGTGTAGCGGTTGACCATCGAGTCCATGCAACCCGAGGTGACCCCAAAGAACATCCGTGGCGTGCCGAGTTTCCTGAAGTCGCGCAGGTCATCCCGCCAGTTCGGCTGTGGCAGAATCGCCACTCGCAGGCCCTCGGACTCCAGCATGCGGCCGATGACCGCCGTGCCGAACGCCGGATGATCCACATAGGCGTCGCCCGACACGATGATCACATCGAGATAATCCCAGCCACGCGCACTCACCTCGTCGGCCGTCGTGGGCAGCCAGCGGGCCGCATCCCAGAGCGGTTCATGGGAATAGATGGTCGTGGAAGCTGGCGCGGGAACGGTCACGGATTTGTGCGGTGCGATGGATGCAGCCTCGTAATAACTACCCATCGCCTCCGTTGGCAAGCCAACGCGCAAGAAGAGCCTGAGCCGAGCAGGTATCCAGAATTCAGAAGCCAATCCAAAATTAGAAATCCGCTCATGGCTTCCTGGCTTCCTGCTAAAAACTCCGCCTCCGACAGAACCCAAATTTAAGCAGGTTACCGAGGCCAGCAGGCCGACATCAGCCAACCAAGAACCAAGCGCGAAGAACCAAACTACGGCTCCTGACTCCTGCCATTGCTGACTCCAGTATCGTTTCCGCTCCTCCGCGTTTCCGCGATCCGCCTCTCCAACCCCGCCCGCAAGACGGCAACGGCGTGCTCCGTCCGACCCGCGATCAAACCTTGCCCGCGGGATCCAGCGCCTCCGTCTGGACTTCCACGCTGAAGACCGAGCCCGTGCCCGGGGTGCTTTCAACGGACAGGTCACCGCCGAGCAACTGCGCAAGCTGGCGGGAGATGGCCAGGCCCAGCCCGGTGCCCCCGTAGCGGCGCGCGATGGAGTTGTCGGCCTGGATGTAGGGCTGGAACAGGCGCGCGGCCTTGGCCGCATCGAGGCCCATGCCGGTGTCGCGCACCTGAAACCGCAGCCGCCAGCCGCCTCCCGTCCGTGGCTCCGCTGACACGACCAGCTCAATGCCGCCCTTTTCAGTGAACTTGATCGCGTTGGAAAGCAGATTGCCGAGTATTTGCCGCAGCCGCGCCGCATCCATGAGCACGACCGGCGGGACGCCGGGGGCGACATGCACTTTCAGCAAAAGATTTTTGGCCTGGGCAGGCGCGGAGAACAGCCGGCACAGATCTTCGAGCAGCGCCGCGGGTTCCATCGGCGACGGCTCGATCTCCATCCGTCCGGCCTCAAGCTTGGAATAGTCGAGAATATTGCTGATGAGATCGAGCAGGCTCCGTCCGGTCGTCTCGATCAGCCGGACATTTTCACGCTGTTCGGCCGTGAGCGGCTCCTCCTGGACCAGCTCGGCGAGGCCGATGAGGCCGCCCAGCGGCGTGCGCACCTCGTGTGACATCACGGCCAGATAGTGGCCCTTGGCCGAATTGGCGGCCTCCGCCGCCTCCTTGGCCCGGCGCAGCTCGTCCTGCATTTCGCGCCGCTGCGTGATGTCCTGGAACGCCACGAGCACACCGCGCCGGCCGGCAAACTCCACCGACGCCGCCGACAGCAGCACCCACAGCTTGCGGCCGCCGGGCGTGCGCAGCCGCACCTCAAAATCGGTCACGGGCCGCCCGGCACGCAGTTCGGCCAGCAGCCGCTCCCGGTCGGCGGGGTCGTCATAAAATCCGACGACCTTCTCGCCTTCGATGGCGCCCACCGGCGCGGTCATGACGGCCGCCGCCGCGCGGTTGGCGAACACGACGCGGTTGGTCTCAACGTCGCTAACCGACACGGGAAACGGCGCCTGCTCCACAAGATCACGGTATTGTCGTTCGCTGCGGGCGAGCCGGCGGTTAAGCCGCACCAGCGGCAGCACCCAGCCCAGTGCTCCCACCGCGATCGCCGAAAGGATGCCCAGCGTCCAATAGGCCCATGTATAGTCCGGTTTCGGATTGGGGTCATACAAAAAGCCGCTCAGGGAGAAGTCTGGTGGCAGCATCCCTAACTCCGCGTAGGTGTCCGCAATGTGCCGCCACCGGCCGGGGTTGTTATGGCCCGCCTCGATGACGCCCAGATGCATCAGTTCGGCGGTCCGGTCCGCTTCAAACTCAAGATGGGCGCGGGATTTCCCCTGGGTGTTGTAGCGGCGCAGGATGAGATCAATGATTTCGGCGGGATGCGCCATCGCATATTCCCAGCCGCGCAGGCTGGCCTCCCGGAAGGCGCGCACGCGTTGCGGATGCTAGCGTACTTGCTGGGTGGTGGTGAACAGGTTGTCGCCGTAAAAATCAATGCCACCCGCCCGCGGGGAAAACAGCAGATAGTCCACCCCGGCCTGCTTGAGCTCGAAAGGCTGATCGGTGACATAGGCTGACATCGCATCAACCCGGCCTTCAATAAAGTCTGCAATCCGCTGGGTGTGGGGCTGGATGCGCAGCCCTTTCAGGTCCACCCCTTCATGTTTGAAATAGGCCAGAATTTCCGCCTTTTCCGACTCGACCATCATCATCGGCCGGTCATGCAGGTTTTGCATGGCGGTGATGCCAATGCCCGCCCGGGCGACCAGCACCAGCGGGGAATTTTGAAAAATGGCGGCGAGCACCACCGCCGGACGTCTCTCCGCCCGGGACAGCACCAGATCGGAATTGCCCACACCGAATTCCGCTTCACCCGCAAACACCGCCTCGACTGGATTGCGTGCCGGGGCGGCCTCGCGCAGGGTCACGTCCAGGCCCGCCTCGCGGTAATAGCCCTGTTCCACGGCTGCATAATAGCCCGCAAATTGGAATTGGTGCCGCCACTTCAGTTGCAGCGTCACTTGGTCGAGGGACGCGTTCGTCGCCGCCGCCGCTGCAATCGGCAAAGTCAGCACCGCCCATCCGGCGAGACCGGTGAGCAGCCTTCTAGACAAGGCACGACCCTGTTTGAGCATATGCGCGACTCAAGCCCTCCCTTGGTTCCGTTCAAGCCTAACCGCGTCAACGGCGGAAAGAAGCGGAAAAGGCACAGCATCGCGTTGCCTTCCTGCCAACATCGCCGGTGGCATCGTCTTCATGGCCTGCCGGCGGCGACCGCGCAGCACATGCAACCTGACTCCGGTAATTTGCTCCCACCGGGCAATTTTCTTCCGGTTCACGAAAAGGGAAAATTGACTGGCGGGCAGGATTGGCTGATTTCTTCCGCCCTGAATCCCTCTCTCCCACCCTCCTCCATGCATCCTCGCGATCCCCTGCACGGCGTCACGCTGGAAAAGATCATCCATGAGCTCGTCGCACGGCACGGCTGGGAGGAGATGGCCCGGCGCATCCCGGTGCGGTGCTTCCAGTTTGATCCGTCGGTGAAATCCAGCCTCACGTTTCTGCGCAAGACACCGTGGGCCCGCCAAAAGGTCGAGGCATGGTTCGTCAGCGAACTCGCACGCGCGAGCGCACAGGCCTGATTTGATCAGGGTCCCGCCCGCCAAACCCGACACCGGGCAACCGAGTCTCAGGGCCATCTGTCTGCCGGTGCGGATCACGCACCGATGGAACGTGGGCAGCAGGATATTAGAGCAACTTCGGTTTAAGGATCCTCTGAAAAACACACCGCTGCTGCCGAGACCAGCGTGCGGAAAGTTTTTTTGCGCGAGGCGAGCAGAGGTTTGAGGACGAAAAGCAGCATGGTGGAGGGGGCCGCGGTGAGTGGAGACGGGAGCTGCGCCGGGTTCCGTC
>CANJLB010000027.1 GCA_947475065.1 Opitutia bacterium | reverse complement strand
TCATTGACAACAACATATGAAATATTTTAAGACCCCATCTGTTCGGTGTCAAAACTGACATTCCGGTTACATTCCGGTTTTAGAGGCTCTGGGCGCGGGGATTGCCCATGGGCTGTCCGGCGGGAGATTTGCGACTTTAGGCCGGTTTGCGGGGCAGGGTATGGCCTTCCCCTGAACGCGCCCGCCGCCTGCTCCGCCACGATCTCATCGGGTTCGCACCGCGCCATCGCCGGCTCGCGCTACACCCGTGGCGGGACAGGCGACGACGGCTCAGCGGCCCATTTTGGGGACAGGTTTTATTTTGGTGTTGCTCATAGAAATCGGGTTTGGGGTGACAAGCACCCCATTGCTTGCCGCTGAAAAAGGATACTGGGCCGGGCGTGGGGTGGCGCGAGATAGCCGCGCACACAATGCCGCCGTGACCTTGCTCACACCCCAACGCCAGCCAAGCGCGGCCATCGTCTCCTTGCCTTTGTAAGGGGTTTTATTTTGGCGTTGCTCATAGAAATCGGGTTTGGGGTGATCCCAACCACAACCCGCCAACCGAAGGCCGCCCGTAACCCGCCCCGCGCGCCGCGCGCTCAGTGTGACCCGTTTTTATTTTGGCGATGCTCATAAAAACAGGGTTTGGGGTGATACCACCCACAAGGAAAGACCCGT
The DNA here is from genome assembly GCA_947475065.1 of Opitutia bacterium. Lineage (GTDB taxonomy): Bacteria > Verrucomicrobiota > Verrucomicrobiia > Opitutales > Opitutaceae > CAIYUN01. The sequence goes on along the minus strand of CANJLB010000027.1, from coordinate 39,424 downwards.
TAGAAGTCTCCTATGCCGGGGGTATCTATGCACCTGTTGTCAACTCCCAGCCTTACTTGCCCGCGCTGGTTCAGCTCGTCGCCCGCGTTGCCCTTGCGGGCGGCAAAAGTCATTCACCGGAGCCACAGGCGCTCCCGCTACTTTAACCCCTGTTTGGATGAATCGTTCAGGGGGCCAGATTGACGGGGGCGCATTGCACGCCGGAGACCGCTTACCGGTGCCGTCTTGCGGGCTGGAGGGTTTAGCTCGACCCGCGCGGCTGTCGCCGCTGCTTTTCATTCCGACTTGGTGGCTGGCTGGGCAGAAAAGCGGTCGCCCCGGAGAAAGTGTGTCAGGCCACGCGGGCCGCCTCGACGAACGCGAGGACCTCGGCCTCGTCGAAGAGCACGACGCGCTCATTGACCTTGAAGCGGTGGATCTTGCCGGCGTCGGCCCAGCGGAAAATGGTCTTCGCGTGGAGGCCGAAGCGCGCCGCGAGCGGGCGGGCCTTGGAAAATTTGCGGGCGGCGGCGGCGTCAGCAGTCGCGCCGGTCGGCAGGGAGGCGGAAGGTTGGTCGTTCATGGGCAGTTGTGGTTGCTGCCGTCACCGTATGTCCTCCCTCTCCCCGTGGAGAAGCCTCTGCCTGTGCACTTAATCCGGGGCAATTAACTTCTCAAACGGCGTCTTCCTCCGTTCGAACTTGATCCCGTTAATTATCCGGCGATAGGCGGTGAACGCGCGCGCTTTCGTTCCGCCATGCTTAAGCTCATCGTCGTCGAACGCCGCGACATGGGGCAGCCAGTCCGCCCATCGTGTGCGCTGCGCGCCTGATCCGAAATATTGCATTTCATTCCGGTAGGCGTCGGCGAGCAGCTTAGCCGCAAGTTCGTTCGCAAGGTCGGGTGCGACTGACAACAGCAAATTGCCATTGCGATAGCGTTTGGCACCGGCCCGAGCACGGGCGAGCAAAACGCGCTCATCCTTCCCCGCTGTAGTGTAGAGTGTAGATTGTAGTGTGCAGGGTGCAGGATTGCAGATTGCAGTTAGAGGTGCAGTGAAAAGGGCTACCGCGCGCCGCCCCCCTTCCCCTCCCGCGATCCAGCAGTCCGGGTCCCAAGAGACGAAGCAGAGGCGCGAGACATCCTTGCAGGCCGGATCGGCCACGAGGCCAAGCTGGGCAAAATACTCGGCAGCCACCTTGAAGCAGGCATGGTTCGATGCGTTGTCCGTCGCGTTGCACGGCACGAGCACTTTCAGGCCGGTGCCGGACGGCGAGGCGTTGACCGAGATGACATGGGAGTCGGCTTGCAGCGTCCGCCGTGCCTCAAGCAAGCGGTCGCAAAGCGCGTCGAAGTCCAGGCCGAGCAGACCGGAGGGCAGCACGAGGGCCGCATTCTCCCGGCGCTGGAATGTGCCGGAGAACGCGATAGCGGGCAGCGTGCGTTTCTTCAACCTGTCGGCAGCCTCCTTTCCAGCGGGTGAAGCGTAGGCCTTGCGAACCGCCTCGATCTGTGGCCGATACTTGTCGCTGGCGATGTCCCGCAAAACCTCCCGCACCGTGGTTTTTTGCACGTTGTCGGGTAGGGCAACGTTCGGAAAGAGCGAAACGCTCGCATCGAGCAGCTTGGCAATGGGTTTCGTTAAGGCGTCAGTGGTCATGGCCGGCACGGGCCGCGCCGGACCCGCCACCGAGGGCGAGCTGGACTTGCAGCCGGTTGAGGGTGGTTTCGCGCGTGGCGATGGAGTGCCGCAGGCGGCGCTCCTTCTCCCGTGCGGCGGCGAGGTCGGCCCGCAGCGCGGCGATGCGCCCGATCAGGGGTGCGGGGACGCCGGCGGGGGTGGGTAGGTGTGCGGCGTTCATTGCTTTATCCCACACGGGCTGACTCGACGAACGCGAGCACCTCGGCCTCGTCAAAGAGCACGACGCGTTCATTCACCTTGAAGCGGTGAATCTTGCCGGCGTCGGCCCAGCGGAACAGGGTTTTTTTGTGCAGTCCGAAGCGCGTCGCGAGTGGGCGGGCCTTGGAAAATTTGCGGTCGGCGGCGGCGGTCGCGCCGGCCGGAGGGGAGGCGGTGGGTTGGTCATTCATGGGCAGTGATAGTTACCGTGGCCGCAAGACCGACACCAGCCATCCGATCACGCTCTCACCCCCGCAGCGTCCCGGCGGCTTTTTCGGCGAGGTAGCTGGCGTAGGTTTTTTCGATGCCGTCGCGCAGCGCGGTCTTTGCACGCCAGCCGAGCGCGGCGAGCTGGGACACGTCCATCAGCTTGCGTGGCGTGCCGTCCGGCTTGGTGGCGTCCCACGTCACACGGCCCGCATAGCCGGTGACGGCGGCAACGGTCTCCGTGAGCTCGCGGATGGTCACGTCGGTGCCGGTGCCGACGTTGATGAGGTCGGGCGGATTGGCCAGCTTGAGCAGGAAGACGCAGGCGTCGGCGAGGTCGTCCACATGGAGGAACTCGCGTCGCGGCGAGCCGGTGCCCCAGGCGGCGATCTCGGGCAGGTTTTGCTCCTTCGCCTCATGAAAACGGCGGATGAGCGCGGGGAGGACGTGGGAGTTCTTCGGGTGGTAGCTGTCGCCGGGGCCGTAGAGATTGGTCGGCATGGCGGAGTGGTAGGCCACGCCATATTGCTGCCGGTAATACTGGGCGAGCTTGAGCCCGGCGATCTTGGCGACGGCGTAGGCCTCGTTGGTCGGCTCCAGCGGGCCGGCGAGCAGGCAGGACTCGGGCATGGGCTGCGGTGCGTGCTTGGGGTAGATGCACGAGCTGCCGAGGAAGAGCAGGCGCTTCACGCCGGCCGACCACGCGCCGTGGATGGTGTTGGCGGCGATGACGAGGTTGGAATAGATGAACTCGGCCGGGTAGGTGCTGTTGGCATGGATGCCGCCGACCTTGGCGGCGGCGATGATGGCGGCGTCGGGCCGCTCGGCGGCGTAGAATTTTAGGACGGCGGCCTGGCTGGCGAGGTCGAGCGCGTGGCGGTCGCGCAGCACGAGCGTGACGCCCGGCTCGCGCCCGAGACGCCGCACAAGGGCGGAGCCGACCATCCCCTGGTGGCCTGCGACAAAAATTTTCATCGGGCAGAAGCCTCACGCCACCGGCGCGGAGGGGCAAAGGAAAAAGGACGGAGGGCGAGGGCAAGACGTAGGGCCGGTGTCTTGCGCCGGCCGCTCCGTGAAGCAGATACGGCGTTTGCAAGACAGACGCCCTACGGGCTGCGGCACGCCACTTTCGCCTTGATCATCCCATGGGCCAAGGTCAGCGTGATCACGGTCTCCTCAACCCCCCCCAAAGCGTGACCCGATTTTCCTGAAAACGTGTCCATCATCAGGCTGGCAGCGCAGCCTGTAAAACCATGAAAACAAAACTGCTATTTCTCGCGCTTTTGTTGCTGACGGGCTGCATCACGCCGAAGGATGAGGGTCAGTCTGCGGTCCCGCTGTCCAGTGATGAGCTGTTTGCCGTCCGCAGTGTTTGTAAATATTTGTTTGATTCTGAAACTGATTTCGAATATTTTTCCAAGGACGTCATGAATATGGATCACAAGGTTTGGCATAAAAAAGTTCAGGACGATATTACAGTCAAGCCCCGGTCTGATTTTGTTCCGATGATTGTCTACAATGGAGAATATTTTTACGTTGGCAATTATCTTATTAGTCCTAATGAAGTGCTGATTGATAGCAGTCATAGCATTTTACCATCAAACTATGATGATTTTGTGAGATTGCTGTTGCGGCGCGAAACGATTAGAGGTTTAGGGAATTGCATAATAGTATATTATAACAAATATACATTTGTTTTGACTCTTAACGATATGACGGTCTATTCAGCTGGAATGTTTATTGAGTAAAAATGACCCACGGGCCAGCCATGGGCTGCAATTATTTGAGGTATCTGTAATCGGATGACTCAAGTCCGGGTTCCCCTGCCAAAGTTACGTCGAGGGCGCAGGACCGAGGAAAAAGACGATCCGTGGGTAGTGTCCGTCAAGGGTAGTGTACGTGAAGCATTGAAGGGGCGCGGCAAGAGGCGGCGTCGGGCAAGACTGCGCACTTCTCGACGGAGTCCCGCTTCTCCCGAAGCGGGCTACGAGGAAGCGATCCACGCGGGCTTGCACGGGGCGTGCGGGTCGCCAGCGTGGCAGCCATGCGCGTCACGCTCATCGCCGTCCAGTCGCTGGACGGATTCATCACCCGGCACGACGAGCCGGGCGCGGGGTTTGCGTCGGCGGCGGATCAGGAGCATTTCCGCGCGGTGTTGCAGGAGTTCGACTGCGGCATCGTCGGCCGGACTACCTACGACCAGATGCGCGCGAGCGGGAAATACAGGCCCAACCCGGCCCGGCGGCGCGTGGTGCTGACGCGCACGCCGGAAAAATTTGCGGCCGGGGCGGTGCCGGGCGCGCTTGAGTTCACTGACGCGCCTCCGGCGGCAATCGTTGCACGGCTGCGCGCCGAGGGGTGCCGGGCGTGCGCGCTGCTCGGCGGGGCGCAGGCCCACAGCCTGTTTTTTGCCGCCGGGCTGGTGGACGAACTGTGGCTGACGGTCGAGGCGCGGCTCTTCGGCGGCGGCACGCCGCTGCTCTCCGCGCGGGCCGATGTGCGCCTGCGCCTGCTCGCGCACGAGCCCTTGGGCGACGAGGTGATGCTGCTGAAATATGCGGTGGTTCGGTGAGGCCCGCGACGCCTGCCGCTCAAAATCTCAATTCCGCAGTTCAATTTGACCACGGATTACACAAATAACACGGATACAGAATATAAGCTGAGGTTTGGTGCTTGGTTCTTCGTTTCTGGTTGTCTGTTTTTTGTTACCGAGGCCGCAGGCCGACATCAGCCATTAAAAATCCGGTCCTAATTCCGAAGCCAGGAAGCCAGGAAGCCAGGAACGGAGGAGCGGAGTCAGAGTGCTGGGACGGAGGTTTGGTTCTTGGTTTCCTGGTTTCTGAATAAATATTCTGGTCAGAGGTCGCAGGTCCGAGGTCGGAACGAGGATAAATTGCAGATGTCGGTCTGCTGGCTTCGGTAATCTGCTTAAAATATTCTGTTCTGACGGGGAGGGCCCGAGCGAAGCGATCGTCTCACAATCCGTGGTTTTAACTGCATTTTTTAGGTTAAATCTCAAAGTCTCCCGCCCCGCCGGTTTCGTGCAGGCCGCACTCGCGCTTGTCCGCGCCACCGCGGGCGTCCTCCTCGGTCATGCCCGGCTCCAGCTTCTTGGTGCTGTGGGTGTCGCCCACGGTGACGTAGCCCTGCTCGAACAGCGGATGATAGGGCAGGCCGTGCTCGGTGAGGTAGCGGTGGATCCGGCGGCTGTTCCAGTCCAGGATGGGGTAGATTTTGGTGATCTTGTTCTGCCGCTCGACGACGGGCTTGGCCTCCCGCGTGCTCGACTGGTCACGGCGGGTGCCCGAGAGCCAGGCGGCGGCGTGCAGCTCACGCACGGCGCGGTTCATCGGCTCGCGCTTGGTGATGCGCTTGTATTTTTCCAGCGACGCACTTTTGGCCTCCGATTCCCAGAGCTTGCCGTGGAGCGCCTCCATTTGCGCGGCGGTCATCGCGGGGGCATAGGTCTTGAGGTTGAGCTTGAGCTTTTCGGTCAGCTCGGCGGCGAAGCGATACGTTTCGGGAAAGAGGTAGCCGGTATCAATGAAGATGACGGGGATGTCCGGCACAATGCGCGTGACCAGGTGGAGCATAACGGCCGACTGGATGCCGAAGCTCGTGGTCAGCACGAGCCGTTCGCCAAAAGTGTCCGCAGCCCAGCGCACCCGCTCCTCGGCGGAGGATTTTTCAAGGTCGGGTGTCTCGGGAGGAGAAACGGCGGCGGTGCTGGCACTCATGTCAGGGGATAACTGCTAACCAGTTTGCGCGGTTTGTCCAGTTGAACCGCTCGGGAGGGCACGGCTCTTCGGTCAAAACTATGTCAAGGGAACAGGCACCCTTATTTGACCTTGGCCCCGCCCCATTCGACGACCGTAAAGCCCTTTCGTTTGGTTGGTGCGAACTGTTGGGCCGGAATACTGATCGCGGTGGCGAGCGGCTTCCAAACCATAAATACGCGAATAACTGTGTCAGGCTCCGGCGTAACTGTTAGTTTTGCCGTGTCGGTATATTCCTTGCCTGCGAAATGAATGAGGTTGAATCGATTGTTTTGCATCAGTGGATACCAAAACACGATGAACTCGTTGTATTCCCTCGGCGTCAGGCCCAGTCGCGGCAGGATTTCCTGGAGAAACGTTCTTGTCTCCGAACCTTTGACGACAAAGCCAGTGGATAAATCCCATCTCTGTTTGCCTTCTCCCTCCCAGAAAAGGTAGCTGTATTCTTTGCCATCGCGCGGGTCTACCAGATGTGCATCCGGATAGGCCGTGACCTTCCAGCCACCGAGCTCTTGATCAAGGGCGGGATAATCCGCGACCAGCTTCCCTGCATAATCCAGTTGCACGACGGTGTCCTGCTCATGTTCCGGATAGAGATAAATGACCGGTTTGAGAACCGGGACAATGATTGAGGCAAGAATCCCGATGATCGCGATTATCACGAGAACGTCTATCAGGCCAATGGAGTTCTTATCCCTAGGTTGCTTCGTAAGGTAACGGAACAGACTATTTGACAAGACTAGGCATAAAATCGCCAAGGGTAAGACCAGAATTCCTGCCATACTCGGAGGATCCATGATTACCCACAATTTCCCCGTCAAACCCGCCAAACCCACAACCATGGTGTAACAAACCAGACGTGCCGATGATGTTTTCATGAGTTCGGGGTGATCGCACCACCTCTGTTCGCAGGCGGCGAATGCGGGAGCGTGCGTGTGGACAGAGGGAAGTCAAAGACGGAAAACTTCATTTCGGGGCTAGCCGACCACGGCTGCAACTCACGCCGGTCACCCGGTCCGGCCCGCTCGCGCGGCCGCCAGCTTCTCCCGCAGGTGGGTGACGTGCTGCTTTGACTCGGCGTTGCGCACGGCCATCGCGTAGGCGGCGGGCTCGCCGACGAGGAAGACCTTTTTCTTGCCGCGCGTGATCGCCGTATAGATGAGGTTGCGCTGGAGCATCATGAAATGCGCCTTGAGCAGCGGCACGATCACGACGGGATACTCGCTGCCCTGCGACTTGTGGATGCTGATGCAATAGGCGAGCGCGAGGTCGCCCAGCTCGCCGCGCGTGAACTCCTGCCGCGCGCCGTCAAAGTCCGCCTCCAAGGTGCCGCGCTCGGCGTGCACGGCGGTGACGGAGCCGATGTCGCCGTTGAACAGGTTGCGGTCGTAGTTGTTGCGCAACTGGATGATTTTGTCGCCGGGGCGCAGCTCGCCGGCGGCGGTACGGAGCCCGCGCGCATGGGGGTTGAGTCCGGCCTGAAGCTGCGCGTTGAAATTGGCGACGCCGGCCACGCCCTTGTGCATCGGCGCGAGCACCTGCACGTCGCGGATGGGGTGCGGCCATTTTAATTTCTGCGGCACAAATTCCGTGACGAGCTGTAGCACCTTGCGCAGGCAGTCCTCGGCATCGGTGGCGGCGATGAAGTTGAGGTCACTCCACACATGCGCCGACGAGACGTCGGGCGCGATGCCGGGCAGCGCGGGGTCGCCGGCGTTGATGGCGTGGGCGGTCGTGACGATCTGGCTCTGGCCGGACTGGCGGAAAATGACGGCTAGGCGGGTGACGGGGATGCTGGTCTCCTTCAGCGCCGCCCCCGGCGGACGGCGGGGGGGGGCGGGCCTGGGGTCCGGGCCCCCGGCTGCAATCGCGGAGGCCGCCGCGATCAAATCCTTCAGCACGTTGCCGGCGCCGACGCTCGGGAGCTGGTCCGTGTCACCGACGAGCAGCAGGTGCGCGCGCGACGGCACGGCCTGAAAGAGCGCGGCGGCGAGGCGCGTGTCGAGCATCGAGGCTTCGTCCACGATGAGAAAATCGGTGGCCAGCGGGGCGGACTCATTGGCGAGGAAGCCGCCGCGGGCCGCGTCGAACTTGAGCAGGCGGTGGATGGTCGAGGCGAAGCCCCCGGTCGTCTCCGCGAGCCGCTGCGCCGCGCGGCCCGTGGGGGCGGCGAGGTGGACGCGGACCTGCTTGGCCTTCAAAATCTCCACCAAGGCGCGGAGAATCGTGGTTTTGCCGGTGCCCGGACCGCCGGTGAGGATGGACACTTTGCCGGTGAGCGCGGCGCGCAGGGCGGTGCGCTGGAGGTCGGCAAAGGCAAAGCCGGCCTTTTTCTCGGCCCACTGCACGGCGGCGTCGGCCTTGATCGGAGGCAGGCCGCTGGCGACACGTGCGAGGCGGGCGACGGCGGCGGCGATCTTATGCTCGGCGCGGTCGTTGTGGGGGAGCTGGATGAGCGCGGAGCCGGGGTCGGTGGGAGCACGATCGTCCCCGGTCGCCTGGGCGATGGCGGCCGGATTCTGCCGCACGAGGTCCTTTTGCCCGACGAGCGCGGCGATGCGGGCCTCGACCAGCTTGGAGTCCGTTTCGAGCTGATTGGCCGAGTGGGCGATGAGGTCGGCCTGCCGGAGGGCGGTGTGGCCTTCCTCCTGCAAAACCTCCAGCGCGTAGATGAGGCCGGCATCGAGGCGCGGCGGGGCGTCGTTGGCGAAACCGAGGTTGATGGCGATGCGGTCGGCCGTCTTGAAGCCGATGCCGTCAATCTCGCGGGCGATGCGGTAGGGCTCGCTTTGCAGGACGGTCTTGGCCTGGGCGCCGAACTGCTGCACGAGCTTCACGCACTGGCCGGGCGTGACGCCGTAGGTTTGGAGAAAGATGTGCAACTCGCGCTCGGCGCGTTTTTCGTCCCACGCGGCCTTGATCGCCTTGGCGCGCTTCGGGCCGATGCCATCCACAAGGCGCAGCCGGCCCGACTCCTCGGTGAGCACGCGAAACGTCTCCGCGCCGAACGCGTCCACGATCTTGTTGGCATAGACCTTGCCAATGCCGGGCACGAGGCCGCTGCCGAGGTATTTGCGGATGCCATGGACACCCGAGGGCAGCTCGCTTTTGAACGCGGCGAACTTGAACTGCGCGCCATGCTGCGAGTGGTGCGTCCACTCGCCGGTGAGGTGGAGCGTCTCACCGCATTCGACGCCGGGCAGGGCACCGGTGATGGTGACCGGCTCGATGCGCCGGCCGGGCGGATCGTCGCGGCCCGGCTCGGGACGGAACTCGGCGATGGTGTAGCTGTTCTCCTCATTGAGGAAAATGATGCGCTCAAGGACGCCGGTGAGCGTGGCAGGCCGGGAAGCGGGTGAAGGTTGGGCCACGACACAGACGGATAGAGAAGGGCGGGTGAAATGAAAGCGCGGAAGCGGACGCGGGATGGTTTTCCCTTTTCGCCGGCCATGCACCGCGTTTGCATGGCCCATGCTCCGCGCCTTCCAATGGGACCTCGCCCGCCAGGTCGAACGCCTCGGCTGGCTGCTGGCGCAACTCCCGCGTTATGCGGCGTGGGGCTACGACGAGCTTTACCTGCACCTGGAGGACGCGGTTGAGTTTCCCAGCCTGCCCGGGGTCGCGCGCGCCGACGCCTATTCGCGGCGCGACTTCGGCCGGCTGGTGGACGCCGCGACGCGGGCCGGCATCAAGGTCGTCCCCATCGTCAATCTCCTCGGCCACACGCAATACCTCATCAAGACGCCCGCGTGGCGCGACCTGAACGAGCTGCGTGCAGCAGACGGCTCGCCGCTGACGCACGGCCAGATCTGTCCGCTCCACCCACGCACGCTGGAGGTCGCGGACAAGCTCCTGCGCGACCTGGCCCCGTTTTGCACGGCCGGGAAGGTTCATGTCGGACTCGACGAATCGTTTCAGCTGGGAAAATGCCCGCGCTGCCGCGCCGAGGTCACGCGTCACGGACTGGCCTCGCACTTTGCCGGCCACGCTACGCGGCTCCATGGCCTTGCCGCCTCGCTTGGCCTCCGCACGGGCCTCTGGGCCGACATGCTCGCGCTCCTGCCTGCCGCCATCCCGCTGCTGCCACGCGGTCTCATCGCCTACGACTGGTATTACTATCCCTTTGCCCGCCATCCACGCCTCGAGCTGCGAAATTTCTCGGAATACGACCTCGTCCCCGCGCTGCGCGCACAAGGCATCGAGCATTGGGGCTGTCCGATGAACGGCGCGTTCCGACACGAGCCGCTGCCCGTCTTCGGCGAGCGGCTCGCCAACATCGTCTCGTGGTGGCAACGCTGCGCCAAGACGTCTGCCGCCGGCCTGCTCGTCACCTCGTGGGAGCCTTCTCGCCTGGCGCAGGAAATGACGACCGTGGTGGACGCCGCCGCCGCCAGCCTCTGGCTCAACCCCGAAGCTGACGACGCCACCGCGATGCTCGCGCAGGGCTTCGCGCGCGCGTGCAGGCTCACCCCGGCCGCCGCCCGTGACACGGCGCACGCGGCGCTCCGCTGCGACGAACACGCCTTCGCGGGCTACGCGCGCTGGGAAATCAACGACCGCTGGGACGGCTGCGCCGCGCCCAACGAAAACATCGCCCGCCATGTGCAAAGCGTGCGGTTTTTCACACGGCTCGCCCGCCAGAAAAATCTTCCGCCGCCCTTTGCCGCCAGCTTCGCGTTTCTCCGCTGCCTTGCCACGCGCGAGGTCTTCGTGCGGACGGCAGCCCGCGCCGTCCTCAAGCTCCGCCGCCAGCTCGAAAAGCCCGTTCTCACCCCGGCCCGGTTTGTAACGAATTACGTTACAACCTTGCAGGCGGAGGCCGCCGCCTTTGCGGCCGAGCTGCGCCGGGGCCGGGCGGCCGCGCGCACGATGTGGCGGCGCACGCGCGACCCGCGGGCGACCGGCCCCAACGAAATTTTGCTTGCGCACGACGCCGACCGCCTGCGCGCGTGGCGGCAGTGGCTCCTGCGCCTCCGCCGCCGGCCGGAGCTCGTGCGCCTGCCCACGCCGTTTTGCGGCCGCTGGCAGCTCAGCTTTACCGTCAGCAATTTTGCGCCCGCACTACAGCAGGTTGTCGTCGAAGAGCGGCGGCCCGACGGCACATGGCAGAGGCTGGCCGCGCGCTTTGCCATCGAGTTTCGCGCCGCCGCCGCCCGCCCGCAGGCGGACATCCGCCGCCTTTTCTCCGTGCCGGTGGACGATCCGGCCACGCCGCTGCGCATCGCCGTGCGCGGCCTCGGGCAGATCGGCATCGAAAACAGCACGCTCACCGATGGCGTCACGACGTGGCACCCGCGCGTTCCGCGCCGATTCACGCTCGGCCGCCCGGCCCCCAAACGCGGCTGGCCGGAATTTTCCTTGGAAAGCAACGCCGACGAACGCGTGCTGACGTTCGGAAAAGCATAAGGGCGCAACCGAATCCGGGAGGCGAAGGCGGTTGCCCAGCCTCCGTCTGGCCGAAGGGCACAAGGAGGCCGGGCGAGGGTCCTGACTGCGCCTTGAGCGGAGCTCGAGCGACAGCCAGTCTGGGGGCCGCCCGCTCACACGCGTCCGGCGCGGCGGAAGAGCCAGGCACCCACCAGGAGGAACAGTGAGGAGGGCGCCCACTGCAGCAGGTCGGGCCGGCTCTCCGGATATTTTTCCAGCCAGTGGATGCTCTCGGTCATCAGAAAAAAGCCCAGCGCGAGAGCGACGGCCACCACGAGGTTGGCCGAGGTCTCGCGGCGTGACACGCGAATGCCCAGCGGCACGCCGAAGAGGGCAAACGTGAGCACGGTGAGCGCGCTGGCGGCCTTCTCGTGCAGCGCGACCTCCACTTTCATGCGTTCAACCTTGCGGGCCGAGGCGGCATCGGCGCCGCCCGCCGCCGGGGCGGGCTCGGCGAGCCGGTGGCGTTCGGCGAGCAACTGGTCGAGGCTGAGGAAGCCGGGCTTGGTCTGAAACGCGGTCTGCGGGCCGAGGAGAGTGTCGAGTTTCAAGGGTGGAAAGGGAGGAGCGGACGCTCCCGTGACCTGATAGTCCGTGTTGGAAAAAGTGTTGGGATCAGCCGGGTTGCGCCGGTCGCCAATCACGTTGCCGTTGAGGACGAGCAGGAGCGAGTTGGTCTGCTCATCGTAATCCACCCGACCCTGGAGGGCGTGAACCAGCTCGGTCGCCCGTTTGTTTTTGTCCAGCCGCTCCACCCAGACGTCACTCAACAGGTTGCCGTTTTTCTCGCCGACATAGAAGACATAGCCGGGAAACTTGCTCACAAAGGTCTTCGGCACGATCAGGCCGAGCGGGTTGTGCCGGATGGCGTTGGCGAGGGTGGTGCGGTAGGCCGTGCGGGTGGCGGGCATGATCTCGTAGTTGATCTTGAGGGCGAGGACCGAGCCGAGTGCGCCGAGCAGCAGGACGGGCCGGGCGACGTAGCCCAGACCCAGCCCGGCGGCGCGCATCGCGGTGATCTCCTGCTGGGCGGACATCCGTCCGAGGACCAGCAGCACCCCCGTGAGCACGCCCAGCGGCAGCGCGTAGGCCAGCACATAGGGCAGCAGCAACGGCAGCAGGCCGAGGATCACGCCGGGCGGCAGCTGCCCGGTAAGCGCAAAGCCGAGCAGGTCCTTGAAGGCGTTGGCCGCGAGCAGCACAAACGCGAACAGCCCCGTCGCCGCCGCACAGGTCAGCAGCACGCTGAAAAAAATATGGCGGTGAAGGGTGTGCATGGCGGAGACGCGGGCGCAGCGTCAGGCTTCCCGTGGCCATTTTCAATCCTGATGAAACGGCGGCGGTACCGCCGATGGAGCCGGTCGCGGACCGGCCGCCGGGTGTTGGATGGGCACAGGAGACCGGTCAGCCGCCGGGCCCTGCCCACTGCGGGCGCTTACCAGCCCGCACCCTTCGTCAGCGTTTTCACGCGGACGAGGAAGTAGTCGGCGGTGATGTAGAGCGTGGAGCCGTCGTCGCCCCAGCAGCAGTTGCCGGTCTGCTCGCCGGTGTTGACGCGGCCGAGCAGCTTGCCGGCGGGCGAGATCACGAGCACGCCGCCCGCGCCGGTGCTCCAGACGTTGCCCTCGCGGTCCACCTTGAGGCCGTCGCACGCGCCTTTGTGCTGGGCGTCCACCAGAGGCTGGGCGTTGTAGAACAGGCGCTCGTTGGCGAGGGTGCCGTCGGCCTTCACGTCGTAGGCCATGATGCGCGCCTTGTTGTCCTCGGTGGTGCCGATGTAGAGGATTTTCTCGTCGGGCGAGAAGCCGATGCCGTTGGGGAAGGGCAGGCTCTTCGAGAGGAGCGTGACCTTGCCGTCGGCCGCGCCGATCCGATAGACGCCGGCGAAGTCGAGCTCGCGCAGCTTGGATTTTTCAATGTCGGTGAGGCCGTAGGGCGGGTCGGTGAAGTAGATGTCGCCGTTGCCCTTCACCACGAGGTCGTTGGGGCTGTTGAAACGCTTGCCCTCGTATTTGTCGGCGAGGACGGTGAAGGCTTGGTTGGCGGTCGCGCCTTTGTCCCAGCGGACGACGCGGCGCTCGCCGTGCTGCGCGAGGGTGAGGCGGCCCTGCCGGTCGGTCGTCGTGCCGTTGCTGCCGGGCTCACGGATGCCGGCGTTGGTGGTGAACAGGCCGCTGGGGCGGAGAAAGATCCGGGCCTCGGTCATGCCGGGTTTCCACTGGTAGGCGGTGTTGGCGAGCACGTCGGAGAACACCACGCCGCCGTCGAACCATGTCGGCCCCTCGGACCAGCGGAAGCCCTCGGCGAGCTTCTCGATGGTCGTGCCGGGGGCGATGAGCTTGTCGAGCGCGGGATCCATGCGCTCGATCTGGCCGACGAACGGGTGCGGTTTGGCGTCGGCAGCGAAGGCCGCGAGCGGGGTGAGCGCGAGGAGGAGGGCGGGGAGCAGGGCAGGGCGGAGGAGGGCAGCAGGTTTCATGGGTAAAGGGTGGAAACGGTGTAGCGCCCGCCCGGGTGCGTGCAACCGCAATTTTTCATGTGCCGGTGGGATCGCGGGGCCGGTTTTCCACACCGTAAAGCCCGCGGCGGGTGTCGGGCGGCATAAGGAAAGCCCCGATACCGGAGTCAGCGCATCTTGGGCCTCGCGGCGATTGCATGTCAGCATGGCAGGCCAACGGTGAAAGCCATGTCTTCCATTCCGACCTTGCAAGCCCTGCTCATAGACGAGCTTAAAGACCTCTACCACGCCGAGAACCAGTTGCTCAAGGCTTTGCCCAAAATGGCGAAAGCCGCCAGCAATCCGGAGCTCAAGGCCGGCTTCACCGGCCATCTTGAGCAAACTCGCGGCCATGTGACGCGGCTCGCCCGGTGCCTGAAATCCCTCGGATTCCCTGCGAAGGGCAAGGTGTGCCATGCGATGCTCGGCTTGGTTGAGGAAGGTGCCGAGGCCATCGGCCTCAAAGGCCCCGCCGCAGTGCGTGACGCCGCGCTGATCGGTGCCGCCCAACGGGTGGAGCACTATGAAATGGCCGGCTACGGCACCGCTCGCGCATTCGCCCAAGCCCTCGGCGAAACGAAGGCAGCCGCACTGCTGCAAGCGACTCTCGATGAGGAAGGGGCGACAAACCAAAAGCTTACCGAGATCTCCGAGACGGTGAACGCCGCCGCGCTCACCGCCTGACCACGGCCAGTCTTCTCCCGCACTTCCACCTCAACTGCCACGTCCATGTCCGACCTCGCCACCCTCTTCCCCATCGCCGCCGCCGGCTATTCGATGCTCTTTCTTCTCTTTGGCGGCGGTCTCAGCGGGGCTGTCCTCATTTTCATCTTTGCCAAGTTGTTGGGCAAATAAGCCCGCCCGAGGCAATGCAGCCCGCTCCCAGCGCTACTCTCCGGTGCGGGCGGACGGGTTGCCGCATGTTTTCGGCCAGCGACAGATCAATTCCACCATCAACCATCCACCAAACAACCAATGAAAAACCACCTCATCCTCACCCTCGGCTTGCTGCTTGCTTCCATCGTCCCCGCGATCGGGGCACAGAATCCTCCCGGAGCCAATGATCCGAAGATCATCAAAAACGACGAGATGTCCCTCGAGTATGGTCCGCGAATGGGGGAGCATGAGTTCACCTTGGGCGGCAACGGCAGTAGCGATAAGAATCTCAACCGCCCGCTGGGAGGGGTGGCGTTCTCAGACCAGTGCGTGTTATAGATCCACACGGTGGCACCGTCCGTGGCGGAGAATTTCGTGTGTTGGTTGTCGGGGCGGCCGAGCGCGAGATCGACTATGTCGGGAGTGTCGCCCAGATGGATGGCACCGGTTTTGAGTCTCTCCCTTGTGGTCGGGTCGAGGGCGCCGGCGGTGGCCGTTTTTTCCTGGGCGCGGCGCTCAAAGCTGGAGCAGCCGGCGACCAGAGCCATCAGGCCGCACAAAATCAAGGGCGAGCAAGGGCATGGTTTCATGCCCCACCAGACTTGCAAGGCTCTGGATGGCAACAGGGATGCTTTGCGTCCAACCGAGGTGCGGATTTACCCGGCAACCACCAAGTCGTTATGGTCCCCGAGAGCCGGCATGAAAGGGCGATCACCCGTTGCGGCCGTCGGGTTTTGACGGCTTTGGCGATTCATCTGGCGATACCAGATTGCAAGCAAAAGGAGGCAAGAGCCGACCAGCCCGTAGGTGCCCGGCTCGGGAACAGGTGTCAACTCACCGACTATGCAAAAACCGCCGTCACTGTCGCTGGCGTCAATCCGGTTGTTGTCAAGGGTGACGGCCCCGTTGATGGCAAGGGCACGGCCAGAGTCAATTGAGGCCCCGTTGTTCAGGGTGATACTCGCCAGCGCGAGAATGTTGCCCATGAATGCCGTGTCGGTCCCAAGGGTCGCAGAGCTGCCGATCTGCCAGAAGAGGCCGTTATCGGGGCCGCAGTCCAGGCTGAGGCTGCGATTGATGATGCTAACCACCGAGTTGCTGGCGGCGGTGAGGGTGCTGCCGATTTGGAAAACAAAACGGGCGTTGCTATCCCCTTGGGCGTCGAGCGTCAGCGTCCCCGTCAACTGGGCTGAGGAGCTAAAAAAATACACCCCGGGAGTGAGGATCAGGCCGCCGAGATTCTGGCCAGTGAGATTCGAGGTAAAACTCAAGGCAGCCAGGCTGGTATAGGCATTGGAGGCATCCGCATGCGCTTGCGCGGCGGCGAGGTTCCCCTGGTTGGCCACACCCGAAAACAGACCTGGGCCGCCATCAATGGCGAAAAAGCCGGTGATGGCTGTCCCCGGCGAGACTCCGAGATCGCCGAGTATGACGGTTCCGCCCGTGTTCGTGACGGTCGAACCGCCCAAGGCGCCGTAAGCTCCCGCCGTGCCGATGAGCTGGGCTGAGGCCTGCGGTGCCGAAAAGAGGATCAAGGACGATAATGCGCCGGAACTGATCCAGGAAATTAGGTGATATTTTTTCATATGGTTTGAGTCCAGCTGCCGTCATGACGCTGTCATCGGACCTACAGTAGCACGAAATAAACTGGGGGACAGTCGGGCTGCGGCTGGCCAGCTCATCAGGGAATATCCTCAATTTGGCCGGGCTACCGTTTTTCGTGCCGCGTTCGATGAAGCCAGGGCGCCTGAGTTCACAGTCGCAGCCCCCATTATACTTGTGCGGGACACTGCGCCAACCCTCTTTGAGCAGATCGCCATGCCTGAGTGGCTCGGGCATTCCGTTGACAGTTTGGGGACAGTTTTAGGGCGATTTCATACGTATTCTTAACAGACATCTAGTTACGTTCTCAGGCGCAACATGCTTTGGAAGAGGTGATCGCAGGCTTTCCACACGCGGACCCGGCGCGCTCGCGACGCCCGGCCCGCCGCAGCCGTGGGGGCGACGGCGCTCGGCGCTCGACTCACCGCCCCCGGCGTCCGATCATGCGTGTTTCTGCCATGCGCTTCACGCCCACCAAACCGCCGCTCACCGGCGAGACGCTCGCCACGCTCACCGTGCGCCTCGCGGAGTGCGGCGAGCCGGCGTTTCGCGCGAAGCAGGTGCTGGACTGGCTCTACAAAAAACGCGCCCGTTCGTGGGACGAGATGACCAGCCTCTCGAAGCCGCTCCGGGAGTGGCTGGACGAAACCTTCGACCTACTCCCTGCGGAACTCGTCCTCAACCGGCAGTCGCAGGACGTGACGGACAAGCTGCTCCTCGGCCTGCGTGATCGCTCGCTCATTGAGACGGTTATCATCCGCGCGCCGCAGGAGGGGGTGGGTCTCGACCATTCGCGCAAGACCATCTGCATCTCCACGCAGGTAGGGTGCGCGATGGGCTGTGTCTTTTGTGCGAGCGGGCTCGCCGGCCTCAAGCGCGACCTCTCGGCCGGCGAGATCGTGGCGCAGCTCCTCCATGTCTGCCACCTTGAGGATGCCCGCACGCCGCGGGCGCGGGCCGAGCTCGCGTCGTTCGACAACATCGTCGTCATGGGCATGGGCGAGCCGCTCGCCAACTACGACGCGCTCATCCGCGCACTCACCATTGTCAACGCCGGATGGGGCCTCGGCTTTGGGGCGCGCCGCATCACCATCTCGACCAGCGGCCTCGTCCCGAAAATTCTGAAACTCGCCGAGGAGCCGCTCGGTTTCCGCCTCGCCATCTCGCTCCACGGCGCGACCGACGAGGTGCGCGAAAAAATCATGCCGGTCAACAAGGCCTATCCGCTCGCCCAGCTCATCCCGGCGGTGAAGGTGTTTGCCCAAAAACACGGGCGCATGGTCACGCTCGAGTTCATCCTCATCGCCGAGGTCAATGATGCGCTGGAGCAGGCGCAGAAGCTCCGCGACCTCGCGCGCGACCTGCACGCGCACGTGAACCTCATCCCCTACAACACGGTCGAGGGCCTTCCGTGGAAACGCCCGTCGCTCACGCGGCAGGAGCGCTTCGCCGACGTGCTCCGGGCCGCGCGCGTGCCGGTGACGCTCCGCCGCGAAAAAGGCCACGACATTGACGCCGCCTGCGGCCAGCTGCGCCTGCAAACCGAGCGGGCCGTCGAGGTCCAGTTGTAGCCGGCCTCGCTGAGGCCGGGCTGTATTTATGGTGGAGCGCGACGTCCCTGTAAGGGCCGGAGACAAGGGTAATCGGTGTTCGGAGACATGGGTTACACTTTGGGTGTGGTCAGATGGTGGACGAAGCGGGGTGGTAGATGGAGCGCAAGGTGTGTTTGGGCAGACGGGGCATGGTGACTATATGCAGCAGCACGTCTCCGGAGTGGAGCTGGAGCAGGGACGCGACCTGCTGCGGGCGGCAGGCGCGATCAAGCGCAAGGAGGAGCAGGGCGACTACACGTTTTATTTTGAGGAGGAGTTGCGGGCGGCGGCGGTGCAGGCGGGCTTCACGCCGGGGCGCTGGCAAAATTGTTTCGGCAACCAGGCTGTCGCGCTCGCCGCGAAAAAATGATCACCTATTGCATCCTGACGGCGCTGATCAACGCCGCGACCAGCCTGGTGCTGGGCGCGGTGGTTTATTTCAAGCGGCGGGATGAGCGAAAAAACCAGATTTTCACGCTCTTCGCCGCCACGGTCGCGATCTGGTCGGTCTTTTACATGCTGTGGCATCTGGCACGCGACGCGGACACGGCCCTTTTTCACACCCGGTGCCTGACGGCGGTGGCGATCCTGATCCCCATCGCCTATTTTCATTTTGTCGTGGAGCTGCTGGAGCTCAGGCGGCCGCGCCATCTGCTGGCCGGCTATGCGCTCGCACTGCCGCTGGCGGTGCTGGCCCTGACCCCGCTGCTCGTGAGGGAGGTGGAGCCGAGGGGGGGATTCCCTTTCTGGCCGGTGCCGGCGCCGCTGTATTCGCTCTATCTCGCGGTGTTTTTTTATTTTGTCTGCTACTCGGTCATGTTGCTCGTGGCCGCCTATCGCGGCAGCTCGGGCGGGCGCCGCAACCAGCTGCGGTACGTGCTGCTCGGCACCTCCATCGGCTTTGGCGGCGGCACGACGAATTTTTTCCTCTGGTATGACATCCCGATCCCGCCGGTGGGCAACGGACTGGTCGCGCTCTACGTCCTCGGCGTTGGCTATGCGATGATCCGGTTCCGCCTGCTGGAGTTCAACGTGCTCCTTGTGCGCGTGCTGGCCTATTCGGCGGTCATCACCGCTTTCGCGCTCATCGTCGCCGTCGCCGCCGAGGCAGGGCCCTTGTTGCGTGGGCCGCTGAACATCGAGGGCTCCTTTCTGCTTTCGCTGGCGGCGGCGCTGGCGGCCACCACCCTCATGTTTGTCTGGGGGCCGACGGTGCGGGACCGGCTCGACGCCTTTCTCGAAGCCCGCTTGTTGCGCAACCGGCTGACCGACCGCGCCCGGCTCCGCCTGTTCGCCCGGCAGATTGGCTCGATCGGCGACGAGGAGGACATCTTCCGCGAAACGGTCCAGGCGGTGGCCGAGGCGCTGGCCGTCGACCGGGCGGCGCTGTTTTTGCGTTCCGAGTTCGAGACGGATTTCCGGCTGCGCGCGGCCAGCGGGACGGCGGCCTCGCCCTCCTCCGTCCCGGCGCTGACCGGGGACTCGGCGCTGGTCCAGCTTTTGCAAAGTACCACGCGCTCCGTGCTGCTCGATGAGGCCGAGCCCTCGCTGGCGGGCCCGGCCCGCGAGGCGGTCGGGCGGTTGCGGCGGGTACAACGCGTCGAACTGGCGGTGCCAATCTATGCCGACACCTTATTTTACGGTTTCCTTGCGCTCGGCCCGCGGCAGCAGCACGGCATCTTTGCCGACGCCGACATCGCGCTGATCGAGGCCATCGGCCTGCAGGTCGGCCTCACGCTGCGCGCGCGCCAGCTTGAGCGCCGCGCCAACCAGGCCGAGAAACTCATCTCGCTCGGCACACTCGCCGCCGGTCTCGCGCACGAGGTGCGCAACCCGCTCGTTTCCATCCGCACGTTTGCCGCGCTGCTGGAGGAACAGGGCGGCGACGCGGAGTTCCGCCGCGAGTTTCGCGCCGTCGTCGAGCGGGATGTGCGCCGCATCGGCACGATCGTCGAGCATGTCGCCGCGTTTGCTGAAAACACGCAGGTGAAGTTCGCCCCGGTGCGTGTGGACGAGGTGGTCCAGGCAGTTTACGAGATTGCGCGGCCCGAGTTCGTGCGCACCGGGGTGGCGTTCATCGCGCCTGCGCCCGGCCTGCCCGCCATCCATGGCAACTACAGCCAGTTGCTGCAGGTTTTCCTCAATCTTTTTCAGAACGCGATCCATGCGCTCGACGGCCGGCCCGCGCCGTGCATCGAGGTGCGCGCACAGGTCGTTGGCGGCGAGGATGACGCGCGGGTGCTCGTGCTGGCGGTCGCCGACAACGGTGCGGGGATTGAGCCGGTGCTGCTTGCGCGCATCTTTGAGCCGTTCATCACGACGAAGGCCACAGGCAACGGTCCGCAGCGCGGCGGCATGGGCCTCGGCCTCGCCATCGTGAAGCGCATTGTCGAGGGCCACCGCGGTGCGATCACCGCCACGAGCGAGCCGGGGAGGGGCACGACGTTCCTGATTCATTTGCCCTGCCAGTGCTAAATGCGTGCGGTTGCCGGCCCCAAACCCTTTTGTTTCCTGCTTCTCTTAATCTTTCCCCACCGTCTCATTGTCCGAACGCATGTCCGCCGTCCCTGCCGTCCCTTCGCTGCCGCCCGCGCTGCCCGTCCTCAACGGCCCCGCCGCGTTGCGCGAGGTTGCGCGCGCCTTCGCCCACGTCGCGGATTTCGGGCGTTTCACAGCCGGCTTGGAAAACGCGCTCGGCCGGGCCGCGTTTTTTACCGACGCCCGCGTGCAGCTCCTGGCCGGTCCGGCGGACGCCACGGCGTTTCGCGGCGACCGTCTGACACTCCCGCTTGCCGGTGCAGAACGGCTGCACGGTGCATTGCACGTCGGCGGTGCGGGTGACAAGGCGGGCGGAGGCGGGGCGCGGCCGTTTGGCCCG
Organism: Opitutia bacterium; assembly: GCA_947475065.1. Lineage (GTDB taxonomy): Bacteria > Verrucomicrobiota > Verrucomicrobiia > Opitutales > Opitutaceae > CAIYUN01. Next base: position 18,690 of record CANJLB010000027.1, on the reverse strand, counting down.
GAGGATCTGCATCTCCTGTCGTCGCTCGCAGCCGTGCTCGCCGCCGCGATGGACCACGCCGTGCGCCACGGCGAGCTGAGCCGCAATCTCGACGTGCTCTCGCTGCTGCTCGACCTTGCGCCCGTCGGCCTGGTTGCGATTCACGCCGACGGCCGCCTGGCGCTGGCCAATGAGGCGGCCCGACGCTGGCTCGGGGCCGAGCGGACCGACATGGTTGCCGCCAGGCTCGCACCCGAAAGCCTGGGGGTGGACTGGCGGTCGCAGCCGCAGTTTCATCTGCGGCTTGGCGGCCAGCTCATCTATGGTGAGGCGCGCCCTTGTGTGGCGGCAGACGCGGCCGGCGATGCCCCGGCGGGCGCGACAGCGTTGGTGCTCGTAGACCTCACGCCGCAGCAGGCGCAGCTCATGGACGGCTTGCAGCGTGAGCTTTATCGCTGTCGTTGGCTGGGGTTGAAGCTTTCCTTTGTCCTTCTCGAGGCGCGGGAGATTGCGGGCGGGCTGCTGCAGCGCCTCCCCGCGTTGCGCGCGCGCCTGCAGCCCGGCGAGCTGGCCGGTCCCTATGACGCGCACCGCATCGGTCTCGTGCTCCCCGGCCTCGACCAAGGCGTCGCGCTCCACTGTCTGCGCGCGCTCGTCCCGCTGCTGCCATGCGCCGGCTTGCAGGCCGCTGTTGTGCCCGCCGAAGGTGCCAACGCCGCCGAGCACGTGCTCGCCGCCGCGCTCGCGCAGATGCGCCCCGCCACCACCGCGCTTCGTCCCGCGCTGCTGCTCCACGACGACTACGCCGCTGTCAACGACATGCTGGCCCTGGTGCTCGGCCGCCAGTTCGAGATCGTGAAAAGCACGCGCTTCGCCGACGCCGTCGCGCATCTGCGCGCCCGCCCGTTCGATGCGCTGGTGACCGAAGTGGATCTCCGTGAAGGTGGCAGCGGGCTGGAGCTCGCGCGGCTCGCGCGGCAGCTGCAGCCCGCGCTCCGCCCGATTTTCACAACGGTTGCGCATGAGCTCCCTCTCGCGGCCGCCGATCCGCTGCTTACGGGCCATGGGGTCATCCACAAACCCTTTGATCTCGCCCGGATCGAAGCCGTCTTTGAGCCAATCCGGCTCGGGTGATGTGGCCGGTTTGTGCCGGCAGCCAGGTCCACCGCCCTCTTCCGCCTTGCCACGTGCAGTCCGGCTCCAAGCATCACCCCATGTCTGTCCTATCGCTCAGCGTCGCGATCATCGCCAGCAACGAGGAGGCCAACTTGCGCCGCTGCCTTGCGTCAGTCCGCGGCTGGACGGCGGAAGTGGTCGTGGTGGTCAACGACTGCCGCGACGGCACTGTCGCCGTCGCACAGGAGGCGGGTGCGCTCGTCCACGAGCATGTTTGGACGGACTACGCCACCCAGAAAAATCTCGCGCTCGACCACTGCACGCAGCCGTGGGTGCTCGCGCTCGATGCCGACGAGGAAGTCTCGCCGGAGCTGCGCGCCGAACTGGGGCGGTTTTTCGGCGTGCCGCCGGCCGGTGTGGTCGGAGCGGAAATTCCTCGTTGCACCAGGCTCTTCGGCCGCTGGGTGCGCCATGGCGAATGGTATCCCGACCGGGTGCTGCGGCTCGTGCGGCGCGGCGCGGGCCGCTGGGGCGGGGATCCCTACCACACGGTCATCCGACCGGAGGGCCGTATTGTGCGCCTGCGCGGCGACCTGTTGCACCATGGCTATCCCGACACGCGCAGCTTTGTCGCGCGCATCAACCGGCAGGCCGACTATTTCGCACGGCACCGGCGCGGCACTTCGTTGCCGGCGGTGGCGTGGACGGCGGCAGTGCGCGGCGGATGGAGGTTTTTCCGCAGCTATGTCGTGCGGCTGGGCTTTTGCGATGGTTTTGCGGGGCTGTTTGTGGCGGTGACCGCAGGCTATGCATGTTTCGTGCGCTATTCGCGGCTTTACGAAAATCTCCTGCCGCCTCCGGAGCATCCGGCCGACTCCAAGCATGTGGGCGACACTTGATCACGTTCCGGTCCAACCCAAAGCCTGCCAGGAAAAATCAGGCTGGACAGTGGGGCGGGCGGTTCGCACGGTGCCAGTCTCACCAACACCAACCTCGTCACACAATGGGTAACATCAAAAAGAAGCGCCGGCTGCAAATGAACAAGCACAAGCGCCGGAAGCGGCTCAAGGCCAACCGGCACAAGAAGCGCCTCTGGCAAAAGTGACCGCGCGTCGCGTGGTCACGCGGCGTGTCTTTTTGGGCAACCCGGCCCGGCAGAACGGGTGCATGGGGTGGTTGTGGGTTCCGGGAATAGGCTTGTCTCATGGGCAGGCGGGTGCGAGCTTGCGTGTATGACTTTGCCGCCGTCCAGCCCACACCTTTCTCTCTGCCGCGCAACCGGCGGCTGATACCCCATGTTTTTCAGCCCGAAGACCAAGCATTTTTTTGCCGATTGCACCGAGCACACCGTGCTGCTGGCCCGCACGTCGGCGGCCGTGCCACCGCTGGTGATCGAGGAGGTACGGGAGTGCGTCGCGGATGATCCGGCGGCATTGGCCGAAGCACTGAAGGCGTTGCAACCCAAGCGGACGGGCAATTTTACGCAGGCAATTTGCGGTATCTATCCGGTCCGGCGGGTGGTGCGGCGCGTGACGCTGGAGCCAAAGCGCGTGCGGGAGCCCGGCTATTTGAACGAGGTCGCGGCTCAACAGCTGCGCATTGAGCCCGAGCAGCACACGCTCATGGTGCTCAACGCGCACGACGGCAAAGAGTACGACATGACGCAGGCAACACAAAAGGAAGCCGTGGTCTGCGGCCTGCCGGCGGAGGACATTGTTTCCGCACAGGAGAAGCTGCTGGCCGGCGGACTTTATCCCGACCGGCTTGAACTGGGCACCCTGGCCATGGTGGGGGCGCTGGCGGACTATCTCGGCTTCATCAAAAGCAAGACGCCGGTTCTCGTGCTCGAAATGGCGGCGGACATCACGCAGTCGTTCATCGTTTCGGCGCAAGGATTGGAGGCGACCCGCGCCATCCCGCAGGGGTTCGAGGGCATGATCCCGGTCGTGCAAAAGGAGCTGAACCTCAAGGACGAGGAGTCGGCGCGGAAGCTTTTTTATTCCAACGCCTTTGATTTTACCGGACTGGCCCCGCTGCTGACAAAAAAGCTGCTCAAGGACCTGCAGTCCTCCATCGGCTTCTACGAAGTGCAGACCGGCCAGTCTATCGGGCAGGTGATCTGCCCGATGCTGCCGCCCAAACTGGCGTGGCTCGAGCCGGCCATCGCCGCCCAGCTCGCCGTGCCTGTGCTCAAGCCCGACCTCCCTACCTGGCTCCAGTCCCTCCAGATCACACTGGCTGCTCCGGTCGCTGCGGTGCAGGACGCCCGCCATCTCGGTCTCTTCGGCCTCATGGCCCAACCCATCAACCCCGCCGCCGCCCATGCCGCTGCTCCCGAAAAAGCCTCGTGACGCCAAGCCGGCGGCGCAGGCGATACCGGCCTGGCACCCGAACTTCCGCAATATCGATCGGCTGCCCGATACGAAGACGGTTCGCACGGCGTTTTTCATCAACATCGCTGCCGTCACAGTTACGCTTACGCTGTTGATCATCACCATCAACCGCGAGATGGAGGCACGCTCGCTCGCCGCCCAGACCGAGGAACTCCAGACCCAGATCACCAAGGACGAGCCGGGCAGCAAGCAGGCCCTGGCGCGGGCGGAAAAATTTGAGGTCGAGGAGAAAAAGCTGCGCGAGCTCGCGGAGTTCGTCGGCCCCGGCAAATTCGTGCTCTCCAACTTTATCCTGCATTTGGGTGAGCAATTGCCCGGCAAGATTGCACTGACCCATGTCGAATATCGTCAGTCTGAGGTCATCCTGCGTGGCCATGCGCGCGGTGCAACCGACGAGGCCGCAGGCGACGCCGATGACTACATCCGCCAGCTCCGCACCGATCCTGTCTATGGTTCGTTTTTCGAAGATATTTCCGCCACCAACCAAGGCAGCAATCCTGCCACCGGCTGGTATGACTTCGACCTCAGGCTCAAGTTCAAGGAGCCCGCGACCAAGGAAAACAAGGACAAGGACAAGGACAAGGAGGCCAAAAAATGAAACAGCTGACGGGAAAAGACCTTGTTGCCATCGGCAAGAAACAGCCGGTCGGCGTCGTCTGCGGCCTGCTCAGCCTCCTGCTGGCCGTCACGCTGTATTTTCGCCTCGATGTCGTGGACGAGCAGACCAAGCTGCGGGACGACAAGCAGTCGGAGGCGAAGCGGCTGAAAGGCAACAACACCAAGGGTCGCGATTTCGACAAGGATCTCGATGCGCTGGTGGCTGCCAACAAGGAGGCGCAGGATCGCGCCGTGCAGACCAAGGACATCTTGCTCAATCTCCGCTATTTCTATCAGATCGAGAGCGCCGCCGGCGTGAAGGATATCAGGACGAACCGTATCGGTCTCGTCCTGCCCTCCTCGGCCAAAGGCACGCCGCCGAAGACATCTTATGTGCCCGAAGCCTACACCCTCGTAGAGAGCGGTGATTTCCGGCAGACCGTTGAACTGCTGCGACGTATTGAAACCGGCCAGCGCTTCAGCCGCTTCACCAGCGTCGTCCTCGCCAGCGTCGGCCAGAGCGTTGAGGCCGAGGCCGAGGCCGGCCCCAAGCTCAACCTCACCGTCAACGTCGAGCTGCTCGCCAATTCCCCTGCCACCCCGGCCGCGCCCGCCAAATGAATTCCCGCCGCCATCTCGCCATTGCCGCCGGCCTTCTCCTGGTCGCACCCGTTGTGCTGCCCGCCGCCGATACCGTGCCGGCGCCCGCTCAGCGCAAGACCGTGCTTGCGCTCGCCCAGACGCTCCTCGCACCCAAGTCCGCCACCCCGCTGCCGGCCGTCCTCAAGGATCCGTTCAACCCGCCCGGCTTCAAGCCCGGCGAGGCCGGTCCTGTGCTCGCCGGCGCCAACCCCGACTCCACTGCGCCCGGCCAGCCCGCCGCGCCGCCCCGCGTGCTGCCCGACCGCGAGTTGCTCGAGACGATCGCGGAGCTTATCACGCCCAGCGGTACGATGGTGATCAACGGCGAGCCGCTCCTCGTCTTTGGCGGCCAGACCCGCCGCCACGTGGGCGAGAGTCTCTTTGGCATCTATGCCAAGGACGGCAAGACCTACGAGCTCACCATCACCGCCATCCGCAGCGACTCCTTCACGCTTCGCTTCAATAACGAGGAAACCACCCGGCCCATTTTAAAACGAAAATGAAAACCACCCCCCTCTTTGCCGCCGCCCTGCTCGCCGCCATCACGCTCCGCGCCCAGCCCGCCGCGCCTGCCGCCCCCGCTCCGTCCCCGGAGGCTCCGGCCGCCGGACCCGCTACGCCCGTCCAGCCGCCGGCCCCCGGGTTTGCCATCACGCAGGACACGACCAAGGCGGGCGTCACCAAGACACAGGACACCATCACGGTGGATTTTCCCGACGATGACATCCGCGGCATCCTCCGCAACATCGCCGACATCCTTGAACTCAACGTAGTCATCCCCGACACCCTCGTGGGCAAGGCCTCCATCAAGCTTCACGACGTGACGTGGCGCGACATCTATAAGGTCGTTCTCACGCCTGTCGGCTACACGTTTGTCGAGGAAGGCAAGATCATCAAGGTCATCAGCCAGGACGTGCTAGCGCAGGAGCCGCTGGTCACGGAGGTGTTTCTGCTCAACTACGCCAAGGCGATAGACCTGGCGGGCGGCGACTCCAGCGATCCCAAAATCAAGCCGGATCTCAGTAAGAGCCCGTTGTCTGCGCTGCTGGGGGGCGCCAACGAAAAAATCATCGTGGATCCGCGCACTAACAGCCTCGTCATCACCGCGCGCGCCACCACGCTCGCCAAGCTCCGGCCCATCCTCGAACAGCTCGACCGCACCACCGACCAGGTGATGATCGAGTCGAAGTTCATCGAGGTGAACAGCAACGACATCAAAAACCTTGGGGTGAACTGGTCCTCGCTGAGCGGCTACAATCTCGCCGCCGGCCCGGTCTCCAGCACCTATAGCCGGGTCACCGGCACCACGGGCAGCAACGGCACCGACACCACCAACGGCACCACCGCCAATTCCTCCTCAAATTTCACCTCCGGCAGCGGTCCGCCCACCAGCACCATCACGAATGACAACACCGCCACGTCGGCCCTCACTGGCCTTAATTCGCTGGCCGACACAATTGATGTGTCGCATGCGTCCACGGCGGTCTTTTCGGCCCCCCAGTTCAACGTGGTTATCAGCGCCCTCCAGTCCCTCAACGGCACCAAGATTGTCTCCAACCCCACCATCGTCACGCTCAACAACAAGGAGGCCACGATCGGCGTGGGGGAGGAGGATCCGATCCCGCAATACAGCTACAATGCCCAGACCGGGGCCTACGTCGTCAGCGGTTTTGATTTCAAGCCCATCGGGGTCATTCTAAAGGTTACTCCGCAGGTCAACTCCCTCGGCTTCATCCATCTCACGGTATCCCCCGAGGTCAGCCAGAAAACCGGTGCGGTCAACTTCAGCGGTACCGACATCCCCATCATCGGCACCCGCAAGGCCGTCACCAACGTTTCCCTCAAGGACGGCTACACGATGGGGATCGGCGGTTTGCTGACCAAGAACGCCAACAAAAGCACGACCAAGGTTCCGCTTCTCGGCGACATTCCGTTCCTCGGCCGCCTCTTCAAGACCGATGGCAAAAACGAGACCAGCAGCAACCTCATCATTTTCATCACGGCCAAAACCCTCAGTCCCGAGGGCGCCACGGTCGAGCAGGTCTTCAACTCTTCCGATGTCCGCTCGATGGACATCAGGCGCGTGGACCTGCCCGGCTACCGTGACGGCACGGATCCCTTCAATCCTTTGCTTCCGGCGACCCCGGCCATGAAGCCCGCCGCGCCGCCTCCGCAGCCCCCGCCCGCGCCTCTCCGGACGGTCGCCCCGCCGGTCCCCGCTCGCCCCACGCCCAGCTCCCGCCGCTGATTGTCTCCCGCCGCCAGCACCCGCGTCCCGTTTTAAGGAAAGGCCGCCCATGAAACCAACTCTCGCCACCCTCCTCCGCCGGCTGGCCCTCGGCGTAGGTGTCGCGCTCCTCGCCCCGGCGGTGCGCGCCGAAACGATCGCGGCCGGCCGCGATTTCGCCGGCGCGATTGACTCCGCGGGCAACCTCCGCACATGGGGCGCAAATTCCTTCGGTCAGCTCGGCCTGGGCAGCTTTTCCACCTCGCTCTCCCAGCCTGCGCTCGTCACCGGATCGCACACCTGGAGCGCGGTGGCGATGGGGCAGGATTTCTCCCTGGGCATTGACACTGCCGGCGCGCTTTGGGCTTGGGGCAACAACACCTCCGGCCAGCTCGGCACCGGCTCTTCCACCTCCGCCTCGGCCCCCGTGCGTGTGGCCGTCCTCTCCACGCTGTCGGGTGCGGTCGTCCGCGCCGTCGCCGCCGGGCAGAACTTCGGTCTGGCCCTCGTGGATGCGCCCGGCGCTCCCGGCCGCATTTATGCGTGGGGCAACGGCAGCTTCGGCCAGCTCGGGCAGGGGAACACCGCCTCCCACAGCACGCCGGTTGTGGTCGGCTCGCGCAGCTATTCCGCCCTCGCCACCACGGATCTCGCCGCCATTGCCATCGGGGCCGACGGCAAGCTCTACGCGTGGGGCAACAATGCTTCCGGTGAGCTCGGGCGCGGCGGCACCGCCGGGTCCCCGCCCACTTCTTCCACGTCCACGCAGATCGGCGTGCTCACCGGCTGGACCAAACTGGCCGGCGGCTCCGGCCATGTGCTCGCGTTGCGCGGCACCGAGCTCTACGCCTGGGGCTTCAATCTGCTGGGGGAAGTTGGCACCGGCTCGGCGGGGACGAATGTCACCACACCCACGCGCATCGCGTCCACGCAGTCGTGGTCGGCCGTCGGGGCGGGCGACCACGCCAGCTACGCCATCAATGCTTCCGGTGCGCTCTTTGGCTGGGGGCTCAACTTCAACGGCCAGCTCGATCTGCCCGGTTCGGCGGGCACCAACAGCGCCAATCCCACCCCCCAGCTCATCGGCAACACCGAGGCCGGCTTTGCGCCTTGGGCGGCGGTCGCGGGCGGGGCGGATTTTGTCGTCGCCCGCACGGTTGGCAACGTGGTCGGCACGGTTGGGAACAACTCGGTCGGCCAGCTCGGCAACGGCACGGTGGACGCCAGCATCAATTTCTCCCCGTCGTTTGGGGCGGCCGCGGTGAGCGGCGTCAGTCTCGCCGTCACTGCGCCGGCCGTTCCGGCCACCACGCTGGGCGTCAACACCGTCGCGCAGCCGGTCTCCGTCACGGTGCAAAATTCCGGCTCGGCCACGCAGACGGCCAGCTTTCTCGTGAGCCTCTATCTTTCGGCGGACGCCGTGCTCGACGTCGGCGACACCCTGCTCGCCACCTCGACTCAGGCTGCGCCGCTCGCCGCGCTCAGCTCGCGCACGGTCACGTTTGTCTCGCCGGATGTCGCCGTCCCCGAGGTTGCGCCGGGCTCCTACAGCCTCATTTCGCAGGTCGCGCAGGTTGGCGCGGCCAATCCGCTCAGCCCGGTCAACGGCGCGGCCACGACCGTGACCCTTGCCGGTCCCGATCTCACCGTGGAAAGCCTCGCCGTGGCCGGACCGCATACCGTGCTCGCCAGCGGTTCGCTTAGCGGCACGACCGCCACGCTTCGCAATGGCGGCACCGGCGCGGTCGCCGCCGGCCGCGCGATCCTCGTCAAGGCCTACCTTGGCACCACGACGACGCACAACGCCGCCGCCGATGTGCTCGTGGACCAGTTCACCTTCACCACGACGGCGAGCGGCCTCGCCGCCGGCGCATCCGTTGCGCTGCCGGCGCGCAACATCACCGTCCCCGCCGGCACCGTCGGCGGCAGCTACCAGCTCCTCTATACGATCAACGAGGACGCCGCCGTCACCGAGACCGGCACGCTCACCAACACCGCCGCGCTCACGGTTGCCGTCCAGTCGCACGATCTCGCCGTCACCGCGGCCTTGCTGCCCAATGTCCCGGCCCCCGCCGATCTCGGGGCGAAGGTCATCGGCACCGGTGCGACGCTCGACGTCATCAACGTTTCCGCGCAAAACGTCGGCTCGCAGGCCTTCGCCGCCGGGTTCACCGTTTCGCTCTACCTCTCCGCCGACACCGCGCTCAGCGCGGATGACCGGCTGCTCGCCTCGCTCACCGATGGCGCCAGTCTCGCCGCCGCCGGCAGCAAACTCGAGCAGTTCACCAATCTCGTCGTCCCGGCCGTGGCGCCCGGCGCCTATTTTCTGCTCACGCACATTGACCCCGCGCCCGGCAACAGTGACGCCGGGACGGCCAACAACACCGCTGCGCTCGCCGTCCGCGTGAAAGGCCCCGACCTTACGCTGACGGGTGCGGTGCTCGGTTCCGGTTCCACCGTGGCTGCCGGCGGCTCGTTCACCGGAGTGACCTACACGCTGCGCAACCTGCGCGAGGGCGTGCTGCCCGCCGCCACCCCTCTGCTTGTGCAGGCGTGGATTTCGCCCAATGCGACGTTCAGTGCCGCCACCGCCACGCTGCTGGACCAGTTCTCCTTCACTGCCGGTCTCGCGGCCGGGCCCTCGTCAGCCGCACTGCCGCCGTCCCCGCACGGCACGATCTCGGTTCCGGCCGGCACGGCGGGCGGTTCCTACAACCTCTTTCTCGTCGTCAACTCCGATGCCAACGTCCTGGAGAGCGGCGCGACGGACGGCGACCCGGGCACGGTCAACAATGTCCTCAGCGTTCCCGTGACGGTGAGCGCCGCCGACCTCGCCGTGACTTCGCCCACGAGCACGACGGGCAGCTTCGGTGTCAACACCACGGTCGCGAGCATCTCGACCTTTGTGCAGAATCAGGACTCCTTGCAGGCCTTCACCGCCGGCTACACCGTCGAGCTCTACCTTTCGGACGACGCGGTCTTCGACTCCGGCGACCGGCTGCTCAAGACCAGCACGCAGAGCGCGGCGCTCAACCCGGTTTCCAGCCTCCTGCTCAGCCTGGTGAATGTGGCCATCCCCGATGTCGCGCCTGGCAGTTACTTCCTGCTCGCGCGCGTGGCGCTGCCCGCCGGCCAGACCGATCGCAACATCGCCAACAACGTCGCCGCCACCGCCATCACCCTGGTTGGCCCGACGCTGGGCATCGGCAGTTTCGTTTTCCCCAACACCACCAGTGTCGGTGCCGGCGGCACTTTTGGCAATGTCACCTACCGTCTCAGCAACACCGGTCTCGGCGCGGTGCCGGTCGCTCGGGACGTGAGCATCGAGGTCTTCCTCTCGACCGACGGGGTGCTCGACCGCAATGCCGACGTGCTGCTCGACCAGTATTCCTACACGGCCGGCCTCGCCTCGGGCGGCAGCGTCACGCTGCCCAGCCCGCTGCATGCGATCAACCTTCCGCAGAACGTCCTCAACGGCGTTTATCATCTGCTCTTCATCGTCAACGGCACCGGCTCGGTCGCCGGGGCGTCGGTGACCGTCACCGACCAGCAGGTCGCCATCGGTGCGCTCGACGCCAGCGTGACCGCCCCCGCGCTCACCAGCACCAGCGTGGGCGTCAGCACCACGTTGTCCAACACCTCCGTCACCGTGGCCAATCTTGGCGGCTTCGCCATCCCCGTCGGCACGGTTGTGAAACTTTATCTTTCGTCGGACGCGCTCGTGGACCTGGGTGATGCGCTCCTCGGCACGCAGACGATTGCCAGCACGATCCCCGGCGGCGCGACGCGCTCGGTGACGTTCACCGGGATCACCGTGCCGGACGCAGGGCAGGGCGCGTTCCAGCTGCTCGCCGAAATCTCGCTGCCCACCGGCCTCATTGACCTCGATCTGACGAACAACGTTGCCGCCACCGCGGTCACGCTGCTGCGGCCCAAGCTCGCGATCAGCAACGTCAGCGCCTCCGGCACCGCGGATCTCGATGCGGTCAGCCCGTCGTTCAGCGCGGTCACGTTCAGCCTCAGCAACACCTCGCTGGGCGTGGTGCCGGCCGGCACGCCGGTCCTGCTGGAAGTCTGGCTCTCGGCCGACGGCACGCTCAACACGAGCGCCGACAGCCTGCTGTTCACGACCACCCAGAGCGCCGGTCTGGCTGGTGGGGCGTCCGCCGCCATCGGGCCGTTCAACGTCCCGCTCGACCCGAACACCGTCGGCGGAAACTATTTTCTCATCTTTGCCGCCAACCGTGACCGCGCCGTGCAGGAGAGCGACAGCCTCGTGGCCACGGCGGCCCGGCAGGTTTTCCTCCAGAAGACCAACGCGCCCGGCCTCGCCTTCGATTTCGGCACGTTCACCCTCAGCGGCAACGCCCAGTGGTTCTCCGTCACGGACACCCGCGCGTCGGACAGCACGGCGTTCCAGAGCCCGACCCTGAGTTCTGGGCAGAGTGCGACGCTCACGCTCACCGTCAGCGGACCGACCACCATCAACGCGCCGTGGCAGATCATCGGCAACAGCTCGGACCAGGTTTCCTACGCGGTTGATGGCGTCGTTCCGGCCAACCAGACCAGCGGCACGCTCACCGTCGGCGAGACCTATCAGATCGTGAGCTTCGTCGCCGGTGACAGCTTCACCAGCGTCGGCGCGAGCGCGAACACAACCGGCACGGTGTTCACGGCGACCGGCACCACGCCGTCGGCCTGGACCAACGGCAGCGTTCTCTCCGCCGCCCGGCTCTTTGGCTTCCAGCCGTCCTACAAGCCCAAGCTCATCACCGTCCCGTCCGGCACGCACACCGTCTCTTGGACCTACGCCCAGGGCAGCACCTCCACCACCAGCTTTGCCCGGCTTGATCTCGACCTGCCGAGCTTTTCCACCAGCGGTGATGGCACCTGGTTTGGCGCGGCCGATGGCACCGCGCCCACCGGGACCGGCACCGCCGCCCGCTCACCGGTGCTCGCCACCGGCCAGCAGGCCACCTTGCAGCTGCCGGTCAGCGGCCCGGCGGTTGTGGATTTCTGGTGGCGCGCCGCCAGCGTGGCGGATCAGGACACGCTGAGCTTCTTCATTGATGGCCAGCTCGCCGAGCTGCCGACGACCGCCTTCTTCACCGACCCCGTGCAGGCGGTCATCTCCGGCACGACCAACTGGGCCAACGTCGCCTTCCTCATCGGCTCCGGCACGCACACCTTGAGCTGGGTCTATTCGCAGAACAGCACGACCACCGCCTCCGCCACGTTCGTGGACGGCCTCCAGATCCTTTCGCCCATTGCCGCGACCAATGCCACGAACCGCCTGACCAATCCCGCCACGCACGCCGACGTGCCGCCGGAGAACCTGGATCTCGCCATCACAGGTGTGACCGCCCCCACCGGCACCTACCTGCTCGATGATGCCAACGGCACCGGCCGCCTGCCCGTGACCATCGCGGTGGCCAACCTCGGGGTGGACTTCTCCGCCACCAGCCTGACCCCGTCATGGGACTCGACCGACCTTGAGATCCATCTTTCCACCAATCGCACCTTTGGTGACAGCGACGACATTGACCTCGGCAGTTTTGCCAACCTCGACGCGCTGGACTTCGGCGACGAGGCCGTGTTCGACGGCGAGATCAACCTGCCGTTCGACATTCCGAGCGGCGACTATTTCCTGCTCCTTCGCCTCGCCGGTGCGACGGGCCAGACGGAGTTCACCCTCGCCAACAACACGCAGGTGCTCGGGCCCGGCTATGTCATCCAGCGCGCGCCGGACCTCGTCATCACCAACTTCCAGGGCCTCTCGCCCAACAACCCCCATCACCCCGAGGACTCCATGTTCGTTGACTACACCATCACCAACACCGGCCTTGGCACGGTGCAGCCCTCGCAGCCGTTCAAAATGCAAATCGCCCTGATGGGCATCGCCGTGGCTGCGACCGACCTCTCGCAGGGCATCGTGGTGAAGACCTATCCGGTCGTCACCCACAGTCTCTTCCTCCCCGAGGTCAATGGTCAGCATCCCAACGGCGGCAGCGCGGATGTGACGCACTTCCTGGACCTGCCCACGTTGCGCGACACGCTTGCGGGCCTCGGCCTCATTGATTCCACGGTCGCCGAAGACTCCGGCACCGTCGCCGCCAAGGCCTCTCTGCTCAGCGGTTTCAAGTTCTACTTCCGCACCTTTGTGGACTCGGATGTCACCAGCCTGAAGCCCAATGGCGACGTCACCGAGTCGAGCGAGACGAACATCCAGTTTGATGGCAATACGTTCACGATCACCACCGTGCCCGATTCTTTGAATGTCGGGGAGTATTTCGGCCAGACGATCTTCAGCACGCTGGCCATTGCCACCGGCAACACCTCCATCGGGTCTTCCACCGCTGCCGCCACCTTCACGACCAGTGCCGCCTTTGCCTCGCTCATTCAGGACTACGCGCTGGGCAAGGGTCTCGCCGGCTCACCGCAGTCGCTCTTTCAGCCCACGACTCAAAACGGCTTCCCCTCGCTCACCGTCCTTCCCGGCGGCACCGACACCTATCTCACTGAGACCTTCGATTTCAACATCCGTGCCAACGACGTGCAGATTGATGTCCAGTCTTCGACGGATCTTGTGAACTGGACGACGCTTATCTCGCTGACCCCTCCTTACGGTGGCACGTCCGGAGCCCACAGCCTGTCGGGTTTCGGTGGCCTCAAGGATAATCCCTTCGTCCTCGCGGTGGACGGCAACAATACCAGCGTGCAGGACACCTATGTCGCCCGTGTCACCGTCCGCGACAGCGTGCCGGCGGCGGGCGCCTCCACGCGTTTCATGCGGCTCAATATCAGCCCGCTTTCCACGATCATTGCGCCGGCCACGCCGACCATCAGCGCCAATTTCAGTTCCTCCGCGGGAGGGGTGATTCTCGACTTCGGCAGCGCGCCGGCCAGCGGGGCCTATGTGATCGAGCGCGCCACCACGGCCGCCGCCACCACCTTCACCATCATTGGCTCCTCCACCACCAGCACTTTCCTCGATACGGCGAACTCCGACTCGTATGTTTATCGGGTTCGCACCGTCAACGCCGCCGGCACCAGTGCCACAGCCCTCAGTGGCGCAGTCACCGTGCCTTGAGGGGGAGCGTGAGGGTGCCGGTGCCGTCCGCATCCCTGAACTCCTTTCACCCTAAAAAACGCAGTTGAAACCACGGATTGTCAGACTGTCGCTTCGCTCGGAACACGGATGTACACGGATTATCAATCAGAAATGCAATTTAGAGATTTCACCCGGCGAGTGAAGGAATTTGGCATGATATTTTTTCCATTATATTCTATATCCGTGTTATTTGTGTAATCCGTGGTTAAATTGAACTGCGGCATTTAGGTTCACTGTTGGCCTTGCCGGTCTTTCCGGCCCAGTGAATGCTCCGTCTCAACCCTCCATCCCCCAGCATCCCCTCGCTCACCATGATTCCCCGCACCCTGTCGGTTTTCCTTGTCGCCGCGCTGCTCGCGCTCGCCGGCTGTGGTAAAAGTGGCACCGGTGCCAACGTCCTCCGCCTTGGCAATGGCGCCGAGCCGCAGGATCTCGATCCCCAGGCCATCACCGGCGTCACCGAGCACAAGATCGTCATGGCGCTGTTCGAAGGCCTGCTCACGCCCGACCCGCAGGACCTGCACCCGCTCCCCGGCGTCGCCGAGACGTGGGAGACCTCGCCCGATGGCCTCATCTACACTTTCCACCTGCGGGCCAATGCCAGGTGGTCCAATGGCGACCCGGTGACCGCCCAGGACTTTGTCGAGTCCTACCGACGGATGCTCTCGCCCAGGTTCGCCTCGGAATACGCCTACCTGATCTACAACTTTGTCGTCGGGGCGAAGGACTATTACGAGGGCCGGCTCACCGATTTCTCCAAGGTCGGCTTCGCCGCGCCCGACGCCCGCACGCTCCGCGTCACGCTGGCGAATCCCACCCCTTACCTGCTGAGCATCATCGCCACGCACTACGCGTGGGGTGCGGTGCCGGTCAAAGTCATTGCACAGTCCGGTTCCCTCGAGGCCAAGCGCACCGGCTGGACCAAGCCCGGCAAGCTGGTCGGCAACGGCCCTTTCATGCTCAAGGACTGGCAGCCCAACCAAAAGGTCACCGTGGTCCGCAACCCCTATTACTGGGACGCCGCCAACGTGAAGCTCGATGGCATCGAATTTTACCCAATCGACAAGGACACGGTCGAGGAGCAGGCCTTCCGGGCCGGCCGGCTGGAGGTGACCCAGTCCTTGCCACCGGTGAAGATTGACACCTACCGCCGCGATTTCCCGGACCTGTTTCATCTCGATCCCTACCTCGGCGTCTATTTTTACCGGTTCAACGTCACCAAGCCTCCGTTCACCGACAAACGCGTGCGCCGCGCGCTCGCGCTCGCGCTCGACCGTGAGGCCATCGTGAAAACCATCACGCGCGGCGACCAGCAGCCTGCCTACGCCGTCAGCTATCCCGGCACCGCCGGCTACGCACCCCGCGCCCGCCTGCCCGGCGGCGCCGACCCCGCCGCCCGTGCCGCCGCGCTCGCCGAGGCCCGGCGTCTCCTCGCCGAGGCCGGTTATCCCGATGGCAAGGGCTGCCCGCCCATCGAGCTGCTCTACAACACCTCCGAAAACCACAAGGCAATCGGCGAGGCCGTCCAGCAGATGTGGAAACGCGAGCTTGGCGTGGACGTGCGTCTCTCCAATCAGGAATGGGCGGTCTATCTCGACAGCCAGCATACGCATAATTATCAGCTGGCCCGCGGCTCGTGGATCGCCGACTATCTCGACCCGCATGTGTTTTTGGAAATCTGGAGTTCCGACAGCGGCAACAACGACACCCTCTGGGCCAGCCCCGCCTATGACCGCCTGCTCCAGTCCGCGCTCGCCGCCAAAACCCAGGAAGAGCGCTACGACCTTTACCAGCAGATGGATGCCCTCCTTCTGGACGAGTGCCCCGTCATCCCCATCTACTATTACACCCATGTCTATGCGCGGAGCCCCCAGGTCAAAGGCTGGTTTTCCAACCTGCTCGACATCCACCCCTACAAGTCGGTTTCGCTGGAACGATAGGCCCGGCCATGGGTTGCAGCCCGGGGGTCCGCTGGGTCGCTGTCCTCAGGCGCAAGCGGGGCGCGGGTTAGGAGCTTCTCGATCGTCTCACAACAAGACTTAAGACATGACCCCCTCCGACTTGTCTTGGTGAGCCGGCTTTCCACCAACAATTTCAGCGCAACATGCACAAGAAAATGAGAAAAATATTAATAATATTATACATTCAGTCACTTATGTCTTTAAGTGTCATTATCGCTTCAAGTTCTGGGTATATATTTAAATATTCAAATAAGGCCCTCAGTGAGACTTTGGCTAATTCAGAGGGTCTTTTAATTAGGGATAGCCAATTAAGCTTGGGGCATCCTTCATTCGTAGCCATAAATAGTATATTTAACTATTTTCAAGCGGAAGCTCGGATGCGTTATTGGCTTACTATGATGTTGTGTGTGTTCTTTCTATTTTCTAGCACTGCTGGAATAGTCAATATACATAAGGCAATCTCTAGGGGAGATAAAATAAAAAATAGATGAATCGTAAGCGTCGCCCCGGGTGCCCTCTTGACAGCAGCGTGACTACGGGAAGTACGACGGTAAGCGTCCGCCGGGAGAAGGCGGAAGGGGTCATGTCTTAAGTCTTGTAGTGAGGCGTTCAAGCCCGTCCTGACCCGCCCCGGGCTTCCGCCTGTGGACGGCGACAGAATGGCTGAGCGTGACGGCGTCTCCCTGTGCCGTTGTCGGGCCAGCCAACCCTTGCTCGCTTGGGTGTGCTGCTTGAGGGAGAAGGCCACCGGCAGCCTGCGCGCGACCGATTTGGGCGCCTGCACGTTGTCCGCAGCGGTTTGGTCCTGCACATGCAGGCATTGGGCCAGTGCGGCGCCCCATGGCAATCGCTGAATTTTCTGCTTGCCGGCACCGGCCTAGGCCCGGCTGGTCGCCTGATGCATGGCTGTCTTGAGCCGCGAAGTGAGGGCACGTTGCCGACCTACATGGCCGATGCACCCACACGCCAGACAAATCGGCGAGGTTCAATACGTCCATTTCAGCCTTTCAGCCTTTCAGCCTTTCTCTCTCCATGTTCCGTTTCGTCGCAAGCCGTCTGCTACAGGCCGTTCCGGTGATGTTCATCATCATCACCCTGGCTTTTTTCCTGCTGCGGTTTATGCCCGGAGGGCCCTTCACGGCGGAGAAAAATCTCCCGCCCGAGGTTCAGCGCAACCTCGCCGCCTATTACCATCTGAACGATCCGCTCTGGAAACAATATGCCGACTACCTCTGGGACGTGTGTCCGAAGCGGCTGATGCCCCACCGGCTTTTCACCGATACCAACCTCGACGGCCGGGCCGACTTCGACCTCAAGGCCGCCTTTGGCATAGATTTGCGCCCGTCCTATCGTTCCAGCCGCACCGTCAACGAGATCATCGCCGACGAGCTGCCGGTTTCCCTCCAGCTCGGCGCGCTGGCGCTGCTGCTGGGAAGGCCGAGGGGGTCATGATTTAATGTTTAATGTTTTTATCAGGCCCGCCAGCAGCTGGGCGGCCTCGGGATGGTGTCCGCGCCGCATCCGCCCGACATAATGGCTCACCGCCACCGGCGTGCCCATCTGCAACCGCGCCGCCAGCCAGCGGTTGTCCGCCGGTGTGGTCGTCTTCAGGTGCGCGGCGGCCGCCACCTTCCACGCGGCCGACTTGCGGCCCTGACCGGCTTCTCTCTCGGTCCGGCCCAGCGCCCCCAGCGCTGCGGCCAACGCCTCCGCCCAGCGCGCTTCCCTCACCTCCCGCACGCCCGTCGCCTCCCACGCCCGGCTCGTCTCCCCCGGGGTGTGTGCCTTCAGCACCGCCGCTTTGAATCCTTCGCTCCCCAGCGCCCAGCCCCGGCTCAGGGAGGCATAGGCCGCATTCTTCCCCGCCGGACCCGCCGCCGCCTGCCACGCCAGATAGTCCGCATACGCCGCCCGGCCGGCCGGGGTGTCCACCAGTCCCCCCGCTTCCGCCAGCGCCGTCTCCACTCGCAGGCACCCCGGCCGCCTGGCCTGCCCCAGATGCCAGTAGCTCGATGGCCGGTAGGACCCCAGCCGCGCCACCGACACCACCCCGGCCCGCACCGGATTGAGATGAATGTAATCGCAGACCTGCCCCAAGGCTCCGCCGGGCTCGACCAGCAGCGCCTTGTACCGGCCTTGGAACAGATGCCCCTGTTCCCCCCGCAGCCGGTTGAACCGGTTCGCAAACGTCGCCTGCAGCCACTGCATCCCCGCCACCAGGTTGCCAGCCGGGGTTTCCACCGCCAGATGGTAATGGTTGCGCATCACCACAAAGGCATGAAGGAGCCAGCCTGATCGGGTGCACGCCTCCAGCACGCACTGCTCAAACGCCGTCTGTGCCCCGGCCGTCGCGAACACCGCCGCGCGGTAGTTCCCACGGTTCAGCACATGGTAGATCGCCCCGGGATACTCCAATCTCAGCTTGCGTGCCATGCCGGCACGCTGCCTGCCCGCCCCCGGCCGTCAAGCTTAAATATTAAGTCATGACCCCCTTGGCTTGGCGCGCCCGCCTTGGGGTTTGACGGGGACCTAGGTTACACTCTGTCCGGGGACATAGGTTACACTTTTTAGGGTGGGTTGGGGTTAGATGAGGGCAAGGAGATTGTGGTTTGGAGGCCAAACCATTTTTAGGGAGGGGTGCAGGGGAGGGAGCTTGGCTCCCTC
>CANJLB010000026.1 GCA_947475065.1 Opitutia bacterium | reverse complement strand
CTGCCGGCAGACGCCCGCCGCCCGCATGATCTGCGCCACCGTCAGCTCATGCTGCGCAATCAAGCGCACCACCAGCAGACGCTGGCGGGCCCAGTCGGGTTGGCGCTCACCCCAGGCCGTCTCGATCTGTCTCACCAGTTCGGCTCCCAGTTGCGGTAAAGTTCGTGCCATGACCCACCTCATCCGCTTTCGTCTTCACAGTAAAGTCTAATATCTAGGGGATGTTGGTATGAGAGGCAGAAAGCCAAAACAGACGGGGGCGTCAATCATTGGTTTCAAGGGGGCGGTTGGCGGCCGGTCATGATGAGGCACGTCCGCTCGGGACCGTTGGCGGTGCTCTTGGCTGAACCTTCAGTGCCCATCGTCGTCGTCGTCGAGTGGCTCCGCAGGCATAAACGTCGTAAGATGCGGTTTCTCGAATATCCAAAGTGCTATCGTGATGGCGATAACACCGGCATGGAGCTTCCACATCGTTGTCGAGGCCCAAGCCAAGTAAGGCTCGTCTTCCTTAATGCCCACTTGCCAGTAATATATCGCGCACAAGCTCGGTACGATGAGAGCACATGCCGCGATAGTCGCTGCGTGGGCCTTTTTCTTGATCACCGCCTGTGTGGGAGTGGTCTTGGGTAAATACTCATGTAGTTGGCGCGATTGAGGTTGCATCTTTTTCACAACAGTCTCATCAGGCCAAACGGGCGGCTGGGTAGGCAGTTTGTCTTTACCGCGATGCCCGCGAAACATGCAGAACACGGCGGCCGCAACAATCAGCGGCGGAACGGTTCCCAAGAATAGAAACGGACCGATGCCGTAGCCATATTTTTGCGTGATTGGTGCCAGTACCGAGCCGGGCATTATCCATGTGGCGTACATCGCTGAAATCGGCAAAAATATGAAAAGCATTCGACCTATGAAACGCATCTTAAGGACTACCACTGCAATGCTGAGAATGATCAGGACTCCAGCCTGCGCCACCGGCAGCGCGAACACTTGCTCGCCATGCGCAGAGGCGACGCTTGGGAACAAAACCGCCAGCAGGACGATTTCGCCGAATTTATTCATCCTTCTTGCCCAACATGCCAAACGGTCGGTTGGAACTGGCAGGGGCATGAGAGGCAGAAAGCTCAAGCTGCCGTGGGCGTCAATCGTTGGTTTCAAGAGGCGGTTGGCGGGGGGTAAGTCTCCGTGTGGTTAGACCCCATTGAGGCAAAGGCGCTCACAGCGTAAACTAGCCCATGAAAACATGCCACCAAAACAAATCTATCCGCCTCGCCTTGGCTTCATGCGTCGCCGTATGCGCCTTGGTTCAACTGCGTAGCGCGGATGACGCGACGGCCAGCGCCGTGCCACCGTCACCAAAGCCGGCCAACCATCGGCCCACGCCGACGCCACCGTTGCACCCCGTGCCGCCGGAACCCATGCCGCTGCCGCCCTTGCCTCCCATTCCGAGGGATCCCATGCCGACAAATCCCTTCCCGCCAAGCCCGATGCCGGAGCTTCCGCTTCCGCCCAGCCCGCCCACGCCCATACCGGTCGATATCGTGCCCCCAGGCCCGCCGCTGTCATAAGTCTTGTGTGAGGCGTTCAAGCAACCCCTGACCGGCACCGGGCTTCCGCCTGTGGACGGCGACACAATGGCTGAGTGTGACGGCGTCCCCTATGTGCCGTTGTCCGGCCAGCCAGCCATTGCTCGCTTGGGTGTAATCTGCTGCCAGATTGGACTGCGGAATTTAGGTTGATCCGGACCGGCTCCACCGGGCCCAACGGAGGGCGAGCGTGGGCAGCACCAGCAAATTCAGGGTGGTCGAGGTGATGAGGCCGCCGAGGATCACCTGGGCCATCGGACCCTCGATTTCGCGTCCCGCCTCGCCGCTGCCGAGCGCCAGCGGCAGCAGGCCGAGCGCGGTCACGAGCGCCGTCATCATGATCGGGATGAGCCGCTCCGACGCGCCGTGCACCGCCGTCCCCAGGTCCCACACCCGGCCCTCCTCGTTCACGAGGTGCTCGTAATGTGAGAGGAGCATGATGGCGTTGCGCGTGGTGATGCCAAAGAGCGTCACAAAGCCCACCAACGCGCCCATCGAAAGCGCCCCGCCGCCAAAGTATTTTGCCACCCAGACCGCAAGCACACCGCCGGCCAGCGCCAGCGGGAGGTTGACGACCACGAGCAGCACGTTGCGCCAGTGCCCGAGCACCACCGAGAGCAGCATCAGGATGCCCGCAAACGCGATGCCCCCGTGCAGCAGCAGCTCCCGCTGGGCCGCCGCCTGCGCCTCGGCCTCGCCGGCGAACTCGAAATACATCCCCGAGGGCAGCTTGATCTTTTTCTCCAGGGCCTCGCGCATGACGGCCACGAAGGTCGTGACATCCTGCCCGGCCGGCGGGCTGCATGATACTTTTTGCTGCCGGCGCGCACCTTCGTGGGCGATGGAGGAGCGGCCCGTGCCGAGATAAACGTCGGCCACCTCGCGCAAGGGCACGCGCATGCCGGTGACGCTGGTGAGCAGCAGCGCGCCCACGTCCTCGGGATCGCGGCGGCTGGCCGCGTCGAGTGTCACCGCAACATCGGTCGTCTGGTTGTCGCGGAAGATCTGCGCGACGACCTCCCCCTCGTAGGCAGCCTGCACGGCCTCGAGAACTTCGACCGGGCGGAAGCCAAGCTCCGTCAGCCGCTCAGGCCGCAGGCGCACGGCGACTCGGGGCGTGCCATCGGTGGGAGTCGCATTCACGTCCTCCGCCTTGAGATCGGTCAGCACCTGCTTCACCTCCTCGGCCTTGGCATCGAGCGCATCGAGGTCGTCGCCGAAAATATTCACGACCACGGGCAGTTTGTCGCCGCCGGAGATCGTTTCGTGGATGCGATCGCCCAAAAACGTCAGCACCTCCGTCTCGATTCCCGGGATGCCATCGAGGACGGCGTGGATCTGCTCCTCAATTTCGGCCTGCTGCCGGCCGGAAAGATGGGGGGCCAGCTCGACGTGAAACTCGCTCCGCTCGGGTCCCCACGGGTCCTCGCCGCGCTCGGCGCGGCCGACCTGCTGCTCGTAAGTGGCAACGCCTTCGATTTTCGCCAACCCATCGGAAATTTGTTTCCCGATGCGCAGCGTCTCCTCCAGTGACGCGCCGGGCGCGGTGTTCACGCCGAGCACGAAATGCCCTTCGCGAAACTCGGGCAGCAGCTCGCCGCCAAGATAAAAATATCGCGAGAGCGCCAGCCCGCACAGGGCGAACACCGTGCCGACCGTCAGCCACGGAAAGCGGTTCACGCCGTGCAGGATTTTTTCGTAGCCGCCGCGCAGCAGGCGTTGCAGCAACGGGGTCTCGGCATCGCGGGCACCCTTGGAGAAAAACAGCAGTGTCAGCGCGGGCGTCACGGTGAGCGCCACGAGCAGCGAGGTCATGATCGCGAGAATATAGCTCTGGGCGAGCGGGGCGAAAAAGCTGCCTTGCAGCCCGGTGAGCGTGAGCACGGGCAAAAACACGAGCGCGACGATAAAGGTCGCATAGACGACCGCTTTTCGCACCTCCAGCGAGGCGCCCAGGATCACCGCCATGGCAGGCTGCGGCTGGGCGCGGGCGCGGTTCTCGCGCAGACGGCGGAGAATGTTTTCCACGTCAATGATCGAGTCGTCCACGACCTCGCCGAGCGCGATGGCGAGGCCGCCGAGCGTGATGGTGTTGAGGGTCACGCCCAGCCGGTCGAGCACGGTGATCGCGGCAAAGAGCGAGAGCGGAATGGCCGTGAGCGAGATGAGCGCCGTGCGGATATTGGCGAGAAAAAGAAACAGCACCACCGCGACCAGCCCCGCGCCCAGCAGGAGCGAATGGCTGATGTTCTTGAGCGACGCCTCGATGAATGTCGCCGGCCGGTGCAACGCCGGGTAAAGGCTGATGCCCTCGCGGGCCAGCACCGGCTTCAGGTCCTCCAACGCCGTCTCCAGCTCGCGGGTCACGTCCATCGTGTTGGAGCCATACTGGCTGAGCATCGTGAGAAGCACACCGGCACGGCCCATGATGAGGGTGTCACCGAATTTCGGCTCCGCGCCCTCGGCGACCGTCGCCACGTCGCGCAGCCGCACCGGCACGCCGGCCGGGCCCGTCGCGACGACGATATTGCCCAGTGCCGCCACGGTGAGCGTCTGGCCCTCGGTCTGCAGCACGATGCGCTGGTTGGGCGTGTCAATGAAGCCTGCGCCGCGCACGCCGCTGGCAAGCTTCGCGGCGGTGAGCACGTCGGTGAGGGTGACGTTGTGCGCCACGAGCCAGTCCGGGTGAACCTGCACCTGCCACTGCCGGATCTCGCCACCGAAGATGTTGCACTGTGCCACGCCCGACACCGCCAGCAGGCGCGGCTTGAGGGTCCAGTCGGCAAAGGTCCGCAGCTCCATCGGGGTGAGCTTGTCGCTCACGAGACCGATCTTGAGCAGGTCCATCGTAGCCGAGGTGAGCGATGACATCTTGGGCGCATGGACCCCCGCCGGCAGGCCACCGGCCGACTCGCCGAGCTTTTCCGCAAGCATCTGGCGCGCCTGAAGGACGTTGGTGCCCTCCTTGAAAACAATGGTGATGATCGAAAGTCCCTGAATGGACTCGGAACGCAGCGACTCCTGGCTGCCGAGACCGTTGACCGCGCTCTCAATGGGCCGGGTGACGAGCGTCTCGACCTGCTCGGCGGAGAGGCCGGGCGCCTCGGTCTGCACCGTGACCTCGGGCGGCACGAAGTTGGGAAACACGTCGAGCTTGGCGTGGGCCGCCACATAGAGGCCGTAGCCGAGCAACAGGGCGGCGAGGGCCACGACGATGCCGCGAAATCGCAGCGAGAACTGGACGATGGTCTGGAGCATGGCCGCAAATCAGTCCTCGCCGCCGAGCGCGCCGAACATCTCGGCGGCGAGCAACTGCTGGGCGCCGGTGACAATGACCTGGTCCCCCGCCTCGACCCCCGACGCCAGTGCCACGCCGTCGGCGAGCGTGCGGGCGACCTCCACCGGCCGGCGCTCATAGCCGCCTTCCGGCGTCTTGGTGTAGACAAACACGCCGCCCATGTGGCGCACGAGCGCACTGCGCGGCACCACCAAAACTTTTTTGGGCTCGCTCCCGCTGGCGACCACGGCGCGCAGGGCCGAGCCAGGTGACAGCGGTTGCCCGCGCCACAGGGCCAGGTAGCTTACGCCCTGGGCCTGGGCGTCGGCGGCGGGTGCCGGGCCGAGCACTTCCGCCTCTTGCAACGCGCCGTTGCCGGTGATCGGGCCGACCTGGGCGACGGCAGGATTTTTTTCCGGGGCCTCTCCGGACAGCAGGTCAACCCGCACCAACGCCGCCTCGCCGACAGCGAGCGCGTGGACGAGCGAGGGCAGGTCGGGTTTTTCGATCAGCGCCCGGCCCCAGGCCACCACGAGCCGCGCCCGCGCCGCGTCGAGCAGAGCGCGATCCCGCAGCGCCGCCGCCTCGGCCGTGTCAACCGCCTGTTGCGAGGCATTCTCGCCGTTATCGTGCAAGGTTCTGGTGCGGGCGAGTTCTTTTTCCGAGCCGCCGGCCACGGCCTGTGCCACGGTGATTTCGCCGGCGACGGCAATGAGCGACGAAGAATCAAGCACGTGTCCGAAGCCCTTCACCTCCGCCGTGAGGGTCATGGCCTTCGGCGCGGCCGCCGTGACCGGCACACCGGCCTTCTCTGCCACGGTGATGACCGGACCGGCGGGCTTGGTCTCGGCCTTGGCGGCCGGCTCCTCCTTTGGGTGCAGCACGAGCCATGTCACCGCATGACCTATGACAAGGCCGATCAGAAGGCTGACGATGATTTTTTTCATGGCGATTTTTTGGAAACGGGGGAGGCGGACGCACGACTCGCCGGGGCGAGCGCTTCGAGACTGGCGATGGGAATTTGCAGCGCGTCCTCCAACTGGCCGGGGGCAAGTCGGGTTTGGAAGCCGGCCTCTTCCAACGCTTGCTCGCCGAGGGCAAGTTCGAGCCGGGCGTTTTGCAGGTCAAGCTGATCGGTCACACCGGCGCGGAGCCGCGCTTCGACCAGCGCGAGCTGTTTTTTCAGCTCGTCCTGCACGCTCTCCAGGCCGGAGATTTGCCCGGTCACAGCCGTGTGGGCGGCCACGGCGCTGTCAATTTCGGCGAGGACCTGCGCCTGCACGACGGCCAGCTGCGCGGCGGCCTCGTGGCGATGCGCCTCGGCCTCGGCGAGCGGACCTTCGTTGTGGCTGAACAGCGGCAGCTCAAAGGTGAAGGCCACCGTCCATTTGCTCTGGCCTTGGTCCCATTGGTAGCCGGGGCCGACGTGAAGGCCGGGATGCTGGCGCTCGATTTCCAAGGCAAACGCGGACTCGGCGACGACGTAGCGCGCGAGCGCGACGAGCACATCGGCACGGCTTTGCAAGGCCTGACGGCGGGAGGCAGCCAGAGCTGCGGACGAGGGCCAGTCCGGCGTGCCCGACATGGATGGCGGCAGGGTGGCAAGCGCGGCTGCTGACACGCCAAGCACCTGCGCGACGCGCTGGCTGGCGGGCGCGAGCTGGCGCCCGGCGTCCAAGGCAGCGGTCTCTGTTCTGATGAGCGCGAGGCGCGCGGTGGAGACATCGGCGGCGGTGGCGGCTCCGGCGGTGCGACGCTGTTCCAGGAGCGCGAGAATCTGACGGTGCGACTCCACCTGCGGGCGCAGCTGCGCGGCGCGGCGGCTGGCAAGCCAGAAGTCCTGCAACGCGCGCCGCAAATCCCCGCGCACCTGCCAGGCGGCGGCGAAGACAGCCTGCCGCGCGGCCTCGGCGTTGAGGCGCGCGATCTCGGCGCGGCGGTCGCGCTGGGTGGCGGGGTCGAGCGCGAGGTCGAGACCGACGGCGGGCAGCCAAGGTGACGCCCCGCCGGGGTTGGCGCTGAAGCCGGGCGTGAGCGTGAGCGACGGGTTGGGCCGCGCGGCGGCGGTGGTTTGCGCGGCGCGGGCGGACTCCCACTGTGCGCGCGCCACGTCGAGCGTCGGATTGAAATAAAACGCAACCCAGCAGAGTGTCTCGAAATCCCACCCGACCGGCTGGCCGACCGAGAAATCCTTGCGCAAATTTTCCGTGAGAAATTTCCGCAGCCCGGGGTCGTCGAGTGTGCGCGACTCCAGTGCCGCCGCCGTCTTCGCCGGGTCGGGCGGTCTCGGCTCGTAGCGCGCATAGTCGTGATGCGCGCAACCAGTCAGCCCGAGCGTCACCACCAGCATAAACACGCCAGCACCAAAGCACCACGAACGCGCAACGAGGGTGGCTGGGGTGGGAAGACACATGAGGTGACGTTGGGCGGAGACGACGCGGTTGTCACGCCGTTACACGCGGCGGGTGCTTGCGGGTGGAGCGTGACGTCCTCGGCGCGCTTGGTTCGCACTGAACACGCCGGAGCTGCGCGTTCCACCTTCGGGCCAGGGCAAGCCGAGATTGCAACGCGGTTTGGTCATCGTTCCGTCAAAGTTCAACGTCCCACGACGATGAGGTCGAGGAATGCCGGGCCGCCACCGCCACGTCCACCACGTCCGCCGCGGGCACCGCGTGCGGGAGCGGGAGGAGGAGCGCCGGCGGTCGGAGCGGCCGGAGGTGTCGTGGCCGCCACCGCAGGATCCGGGGTCGGGGCCGGGGCGGCTGGCAGGGCAGCGGGAGCCGCGACGGGCATCGGTTCCGTCGTGATCACAATGATCTGGTTGTTCTTGGTGTCGAGGGTGAGGGTCTTCGCGCCGGACTTGGTCGCCACAGTCTGCTCGACCTCGAAGCTGGTCGGGCTGTTTTCCTTGATGACGGTGAGCGTGCCGCTGCCGCCGCCGCTGGAGCTGAAGGCTTCCATCGTGGCCGGGTTGAACACCGCGCCGTCCGAGCCGCCGCCGAGCGGCAGGGTGGCAAGGATCATGCCGTCGTCGGCGTTGAGGATGACACAGGTGCCGGGGGCGGGCATACGGCACATGGCGAAGAGGATGCCGTTCTTGATGTCGAGCGCGAGGCCGGCGGGCGTGGCGGCGCTGCCGAGGGCGTAGTGGGCGGTGACGGTGAGGGTGGTGGCGTCCACGACGGCAACGTTGGCTTTGTCCTCCACGTCAATGTAGACGTGGCCCTTGCCGTCGCTCTGGCCCTGCTCGGGCTGGCCACCGAGGTCAATCGTGCCGACGATGGAACCGTCCTTCGGGTCAATCACGGTGACATGGGGCGCGGCGTGGCTGAGGATGTAGATGCGCTGGGTGAACGGCTCGTAGAGGATGCCGTCGGGGTTGCCCTGCACGGGGATGGTCTTGATCACGGCGAGCGTCTGCGAGTCCCACATCGCGACGGGCTGGCTGCTGCTGAAACCGTGGTGCGACTTCGGGTCCACGACGGCGCCGCGCGCGGTGGCGGGAATCGCGCCGAGCTGCTTGAGCGTGTCGAGGTCGAAGACGTTCACTACCGGGCCACGCGGGACGTAAAGCTTGCGGCCGTCGTTGTCGGCGAAAACGTAGTCGAGGCCGCCGGTGCCGGGGAACTGGGCGGTGTTGAGAATTTTGTAGGGCGCGGGGGCGGCAGGCGCGGCGGCGCGCGCGAGGCCGGCGGCTGCAAACAATGCGAGGCCGGAGGCGAGCAAGGCGCGGGAGAGGGGAATGGAGTATTTCATGAGCTGTGTGGGGGGAAGGGGGAACAGGCCTCCATCTTGCCAGAGCAAACATTACCGGATGATGACATCAGCCAACCAAGAACGAAGAAGCCAGAGGCCAGAAGCCAGAGGTCAGAAGCCAGAAATAATTCCGCAATCCGCATTACCGAGGTCACGCCATGGCGGGACCAACATCAGCCAATCCAAAATCCAAAAATTCCGCCCTTGGCCTCCTGCTAAAACAATTCCTGTATTTCAACTGCGTTTTTTAGGATTATTTGATCCTTTGACACAGTGCGTAACGTCATCTTCCGGTAATCTTCCGAATGCTAGGCTCCCGATCTCCATGAAAACTCCTGCCCGCTCCCTCGCCTGCCTGCTCGCCGTCGTCGCTGCCCCGCTTTTCGGCGCGGACGCTCCCGCCGCCGCGCCCACCGCATCCGGGCCCTACAAACTCCTCAAGGAGATCGCCGTCGCCAGCGACTCCACCGCGTGGGATTATCTCACGGTGGACAGCGAGAGCCACCGCCTCTACATCGCCAACGGCACGAAGGTCATCGTCATTGACACCGCGACGGACGCGGTCGTCGGCGAGGTCGCCGACACACCGGGCGTCCACGGCTTCGCCGTCGCGCCGAAGCTCGGGCGCGGCTTCGCCAGCAATGGCCGCGGCAACAACGTGAGCGTCGTTGACCTGAAGACGTTGAAAACTCTCTCGAAGGTGGAGACCGGCGCCAACCCCGACTGGATCATGCTTGAGCCGTCGCAAAACGAAATCTACACCTGCAACGGCACCAGCAAGGACCTCAGCGTCTTTGCCGCCGACACCGGCAAGGCCGTCGCCACCATCGCGCTCGGCGGCCGGCCCGAGACCGCGATGGCCGACGTATCGCTCGGCCGCATCTACGTCAATCTCGAGGACACCAACGAGGTCGCCGTCATTGACATCAAGACGCACACCGTCGCGGCCCGCTGGCCCATCGCTCCGCACGCCGGCGCGACCGGCATGGCGATTGATCTCGCGCACAAACGGCTGTTCCTAGGCGCCGCCGGCGGCAACACCATGCCGATGCTCGACTACACCACCGGAAAGGTCGTCGCCTCGGTGCCGACTGGCACGGGCGTGGACGCGACCGCGTTCGACCCCGGCACGCAGCTCGTCTTCAGCTCCGGCGGCACCGCCGGCAACGTGACCGTCGCTCACGAGGATGCGCCCGACAAGCTCACGGTCGTGCAAACGCTCACGACCACGCGCGGCGCAAAGACCATGGCGCTCGACCCCGTGACGCACAAAATCTACCTCGCCGCCGTCAACTACGTCGCGCCCGCCGCCGGTGCCCCCGCGCGCGGTGGCCGTGGCGGTCGCGGCGCGGCGGTGCCAGGCAGCTTTCACGTCCTCGTCTATGGTTACGACGCGGCGGCAAAGAAATAAATTTTGTCTTCGATGGCGGGATGGTTTGTCCGGGGTTGGTTGCGCACTCGCCGCGCAACACCGCCGTGGCGTGACGCCCGCCCTACCAGGGAAAAACTGACACGTCACCGGCACGAGAAACAGTTTTCACCCCGCGTCATTTTGTGGTAATATCAGCGTGGCTGAACTGTGGGCCATTTCCTCACCCGCGCCCCCATGAAAAAATCCATCCGACCCAAAGCTAAGCCGCCGAAAAGATCCCGGTTTGCCGCCGGGCTGCTGCTCGCCGTGGCGGTCGTGGTGACTTACCTGGCGTTGCGAAATTTCTCCGCGCCCGCCGCGAAACCGGGCAGCGCCACCGCCACGCCACGCGCGGCCACGCCGTCGCTCGCCGAGCTGCCGGCCAACCCCGGCCCCACGCCGGCCGACGCACCCGCCCCGCCGCCCGAGGCCGCCCCGGCGGTTCAGGCCGACGCCAAGCTCGCGCGCGCGGCGCTCGCCTTGGTCGGCGTCTCGCCCGAGGCCGAACAATACTGGATCGCGTCCATCAACGACCTCAGCCTCACGAACAAGGAGCGCCGGGAGCTGATCGAAGACCTCAATGACACCGGCCTGCCGCCGAACCCCACGCTGGAAAATCTGCCCTTGATCGTGAACCGCCTTCAACTGATTGACCGGCTCGCGCCCGCCGCCATTGACCAGATCAACGCCAACGCGTTTGCCGAGGCGCGCAAGGATCTCGTGAATTTCTACACCCGCCTGACCCAGCCAGCGGCACAGCCGTAGCGCCCGCCGTCCTCATGCGCGTCCTCGTCGTCGAGGATTCCCCGCGCCTCCAGCGCACGCTCGGCCTCGCGCTCCGCAAGTCGGGCTACGCGGTCGATGTTGCCACCGATGGCGAGGAAGGGCTGTGCGCGCCGAGTCGCACAGTTACGACGTGATCGTGCTCGATCTGATGCTGCCAAAGCGCGACGGGCTCTCGGTCCTCGCCGAACTTCGCCGGCAAAGCCGCCCCATGCACATCCTCCTGCTGACGGCGCGAGATACGGTGGCCGATCGCGTGCAGGGACTCGACGCCGGCGCGGACGACTACCTGGTGAAACCCTTCGCGCTGGAGGAATTGCTCGCCCGCGTCGCCGCTCTCTGCCGCCGTGCCTACGGGACGAAGCAGCCACGGCTGGCCGTGGGGGATCTCGTGGTTGACA
The DNA here is from genome assembly GCA_947475065.1 of Opitutia bacterium. Classification (GTDB taxonomy): domain Bacteria; phylum Verrucomicrobiota; class Verrucomicrobiia; order Opitutales; family Opitutaceae; genus CAIYUN01. Next base: position 30,312 of record CANJLB010000026.1, on the reverse strand, counting down.
CCGCTGCGCGCCGCGCCAGCCAGGCGGGACTCGCCCTCGCCCTCACGGCACGCGAACACCTCCTCCTCGAATACCTCGCACGCCGCTGTGGACAGGTTGTCACCCGCGCTGAGATCGAGGAGCACATTTACGATGAGCAGGCGGATCCGTTGAGCAACGTGGTGGACTCGGCCGTTTCCTCCCTCCGCAAAAAACTCGCTGCGGCCAGCGCCGCGCCGCTCATCCACACCCGGCGCGGCTTCGGCTACATACTTGAGGCCGGACCTGTCCGGGCCTCCGCGCCATGAACTCCCTCCGTCGCCAGCTGACGCGCCGGCTCGTTTTCACGCTGGCCCTCCTGGTCGGCGCGGGTCTCATGGCGATCCATTTTGGCATCCGCACCGCCTTGGTGGACGCGTTCGACGCCTCGCTCCGCGCGCAGGCATTGGCCGTGAATGCGCTGACCGAGTGGGAGGAGGAGGAAGTGCGCTTTGATTTCTCCGACGATTTTCTGCGGGGCTATGGCGGCGAACACCCGCGCAACTATTTTGAGCTTTGGAGTGCCGCCGGCACACCGATCAGACGCTCCCCTTCGCTGGGTGGGACCGACTTGGCGAGACAGGCCGTGAACCTGAAGGAGAATCCCAAGCTCTGGAACCTGACCCTGCCCAACGGGCAGGCCGGACGCGCCTTCGAATTTGCGTTCGTGCCGCAACCGACCGATGAAAAGAACCCGTCGCACCCCCCGGCTCCGGTGACTCTGGTGGCTGCGGCCGACGGGGGCGAACTCGACGAAACCCTCAATGGACTCCTCGCGACGGTGGCGGGTGGTGGCGGGCTGTTGCTCGTGGCGCTGTTTTTCGCCGTGCCACGGGTCCTGAGGCGCGGGCTCGCGCCACTCGACCGCTATGGGGTACAAGTGGCCGCCATTGACGCCAGCTCGTTGGCGGCGCGTTTGTCCAATGAGGGTCTGCCGACGGAGCTACAACCGATTTGTGCCCGGCTCAACGGACTGCTCTCAAGGCTGGAGACCTCGTTTGAGCGCGAGCGCCGCTTCAGCGCCGATCTTGACCATGAACTGCGCACCCCGATTGCCGAACTGCGCAGCCAGGCCGAGTGCGCGCTGCAATGGCCCGAGTCACGCGAGCCCACCGCCGACCTCGACACCCTCGCCATCGCGCGCCAAATGGAGGCTCTCGTCACCCAGATGCTCGCGCTGGCGCGTGGTGAACACGCCCAGCTCGCCGTGAACCGCGAGATCGTCGCACTCGAGCCGCTCGTGCGCGAAACCTGGCGGCCCTTCGCTGTCCGCGCCGCCACGCAAAAACTGGTGGTGAGCCTCGACCTCGCGCCTGCCACCGCCGCCGCCGACCCGGCGCTGCTTCGTTCCATCCTCGCCAACCTCTTCGACAACGCTGTGGACTACACGGCCCCCGGCAGCGAGGTGTGCATCACTTTGGAAAGCACTGCGGCCGGAGCGACCTTTCGGATCGTCAATCCGGCCGACAACCTCGCCCCAGCCGACGTGGAAAGGCTTTTTGACCGCTTCTGGCGCAAGGAGAGTGCGCGCAGCGGCGGCGGACAGCATACCGGCCTCGGCCTGGCACTCGCGCGCACATTCGCAACCGCCATGGGCTGGACTCTCCGGGCTGAGCTTGATGCCAGCCGACGCCTGACTTTCACGCTGGCGAATGCCGGAAGCCGCACTACGGCCGGCTCCCTTTCAAACGAATGGCGCTAAATTCCGCAGAAAAGAAATTTTAAGCAGGTTACCGAGGCCAGCAGGCCGACAGCAGCCAACCAAGAAGCCAGTGGTCAGAGGTCAGAAACAATTCCGCAAACCGCAATCCGTATTTCCTCCGTGCAGCCCGACCTGAACACCAGGTCTACAAGCCGGCGGAAACTTCAACGAGGAGCGATGTCGTAAATGACGACGCGCTCCCAGAGAGGCTTGCAGGTGGAAACAAACCGGGCGTGGTCCGGGCACTTGGACTGGTAAAAATCATGGTCGGCGAGGGTCTTGAACCGGACCGACAGGCCGAAGTCGTAGGAGTTGTCCACGACCGGGCGCTTCTCCAGCGCGGCGGGCGGGCCGGCGTGGCATTGGTCCAGATAGGTGATGCGCGTGAGCCGTCGGAGCTCGTCGGCGAAGGTGACGCGCTCGGCGCCCGTAAGGTCTTTGCGGAGCCAAAAAAAGACGGTGTGGATAAGCATGGCAATGGATGGGATTGCTGGCGGGCCTGGACGCAGCATGACTGGAAGCGGCGCTCTTATGCGCAGGACCTAAAACTGCGGCAGGAGGGTGTGGACGCGCCGAAAAAGCCGTCCAGACTCACTGCGCCGCAGGCGAAGGCGCAACCGGGGCGGCGGGGGCCGCCGGCGGCACGCCGGGCGCACCAGCGGGACCGGCAGGCGGGCCGCCACGACCGGCACCGGGACCGCCACGGCCGGCACGGGGCGCGGGCGCGGGCTGAAGTTCGTTGGCCTTGGGGGCAACCTTGGCGAGATTGGGGGTCACATCGGCCTCCACACGCCCGGTGGCCCAGTTGATGCCGCCGAGGAGGATGGACTGGAACTCGGCGCTCGTCCACACATCCTCGCGGTGTCCCATGCTGGTGTAGAACACGCGGCCCTTGCCCTGCATGCGCGCCCAGGTCGAGGGAAACGGCGGGCGGGCGTAATCATTACCGGTCATGCCAGCGGTATCCTGAATGAGGATGACATGGAGGTCGGCGGGGAAATTTTTCAGGGTATACCATTCTTCCTGTGGGCCGTAGTCGGCCGGCAAGGCGGCGATGCCGGGGAATTTCGCATCGGCCACGATTTGCCTGGCCTTTTGCTGGGCCCCGTGCGCGATGAATTCGCCGCCGAGCATCTTGATGTAGGGATCGGCGGCATCCCCGTTGGTGCCGTTGGCGACACGATATCCCGCATTGCCGCGCGTCCCGTCCGGGAGCACGGAGTGAAAGGTGTCGCTGGCGCTATGCATGCCGATGAAGCCCTTGCCACCGGCGACGGCCTTGAGCAGCGCTTCCTTGCCCGCGGCGGTCATCGGCGGCGCCCGGTCGAGGCCAGGAGTGGTGAGCGCGCCCGAGCCGTCCTGGGTGTAGAACATGAAAGCGTCGAACTTCGCGAGATATTCATCGGAAAACAGGCTGCCATCCTTGGACTCGGTGAACTCGATGTTGTTCTTCGCGCCGAGCTCCTGGAGCACGACCATGGCGAACGAAGGCTGGCCGTTGACCTGCTTGATGGGCGAGTGCTCGAAGGAGACGGACTTGGTGAAGAAAAGGACTTTCTTCAAAGCTGGCGCGCTGGCGGCCGCCTGACCGGAGGTGACAAGGGCAAGCAGCAGCAGGGGCAGGAGGAGACGGGAGGTTTTCATGGGAGTAAGGCTGGCACGGGCATCAGCCCGCATGGTGTGTTGGATTTTAGGAATGATCGCGGGGTTGCTTTACTGGGCGGCGGGCGGCGGAGCGGGCGAGAAGAGCTGGACATCAGCCACCGTCCAGTTGGCGGGAGGCTGAACGATACCGCCGCGACCACCGGCGCCCCGACCGCCGCCACCGCGAGCCCCTGCGCCGCGGCCTGCTGCAAAATCGCCAACGGGGGGAGCACCTGCCGCGCCAGGACCGGCGGCCGCAGGACCAGCAAAACCAGGAGGAGCACCAGCGGGAGCATCCGCCGCACCCGGGCCGCCAGCGGGAGGGCCCGCAAAAGCAGGAGCCGCACCGGGAGGGGCGCCGCCACCAACTCCCCCGCGAGCGCCTCCCCGGCCACCACCCCGGCCACCCGGAGCAGCGATTACCGGCGGCTCGGTATGGGTGATACGGATAAATTTCGCCTGAGCGGGCGTGAAGCTTATGTCCACCAGCGCCCCCGTGCCCTGGCCGGTGGCGACGGGCTCGCCCCAGTTCTGGCCGTCGGTGGACAGCTCCACCTTGTAGGCGCGGGTGTAATTGTCGGGCCTGCCGGCGCTGCTGACGCGGATGTCGGACAGCGTCGCCGCCTCGGGCAACTCGATTTGCAGCCACGCGCCGGTGACCGGCGCGGTGGCGGTGAAGATCTGCTTCTCAGGGTCGGGGGTCGCCACGACGGTCGCCTCGCCGCCCGGAACTCCCCGATTGGAGGTGAATTTCCAAGCCTCACGGTTGCCGACAGGCCGGGGCAGGCGCGCATTGAGCTCAGGAAGCGTCCAAGCGGTCTTGCGGCCGAGAGTCGCGGCGCGGACACGGGCGACATCCTCAACGGAGACCAGCGAGGACTGGTTGCCAAAACTGTTGCGGATATATGAGGCGACATCGGCGACATACTGATCCCCGTTGCCGCCCATCGGGATCATCTGGCCTTCGTAGGTTTTGCCGTCAACCGGGCCGGAGAGCCCATGAAGGATGGCCATGATGATCCCATCTCGGTGGCCAGTGCTGGTTGCCGATCCAGCCTGCGGCGGGGCCATCGTAACGCCCGGCTTGCCGGCCATGGGCGAGCCCTTGCCGTCCAGACCGTGGCAGGCGAAGCAGAGCTGGAGGTAGATTGACTGGCCTCGCTCAAGCTGCGTGCGCTGCGCCGCGGTGAACTGCGGGCCGAACGGGCTGCCAAACGAAGCAAGGAGCAGGGTGGCAAGTTCCTTCACACCGGCGGAGGGATGGCCCGTCGAGGTCTTCGCGGCCAGGGACTGGGCCTCGGGCAGCTTGAGCAGCTTGGCGGTCAGCAGGCCTTGGAGGGCGACCTCGGGTGGCTTCGTATCACTGGCTTGCGCGATGATGTCGGTGGCGAGCGACTTGTCGCCGTTTTTGTAGAGCGTTTCGCTGGCGCGGATGGCCGCAGTGCGGACGTGAATGTCGGTGTCCTTGAGCTTTTCCCGCACCAAGGCGGCATCAAGGGCGTCGAGGCCCTCGAGCGTCCAGATGGCATGGATGCGGGCGAGGGGATTGGTTGAGGTGCGGGCGATAGCCTGCAGCGCGGGCACGACCGATTTGTCCTGGCTCAGGATGATGAGCTTCTGGGCGGTGTCGCGCCACCAGCCATTGGGGTGGCTGAGGTGGGCGACGAGCTGGGCGGGCGTCTCGTCGAGCATGTGCGGCTGCGGACCGGGCTTCATCCCGTCATAGACGAGCCGCCAGACGCGGCCGCGACCCACCTTCTCACCAATACCATATTGGTCGATGGCGCGACGGAGGAAGCTTCCCGGCAGGGTCCAGTTACCCTCCTGAATGATGCCGCGATACATATCCGTGATGAAAATGGTGCCGTCGGGCGCGGTGACCATGTTGACGGGTCGGAAATAAGCATCGGTGGAGCGGATGAACTCGGATTTTTCGCCTTGGTAGGGGTTGCTGATAAAGGTGAGGCCGTCGCGCACCTCGATTTTCGTGCGGCGGACCAGACGGCCCACCGGCTCGCCATACAGCAAGTCGCCCTGGAGATCGGCCGGGAGACGGTCGCCGCGGTAGATGTCCACGCCAGCCGCAGACGTCGTGCCGTTGAGGGTGCCGTCTGCCCGGAGAAAATTAGCGCCAGGCTGCACATCGCCGAGGCCGACGAGCGGGAAAACCTCCTTGTAGCCAGCCGCCTCCTGATTGGCCGCCTGGAACGCACCGTAGACGATCGGCGCTTGGTAATTGCGCGGGCCGTTGTTGCTGCCCGCGTTGGTCACCCAGGTCTTGCCGTAATTGTCCTGCGAGATGCCCCATTGGCCGCCGTTGTTCGCGGTGGGCTCGCTGATGGCGCCCTTGGGGGTCCAACGGATGCGCACGGCGTTGTAGGTCGAGTAAATCCAGTTGTCCACAGCCCAGATGAGGCCGCTGGGCTGGTGCTCGAGATTGCCATCGCCGGCGCGGGCAAACGTGTGGAAGAGTTTTTTATCGTCGGCGACCCCGTCGCCGTCGGTGTCACGGTATTCATAGACCTCACCGGTGTGGGTCTCCTGGATGAGCACGCTGTCCTTCAGCGGCAGGATCATCCGGGGCAGCACCATGTTGTCCACAAACACGCTGTGCTTGTCATAGACGCCGTCGCCCTTCGAGGACCAATGCAGGGAGACGCGGCTGATGGGCTCCCTCTCATCCCCATTATTGCTGGAGTCGGGGTTCTGCATGTAGGAGCGCATCTCGGCGACATACATGCGGCCGTTGCCGTCGAACACGCTGACGACTGGCTCGTGGATGATGGGATCGCCGACCACCAGCTCAAGGCGGTAGCCGGGCGGGAGCTGCATGGTCTTCAGGCTCTCCTCCGCAGAGAGATAGGGCGGCGTCGGCATGGAGGGCAGCGGCGGCTGGGCGGCCCGGCCACCACGGCCGCGCACCGGAGCGGTGGCCGCCTGCGGCGCGTCACCCGCCGTGGCCGGCGCGGCTGCGGCGGGCTCGGCCGCGGGAGTGGCGGCGGCTTCGGCTTCGGCTGCAAACTGCATGGGGACCACCGCAAGGGCGAGCGCGGCGGCAAGGCAGGAAAGGACGGTGGTATTGGAGGACTTCATGGGGGACAGGGTAATGACTGGTGAATGCGGTGCAGGTTGCGAAAACCGGGTTTTTTGGCAATAAGAATCGGGAGGGCGAGGCCGCGGGCACTCAGGGGGCTGGCATGCGCACCCAGCGCGCGCCGAGCCGGGCCGATTTCACCGTCGTCTCGATGAACGCCATGCCTTCGATGCCGTCCTCGATCGTCGGGAAATCCAGGTCGCTCGGCGCCTTTTTGCCCTCCGCCTCCGCCGCAATCGCGCGGAAGATCTCCGCATAGATGTTGCCAAACGCCTCCAGGTAGCCTTCCGGGTGCCCGGCGGGAATGCGCGTGAATCGCTTCGCCGCCTCACCCACGTAGCCGTTGCCCCGCCGCCAGGTCTCGCTCGGCCGGTCGGGATATTTCACGATGAGCTCATTCGGGTGCTCCTGGTGCCATTCCAGGCCGCCCTTTTCCCCGTACACGCGGATGTTGAGGTTGTTCTCGTCGCCCACCGAGATCTGCGAGGCATGCAGGATGCCCTTGGCTCCGCCCTTGAAGCGGAGGAGGATGTTGCCGTCGTCGTCCAGCTTGCGGCCTTTCACGTAGGTCGTGAGGTCCGCGCAGAGCTCATGGATTTGCAGCCCGGTGATGTAGCGGGCCAGGTTTTCGGCGTGCGTGCCGATATCCCCGATGCAGCCCGCTGCGCCGCTGCGCTTCGGGTCGGTGCGCCAGCCGGCCTGCTTCTGCCCGGTTTTTTCCAGCAGCGTCGAAAGCCAGCCCTGCGGGTACTCCACCACCACCTTGCGGATCGCGCCGAGCCGGCCCGTCCGCACGAACTCGCGCGCCTGCTTTACCATCGTGTTGCCCGTGTAGTTGTGGGTGAGCGCGAAGATCCGGCCCGACTTGGCCACGATTTTCCGCAGCGCCTTCGCCTCGGCGAGGTTGAACGACACCGGCTTGTCGCAGACGACATGGAAGCCCGCTTCCAGGAACAGCTTCGCCGGCCCGAAATGCTGGTGGTTGGGCGTGACGATCACCACGAAGTCGAGGCGCTCGCCGGCGGGCCGCGCGGCCTCGGCCTTCGCCATCTCGGCGTAGCTGCCATAGGCGCGGTCGGGCGCAATGAACAGGTCCGCCCCCGACGCGCGGGCGCGCGCCGGATCGGAGGAGAACGCGCCGGCCACGAGCTCGGCCTTGGCGTCCATCTGGGCGGCGATCCGGTGCACCGCGCCGATGAAGGCGCCGCGTCCGCCGCCGATCATGCCAAAACGTAGTTTGCGATTCATGGGAGTGGTCTGGATGCCTGTGACAGGAAGGGACGTTATTGGTTCTTTTTGTCGAACGCCGCGTCAAACGCCAGCGCACTCGACGGAAAATCAATCCTCCGCACAAAGGACGCGGCCTCCGTCGCGCCATGCACGCGGTCCATGCGAATGTCCTCCCACTCGACGGAGAGCGGGCCGCGGTACCCGACATCGTTCAAGGCGACGATGATGTCCTCAAACTTGATGTCGCCATGGCCGAGCGAGCGGAAATCCCAGTGGCGGCGCGCATCGCCGAAGCTCACATGCCCGCCGAATACGCCCACCGTGCCGTCGCCATGCCCCCACCACACATCCTTCATGTGCGCGTGAAAGATGCGGTCGCCCAGCACGCGGATGAATTTCGTGTAGTCCACCCCTTGGTAGCCCAGGTGCGACGGATCGTAGTTGAAGCCGAAGCGCCGGTGCCCCTTCACCGCCGCCACCGCGCGCTGCGCCGAGGCGATGTCAAACGCGATTTCGGTCGGATGCACCTCCAGGGCAAAATTCACGTTCGCCTTTTCAAATGCCTCCAGGATCGGTCCGAAGCGTTTTGCGAAATCCGCAAACCCGGCGTCCCAATACGCCTGCGAAGTCGGCGGAAACGCGTAGATCGAATGCCAGATGCTCGACCCGGTGAAGCCATTGACAACGGCCGGAAACTCATCGCGGCCTTTCCGGTACGGTTTCGCATCGAAAAACGCCCGCGCCGCCTTCGCCGTCGCGATCATTTTTTTCGCGGCGCGCGCCCGCACGCCCTCGGGCTTGCCGTCGCCCCAGACATCGGGCGGAAGGATGGACTGGTGGCGCCCGTCAATGAGGTCGCAGATGGCCTGGCCGACGAGATGGCTCGAAATCGCATGGCACGTCAGCCCGTGCGAGCGCAGAAGCGCCCATTTGTCATGGACGTATTTTTTCGACGACAGGGCGGCGTCCACATCGAAGTGGTCGCCCCAACAGGCGAGCTCAACGCCATCGTAGCCCATCTTTTTGACGAGCGGAGCGAGTGTTTCCAGCGGCAGATCGGCCCATTGGCCGGTGAAGAGGGTGACAGGACGGGGCATGGTTGTGAGGAAATTAACCGAAAAAGGGTGACAGCAGAAACATGAGGCTCACGCACTTTTTTGCCCACGCCAAGCTTGTTTTTTCGCCCAAGCCGGCCGCCGGCGTCAAAACTCGATCTCGCTGCACCGGCGGGCCGCCTGACAGCTGGCACCTGCAGTTCACAGTGCCAGCTCAGCGCACAGGTCGGCCAGTGGGTCACGGTTTTCCTGCCAAGGTTATCAAGGGTTGGTATCGCCGCAAATGATTCCTGTCTGAATCGCGGTTGCATCGGGCCGGGGTGTACCCAAATGACGTCGTTTTCCGCTTGTTTCTCCCGGTCGGCCGTGACTTTTTTTCCTTCCTTGGTATCTATCCCCCATCGGCCCGGCGCTGCCTAGGCGTTGTGCTGGTGTCCGCCAAAATCCTATGATTGCCTCTCCACGCCCGTTTTCCGCTGCCCTCCTGCTGTTCGGCTGGTCCTTGCTGGGTCCGGGCGGGCTGTCACCCACGCTGCACGCGCAGCCCGCAGCCGCTCCGGTCATCCGCGTGAATGCTGCATCGGCCAAGCCCGGCAGCCCGCTGCTCTATGGGATCATGACCGAGGAGATCAATTACTCATACGAGGGAGGCCTCTACGCCGAGCTGATCATCAACCGCTCCTTCCAGCATAGCGCCCAGAATCCCGATTACTGGTCGCTCGTGAAGGATGCCGCCGCCGCCGGCACCATCACGCTCGACCGGAGCGAGCACCTGAACGTTGCGCTGCCCGTGAGCCTGCGGATCGACAACACCAGTGTTCTTCCTGGCCCTGTTCCGGACGCGGGAGCCGTACCGGCGCCACGCCAGCGAGTCGGCGTCGCCAACGCCGGCTATTGGGGCATACCCATCAAGCCGTCCACGACCTACCGCGCCTCGTTCTTCGCCAAGGCCGGCAACGGCTTCGCCGGCTCCGTCCTGCTGAGCCTTGAGAGCAACGATGGCGCGACGGTTTTCGCCCGCGCGCAGGTGGCCGGCGTGTCCGGCAACTGGAACAAATACGAAGCCGTGCTGACCACCTCCGCCAACGTCCAGCCCACTGCCGGCGCGCGCTTCGTGCTGCTCACGAACAGTCCCGGCACCCTCTGGCTCAGCCAGGTATCACTTTTCCCGCCCACCTGGAACAACCGCCCCAACGGCCTGCGCCCCGACCTCATGCGGCTGCTGGCCGACCTGGAACCGAAGTTCCTGCGCTTCCCCGGGGGAAACTATGTCGAGGGCAACTCGCCCGAAACACGTTTCGATTTCAAGAAGACCGTCGGTCCCGTCCACGAGCGCCCCGGCCACCGCAACGGCGCATGGGGCTATTTTTCCGAGGACGGCATGGGCCTGCTCGAGTTTCTGACCTGGTGTGAGGACCTGAGGATGGAGCCGGTCGTCGCCGTCTTCGCCGGGCTGTTCCTCAACAGCAATGTCATCCCCGCCGGCCCGCAGCTTGAGCCATATGTGCAGGATGCGCTCGACGAGATCGAATACATCACCGGCGACGTGGGCACCAAGTGGGGCGCACAGCGTGCGAAGGACGGACACCCGGCGCCCTTCAAGCTCACCTACGTCGAGATCGGCAACGAGGACAGTCTCAATGGAGGGACGCGGACCTACGACGCGCGCTTCACGCAATTTTACCGGGCGATCAAGGCGAAGCACCCCGCCATCAAGCTCATCGCCACCATCGAGAACGTCACCTCCGTCACCCCCGACCTGATTGACGACCACCAGTATTACAATTCCGGGCAGATTACCGCGCGCCAGGCTGCGACGCGCTACGACACCGCCGACCGCAACGGCCCCAGGATCATCTTTGGCGAATACGCCACGCGCGGCGCCACCCCTCCCACTTCCGACCTCGGCAACGCCCTCGGCGACGCTGCCTTTCTCACGGGCCTCGAGCGCAATGCCGACCATGTCACCATGTCCACTTACGCGCCGCTTTTCCTCAACGTCAACCCGGGGGCCTCCAACTGGCCCACCGACCTTATCGGCTATGACGCGCTCAGCAGCTTTGGCTCGGTGTCCTATTACGCCCAGAAAATGTTCAGCACGCACTATGGCGACACCGTGCTCGCCACGGTCATTGAGAACACGCCGACGGAACGTCTGACCGCCGAGCGGGGCGGGAGTGCCCAGCCCGCCGTCGTGCCGTCGCTCTTTGCCAGCGCCACCCGCGATACGGCCAAGGGGCTCATCTACCTGAAAGTTGTCAACGGCCTCGGCACCCCACAGCCCGGGAACATTGAGCTGGCCGGCGTGGACATCGCGGCCAATGGCGAGGCAGTCGTCCTCACCTCAGCCAACCTGACTGACGCCAACTCCATCGCTGAGCCGACAAAAGTCGTGCCGAAGACTGAGCCCGCCACCGGCCTCGGCCGCCGGTTCACCCGCACTTTCCCCGCCCGCTCCGTCACCGTGCTCATCTTGAAGACCAATTGATGGCTGGCCGGTCGGCGGAAAAGGAGGAGGAGAAGCGCGCGCAGCATTTGACGGTTCTCACGCCTGAAATCCGCTCCGGGCCTTGGAAGAAAATCCCGCGCCCGCGCGATTTATTTCGCCGCCGCTTCCAGCGCCTTCAGTCCGCGCTGGGCATCCACGTAGTCGGTAGAATATTTGTGTTCGGCGGCGATGGCCTTGCGAAAAGACTCCATCGCACCAGCAGGCTGGCCCGCGATTTTCTGGAGCATTCCTTGGTAAAACCAGGGTTGGCAGGATGACCGCGATCTGCTGGCGATAGCTGCTTGCGACATAAAAATTTCGAAGGAAGTTTTGCTCAGGATGAAATCGGCGATTTGCACTGCCCACTCGTCATTATCGCCGGATTTGACGTAGAGGTTGAGTGTGGCGTTTAGTTCGCGTGCAGCTTCCTCTTGCTGCACCACTTCCGCTACGTCAGTCAGACCTTGCATTGCGAGTCCGTGGACCTCCCCGAGGTCGCGCGGCTCGACGGCACGCCCACCTACGTCTATTCCGCCGCCACAATGGCGGACAGCGCAGTTGAAAATTATCCGCGCTCATTCGCGTAATCCATGGGAAAATTCCGGTTCACTATTTCCCCGTCACGCCCGCATGGCCGCCAGTGCGCAGCCGCAACGGCGTCCAGTCCCGCGCCACCGTCCGCTCAGTTGTCTGGCTCGCTGCGCACCTGTCGGCTGGACGCCCGGCGCTCCGCTTGGGCTGCCCGCCGCCACGTGCTCCGCTCGTTTGCTCACGCCACTATCGGACTGCACTAAGCCGGACTCATATAGTTGAAACAGGATTCCATCGGCCACAAGAATACTGAAAAGTGAACGTATAGCAGATGGGTTTTTCTGAAGATTGACGTTGGAAATCAGTAAGTTGCACACCATTTCGAATAATTGAACTGCATGAGTCCGGCTTAGGATTGTCTCGGACACTTCATTCAAGGGCAGCGGGGAGCCGCTGCGGAGCGTCATGTGATCTTCGCCCGCAGCACGCGGTTGGTGATGTTGGCGAGAGCGGTCTCGGCGCTGATTCTTTTGTCGGCCCAGAGGGCGAAGACCACGTTGTCCATCAGGCACATGCCCTCCTTCACCCCCGTCTCCATCGTGTTGCGGAGGCCGGAAGATTTTCCTTCCTTGATGAGGTTCTGGATGGCGGTGTTGCTGACGAGGATCTCGCAGGCGAGCGTGAGGCCGCCGTCGCGGGCGGGTAGCAGGCGCTGGCAGACGACGCCGCGCAAGCTCTCGGCCACGCTGGCGCGGATCTGCGTCTGCTGCGCGGGGGGGAACACGTCGAGCAGGCGGTTGAGCGTGGTCGCGGCGTCGCTCGTGTGCATCGTGCCGATGACAAGGTGGCCGGTCTCGCTCGCGCTGATCGCCATCTCGATGGTCTCAAGGTCGCGCAGCTCGCCGATGACGATGATGTCGGGGTCCTCGCGGAGTGCGCCCTTCAGCGCGGTGGCAAACGACTTGGTGTGCGGCCCGACTTCGCGCTGGGTGACGTTGCAGCCTTTGGCGGGCTGCACGACCTCGATGGGATCCTCCACCGTGATGATATGGTCGGTGCGGTTCGCATTGAGGTAGTCCACCATCGAGGCGAGCGTAGTGGTCTTGCCCGAGCCGACGGGGCCGGTGATGAGAATGAGTCCGTTGTGATAGGAGAGCAGCTTCTCGATGGTCGCGAGGTGCAGGGCGAAGCCGAGATCGGTCATTGATCGCACTTTTTCCGGCACCATGCGGTAGGCGCCGGCCGCGCCATTCTTGTGAAACATCAGGTTGACGCGATAGCGGTCGGCGACGCCGAGGGCAAGGGCGTAGTCGTAGTCCTTGCGGTCGAGGAAGATTTTTCTCTGGCCGGCGGAGAGGAGCGCGGTGTTGAGCCGCAGGGCGTCCTCGGGTGTGAGCGTGTGCTCGGAGAGAAAGGTGAGCGCACGGTTGCGGCGGATGAAGGGGCGCGCGCCGGTCGAGAGATGAAGGTCGCTCGCGCCATGATTGGCGGTGGCCTTGAGCAGGCCGCGCAGCGCGGCGGCGAGGGCGGGGTCGTCCATTGCGCCGAGCTGGTCGAAGGGGAATTTCGGGGCGGGGCCGGCGGAGGCTTTTGGATCCTGATCTTTCGATGAGGCGTGATCGGAATGCGGGGTGGCAAAGGGGCTGGTGGACGCAGGCGGCGCGAAGGGGACGGCGGTTTCGCCCTCGTCGAACGGATCAAGCGCGGGAGGGCCTTTCTGGCCCTTGCTCATGGCTAGGCCGGCGAGCTTTTCGAGGGTGGCAAGGTCGGCGTCGCCCACGATTCCGTCATCCACAAGCTGTTGCGCGAAGCTCCCGAGGTCGGCGTTGTCGCCAAGCGCGGCGCGGACGGCCACGACCTGTGTCCGGGTGAAGAGCCGTTGGTCAAGGCCGAGACGGACGAGCCAGAGGATATCGTTGGTCATGCGCGGCAAGGGAGTGATGGCTAGTGTGTTGATCGGGGTGTGCTTGCCAAGTGCGAAGCGCTGGGTGGTGGCCGAAGGCCTTGGGCAGGCAACCCTCCACTCTGATTTATGCTCCAAGTAAGCAACGACGACCGATATGAGCCCGATGCGAATGTGGCGCCTACTCCAAGGACCCTCGGCCTGCCTTTCGTCACAGACAACTGCCACCCAACGCACCCCCGTCCTGGCTCCCCGTTGACGCCAAGGGCTGAAACCAAATGAACGCGGTCCGTCCTTCCGACATTGCTGTCGGCAAACCTGAGGAGGGGAAGACCCCATGGCGGCGGAGGCGCGGGCCGCCTATTCTCCGCAGGCCAGCCACCATGCAAAACATCACTCCTTTCCTCTGGTTCAACAAACAGGCCGAGCAGGCCGCTAAGTTTTACACCTCTGTATTCCAGCCCGCTAAAATTCTTGAACTCGCTGCCGCACGATGAAACCCACGGAAGCGCCCAGCCCCGGCGCGCCTTGTAGGCTTCAAGCTTGGGGAGTGGCGCGCGGGAAATGAGCGCGAATGCGGTGTCCTGGGCGCGCAAGAGCGACAGGTCAACATTTATGTCAATGTCCACACCAAGGATCATGCTGACGGGGAAATCCGAGGCCAATTGAAGTGACTCCGGGCTAAATCCATTATTTTGCCCTCTTTTTCGGCAGTACGGGTGATTAGTGGACACCCAAATGAACCCTTCGACATTGGGGAACGATCTTGTGTCCCGAATTGAAGAAGGCGCTCGCAGGGGAAATTAATGCAATCCGAGATTGTGAGACATTTGGCGTATTTCCCCTCTTGGCAGGTTTGTGACATTATGAACATAATATTCGCAAGAATATAATAATCAGAGTTTAGTAAATCTTTTAAGATCTCGCGGGCCGGGGGCTTGACAAGGGACGGGACGGCCGGTCTTATCAACCCCTTTTCAACCTAGAAACCGCTCCGCAAACTCCGTCATGGCTCTCAAAATCCGTCTCACCCGCATTGGCACCACGCACCAGCCACACTACCGCGTCGTTGTCGCCGAGGCCCGTTCGCGCCGCGACGGCGCGCCCGTCGAAACCATCGGCACCTATGACCCGCGCGCCAAGGGCCGCACCCTCACGATCAATCTCGCCCGAGTGGATCACTGGCTCAGCAAGGGCGCCAAGCCCACCGAGTCGCTTCACGCCATGATCAAGCGTGCCCGCCGGGCCGACGCCGCCGCTCCCGCAGCACCTGCCGCACCTGCCGCCGCCGTTGTCACCTGATTTTTCACCGCCAAGCCGCCAAGGCGCGAGGATCGCAAAATTTCGGCCTCGGATAAATATCCGAGGTCTTTTTATTTTGGCCTTTCGACCAGCTTGGTGCCTTGGCCGATTTGAATCCTGACGTCATACCTCCACCCCATGCCACTGCACATTGACGTCCTTACGCTGTTTCCCCGGATGCTCGACGGCTTTCTCGCCGAGAGCATCGTGGGCAAGGCACTTGGTGGCGGCTTGCTCTCGGTCAAAGCCCGCGACCTGCGCGACTGGACGACTGACAAACACCGCACAGCGGACGACCGGCCGTTTGGCGGCGGTGCGGGCATGGTGCTCAAGCCCGAGCCGGTGTTTGCGGCCATGGAGCAGCTCCAGACACCTGGCTGCCGGCGCATTTATCTCACCCCAGACGGCACGCCGTTTTCGGAGCCACTGGCCCGCGAGCTGTCGAGGCAGGCACATCTAATTCTCCTCAGCGGCCACTACGAGGGCATTGACCAGCGTATCCGGGCCAAGGTGATTGACCAGGAGATCTCCATCGGCGACTATGTGTTGACCAACGGCACGTTGCCGGCGGCAGTGGTGATTGACGCGCTCGCCCGGTTCATTCCCGGCGTTTTGGGCGAGGAAAAGTCGTTGACGCACGAAAGTTTCACCGGCAAGCTGCTCGACTTTCCTCATTACACGCGTCCCGCCGAGTTCCGGGGTATGTCCGTGCCGGAAGTGCTCCTTTCGGGGCACCACGGTGACATCGAAGCTTGGCGGCGCGCACGGCAGGAGGAAAAAACCCGCCTCGTGCGGCCCGATCTTCTCAACTAACCTTTCTCTAATTTTCCGCCATGAATCCGATCATCCAAGCCATCTCCGCCTCCCAGGTCAAAGCCGACGTCACGCCGTTCAAGGTCGGTGACGGCGTGCGCGTCCATACCAAAGTCCGTGAGGGCGACAAGGAACGCGTCCAGATCTATTCCGGCATCGTCATCGCCCGCAAGGGCCACGGCATCCACGAGACGTTCACCGTCCGCCGTATCAGCTACGGCGAGGGGGTCGAGCGCGTGTTTCCCGTCAACTCGCCCAACATCGAGAAGATTGAGGTCGAACAGGAGTCTGAGAACATGCGCGCCCGCCTCTATTATCTCCGTGATCTCACCGGCAAGGCCGCCATCGCGGTCAAGGTGAAGGAGAACCGTGTGGCAGTCGAGAAAGCGGCTCCGGCCGCCGCCGTCGCGAAGGCCTGATCGCGATTCGGCTTTCGCCGCTTTGGCGCGAGTGCATGGGATCGCCTTTTCGGGTGAAGGCATGGAGCATGCCCTAAACGTCACGCTCATCAGCCGTGCTCAAGGGGGACCTTTGCGGTCTTTGCACAAAAATTAGGTTCACCCGGATGAAAGCGGCTTCCTCCATCTGTCGGTCAACGAATCTTTGCCGTTTCCGTCGGCTTACGCTCCTGCCCGTCCGCTCCAGTTTTTCAAATTGTTCATGAAAATACCGGTGCCATTGGCCACGGCGGAGAGGGGGTCTTCGGCTACGGTCACGGGCAGACCGGTCTTTTCGCTCAGCAGCCGGTCAATGCCCCGGATGAGCGAGCCGCCGCCGGCCATCACGAAGCCGCGGTCCACCAAGTCGGCCGAAAGCTCCGGTGGGCAGCGTTCAAGCGTCATTCTCACTGTGTCCACGATCTGGCCGATGGGGGCGCTGAGCGCCTCGCGGATTTCCTGGGAGGTGATGTGAATGGTCTTGGGCAGGCCGGCCACGGAGTCGCGGCCCTTCACTTCCATTGTCAGCTCGTCGTCGAGCTGGTAGGCGGAGCCGACCGTGATCTTGATTTCTTCCGCCGTGCGCTCGCCGATGAGAAGGTTGTAGGCGCGCTTCATGTAATCAATGATCGCGTTGTTCAGCTCATCGCCGGCCACACGGATGGACTGCGAGACGACCATGCCGTTGAGCGAGATGACGGCGATCTCCGTCGTGCCACCGCCAATGTCCACGATCATGTTGGCCGCCGGCTCGTAGATAGGCAGGCCCACACCGATGGCCGCCGCCATCGGCTCGGCGATGGTGATGACATCCTTGGCCCCCGCCCGCATGGCGCTGTCGGTCACCGCGCGCTTTTCGACGCCGGTGATGCCCGAGGGGATGGCGATGACCACGCGGGGCACGGAAAACGCGCCGCGCCGAACCCGGTTGATCAGGTGGCTCAGCAACGCCTCGGTCACGTCAAAGTCCGCGATCACGCCGTCCTTCATGGGGCGGATGGCAGTGATGTTGCCCGGCACGCGGCCCAACATACGCTTGGCCTCCTCGCCATACGCGATGGGGCGGCGGGTGGCGGTGTCAATCGCCACGACGCTCGGCTCGCGCAGGACGATGCCCTGATCCTTCAGATAGACGAGGGTGTTGGCAGTGCCGAGATCGATGCCGATGTCGCAGGAAAAGTAGCCGAGGAGATTTGAGGCCATGGTGCGTGGGAGGAAGCGGCGGCGCCTCCTCGGCGAAAAACAACCGGTCTGCGCCCATGCTGTCAACGGAGGAAAATTCCGGCTGGGTCCCGGCTGGGAAAATATGCCGCCTAGTCACGGCACCGGCTGCGGCTCCACCAATGCCCGTGCATTGACACCGCCGCAGGCCTGCGCGACACTGCCAGACTCCATGCTGCACGAGGCTCCTTTTGATTCTGTCACCGAGGCGATCAACGATATCGCCGCCGGCCGCCTCGTGATTGTGACCGACGACGAGGGCCGCGAAAACGAGGGCGATCTCGTCATGGCCGCGTCGAAGGCGACGGCGGAGACTGTCAACATGATGATCCGCCATGCGCGTGGCCTCATCTGCGCGCCCGCCGCCGCCGGGCACTTGCGCCGTCTCGGCCTCGGCCCGATGGTTGCCGAAAACCGGGAGGTGCAGCGCACGGCCTTCACGGCTTCGGTGGATGCCGCCGCCGGCATCACCACCGGGATTAGCGCCGCTGACCGTGCGCGGACCATCACCGTCCTGGCCGGTCCAGACTCGCGGCCCGACGATCTCGTGCAGCCCGGCCACATTTTCCCTCTGCGCGCGGCGGCGGGCGGCGTGCTTGAGCGCGCCGGCCACACCGAGGCGGCGGTGGATCTCGCCACCCTGGCCGGCCTGCCGCCCTGTGGCGTGATCTGTGAGATACTCAGCGAAAACGGCTCCGTCGCGCGTCTCCCCGAGCTGGCGGAGTTCAAGCGGCAGTTTGGCTACCGCATGATTTCGATCGCTGCGCTCATCGAGCACCGGCACCGGCGCGAGCAGCTCGTCGAGCGCGTGGACACACGGCCGTTTGCGGGCGGATTTGGCGAATTTACGCTGCACGTCTTTCGGGGCAAGCTCGACGGCCGCCACCACCTGGCCTTCACCCGCGGCACGCCCGGCCCTGCGCCGACGCTGGTGCGCGTCCACCGTGAAAACCTGCTCGGCGACGTTTTCCGGGCGACAGGTATGGACAGCCAGCGCTCGCTCGCCGCCTCCTTTGCGGCCGTGGCAGGCGCGGGCGCGGGTGTGGTGCTTTATATCGGACGGGCCGACGGCGGGCACGACGCGCTCTGCAGCCTCGCAGTGAAGCCAGGCGAACCGCCGGCACCGATGAGCCTGCGCGACTACGGCATCGGCGCGCAGATCCTGGCCGCGCTAGGCCTCAAGCAAATCCGGCTGCTCTCCAACAGCCCGCGCCGTCCGGTCGGCCTTGATGGCTATGGGTTGGAAATCGTGGAGCAAATCCCGGTGTGAGAAAAGGCGGTGCGCGGATTTCGGATTGCGGAATGGCCGCGCGCCGTTGCACTCGGGTTTTCTTTTCAAATTCCGTTCTTCGCCTTTTGCCGCCTCCTTTCGTTCACCATGAGTTCTTTTGCGCCCGCCGCCCTTGACTTTGACGCCACGCCCTTCCGCGTCGGCATCGTCGCGGCACGCTACAATTCCGTGCTGGTCGAGGGCCTGCTCGACCGGGTGCTGGCGGGCTTGCGAGCTGCCGGATTGAGGGAGCAAAATCTCGCCGTGGTCCGGGTGCCTGGTTCGCACGAGGTGCCAGTCGCGGTGCAGCTGCTCGCCGCCGCCGGGCCGCGCGACTGCCTGATCGCCCTCGGCGTCCTCATCGGCGGCGATACCAACCACCACGAGCTGGTCGGCGCGAGCGTGTCGCATGCGCTCCAGCGCGTCGCTCTGGACGCCGGAGTGCCGGTCATCAACGGCGTGATCGTCACCGACACCGCTGCGCAGGCCCGCGCGCGTTGCACCGGGCGGCTCAATCGCGGCGCGGAGTTCGCCGCCGCCGCGCTGGAGATGGCCGCGCTGAAACGAAAGCTTTCCCGATGAGCAAAACCCTTTTCGCCAACCGCCGCCTCGGCCGCGTCGCCGCGCTGCAATATCTGTTCGCGTGGAGCATGAACACCCCCGCGAGCATTGCGGACGATCTCACCGTGTTCTTTGCCGAGATGCCCGAGCCGCGTGAACACTATGCGTTCGGCGAGGAGCTGATCCACGGCGTGATCGCGCATCAGGCCGACATTGACTCGCGTATCAAGGGCCTCGCCCACAACTGGGAGTTTGAGCGCATCGCCAAGATTGACCTCGCCATCCTGCGGCTCGCGGTCTTCGAGATGGTGTTCCGCACCGACATCCCGCCGGTCGTCTCGATCAACGAGGCCATTGACCTCTCCAAGCAATTTTCCAACGTCGATGCCAAGCGCTTCATCAACGGCATCCTGGACCGCCTGAAGGACAGCTTGGGCCGTGATGCGCGCAAGGCCACCTAAGCCGGTCTTTGAATCAGGAAATCTGGAAAATGACCGAACTTGGAAACAAGGGCCTGAGCGGAAACCTTGCCGCTATGCCTACTGTGATTAAGCGCACCGGTCCCGGGCGGTCTGTTTCCTGATTTCTCTATTCCATGTTTGGCCTTTTCAAAAAATTCCAAGCCGGCTTCGCCAAGACGGTCTCCGCCCTCGCGGGCAAGACCGCCGCGCTTTTCGGCCACAAGGCCGTGGACGCGGCTGCGCTGGCCGAGATCGAGGAGGCGCTTTACTCCGCAGACTTCGGCGTTGAGACCACGGGAGAAATATTGGCCGAGATCAAAACGGCCGTGAGAAAAGACCCGGGGCTGCAGGGCCGGCAGGCGGCCGAGCTTGGCGCCGCCGTGCTCGCACGCGTGCTCGCCGGCAGCGAGGGCCGGATTGAGGGCGGAGCGCGACCGCCCGCCGCGCTTGCCGCGGAAAATACGACCGGATGCCTCGTTCCCCCTGCCACCCCCACAGTTATAGCCCTGATCGGAGTCAACGGTTCCGGCAAGACCACGACGGCGGCGAAGCTCGGCTGGCGGCTTAAGCAGGAAGGCCATACGGTGATGCTCGCCGCGTGCGACACGTTTCGCGCCGCCGCAGTCGAGCAGCTCAAAGCGTGGGCCGGCCGGCTTGACCTTGAGATCGTCGCCAGCCGCACAGGCGCGGATTCCGCCGCCGTGGCGTTTGATGCGATGCAGGCGGCGCGGGTGCGCGGACGCGACTTTCTGCTCGTGGACACCGCCGGCCGGCTGCACACAAAGGTTAACCTCATGGAGGAGCTGGCGAAAATCCGCCGCGTGCTCCAGAAGCACGATCCCGCTGCGCCGCACCATGCGTGGCTCGTGGTGGACGGCTCGCTGGGCGGCAACTCCGTTGAGCAGGCGCGCGTCTTTCACAAAAGCTTCGGCCTCACCGGCCTCGTCGTGACGAAGCTTGACGGCACCTCGCGCGGTGGCGCCCTAGCGGCCATCTGGCGCGAGCTGCGGCTGCCGATTTATTTCATTGGTCTCGGCGAGCAGCCGGAGGACTTACAGCCCTTTAAGGTCGGAAGCTATGCCCGCGCGGTCTTTGGCCTGGAGGACAAGCAGGACTGAAACGGGAAATTGCGGAGACGCGGAGAAGTTGAAGCAGGAAGCCAGGAAACCCAGAATCAGATTCAGGACTTCTTGGCTTCCTGCCTAACGAGCCTCTGAAAAACTCCGCGCTAGTGCCTGGCTGTGAGCGCGAGATAATTTTTTGCGGAAGCGGAGCCGGGGTCTGATAGAGAAAAGGGCAGGAGGAAAGGCATGGGCGTGAGTTTGACGCGATGAAGAGCGGACTCCACCCGGTTTAGGCGCGGGCGAGCAACATGCGCCGGGCCTGATGCAGGTTGGAGAGCGCAAAGAGCAGAAGCAGCCGGGAGGTGTTCTTCGCTAGGCCGCGATAGCGCACTGCGGCATCAGCACAAGTCAGGCGTTTAGTTCACCCTCCTCGCGCCCACGGTTTCTCCTCCGCAGGATCAGATGAATCGCGAGCCACAACGGCGGTGGAACCACGATGTTCAACACCAGCGCAAGTTTAGGGTTGTCCTGTCCCGTCGCGCCGATAGCGGCAAAGACAAATCCCATCGGAATCGCACCGCACGCGAGCGAAAGCGCGAAGACGCGCAGCGGCATGCGTGTGAGGCCGGCCAGACATGAGACGACCTCGGGCAGCAAGGGCAGCCAGCGGGAGGCGGCGACGATCCACGGCCCGCTGCGCTGGAACACCGTGTGATGCTGCTCCAACTCGCGTTCGCCCGCTAGGCGCACCGCGATGCCCCGACCAAATGCCCGGCACAGGCCGTAGCCTGCCAGGCCCGCCAGAAAGGACCCGGCCGCACTCAACAAACCACCGATCAACGGGCCATAAAGGTAGCCCGCCGCCGCCATCACGGGGGTAGCCGGAATCGGCAGGAACAAATCCGATACGAGCAGTCCGATGACTGCCAGCCATCCCCACGCGCCCCAGCCGCGAATCCATTCGACGGCCGCCACGCCCGAGAACTGCTGCATGAACTGATCCCCCCAGATGAAAAAGGGGAGGCACAGTACCACGGCCAGGATGATGGAGGTGGTGAGCAGGCGCATGGGACCCGCATGACACGACCGGGGCGCACACCGGGTCAAGGGCATATGACAGCCTGCTGTGGGTCAGTTTGTACTTCATCTTCTCTGCCCTGGCTCCGCGTCCTTCGCGCCCTCCGCGTTGACAATTCCGGTTCCGCTCTTCCGCGTTTCCGCGTTTCCGAGATCCAAGGAGGCGGCGCTTTCCACCGCTCATGGCTTGCCAATCCACTTTGCACCAGCTGGACTGACCGAACGCGATCAATTCCCGCGCGCCATGCCCGCCATTGACCAACTCCTCAAGGCCATGCTCGACAAGGGCGGTTCCGACTTGCACCTGACCGTCGGCCTGCCGCCCAAGACGCGCACCTCCGGCGCGCTCGTCCCGCTCGTTGACTCCCCGCTCGACGCGAAGACCATGGAATCCCTCCTCAAGGAAATCTGCCCCGAGAAGCGCTGGCAGGATTTTCTCGAGCGCAAGGACCTCGATCTCGCGCACGAGATTCCCGGCCTCGCGCGCTTCCGCGGCAACTTCCTCTACAACCACTGGGGGCAGGCCGCCGTCTTCCGCCAGATTCCCGCCAAAATTCTCTCCTTTGAGGAGCTGAAGCTCCCCGAGGCGTTGAAGAAGCTCTGCCACCTCAACGAGGGCCTCGTCGTCGTCACCGGCCCCACCGGCTCCGGCAAGTCCACCACGCTCGCGGCAATGATTGACTACATCAACTCAAACCTCGCCAGGCACATCATCACCATCGAGGACCCTATCGAGTTCGTCCACCCGGTGAAAAAATGCGTCATCGTCCACCGCGAGGTGGGCGAGCACACCGAGTCGTTTGCCGCCGCGCTCAAGGGGGCAATGCGCCACGATCCCGACATCCTCCTGCTCGGCGAGATGCGGGAGATGGAGACGATCAAGCTCGCGCTCGGCTGCGCCTCGATGGGCATGCTCGTCTTCGGCACGCTCCACACCAACAACGCCCCAAAGACCGTGGACCGCATCATCAACACCTTCCCCGCCGAGGAGCAAAACCAGGTGCGCGTGATGCTCGCAAGCTGCCTGGCCGGCGTCGTCGCCCAGCTGCTCTGCAAGCGCATCCCCAAGGGCCGCTGCGCCGTCCACGAGATTTTGCTCACCCATGAGGCGCTGCCCAACACGATCCGCAGCGGCCAGATCGCCAACATCCGCGCCATCATCGAGGGCGGCTTGAGCGACGGCATGGTGACCATGGACCACAGCCTGATGTCTCGCGTGAAGGACGGCACGGTGGACGCGAAGGAAGCCTACATGAAGGCATCGAACAAGGCCCTCTTCGCCCCGCTGCTGAAACCGGGTGACCTTGAAGGCGGGCACTGAAACATCTTGAACGTTTGGCCACGAAAGATGAACGAGGAACTCGCAGCGCGTTTCGAGGGATTCGAAGGTAACGAAGGTGCGCCGCCAGAAGCCGTCGCAAAGGTTGAAAAAGCCTTCGGGTTGAAGTTACCCGACGAATTTCGAGAGATTCTGCTGGAAGCTGATGGTCTTGGCGGCGTGATGGGTGATCATGAACTTCAGATTTGGAGTTCCGATCAGATCGTAGCTTTTAATCGCGCGAATGAAGTTCAGAAGTATTTTCCGGCATTTCTTATGTTTGGCTCCGACGGTGGTGGCGAGACCTACACTCTCGATTACCGCACTAATCCCCCGTCTGTCGTACTCGTTGCCGCCATAGGTTTCGACTACAAGTCAGCGATTCCGATCGGCAGGGACTTTATTTCATTTCTCGATCGTTTAAAAGACACGCGATCACTTTTCGATAGATAATGATGAAGCCCAACCATAGGAGACGGATGCCATCAGAAGTCAACGCGCCCGCACCGAGCCCCACGCCGCCGCCGTTCCTGATCCCCGAGCTCAACATTCACTTTCCATTCATCCCATTCCCGCTGGACTCTCGACTCTGGACTCTCGACTCATAGCGTTCCTGCCACATGAACCCTCCCGTCCTCGTCGTCGGCACTTACGTGCAGGACCTCGCGTTCCGCTGCGACCACCTCCCAACCCAAGGTGAGTCTGTCCTGGGCACGCTCGCGCCCGCGGCGGGAGGCAAGGGGTTCAACCAAGCCGTGGCCGCGCATCGCGCAGGCGTGCCGGCGGTGTTCGTCGGTGCGGTCGGGCGCGATGCGTTTGCGGACAACGCGCGGGCCTTTGGCCGTGCCATCGGGCTGCAGGTGCAGCTTGTCGAAAAACGCGGCCACGCCACCGCCGCCGCGGCCGTGCTGCTCGACCGCACGGGACAAAACCAGATCGTTGTCGCGCCCGGCGCGGGCGCGCGGCTGCGGCCCGCCGACCTTGACGCCGCCGCCATCCGCGCGGCACGAGTGGTCGTGTGCCAGCACGAGACCGGTCCCGCCGTCAATGCGCACGTCTTCCGTCTCGCGCGCCGGGCCGGCGTCACGACGGTGCTGAACCCTGCGCCGATGCGGGCCGATTTCACCGCCGACGCTCTCGCCCAAGTGGACGTGCTCACGCCCAACGAAACCGAGTTCACCGCGCTCGTGCGCGCACTGATTCCCCGCCAGCAAGGCTTCACGGCGGAAAAACTCACACGGCTCGCACCCGCCGCCCTGCACGCGCTCTGTCGCCGGCTCGGCGTGCCGGTCGTAATTGTGACCCTTGGCGCGCGCGGCGCGTTTGTCTCCCAGACGGCGGGCCACACCTTCATCCGCGCCCATCGCGTCCGCGTAACGGACACCACGGGCGCGGGCGATGCGTTCAACGGCGGCTTCGCGGCAGGCCTCGTAAAATTCAACGGCGACGTGATCGCCGCAGCGCGTTTCGGCAACGCCATCGCCGCACTCTCCGTCACGCGTCCTGGTGCCGCGCCCGCGATGCCGACTGCGCGGGAGATCGCACGGTTCCTGCGGCGCGAAGGACGGGCGTCGCCGTCCAGCTAGCCTGCCCGCCATGCCGCCCGTGCCCATCCCGCTCGCCTGCACCGCTCCGATCCGCAGGATCGGCGTGCTCTACACCGTCGCGGTGCCGGCCACCGTGGTGCGGAAACTGGGCGGCGGACCGCGCGTGCCGGTCGTCGTCCGCTGTCTCGGCGAAACTTACCTCTCGACCGTCATGCCGGCGGGCGGCGGACGCGGGCGCGTCCACGTGCGGGCCGACACCTTTCGCCCGGCCGGTCTCGGCCCCGGCGACGAGATCGCGTTCACGCTCGAGCCAGACCGCAGCTCCCGCGACGTGGCGCCGCCCTCCGACTTGCAACGTGCGCTGCAATTCCGGCCAGCCGCCGCCGCCGGCTGGGCCGCCGCGCCGGTCTCGTATCGTCGCGCGATGGTCGGCTATCTTGATGCCGCCCGGACGCCCGATACACGCGCCACGCGCATCGAGGTTTTCACCGAGCGCCTGGGCGAGCGCGCCAGCCGGGCGGCGCGCAAACGCTGAGCAAAACCACCACGCCCCGAGCTTGGTCACTGCACACTCACCCCGGGTACGCGGCCGGATGACAGAACCTCGAACCGCCGGGCGAACACCGGAGCCCACTGCAACATGCCGAGCAGGGCAAACGCCACGAGCTGCTTCGTATAGGACTTGGCGAGCAACATACCCAAAAGTCCGCAGCTTTCCGCCAACGACAGACCGATAATATAAATCGCCAGCCCCCGGCGTTTCTCCACGGTACGCGGCATCACCGCCAGACGAAGCAATGTGCTGATCAGCAATGGGCCGAGCCCGATGAAATCCGTCCATTCCGCCACCGGCGGCACGGCGGGCGCGGCTTTTCGTCCGATCACAAGATAAAGGACCATCAGTCCGTTCAGCATGGCGAACCAAAGCACCCACCAGACAACCGTGGTAAGGCCGGGGTTGGACGGGGAGGGCAAAGGGGTTGTTTTCACCGTGTGAGCCAAAACATGCTCCGGGCAAACTCAAGCGCCGGCGCCGGGTGCCAGTAACCGGCGCATTGTGGCGTTGCCCGCCTGAAAGCTGCCGACATGCTCGCGCACCATGGGATCAAAACCGCCTGTGCCGTCCGCACGCCTTGGTGCTGCCGCCGACCGCTGCGCGGGTGCATGGCGGCCAGCGGCCGGCGAAGTTCTGCCGAAGAAAGCCTTCCACCTGCTGCTCTCATGGCTCGGCCTGGTCGCCACCCTCGCGCTCGCGGCCTTGCCCCCGCCAGCCCCCGCCGCCCTACCCGCCCTTCCGCCGCCCGCGCGCGCCGGCGTCCTGCCCGCCGTGCTGGGCGAGGCGAGCGGCCTCGCCGCCTCGCGCCGCGCGGACCACCTAGTCTGGGCGCACAACGACAGCGGTGGCGAGGCCGTGCTTTACGCGCTCGACACCAACGGCAAATTGCGCGGCAAGCTCCGCATCGAAGGCGTGAAAAACACGGACTGGGAGGACATCGCGTCGTTCGAGCTCGACGGCCGCGCATGGCTGCTCATCGCCGACACGGGAGACAACAACGACCGCCGTCAGGACTGCGCGCTCCTCATCATCGCCGAACCCGACCCGGCCGACCTCGCGCCCGACCGCGAGCTCAACGCGCCGGTCGCCTGGCGCGTGCCCGTGCGCTGGCCTGACGGCCCGCATGACTGCGAGGCGGTCGCCGTGGACGCCCACGAAGAGAAAGCCTATTTGCTCACGAAGCGCACCTCGCCACCCGCGCTCTACACGCTGCCGCTGCGCGCACCCGGCGGCGTACCGCTCATTGTCCCCTTCCCGCTGCCGGGAGGCGGCCAGCCGTCCGCCGCCACCGGCGAGCCCCCCACCTCCACGCTCGTTGCACGGCTCGTGCAAATCCCTCCGCCCACCCCGCAGGAAAAATTGTCCGCCCTGCCAACCGGCAGATATCGCGCGGAACCGACCGCGCTGGACTTCGCACCTGACGGCAGCGCCGCCGTCGTGCTCACCTATGGCGACGTGTGGCTCTTCCGCCGTGCGCCCAGCCAGAGCTGGACCGACGCCTTCGCCGCCCCTCAGCCCGGACGTCTCGCGCCACACGGCCTGCTGCAGGCCGAGGCCGCGTGCTTCAGCCGCGATGGCCGCACCCTCTTCGTCACGGGCGAGCTGCCGGGCGCGGCGCTCGTGCGCTACGATCTGCCGCCGGCGGCACAGCCTTGAGTTTCCGGCCCGGGGCCCCATGGTTTGGCGGCCACGGCCACACCACGATGCGCGAAACCGATCTCCGCCCCCTCCAGCTTTTCCCGCACCACCTGGCGGCCCACCGCGACACAGCAAAGGCCGGTGAAGGAAATGTCCCAATCCGAGGCTTGGCGCACGGATACTTTTCCCCATGCTGCAGTCTCACCTTCGCCCCTCTTCCTCCATGAATCTCCGTTTGCTCCTCTGTCTCGCCGTCGTCGCCGCGCCGGTTTTGCGCGCCGCCTCGCCCGCACCTGCGGTCAGTGCTGCGCCCGCACCCGCCAAGTTCGACGGCTTCACCTATGTTCGCACCGTCGGCGCGATCTCCGAATACACCCTCGATGGCAACGGCCTCACGGTCCTCCTTCTGCCCGAGCACTCGGCGCCCGTTGTCACGTTCATGGTCACCTACCGCGTCGGTTCGCGCAACGAGGTCACCGGCACCACCGGCGCGACCCACCTGCTGGAACACCTGATGTTCAAGGGCAGCGAAAATTTCAACGACCGGAAAGGCAACAGCGTGAAGCAGTTTCTCGAGACTGTCGGCGGCCACTACAACGCCACCACCTATCTCGACCGCACCAATTACTTCGCCGAGATCGGCAGCGAGCACCTCGAGGGCTACATGGCCATCGAGGCCGACCGCATGCGCAATCTCTGGCTGCGCGAGGACGACCGCCGCCCCGAGATGACTGTCGTGCGCAACGAGTTTGAGCGTGGTGAAAACGACCCGCTCAATGCGCTCGACAAAGAAATCTTCGCCGCCGCGTTTCAGGCGCATCCCTACCACCACCCCACCATCGGCTGGCGCAGCGACATTGAGCAGGTGCCAATCGGGAAGCTCCGCGCTTTCTACGACACCTTTTACTGGCCCGACAACGCCACCGTCTCGATCATCGGCGACTTCGTGCCCGCCACCGCCATGGGCCTCGTGAAAAAATATTACGGCGGCTATCCGCGCGCGCCACAGCCGATTCCGCAGATCTATACCGAGGAGCCCGCGCAGAGCGGCCCGCGACGCGTGACCGTCCAGCGCGCCGGCGAGCTGGGGGTTGTCGGCCTTTCCTACAAGAGCCCCGCCGCCACGCATCCTGACATCCCCGCGCTGAACATTCTCGCCAACATCCTCGCCAGCGGGAAAACCAGCCGCTTCTACCGCACGCTCACCGACAAAAACCTCACCACAGGCGTCAACGCCGGCGCGGGCGAATTTCATGACCCGTCGCTCTTTCAAATTTACGCCAGCCTCGCGCCCGGCGTCGCGCACGAACAGGTGGAAAAAATCATGCTTGCCGAGGTTGACCGCCTAAAAAAGGACGGCGTGACCGCCGCGGAGGTCGCCACCGCGCTCGGCAAGCTCGTCGCCCAGACCGCCTATAAGCGCGACGGCACGTTTGACGTCGCCAGCGCGCTCAACGAAGACATCGCCGCCGGCGACTGGACTCGCTATTACACCTTGGACGCCGCCACCCGCAAAGTCACCCCCGACGACGTGAAACGCGTCGCCAACCGTTATCTCGACCTCAGCCAGAGCGTGACCGGCTGGTTCATCCCCGTCGTCGCCACGCCCGCGGCCAAACCATAATATCCCCATGAATCCTGTGCTCCGTTTCCCGTCCTCCCTCCTCCTCGCCGGTGGCGCTGCCGCCGGCCGGGCTCTTCGCCGCCCGGCTTTGCTGGGCGCAGCCGGGTGCCTCCTGTTTGCGGCCACTGCCCCGGCCCAAGTCGCCACGAATGCCGTCCGCCAATCCGTTGGCGGCATTGATCTCGTCGTCCTGAAAACCGGCGTGCAGGAAGTCGTCACCATCCGTGGCACGCTCGCCGCCGGCGATTCGCTTAGCCCCGCCACCAATCCCGCCATTGCCAGCCTCGTCGGCGGCATGCTGGACAAGGGCACGGCCACACACGACAAATTTGCGATCTCCCAGATGCTCGGCGACGTGGGTGCGGGGATTTCGTTTGGGGTCAGCGCGAGCTCGCTCGATATCAACGCCAAGTGCCTCCGTAAGGACCTGCCGCTCGTCCTCGCCCTCATCGCGGAGCAGCTGCGCTCGCCCGCGTTTGCGCCCGAGGAATTCGCCAAGCTGAAAAAGCAAATCGCCGGCAGCATGCAGCGCGCACTCGAGGATCCCGATTTCCGTGCCGGCGACATGTTTTCGCGCTCCGTCTATTCTCCCGGCCACCCGAACCGCCAGCCGGCCGTCCCGGATTTTATCGCCGGCACCGACCGGGCCACGCTCGACGAGGTAAAGGCGTTTCATAAACAATACTACGGCCCCGCCACCCTGCGCCTCGTGCTCGTCGGTGATGTTGATCCCGTCGCCGCGCAGGGTGAGATCGCGAAGTCGTTCGCGGGCTGGACCGGCGGCGTCATCCGAACGCATCCGTCGAAGGCCGGCCCTGTGGACGCACCGCGCAGCCAGACCGTCTTCATGCCTGACAAGACCAGCGTCTCCGTGGTTCTGGGCCAGGCAACCGGCTTGCGCTACAATGAGCCCGACACGCTCGCGCTCCGGATCGGCACCGCCATTTTCGGCAGCGGCTTCACCGGCCGGCTCATGGCCAACGTCCGCGACAAGGAGGGTCTCACCTATGGCATCTACTCAGGCGTCGGCAACGACACGTTCGTTGACGGTGACTGGAGCATTGAGGCCTCTTTTGCGCCCGAGCTCCTCGAAAAGGGCCTCGAGTCCACCAAGCGCCAGCTCACCGCCTGGCATCGCGACGGCGTGACCGACGCCGAACTCGCGCAACGCAAAAGCGAGCGGGCCGGCAGCTACAAGGTCGGCCTCTCGACGACGGACGGCATGGCCACCACGATCCTCGCGACGCTCAATCGCGACCTCGAGCTCAGCTTCATTGACCAATACCCCGGGCGGGTCGCGGCGCTCACCAAAGAGCAGGTCAACGCCGCCATCAAAAAGCACCTCGATCCCGACAAGATGATACTCATCGAAGCCGGCACCGTGCCCGGCGCCATCCCGAAGCCGTAAAGCCTCCGGGCCGGAGGCGTAACGCGCGCCTTTTGGAGGACGTCGTCACTGTCGTAGTCGCATGAGTAGCCCACACCTAAAGATGCCAAACCAATCCTGAAAAGCCCGCTTTAGCTCACGAGAGCAGGAGTGCGCGGGGAAAAAGTCTGCCAGAGCAGAGCCAGCAGGCGGCGGCAAAAGTGACCGAAGAAGCGCTGGAGCATTAAGGATCCTCTGAAAAACACACCGCTGCTGCCGAGACCAGCGTGCGGAAAGTTTTTTTGCGCGAGGCGAGCAGAGGTTTGAGGACGAAAAGCAGCATGGTGGAGGGGGCCGCGGTGAGTGGAGACGGGAGCTGCGCCGGGTTCCGT
>CANJLB010000025.1 GCA_947475065.1 Opitutia bacterium | reverse complement strand
GGTTCATTTCGTCGAGAAACTGGTCCGCACGTGTTCGTTTCGTCAGGCAACCGAGCGAGAGGAAGGTGATTTGTTGGCTCATTGCTACTGTTACCCTATGGCTGCTAATATGTTCCCTGATTTATTTGGGTTTTTCAGAGGCTCCTTAACAGTCCTACGAATCAGACTTAAGCAAAGTAATATAATATATTTGATAAAAGAATATCTATAATGGTTTCCCATTTTCTGTGGTTCCAT
Source organism: Opitutia bacterium (assembly GCA_947475065.1). Lineage (GTDB taxonomy): Bacteria > Verrucomicrobiota > Verrucomicrobiia > Opitutales > Opitutaceae > CAIYUN01. The sequence continues at coordinate 42,272 of CANJLB010000025.1, read as the reverse complement.
TAAGCCGGACTTAAAAGTACCATCGCGATTGTCAGACAAACTTTTCCGCCACAGTGGCAAAGCGGCGGGCAGCCTCGGTCAGATCGGGCTCGGCAAGCACACCGTAGCTCAGACGCACGAAATTTCTCGGTACGGCGTCGCCAAAGCACAGCTCGCCCGGCACATACAGGACGCCCGCCTCCACGCATGCGCGGCAGAACGCCGAGTCCAGCCCCGTGTCGAGGGCGGGCGGCGCTTCCAGCCAAAGGTAGAGCCCGCCCGCCGGCTCGCGCCAGCGCCAGCCGCGTGCGGGCAGCCCTGCGGCGGCGAGCGCGCCGTGTAACGCGTGCATTTTGCGTGCGTAGGCGGGGCGGATGACGGCGAGGTGTGCGTCGAACGCGCCGCCCGCCAGCGCCTGCTCGCATACGGCTTGGTTAAAATTGGCCGTGCCAAAATCGTGATGCCCCTTGGTGTACAGCATCCGTGCGAGCCAGTCCGCATCGGTGCAGATGCCATAGCCGGCCTTGAGGCCGGTGGCAAAGGGCTTGGTGAGCGTCGAGAGCCAGAGCCGGGGAAATTTCGCCCATGCGGGCAGTGCGAGCAGGCTGGGCGCGGGATGCGGAGCATCAAACCAGAGCTCGCGGTAGGCCGCGTCCTCAATCACCGGCACCACCGCATCATGGGCGGCGAGCGTGGCGGCGAGCGCGTTTTTCTCCGCCGCATCGAGGCTGCGCCCCGAGGGATTGGAAAAGTAGCTGACGAGATAAACCGCCTTGAGCCGCGCCCGCTCACCGCTCGCCGCCATCGCCCCGAGCTGCGCCCCGAGCGCAGGGGTGTCGAGTTTCCCGGCGGCGTCCACCGGCAGCGAACGCGCCTCAACCCCGAGGCCGGAGAGCAGTTCGAGAAACACAAAATAGCTCGGGCGGTCCACGAGCACAATGTCGCCAGGGTCGCACAGCGCCTGCATGGCGAGGTAGAGCGCCTGCTGCGAGCCGTTGGTGACAAAAAGCTCCCGGTGCACGGCGGCCACGTCGAGGCCCGGCTCCACGGCGCCGAGGCGCGCGGCGAGCAGCTCGCGCAGGCGCGGGCGGCCCTGGTTCGCGCCGTATTGCAGCCACTCCGGCTCGCCGGGCGACGCGGCGAGCACGGCGACGGCGGACTGCACGGCGGCAACGGGCAGCGTGCGGTTGTCGGTGAACCCGGCGGCCAGCGAGAGCAGGCGCGGGTTGTCGAGCGCGAGCGACATCAGCCGTGCGATGGTCGGCGGCCGCGCGCGGCGGCCGAGGGCGGAAAAAACGGGCATGGAAAACAGTAGGCGTTCGCCGCTGCGAGGGAAAGAGCGGAATCCGGCCCCGGAGGCCGGTTGGCCAACCCGGGCGCCCAAGACACAAAAAAACCGAAGCAGGGCGGCTTCGGTTTCGAATGCTGAAAGATCCAGGGGCGTGGGGGCCACCTCCACCGATCCGATTATGCCGGCAGAGGCGAAGGCGTGCCGCCGAGGGGCTCGGGCAATGGCTTGACAGCGGGCTTGCTCGGGACGGCTTCCTTGCCATCGCCCGAACGGGCGGGCGGAATGATGGTCACGATGGGCGACTTGATCTCGCCGTGCTGGAGAATCTCCAGCACATGCCGCCCCTCGATCGTCTCATGCTCGATGAGCGCGGCGGCGATCTTGTCGAGCGCCTCGCGGCGTCCGGTGATGATTTCCTTCGCGCGGGCGTATTGTTCGGTGATGATGCGCGAGACCTCGGCGTCAATTTTCCGGGCGGTCTCCTCGCTCACGTGCTGCGAGCGGGTGATGTCACGGCCCAGGAAAATGGTGTCGGAATTGTCCGCCATCGCAATCGGACCGAGCGGGCTCATGCCATAGTCGCACACCATGGCGCGGGCGATCTTGGTGGCGTGCTTGATGTCGCCGTAGGCACCGTTGCTGAGATCGCCCGTGACGAGCTCCTCGGCGATACGCCCGCCCATGGCCATCGCGATCTGGTCGAGAAACTTCCTCATGCCGCGCGTGAGGATGTCCTTCGTCGGGATGTAGGTCGTGCTGCCGAGGCTCTGGCCGCGGGGGATGATGGTGACCTTGTGGACGGGCACCGTGCCGTCGTCGAGCAAGGCCTGCACGATGGCGTGGCCGGCCTCGTGCCACGCGACGAGGCGTTTCTCCTCATCGTCCATCACGCGGCGGCGCTCGCGGCCGAAGAGCACCTTCTCGCGGGCGTCCTCGACGTCAATCATCTCGACCTTCTTCTTGTTGCGACGGGCGGCAAGGAGTGCGGACTCGTTGAGGAGATTGGCCAGATCGGCACCGGACAGGCCGGGGGTGCCGCGCGCGACGACGTTCAGGCTCACATCCTCGGAGAGGCTGATTTTCTTGGCGTGGACGCGCAGAATCTGCTCGCGCCCGATGATGTCGGGCAGATCAACCTGGACCTGACGGTCAAAACGGCCCGGCCGCAGCAGCGCGCCGTCAAGCACGTCGGCCCGGTTGGTTGCCGCCATGATGATCACGCCGTCCGAAGTGTCAAAGCCATCCATCTCGACAAGGAGGGAGTTGAGCGTCTGCTCACGCTCATCGTGACCCCCGCCCATGCCCGCACCGCGCTGCCGGCCCACGGCGTCGATCTCATCAATGAAGATGATGCACGGCGCGCTCTTGCGGCCCTGTTCAAACATGTCACGCACGCGGCTGGCACCGACGCCGACAAACATCTCGACAAAGTCCGAGCCTGAAACTGAGAAAAACGGCACCTCCGCCTCGCCAGCGACGGCCTTGGCCAAAAGCGTCTTGCCCGTGCCCGGCGGACCGATGAGGAGCATGCCCTTCGGGATACGGCCGCCCATCTTGGTAAATTTTTTCGGATCCTTCAGAAATTCAACGACCTCGGAGATCTCCTCCTTGGCCTCGTCACAACCGGCCACGTCGGCAAACGTGATTTTTTCGCGGTCGCGTGTCATCATCTTGGCGCGGCTCTTGCCAAAGCTGAGCGCGCCCTTGCCGGCAGCCTTGAGCTGGCGAACGAAGGCAAAATAGATGAAAATCGGCAGGCCGACCAAAATGAGAAACGTGATGATCCGGCCGGGCCAGATGGAAGCATCCGGCTCCTCCTTGACGCCGAACTGCTGGAGCTCGTCAATGGTGGCGTCCGTCAACGTGCCGGAGGCGCGAAACTTGGCATCATCAGGCTTGAGAATGCCGGTAATCTGAAACACGGGGCGGCCGATCGCCGTGGTGTCCGGCCGCATGGTCATTTGCTCCACCGTGGGCGGGGTGGCGCGCATGCGCACTTGCACATCATGGACCGTCAGTTCCTGCGTCGGTTTCATCCGCCCGGGGCTGAACCAAAACAGCCCGACCAAGGCGAGGCCGATGGCGAGCCAGATCATCAGCAGCTTGTGCTGGGAGCCGTCAGGCGGGAGGGCCTTCAAGGGGCGGCGCTTCTTGTCGTTGTTGGATTCGGCCATGCGAGGTGGGTGTGACGTGGTAACACCCTGTAGGTTCCCCCCGGAATGTCAATTGCCTCAAAACACCCGCCCGGCGCATTCACGGCCGTGCCGGCAACGCCGCCCAGGACTTCAGCTCGCGCACGATGCGGTCGCCTGCGACCTCGAAGATGTCGTTGTGGCCCGCGCCGTCAATCCAGCTGGAGATCTTCGGCTCCGGCGCGGCGGCAAACAGCGCCTGGCCGTGCCAGAACGGCACGACCTCGTCCGCCGTGCCGTGAAAAATAAGGATGGGCGCACGCACACCGCCGATCTTGGCGAGGTTGTCGAAGCGGTCGAAGGGCAGGATTTTCACATGCGTCATCACCCGAAATGCGCTCGTAAACGGGCTGATCAGCGCCAACCCCGCCACCGGCTCGCGCACCGCCAGCTCAACCGCCGGCCCGCCGCCCACCGAACGGCCAACGACGAACAACCGCTCGGGCGTCACGCCGAGCTTGGCGCGGGCGTAGGCGAGCACCGCCCGAGTGTCGGCATAGACGTTTTCCTCCGATGCCTTTCCGCCGCTGCGCCCGTAGCCGCGATAGTCAAACGCGAGCGCGGCAAAACCGGCGGCCTGCAGCTCGCGCAGCAATGGCAGGCCGTCGCCCAAGTCTTCCGCATTGCCGTGAAAATAAACAATGGTGTGCCGCGCCGCCGGGTTCGGCAGGTGCAGCACCGCGAGCGGTGTGCCATCGGCGGCCGGCACGGTGAGCAGCCCCGGCAGGTCGGCGCGATACGATGCGGGCTGGGGCTGGAAGATCATCCGTTCCGCCGCCACGCAGCCGAACAACGCCAGCCCCGCGTAGAGCAGCAGCAAAAACCGCCCGGAGCGCCACAGGAGTTTCCGCAGGAGCTTCATGGCTGATAAAGCCGCCCGAACGGCCGCCAAGGCAAGCCTGATACAACCCCGGCCTGAACCGGGGGCCGGTGGCGGATGCGCGCCCAGTCGCGTCTCCAAGAGGGCGGTGCGGAGGGGAAACCGCTCCATCGCCGGCTTCATGCGCCCGCGAGGACATCCCTCACCGTCGCCAGCACATCCCCGCACGGCACGTCGCGCTCGGTGCGCACCACAAGGTCACGGATTTTCACGACGCCCTTCGCCAGCTCGTCGCCGCCGTAGATGAGCGCGAGCTTCGCGCCAGACTCGGCGGCGGCCTTGAACTGCTTGCCGAAGCCCATCTCACGCAGCGGATAATCCACCCGCCAGCCCGCTGCGCGCAGCGCGTGGATATCGGCAAACGCCGCTGTGCGTTCGGCCGCGCCGCCGATCACAGCATAGACATCCGCCGCCGGCACAAACGCGGGCATGAGGCCGCGCTGCTCCAGCAGCAGGCCCATCGTCACGTCACCGATGGCGAAACCCACGGCGGGCAGCGCCGGGCCGCCGAGCTTCTCGACGAGGTTGTCGTAGCGCCCGCCGCCCGCGATGGCACGCAGCTCGCCCTTGCGGTCGAACGCCTCGAATACAAAGCCGGTGTAATAAGCCAGCCCGCGCACCACCCCGAGGTCCACCGCGACAAACTCCGCGAGCCCCATGGCCCCGAGATGGCCGAGGAGCTGCCGCCAGTCGGCAAGGCGCGCGGCGAGCTTTTCGCCCGCGAGCGGCGCGAGGGTTTTTTCCAGCGTGGCAAAATCCTTCACCCCGAGAAACGCGAGCACTTGCGCCTTCCGTTCCGGCGCGAGCGCACCGTGGGCCTCGGCGTAGGGCCTGAAGGCGTCGTCCCCGTGTTTTTCAAACTTGTCTACCGCGCCAAGGAGCGCACGCGTCTGCGTGTCGTCGAAGCCGAGTGCCTCCAGATAGTAAAACCACAGGTTGCGGTCGCTGAGACGCACGTAAAAATCCTGGGCGGTCAGGCCAAACGCCCGCAGGCTCTGCACGAGCAGCGCGATGAGCTCGGTCTCCGCCTCGGGGCCGGGCTCGCCAAAGAGATCGGCATTGAACTGGAAAAAGGCGCGCTCGCGGCCTTTCTGCGCGCGCTCGTAGCGGTAAAACTCGGCGACACTGAACCACTTGATCGGGCGCTTGAGCGCACTGGCCCTGGCCCCGACGAGCCGGCACACGGTCGGGGTCATCTCGGGGCGCAGCGCAACCTCGCGGCCGCCTTTGTCGGTGAAATTGAAAAGCTGGCCCTCAATTTCGTCACCCGACTTGGCCTTGTAGAGGTCAAGCGGCTCAAGCACGGGGGCGTCGTATTCCTCGAAGCCGAAGGTGCGGGCAGTCTGCCGCCACAGGCGGAAGAGGTGGTTCCGGCGCGCGAGGGCGTCGGGATAGAATTCGCGGAAGCCGGGCAGGGACTGAAACGAGGCCATGTGGTGAGGAACGCGGCCACGTTGCGCGGCGGCACAGGGCGCGGCGATGAAAAATTGTCGGCGCGCGGCGAAAAGTCAGATGATTGCCGCGACGCCACGGTCACGATCGCCGGCGCAAACGTGTCGAGGGCGTCGTCCTGCCAATGCCGCTGCAGCCAAGGCGACCTGCCTCTGCTGCAACAAACCGGCCTGAAACAGTTTCGCGCGCGGACCGATGTTTGGTGCCCCCCCCGCCCGCCCCGTGCCTCAAAGCTTGGCGATGTCTATTTTCTTGATGAGCTGCTTGAGAATTTTGCCGGACTTGAATTTCACGACCGCGCGCTCGGGAATGACCACCTCGGTTTCGGGCTTGTTGGGATTGCGGCCGACGCGCGCCTTGCGCCGCTGGACCTCGAGGACGCCAAAATTGCGGAGCTCAACATTGCGGCCCTTGGCCAGCGCGTGCATGATGATGTCGAGAGTCATTTGTACCGTCGCGACCACCTCCTTCTGGGGCAAGCCGGTCTTCTCATAAATTTCGAGGACGATTTCTCGTTTGGTCAGGTTGGTGGACATAACGTATTCTCCTAGGGCGGGGATGGTTGCGGTCGGCAGAAGTGATCAAGGGTCTAGGACTGCACCGCCCTATTTGGCAAATCTTTAACGTCTTCGCGTGCAGCGGACATACGCAACACTCTAGGGGTCAAACGCTAGACAATGGAAAATATTAATCATTTTTTAAATTTTCGCGCTAGATGGACGCAAATGCGCAGAATTTTTCGCCTCCGCACATGGTTAAATGCACCTGTCTGGACCTCCGTCCACGTCGCATTTGACTGCATGCAGGCGGCATGGTGTGGTGAGCATCCGCCCATGCCCGATCCTGTCCAAGTCAGCTCCATGTTCGCCCGCATCGCCCGCCGCTACGACACGGCGAACCTCGTGCTCAGCGGCGGTGTGGACGGATGGTGGCGCCGCCGCCTCTTGGCCGCCGTGCGTCGCGCCATGCCGCGCGACGTGCTCGATCTCGCCACCGGCAGCGGCGACGTGGCGCTCGCGCTCGCCCGCGCGCTGCCCGCCGGGACGCGCGTGACCGGCATGGATTTTTGCCCGCCCATGCTGGATGAGGCGGAAAGAAAGCTCTCCCGGACCACCGGTTTGCGCGCGGAGGTGACGTTTCGTGCGGGCGACGCGCTCGCGCTGCCACTGGCCGATGCGAGCGTGGACGCGCTCACCATCGCGTTCGGTCTCCGCAACCTCGCCGACCGCGCGCGCGGCCTCGGCGAGATGCGCCGCGTGCTGCGGCCGGGCGGACGGCTGTTTGTGCTCGAGTTTTCGCAACCGCACACTTGGTTCCGGCCAATCTATTATCTTTACCTGCGGCGCGTTCTGCCTGCGCTGGCGGCGCGCGTGACGGGCGACCGGGCGGCCTACGACTACCTGTGCGGCTCGATCGGCGAGTTCCCCGGCCACACGGCGCTGGCCGATGAGATGCGCCACGCGGGTTTCACGCGCGTGGATGCGGCGCGGATGACGTTCGGCATCGTTGCGCTGCACGAAGCAGTGAAGTGAGCGCCGGAGGCGACACCGGCCGGCCCGGGAGGGCGGGCGGACGCAGGAAGCGCCAGAGCGCCAAAGCCTGATGTGCCCCTGCTACGCTCCGCCCGCGATGTGGCGGACAAGCCCGTGCCAATGTTCAGCTAAAGGACTTCCCACAGCCGCAGGTGCTGGTGGCGTTGGGATTTTTGATCTCAAACCCCTTTCCGTGCAGGCCGTCGTCGAAATCAATGCTCGTGCCATCCAGCAGAGCGAAGCTGGCACCATCCACGACCATGCGGACTCCCTCGCTCTCCAGTTCGCGATCGCCGGCCTTGGGCTCGTCGAAGCTCATGCCGTATTGCCGGCCGGAGCAGCCCCCCTCATCCACCAGCACACGCAGCCGCCGGTCGCCAGCGGCGGCCTCAGCCTGCATGGCACGCACGCGGGCGGCGGCACGGGAAGTGAGAGTGATCATAGCGCACCGTCGGCGCACTGGCGGCGTGTGTCAATGTCGCAGGCAAATTTCGTGCCAAAGGCAATTTCCTCGCTTGCCAGCGGGCGCCAATACGTCTTTACTCAGGCTCCCCAAGTGTCCGCCCTCAAACACATTTTCAACGAGCTCCATTATGAGATGACCCGCACCATCGCCGAAGGCGGCATGGGCGTGGTCTATCAGGCGCATCAGAAAGGCGCGGGCGGTTTCCGCAAAGTTGTGGCGGTAAAACTCATTCGCGAGGAGTATTCCACCATCGAAGAGTTCCAAAGCAACTTCATCGGCGAGGCCCGGCTCGTGGCCGACCTCATCCACACCAACATCGTCCAGACCTACCATCTCGGCCAGATCGGCGGGCAATATTTCATGGTGATGGAGTTTGTGAACGGGGTGAACCTTGAGCAGTTCCTTGAGCGCCACCGTACGCTCGGCAGGCCAATGCCGGTGGACCTCGCGGCTTTCGTCGTCTCGCGCATCGCCCGCGGCCTCACCTATGCGCACCAAAAACGCGACATCGAGGGCCGCCTGCTCGGCATCGTCCACCGCGACATCGGCCCCAAGAACATCATGATCGCCTACGAAGGTGACGTGAAGCTCACTGACTTCGGCATCGCGAAGGCGCTCGACCTGATGTATAATGAGGAAGGCCAAGTCGTTGCGGGCAAAGACGAGTATCTCTCCCCTGAACAGGCCGACAAGCGTGTGACCGACGCCCGCGCCGACCTCTTCCCCCTCGGCATCGTGCTCACCGAGCTCCTCCTCGGCCGCAATATCTTCCGCGGCGAGGACAGCGAGCGGTCGCGCGAGAACATCCTCACCCTGCCCATCCCGCTCTTTTCCACCCTCCGCGCCGATATTGATCCCAAACTCGAGGCCATCATCCAGAAGGCCCTCCAGCGCGACCGGGAGAAACGCTACCAGACCGCCTACGAAATGATGACCGCGCTGGAAATTTACCTCTACTCCGATGGCTACGGCCCCACCAACGAGAAACTCGGCGTCTACCTCAAGGAAGTGATGAGCTTCCGGGAGCATACCGCCCCCAGTCCCAAACCCGCTTGACGCCGCTGCGCGCCAGTCTGCCATGAGTGGTCCCGGGTTCAGCCACGAACTTCGCCAGCGCCAGACGCAGTCGCTCGTCCTCGCGCCCCAGCTCCGGCATTCCCTGAAAATTTTGCAAGTCGCCGCGCTCGACCTCCGTTCCGTCATCCAGGAGGAGTTGCAGAGCAACCCCACCCTTGAGGAGCTGCTGCCGGCGGACGGCGTGAGCCTTGACCAGGAACGCGACGCCGAAAACACCGGCCCGTCGCCCGACAGCGCCACCCCCGAGGCGCGCGAGGAAATGGATTTTTCCAAGGAGTTTGAAATCCTCGGCAAGCTCGATCAGGACTGGCGCGACCACCTCGCCAACGCCGGCGGCAACCAGCCCCACACTGCCGAGGACGCCGAACGTCGCCAGCATTTCTTTGACTCCCTCGTGAGCGAGACCTCGCTGCAGGAGCACCTCATGGGGCAGGCCGAGCTTGCCGAGATCAGTCCCGCCGGCCTGGAGGCCATGCGCCACCTCGTCGGCAGCCTCGACGACCGCGGCTTTCTCACCCAGACGCCCGCCGACCTCGCCCTTCAGTCCGGCCTGCCGCTGGAGGCCATGCAGGAAGCCGTGCGCGTTTTGAAAACTTTCGAGCCCGCCGGCCTCGGGGCCAAGGATCTCCCCGAGTGCCTCCTGCTCCAGCTGCAGGCGCAGGGGCGTGGCACCATCCTCGCGGCCCGCATCGTGCGCGACCATTTCACCCTCCTCACCCGCCGCCGCATCCCCGACATCGCCCGCCGTGCCGGCGTCAGCATCGAAAAAGTGCAGGCCGCCCTCGATGAAATCCGTGCGCTTGATCAGGCGCCCGGCCGCCGCTTTGCCGAGGACATCAACCGGGTCGTCGTGCCCGACGCCACGATCGAGAAAGACGGCGACCAGTGGAAGATTTCCCTGAACAACGACTATATCCCCCGTTTGCGCATCTCGTCCACCTACCGTGACCTCATCGCCAAAGGCACGCTCTCCCGGCAGGACGGCGAATATCTCCGCGAACGCATCCGCTCCGGCAAGTTCCTCATCAACTCCATCGCCCAGCGCCAGCAGACAATCGAGCGCATCACCCGAGAGATTCTCAAGGCACAGGCGGACTTCTTCGAGCACGGCGTCTCCCGCCTCCATCCGCTCACCATGACGCAGATCGCCGATATCGTCGGCGTCCACGAAACCACCGTCAGCCGCGCGATCGCCAACAAATACCTGAAGACCCCGCACGGCGTCTTTGAGTTCAAGTATTTCTTCACCCCCGGCTACCAAGCCGAGGGCGGCCGCGCCGTCTCCAACACCAGCGTGAAAGAGCTCATCGCCGACCTCGTCTCCTGCGAGGACCGCAGCCATCCGCTGAGCGACCAGGAGATCGTCGGCCGCCTCAAGGAAAAGGGCCTCAACGTCGCCCGCCGCACCGTGGCCAAATACCGCGAGGAACTCGGCCTCCTCTCCAGTAACCTCCGCCGCGAATACGTGTGAGCCCACCGGTCGGACCTCATGACCGGGGCCGCCGGCTTGATGAATTCCGGCCAACCGGTCCGCCCATTTGTTTCGTCTGCCCAACGCAAGTTCGCACGGTCCCAGCTCTCTGCAAAGTTTGCCCGCAAATCACTTACCGACGGCCTCCGAGGGTAACCTCGCGCTCGCCTGCCACACCCGCAGCAGTGATGGGCTGGTCCTGAAAAATCACTGGCGGATAGGTTTCCCCAGACACAGCAGAAACCGTCTTGATGTATTGCGTTCGATTCGTGCCCACCAGCTCCATCGAAGCGACCGAACTCACCCCCCGATCCAGAAAATATTGCTCAGATGCCTGCGATAGCTGGCGAAGATTGTTTGTTACCACCCGATTGACCACCGCGTCCTGCGCCGCCTGCGCTTGCTGTTGCTGCTCCAGCTCGGCCATGGCCGCGAACACGGCCTGCATGGCTGTGGGGTCCAGCTGAGGTGCCACCGGCTGATCCAGCCCTGGAAAGTCCCCCACCTCGCCCGCAATCGGCGTGGACGTTTCAGCCGCCTGTGACATCCCTTGCACGTCCGGCGATTCCGCCGTGGCCGGTGCGTGCCACCAGAACCATCCCATCACGCCAACGAAACAAAGCATCAGCACCGCGCTGACCACATGTTTGGGTTTCATGTTTCATGGCTTCGTTATATTGACACGCCCAAGCACTTGCAACCAGAAACCCGCCCACCCGTCCTGCCGATTGATGGAGACGGATTTTTCCGCTGATGGCGCGGATAGGCGCGGATAAATCTGGTTACTATTTATCGCGTCATCTACGGAAAATCAAAATTCACGATTTCTCCCTGACGATTCGCTTCCATTGCAGCTTGGCGTGCTTGAAATTCAGCAGCATGGCGAGCGTCAGCTTGGTGATGACGAGATAGCCGATCATCTGGCGGACGTGCGTGTCGTTGAAAGCTTCGACGACCTTGGGATCCGCGATCACCAAGCCATCCACGATGGTGTCCGGCACCAGCGTGCCGACGAGCTCGTCGGCATAATGAACGGGGAAATTTTTCTGCTGCTCGACCGCGTGGCCGCGCTTCCGCAGCTCGATGACCAGGGCGCGTTCATAAATCTTCTCATCCAAGCCCGGCCCAAGCTCGTTCAGCACGGCCATCGCCGCACCAATGATCTCCCCGCTCAGTTGTTCGTGAATCATGGTCAGACAGGTATTATCCGCGTCTATCCGCGCCTTCCGCGGAAAAGTTTGGCTTCCGCCCTCAGCACACCAGCGAGCCGAAATCCATGAAATCGGCGACAAAGCCCCCGGGCACTCCCTTGCAGATGACGCTCACGGCATCGTGCGAATGCAGCGACTCAAGGTGCGAGCAGGCGATGCGAAAGTCCGTCACGCGCGCGTCGGCGTCAAACTCTTTGTAGAGCAGCCGGGCGGCGTCCTCGACAAACTTGAGGTAGGCGCCGTTCAGCTCGGCAAACGCCTGCTCGTCCTCGCGCTTCACCATCACCTGCGTCTCGGTCTGAAGCGCGCGCAGGCAGAGCGCATGCACGTCCTCAATCCAAATTTTCCGGCCCTCGGCCTCCTCCAGCGTGATGCGCGCCTTGCTGCGCTGCGAGTGCGGCACGCCGTAGGCACCGCGCAGGTCGCGGGCGTGTTCGGCCAGTTCGGCGCTGCACGGGCAGGCCGACGAATAGACGAAGTCGAAATGGATGAAGCGCCGGTAGCGGCCGTCGCGTGTCATCACGCCCTCGAAGGCCACGTCGTAATGCTGCCAGCCGCTGAGCCCGCTGCGCAGGCTCGGCCGCAGCATCGGGTAGGAGAATTTCACCTTCAGCCGCGCGTCCTTCGTGTCCACCTTGCGCAGGTAGGCCTTGAGTATCTTGCCCATCCACTCGCCGGTCACGATCCCGTTCTTGTGCTCGTAGAACGAACGCATGATACGGCTCATGTTGATGCCCTTCAGCTCGGCCTCGAGCGAGACGGTGCCGGTCACGCTGGCCTCCAATGTCAGGGTCTTGCCGGCCTTGGTGCGGATTTTCAGGGGCAGGCGAAAATTGTGGATGCCAACCTGCTGGATGGGAACGTTCGCGCCTTGGATGGCATCGTGCGCGGCACGCATCATGTCGGGCAGCGAGGCGACGTGCGCCGGCGAGGAGCGAAACTTCCGGTCGTAGCGGCGTGCGATCTTGGCCGGCTGCCCGCAGCTCGAGTTGTGGAGATACATCGGTTTCATGGAAAAGCGTTTTTGGTTGGGGCCGCGGCGGGTGACGTCACCGCCCTCGTGGTCAGCCGCCTCCGGCGGGGCCGAAAAACTCGGCGAAATTGCGCGGCGTCTCATAGAGCCGCACGCTATGCAGCGTGCCCGGCGGCGGGATGAGCGGCGCGATCTCGTGCCAGAACGCGATGACGAGGTTCTCCGTCGAGGGAATCACCCCGCGCAGGAATGGCACCTCCTCGTTCAGGTTGCGATGGTCGCACTTGTCCACCACGGCACGGTGCAGGATGCGTTTCAGCTCGGCGAGATCCAGGATGTAGCCGGTCTCCGGGTCGGGCTGGCCGCGCACGGTGACCTCCATGACGTAGTTGTGCCCGTGCCAGTGCGGGTTGGTGCAGAGGCCGTATTTCTCCTCGTTCCACTTCTGGCTCTTCGCAGGATTGTGGAGCCGGTGCGCCGAGTTGAAATGCACCTGCCGTGTGATGAAAACCGTGCCGGCCAGCGCGCGCGGCACGGCGGCGCGGGCGGGCGCGCGGGACTTCGGCAGGGCGGTTTTCTGCGGCATGGAAGGGCAATTGGTAACGAGAAATCCGGCGTGGTCAACCTGCGCGCAGCCGTCCCTCGAGAAGCCACTCCCACAAGGAAATGAGCTTGGCCCCGCCGAACGTCCGGCCATGCTATGCGACATGAGAAATTACACCCCGCTTTGCTTAATCACTGGTTAGACGCTTCCTCGTGTCCAGTGATTCAGGTCAATTAAGACGCTTGTGCTTCCGAACGCTTCTCGTTTTCGGCTCCATCTCATTACTCGTCTTCGGAGGCTTTGTCCTCTGGGTATCTATCGCGCTCCATGTTGACTGCGCGAACGACAACCTGCGGGAGCGTATTTCACCGGGCGGCCAACTCAAAGCAGTCACCTTTCGCCGCAACTGCGGCGCTACGACCCCATACAGTACTCAAGTTTCCATCCTGCCAGCATCACGCAATCTCCCAAACGAAGCAGGCAATGTGTTTACTGTGGACCACGAGCATTCGATCGACGTTCGCTGGATTGACGACCATCATCTCAACATCTCCGGCGAAACAATTACGCAGTTCCTTCACCTTAACGAATTCAATGGTGTCCAAATTACCTACAACTGAACCGGAAGCGCCTAACTCTGAGCGTTCGTCACGAACTCCGGGCTTTGCCGTTCAGTTACGAGGCACCGGCTGTGGTCCGACCAACTTAGACCGCTGAGTTTGGGCCGTTAGGTCGCAAAAGCCTTGCCGCACTCGCCCCACCCGCCTTCATCACCCGTATGAGTCTCCGGTTTTGCATCCTCGGCAGTGGCAGCGCGGGCAATTGCGCCCTGCTGCAAACCGAGGGTGCGCGCGTCCTCGTGGACGCCGGCTTCTCCGCCCGCCGGCTCGGCGAGCTGCTCGCCACCGTCGGCGAGTCGCTCGGGCGCATTGACGCCGTTTTTCTCACACACGAGCACGGCGACCATGCGGCCGGCGTGAGCGGACTGAAAAAGTTTCCGCACATCCAGATCTTTGCCAACGCCGCCACCCAGCGCGCCGTGCAGGCCGGCCTCGACCACCGGCCGGTCTGGCAAATATTCGAAACGGGCGCGCGTTTCACTTTTCGCGACCTGGACGTTCGCAGCTTCACCGTCCCGCATGACGCGCAGGAGCCGGTCGGCTTCACCTTCGCCACCGGCCATGAGGGCGACCTGCTCGCGCCGCGCCGCAGCGTCGCCTGGCTCACCGACCTCGGCCACGCGCCGCGTCACATCCATGAGCACATCCGCGACTGCGAGGCGGTGGTGGTCGAGTCCAACCACTGCTCAAAAATGCTGGAGGCCGACCCGAAGCGCCCGTGGTCGCTCAAGCAGCGCATCGCCGGCCGCCACGGCCATCTCTCCAATGACGGCGCCCGTGAACTGCTCGAGGCGGTGGCCAGCCCGCGCTGGCGGCACATTTTCCTCACGCACCTCTCGCGCGACTGCAACAGCCTGGCCGCCGTCGAGCGCGCCATCGCCGGCCTGCGCGGCCGCCTCGCGTGCGAGTTCTCCATCGTCGCACCTGGCACCAGCACGCCTGTCTTTGAGCTGGCGTGAGGCTGATGCTTCCTCTGGCCCTTAACTCCATGAGTCCGGCTGAGAAAAAATATTCTCCACCTGTTGTTTTCATGGCTCAGAATTATAATCGTGACCTCCGTCACCCACCGGCCACCGGCGGGATGAAGACCAGCTCGGCCCCCTCGGCGAGCGGCGTGTCCCAGGGGGCAAACTCACCGTTGATCGCGACGCGCAACCGGTCTCCGGGCAGCGTGAAACCGTGGCGAGCGCGCAGCTCGTCGTAAAGCGTCGCAGCCGTCCCGGCGGCCGTCGCGAGCGTTTCCTGCGCGAGCCCGCGCTGCTCGCGCAGGATGGCGAAATACTGGAGACGCACGGTTTTCATCGGACCGCGCGGTAAGCTTTCTTGCCCCCGGTTTTTTCCAGCAGGCGGATCTCCTTGATGACGATGCCATGGCTCACGGCCTTGCCCATGTCGTAAAGGGTGAGTGCGGCGATGGTCGCGCCGGTGAGCGCCTCCATCTCGACGCCGGTCCTTGCGGCGACGCTGACGTGACAATGGATGGCCACGTCGGCCGCGCCGTCGGACCCGGGCGGGCCGGCCTCGATCGCAATGCGGCAGTCGTCGAGCGGCAACGGGTGGCAGAGCGGAATGAGCCCGCTGGTTTGCTTCGCGCCCATGATGCCGGCCAGGATGGCGGTCTGGAACAACGGGCCTTTCTTTGACTGGATTTCGTTGCCGGTCACGAGACGCGCAAGCGCGGGCGGCAGCGCGACCGTGGCGACGGCGTGCGCCGTGCGGCGCGTCACGGCCTTGCCGCCGACATCCACCATCGCCGGCCGGTTCCGGGCGTCAAGGTGGGTAAGCTGGGCGGCGGGTTTCATCGCGGCTGCCCGGACGGCGGCTTGGGCGGCGTGGGCTTGCCCTTGCTGGGCAAAAACTGCGCCAGCGGTTCGACGATCGGCGTGGCCCAGGCCGGCTCGTCGCGTTCATAGACCCACTGGGTGCAAAGCAGGAAAAACAGAAACAGCACAATGCCGCAGAGCAGAAGCTTACTCATCTGCGCGGCGAAGCGGATGAGCAGCACCAAGACGATGAAACCCACGATCGTGAGCGTGATCATCCACCAAGTGTGCGGCGGCACCTGTTGGAGCTTTTCGATGGTCGTGGCGGCAAACAGCGGCATGGCAGTCCATAACATGGAGCGGCCGGGCCGTTTATCGAGCGCAAAGCGCGTGTGGGCCGCGCGGACCGGCGGCCGGCTGTGTGACAACGAGGTTACGCGGACACAAATTACTCGTTTCGCCCCGGCTGCAAGGTAGCATGCACGATCTCCCGCATGGCCGCCAAGCGCACCGCTCCCTCTCCCGTCTCTCCCACCGTCACCCCGGTGGTGCCCGAACCGGCCGTGGCCAAATCTGCCGGCACCCCAGGTCGCGCGGTCTATTTCAACCGCGAGCTGAGCTGGCTGGCGTTCAACCGCCGCGTCCTCGCCCAAGCCCAGGGCGAGCGGCACCCGCTGCTGGAGCGCGTGCGGTTCCTCGCCATTTTCAGCTCCAACCTCGACGAGTTTTTCGAGATCCGCGTCGCCGGCCTCATGCAGCAGGCGGACGACGGCGGGGCGGGTGAGGGCGGCCCCGATGGCCTCGGCGCGCGCGAACAGCTCCGGCTCATCCACGCCGAAGTCGCCGGCCTCATCGCCGAGCAATACCAGTGCTGGCATCGGCAGCTCATGCCTGCGCTCGCCCGCCAGGGTCTGGTCGTCAAGGCCGCCAAGGAGCTGACCGCCGCCGAGCTGGGCTGGGTGGAGTCCTATTTTCGCGAGCAGGTCTATCCGGTGCTCACGCCCCTCGCGCTCGACGCGGCGCATCCGTTTCCACAGCTCGGCAACAAGACGCTCAACATCGTGGTCTCGCTCGGCGAACCCGGCGCGGATGCGGCCGCCGGTGGGGAGGTCGCGCTGCTGCCGGTGCCGCGCATCCTGCCGCGCCTCGTGCAGATCGAGCCGCAGGCCGCGGGCCGGCGGCGGTTTGTTTTTCTCACCGAGATCATCAAGCTTTGTGCCGGCGCCCTATTCCCCGGCTACCATGTGGCCGGCGCCCACGTCTTCCGCGTCACGCGCAACAGCGACCTCTATATTGACGAGGAGGAGGCGGAAAACCTCCTCAAGCGCATCGAGGACGAGCTCCGCAACCGCCGGCGCGGCGCGGCCGTGCGCCTCGAGATCGAGGACGGCGTGTCCGCCGCCATTTTCACCTCGCTCTGCGAGCACCTCGGCCTCTCGCAGGAATACGTCTTCCGCCTCGGCGGCCCGCTCAATCTCCTGCGCGTGCAAAGCCTCTGCGACCTCGACCGGCCCGACCTGAAATTTCCGCCGTTTGTGCCCGCCGCCGTCTCACCGCTGCGCGAGCCGGCCCGCATCTTCGAGGCGCTGTGCGCGGGCGACGTGCTGCTGCACCATCCCTATGACTCGTTCCAGCCCGTCGTGGACTTCGTCGAACAGGCCGCCCGCGACCCGCAGGTCTTTGCGCTCAAGCAGACACTCTACCGCACCAGCGGCGATTCGCCCATCGTGCGTGCGCTCATGGAGGCGTCGCGCAACGGCAAACAGGTGACCGCGCTCGTCGAGCTCAAGGCCCGCTTCGACGAAGCCAACAACATCCAGTGGGCGAAGCAGCTCGAGGAGGCCGGCGTCCATGTCGTCTACGGCCTCGTCGGGCACAAGACCCACTGCAAGTGCTCCCTCGTCGTCCGTCGCGAGGAGCGCGGCCTGCGCCGCTATGTCCACCTCGGCACCGGCAACTACAACCCCCGCACCGCCCGCCTCTACACCGACCTCAGTCTCTTCACCGCCCGCGAGGATCTCACCAGCGACGTCGCGCAGCTTTTCAACACCCTCACCGGCTACAACCGCGCCCCCGTCTTCCGCCGCCTGCTTGTCGCCCCCTTCAACCTCCACGCCCGCCTGCTTTCCCTCATCGCCCGCGAGGCCGAAAACGCCGCCGCCGGCCACCCCGCCCGTATCATGGCCAAGATGAACGCCCTCGTGGACAAGGCCGTGATTGACGCCCTCTATGCCGCCTCGCAGGCCGGCGTGACCGTCGAGCTCATTGTGCGCGGGACCTGCTGCCTGGTGCCCGGCGTGCGCGGCCTGAGTGAGCGCATCCGCGTCCGCAGCGTCGTCGGCCGCTTCCTTGAGCACGCGCGCACGTTTTATTTTGAAAACCACGGCGGCGACGGCGGCCCGCTCATCTACGCCGGCAGCGCCGACTGGATGCCGCGCAATTTTTTCCGCCGCATCGAGGTCGTCTTTCCCGTGGACGACCCCGCCCTGCGCCGCTGGATGACTGCCGAGTTCTTCGCGCACGAGCTGCAGGACACGGCCAACGCGCGTGAGCTGCACCCCAACGGCAGCTACCAGCCCGTCGCCCGCGCGGACGCCCCCTCCTTTTCCGCCCAAAATTATTTCATCGCCGCCGCGCAGCAGCGGGCCGCCCAGGTGGCGGCTGAACTTTGATGCGCCTCATCATTGGCTGCCATTGCGCCACCAACGAACTTGCCCTGAGCGACTCCTGGGGGCCGAGTTATGCCGAGCGCTGGGTGCTTGTGGCGTCGGCTCAGCAGGTGGGCGCGGACGATTCCTGGGGCATGGCCTGGTAGGATCCGCCGATTGCTTTGCGGGGGAGTGGACGGAAAAGGGTGGGCCATACGCACCCTCGAGTCAAAACTGGGGGCCAGGTTACTGCTGCCAGTTGCCGATATCGTCGGCCGTGCCGCTGATGCCGTCGGGCCCCATTGACCATAGGTCATACCCCAATGGTTTCTGCGTGCCGGGGTAAGTGTATTGGTAAGGATTTCCCCATGGATCGAGCGGTGTTCCGTTTCCCCCGATATAAGGCCCACTCCAGATCGCATATTTCTCTTTGTCAGCAGGCGGGATGGCCAGCGCCCGAAGTCCTTCCGCGGTCGTCGGATAATCTGCCATACTGAATCTGTAGGATTCAAAAGGTAGCCTGATGCCTGAGGTCACAAATGCTTGGGCGGTATTCATCTCAGCGGCAAGGGCATCGACTTGCTGCTGCGCGACGAGGCTCGTCAGCGCGGCCTGAACCAAAGCAGGATCAATCGTGTTGGCCATCGGCGAAGAATCAGGCGGCGGTTCGGCCGCGAGGTCGGCCGCGGCGGCTGACGCAACCGTGGCCGCAACGACCGGCCGGGCTGGTTTGTCGACGAGCCGAAAATGGCGGTAGGTGGGAATCGCCACGACGGCGAACAGGAGCGCGGTGGCGAGCGCTGTTTTGGTGCTGTTGTTCATGGCGAAAAAAGCGGCGAGCAATGGCACCGCCGGGCTGGTTACGAAGCCGGCGGCGTACACGTGGCCCGTCACGGCGGCGGCCAGACCAGCGGGCGCGGCCTGGACGGCGTTGGCAGAGATGACAGCGGCCAGCCCGCCCGCGCTGGCGGTGACGCCGCGCTGGGCGAAAAACTCGCGCAGGCGCTCGAGGGCGCGGCCGGCGCGTTTCTGGGCGGCGTCTTCGCTCGTACCGAGAGCCACGCCAATCTCGCGCAGCGATTTGTTTTCAAACCAGCGAAGCAGGACAACGGCGCGGTCGGTGTCGTCGAGCGCGTGCAGGGCCTCGTCGAGCAGCGGCTCGATGGCGATCCAGTCGGCGGCGGGGGCGTTCATGGCGGTGAGTTCATAGGCAGCGTGCTCGCGGAGCCGGCGGCGCGTCTCGCGGCGCGCGGCATCAATGGCCGTGCGGCGGGCGACCGACCAGAGCCACGCGGGCAGAATGGTGTCGGGCGCGAGGCGGCGCGCGGAGCGGGCAAGGTCGGTGAAGACAGACTGTGCGACCTCCTCGGCGAGCGGCGGCGAGCGGACGTGCCGGAGCGCGACAGAGTGGACGAGGTCAAGGTGGCGGCGGAGGACCTCGGCAAACGCCGCCTCGTCACCGTGGCGGGCGTAGCGCGCGAGGAGCTGGAGGTCGGGGTCGTCCATGTGGGTTCACAAGGTATATCGCCGCCGGGGGCGGGAATCCGACAAAGAATTTTTTGGGAAAGAGTATTTCCGGGGAGCGCCT
Source organism: Opitutia bacterium (assembly GCA_947475065.1). Taxonomy (GTDB): domain Bacteria; phylum Verrucomicrobiota; class Verrucomicrobiia; order Opitutales; family Opitutaceae; genus CAIYUN01. The sequence continues at coordinate 22,585 of CANJLB010000025.1, read as the reverse complement.
GCGTCTCGCAGGCTGCCCTCGGCGTCTCGCCGAGGGCTACAGAGCGGCGGCGGGACGCCGCCGCCAGCACCCGGGACGGGCGCGCTCCTCGAACCAAAGTCACCCCTTCGCCAGCAAGCCGCGCGTGCGCAGCCACGCCTCGGCGCGGCGGGGCCATTCGCCGGGGCCGCCGATCTCCGACAGCAGGCCGAGGCCGTGGCCGCCGCGCTCGTAGAGGTGCAGCTCGGCCGGCACGCCGGCGCGGCGCAGCGCGAGGTAAAACTCCACGGAGTTTTCCACCGGCACGATGGTGTCGTCCTGCGAGTGGAGGAGAAGGCAGGGCGGCGTGTTTCTCGTGACGTGCCGCTCGACGGAGTAGAGCGCGACCAGCTCGGGCGACGGCGCGGGGCCAAGCAGCGCGTCGCGCGACATGGGATGCGTGAGCGCCGGGTCCATCGTGATGACGGGATAAATCAGCGCCGCGAAATCGGGCCGCGCGTTGACGGCATCGAGCGCGGTGCCCGTGCGGCCGGCAGGATGGTCGTAAAGCGTGGCGGCGCACGCGGAGAGATGCCCGCCGGCCGAAAAACCGAAGAGGCCGACGCGGTCAGCGCTCACGCCGAAGCCGGCGGCCCCGGCGCGCACCGTGCGGAGGGCGCGGAGCACGTCTTGGAGCGGCGCCGGCTGGCCGTATTCGACGAGGCGCGATTTGAGCACGAAGGCGGCGACACCGAGCGAGTTGAGCCAGCGCGCGACGAGCACGCCATCGGTCTCGACCGCGAGGCGCACATAGCCGCCGCCGGGGCAGATGATGACTGCGGTGCCGTTGGCGAGGGCGGCGGGCGCGGGGTAAAACGTGAGCGTGGGCCGGTGGATGTTGGCGACGCGCGTCTCCTCGACGATGCGCTCGGACCCGCCGTCGGGCTTGAGGCCCGGCACGCCCTCGGGCCAAAGGTCGAGGACGCAGGGCGCGGCGGGCGCGGATGGAGACGCGGTGGGCATGGCCCGGTTTTGGGTCGGGCGATTTCGTCCGTCAAGCGCGGCGGAGGCACGTTCGGGATTGCGGCGCGGGCCTGCGGCTGCACGCTGGGCCGGCCCGCGCCATGTCCACGCCGCTACCCATCGTCCATTACAATGACCCCGTGCTCCGCAAAAAAGGCGCGCGGGTTGCCAAGTTTGACGCCGCGCTCGCCACGCTCGCGGCCGACATGGTCGCCACGATGCACGCCGCCGAGGGCATCGGCCTTGCCGCGCAGCAGATCGGCCGCACGCTCCAGCTCTGCGTCATGGACCTGCGCGAGACCAAGCGCGAATTTGCGTGGGAGCTCGACAGTACGCGGCCGCCGCTGGACCTGTTCATGCCGCTCACCCTGGTGAACCCCGCCGTCACCCCGCTGCCGTCGGAAGACACGTTCTACGAGGAAGGCTGCCTGTCGTTTCCCGGCATCCGCGGCGATGTGGCCCGGCCCGACGCCATCCGTGTGGACTTTCAGGACGCGTCCGGGGTGCCACATACGCTCGTATGCACGGGACTGCTGTCACGCTGCGTGCAGCACGAGGCCGACCATCTCAACGGCGTGCTCTTCATTGACCGCATGGACAAAAAAACCCGCGCCAAGCTCGACGAGGCGGTGAAGGCGCTGGCGAAGGAGACCAAGACGGCGGCGAAGACATGAACATCTGCGCCGGTGCGCGAAGCTCAGGCATGTCTGAAAATCAGGCAGGGCGTCTGTCTTACAGACGCCGGACAGGGCCAGGCAGCGGCGTCTGCAAGACAGACGCCCTACGCCGAGACCAAACCCTCACACTGAGTGTGCCTCAATAAAGGCGCGGATGGCCGCCGGAGTCGCGGGGATTTTGTGCTTATCGAGCGGGCGGGACTTGAGGGCCTCCAAGCTCGGGTCCGTCGGCTCGACGCCGATTGCGGACTTGATGGTGTCTGGGAACTTTGCCGGGCTGGCGGTCGCCAGGACGACGCTCGGGCGGGCGGTCGCCAGATCCTTGAAGCCGCACGCGGTATGCGGATCGCAGACGTAGCCGTGTGCCCGGTGAATTTTTTGCATGATCCCGGGGATCTCCGCGTCGGCGCAGCGCGAGGCGGTGAAGATGTCGCGTTTGAAATCGGCGAAACGGTGGCCGCCGGTCGCCTTGAATTCCTCCATGATCGCCCGCACTTTTGCGGGATCGCGGCCGACGCTGTAATAGAGGAAGCGCTCGAAGTTCGACGCCACCTGGATGTCCATGGACGGCGCGAGGCTCGGCGCCACGGACGAGACGCGGTAGTCGCCCGTCGTAAAGAGCCGCCAGAGGATGTCGTTCTGGTTGGTCGCGACCCGGAATCCGCGCAGCGGCACGCCCATCTGCCGGAGCAGCCAGCCGGCGAGCACGTTGCCAAAATTTCCCGTGGGCACGACGAACTCGGCCTCGGCGCCGATTTTTTCCGGCAGGCGCAGCCACGCCCAGAGATAATAGACGCACTGCGCCAGGATGCGGGCGAGATTGATCGAGTTGACTGCGGAGAGCCGGTGGCGCGTGCGAAACTCCTGGTCGCCAAACAGCTCCTTGAGCGCGGCCTGCGCGTCGTCGAAGCTGCCGTCCACCGCAAGCGCGAAGACGTTCGCAGCGCCGGTGCAGGCCATCTGCCGTTCTTGCAACGGTGACACGCGCCCGTCGGGATAGAGGATGAAAATAGCCGTGCCGGGCTTGCCGAGGAGGCCGTGGATCGCCGCCGCACCGGTGTCGCCGGAGGTCGCGCCGAGGACGTTAATTTTCTCGCCGCGCACGCGGCACTGGCGCTCGTAGAGATTGCCGAGGAGCTGGAGGGCAAAGTCCTTGAACGCGAGCGTCGGCCCGTGAAACAGCTCCAGCACGAACAGGTTGTCGCCGAGCTGCTTCAGGGGCGCGATTTCGGGATGCGTAAAGCGGGTGTAGGACTCGCGGATGAGCGCGTGCAGCTCGGCCTCGGGGATGTCGGTCGCGAAGCGGCGGAGAAACTCAAAGCAAAGGTCGGCGTAGCCCAGCGGAGCGAACCGCGCGAGGTCGGCGGACGTGAACTGAGGCAGCGTTTCCGGCAGAAACAGCCCGCCATCGGGCGCGAGGCCGGTGGCCACGGCGTCGGAAAAGCCGAGGTGCGGGGTCTGGCCGCGAGTGGAGATGTAACGCATCGGCTATATGGGTGGCAGAATGATTGTATCCGGCACAGAAACATTTTTGACTAGCGGCCTGATGCGGTCAAGGAAGGGGCTATCCTCAGCCTGTGTGCTGTCGCACAAAAACACGAGCCGTTGCTTCGCACGGGTGATGGCCACGTAAAAGAGCCGGCGCTCGTCTTCCACGGCCTGCTGCAGATTGTCCCCAAAGATGCGGAAAAGCTCAAGGCTACTGGCTTGGATGCTAGGATATTGTCCTGTATGGGGCGACACGACGAAAATGGTGTCGCATTCTGCGCCCTTGAACTTATGTGCCGTGGAAAATTTGACTCGTCCACTCCGACACGCTTTCACCAAGGGTTTGGGCCAGCCAAAATCGCTGATGGCCTTACAGAGCGCGTCCTGCATTTCATTGATCTCCATTCCGCCAAAATTATTGTTTCGGAAAAGCACGCCCACATTTTTCCCGTCACGCAGATCGGGCATCGCAAGCTGATAGAGGGTTTTCAAGAGCTGCCCATCGCCGCCCTCCACTCGAAAGGGCGCGTCGAGCCGATAGTTTTCCGTCTGGGCCTCTGCTTTCTGATACTCCACCCAAACCTCGTCATAGCATGCGAGTTCAATGCGGCTGGGTCGGTCCTGAGCTGCAACTGACGGTTCCCCTTGGCCAGCCATCAAACGGTTTCCAGCTTCGACGATCTGCGGGCCGCTGCGGTAGTTTGTCGCGAGGGTGGCAGAACGAGCTCTGAATCGGGCGGTGATCTCGTCGGTGAAAATATCCACCGACGAGCCGGCATAGCGGTTGATCGCCTGCCAGTCATCGCCGACGAACACGATCCTCATGTCCGGATTAAAACTCCGGATGCATTCCAGAGCCTGCCGGAATTGCGGGCTCAAATCCTGCGCCTCATCTACGAGGCAGATTTTGATCGCGCGTAGATCAAGGGCGATTCCCTTGTTCCAAACCTTGGTCTGCGGTGGATCGGCACGCAGCGAGGCAATAGCTGCATTGAAGAGCTGATCGAAATCGGTTTTCCCATTTCGCGCCAATTTTTCACCGTAGGCACCGTAGGCTTGTGCCACGATCTTGAGAAAGAAATTCTCGCGTTCCGACAACATGGTATGCGCTTCGATTTTGGATTTCAACTCCTGCTCGCTCCATCCTGCCTTCTGTGTTCGCTGGATGGCCTGAGCCACCCATGCGGCGAAGCGGCTGAGATGGATTTTATCCACCTTCGTCAGTAACTCAGCGAGCGGCAGCTTGCGCAAGGGGCCAAAATGCGGTGCAAGACGTTCGTGTAGAATGGACTCGAAAGACTCGCGATTCCGTGACTCATCGGCACATGTCTCGACAAATCCAACGTCCTTCCTGCCTTTCCAATATTCGCGCTTACGTTGCGCATCGGCCCGATATTCCCGGATTTTGGCCTCCGTCCAAATCCCTGAGGCGCTGACTATCTTGGCGTCGGGATCAAAGGCCCAGTGCTCCAGATAAATAGTTTTCTCTCCCGCCTTGATCTTGAAATCGGGCCGATACCTACTGTTATTCCACCAGACGCTGTCCTCATAATAATGCTCAAGACCGTGCTCGAAGAGAAAGTCTCCGATGTATTTCTCGCCGGCAGATTTTACGGTGCTGCCACCGAGCGTCAGTTGGCGCAGAGCGCGTCGATAATCATAGTGCTTTCTGTCGCCCGGCAGCGAGTCGGCAAAAAGATCCTCCTTTGTTTCAGCCCGAAAAAAATTTCGGATGATGGTGCCTCTCTCATCACCTAAGATGTCTTTGAGCAAGTCATGCACCAGTGCGCTGAGCTGCTTCGCGCCGATGCCGGCGCCCTCGTCATAAACGATGGCCTCCCGGGGACGAACGATGCCATGCGCCAGTGAATGGAAGGTCCGTGCCCCCGGAAACGCCAGCACGCCGAGCAAATCACACAGCCCACGCTCCAGCTCTTCCGCCGCGTTACGATTGAAGGCAAGCAAAAGAATGTCATCTGGTTTGTAACCGCATTGCTTGACGAAAAAATAGGACAAGGCGCGCAGCAAGCGCGTTTTGCCGGACCCGGCACGGGCTGTGATGCGAATGGTTTTGGCAGGGCTGGCAACAATCCTAGCCTGATCGGCATCCAGAGGTATTTTCTCATGAAGAACGTCGATAATGGCTTGGGCCTTGCGCGTAAGCCATTGCTCGCGGAAAGCCCCGCCAAATTTGGCGGACGTAAGTTCAGCGTCAAAGGCATCCCAATCTTTGGCATCGAGGTGTTCACTTAAGCGTTGTGCCAGTTCCTCCTGCCGGCGCATTTCTTCGGCACGACATTGCTCCTTGAACCCTTCGGCAATGGCTTGGGCCTTTCGCGCAAGCCATTGCTCGTGCTCCGTTACACCGAACTTGGCGGCGGCAAGCTCAACGTCAAAGGCATCCCAATCTTTGACATCAAGGTGTCTGTTTAGTAGCCGCGCCTGTTCCTGATATTGACGCATTTTTTCGAGCAGGACGTTGCCAGCTTTACGCCGACGCCGGTGTTGCTCCGATTCTTGAACAAGTGCGAAGGGCAAAATTGCGACTAGCCTCAACACCCCAAAGATCACAGAGAACATTCCTCCGACCAAAGCTTTTATTATAGTCATGTGCTTTGGGGCGTCATTCTTGTGGGGCGATCAGAGCAATAGAGATTCACTGCTCATAGAATGGGCGGTCACCCCAGCCCGAACGCCGCGTGCGCGACACGCGCCGCCTCGTCGGCCCTGGCCTTGTCAATGATGACCGAGATCTTGATCTCGGAGGTGCTGATCATCTCGATGTTCACGCCGGCGTCGGCCAGCGCCTGAAAGAGCGTCGCGGCCACCCCGCTGTGCGTCTTCATCCCGACCCCGACGACCGAGAGCTTGGCAATGCCTTCGCTCACGGCGACCTGGCCGCCGCCGAGCTTCGCCAGCACCGGCTCAAGCGATTTTTTCGCCTTCGCCGTGTCGGTGAGCGGCACGGTGAACGTGAGATTGGCGACGCCGGCATGGCCGACGTTCTGCACAATCATGTCCACGATGATGCTCGCGTCGGCCAGCGCGCGGAAGACCTTCGCGGCGGTGCCGGGCTGGTCGGGCAGGTTGCTGACGACGACCTTGGCCTGGTCCTTGTCAACGGCGACGCCGCGAACGGCGACTTTTTCCATGTAGGCGACTTCTTGTTTCACGATGGTTCCGGGGTTGTGGTTAAAGGAGGAGCGGACTTCAAAGACGACGCCGTATTTCGCGGCAAACTCGACCGAGCGCGACTGCATGACCTTCGAGCCGGAGGACGCGAGCTCGAGCATCTCGTCGTAGGAAATCTCGTCGAGCTTGCGCGCGGTCTTCACCACGCGCGGGTCGGCGGTATAGACGCCGTCCACATCCGTGTAGATTTCGCACTTGTCGGCCTTGAGGGCGGCGGCGAGGGCGATGGCGGTGAGGTCGGAGCCGCCGCGGCCGAGCGTGGTGATCTGGCCGTCCTCATTGATGCCCTGAAAACCGGCAACGATGATAACGCGCCCGGCTTTCAGGTCCTTCTCGAGCGGCTGGGCGTTGATGGTCTTGATCTTCGCCTTCGTATGCACCGTGTCCGTGAAGATGCCGGCCTGCGCGCCGGTGTAGCTCACGGCATCCACGCCCACGCCATGCAGCGCCATCGCGGTGAGGGCAATGGTCTCCTGCTCGCCGATGGCGAGGAGTTGGTCCATCTCCCGTTCGCTCGGGTTGGCGCAGACGGCCTGCGCGCGGGCGATGAGCTCGTTGGTGACGCCGGAGCGGGCCGAGACCACGACGACGAGCTCGTGGCCTTCCTCGCGGAACGCCTTGATGCGCAGCGCGACATTCTTGATGCGCTCGACGTCACCCACGGAGGTGCCGCCATATTTTTGGACGATTCGGGACATTGAAAAAAGGAGTCAGGAGACAGGATGCAGGAGCCAGAAGGCAATCACCGGCTCAGAAATCGGCGATGCGGAGGAGCAGCGGGGCGCCGAGGACGCTGCCCAATTTTTTCAGGCGGGCGAGGGTGGCGCGGATGGCCCGCTCGTTGCTCACGTGGGTGGTGAGCAGGAGCGTGGCGCTGCCTGGGCGCGCGCCGGGCCGCTGCACCATGTCGGCGATGCTCACGCCCTCACGGGCGGTGGCGGTGGCGATCTGGGCGAGCACACCGGGACGGTCGCGCACGTCGAGGCGCAGGTAATAACGGCTGCGGATGCGCTCAGGAGGCGCCAGCGGGCAGCGCGACCCGGCGGGCGCGGGCAGCGGGGCGTTGCCCCGGCGGAGCAGCAGGACGGCATCGGCAATGTCGCTGATCACCGCGCTCGCGGTCGCATCCTGCCCGGCGCCGCGACCGATGTAAACGGTCTCGCCCACCACGTCGCCGGTCACGGAGATGCCGTTGTAGACCTCGTTGACGCTGGCCAGCACCTTGCCCGCCGGGAGCAGCGTCGGATGGACGCGCACGAACAGCTCGCCGCTGGCAAAGTCGCGCGCGATGACGGCGAGGAGCTTGATGGCGAAGCCGTGCTCGCGGGCGAACTGCAGGTCGGTCTGCGTGATGCGCGTGATGCCCTCGACGAGCATCTTGTTCGTCGGCACCCACGCCCCGTGCGCCAGGAACGCGAGGATGCCGGCCTTGTGCGCGGTGTCCCAGCCCTCGACATCCAGCGACTCGTCGGCCTCCGCGTAGCCGAGGCGCTTCGCGTCGGCGAGGATCTCGGCGTAACCCAGCCCCTCGCGCTCCATGCGCGTGAGGATGTAATTGCAGGTGCCGTTCAGGATGCCGTAGATGAGCTTGAAACGGTTCGCAACGAGGCCCTCGCGCAGCGCCTTGATGATCGGGATGCCCCCGGCCACCGACGCCTCGAAAAAGAAATGCCCGCCATGCTTCCGTGCCGCCGCAAAAATCTCCGGCCCGTGCGCGCAGAGCAGCGCCTTGTTTGCGGAGACGACGGTCTTGCCGAGGCGCAGCGCGGCGAGCGTGACCTCCCGCGCCACGGTCGTGCCCCCGATCAGCTCGCACACGATGTGGATGGCAGGATCGGTGGCGACGGCCAGCGGGTCGGTCGTAAGCTTGGCGGTCGGGACGGCGACCGAGCGCTTTTTCCGCAAATCGCGCACGGACGCGCGGTGCAGGCGGAGCCTCACGCCGAGCCGGCACTCCAGCGCGGCGCGGGAGCGGGCGAGGTGTTTCCATACGCCCTGCCCCACGGTGCCGAGACCGCAGATGCCGATGTTGATGACCGCAAGCTGGCTCATGAAGGCGGAGGCTGGGGTGGCGCGGGCTTTTTCACAAACCTGTTTTCCGTGCCATTGAGCAGGCGCACGATGTTGGCCCGGTGGCGCAGAATAACGAAGCCGGCGATGATCAGCGCCAGCCCGAGCAGGAGCGGCGGTGAGTGCAGGAAAAATGCGGCGATGGGCAATGCGAGCGCAGCGAGGATCGAGGCGAGCGAGACGTAGCGGGAGATTTTGAACGTACTCCACCAGACGGCCACGGCGATGACGAGCACCCAAGGCATCAAAACGAGAAAGCCGCCCGCCGTGGTGGCGACACCCTTGCCGCCGCGAAACTTGGTGAAGCAGGAATAACTGTGGCCGAGGAGAGCGGCGATGAGGCTGGCCATGGCGACCGCCAGCCCCAAATTGGCCTCGCCGGGGGTGAGACCGCCGTGCCCCCAATTTTTCCCGGGACCAACTGTCCAAAACAGCTCAAACCAGCCCGTGGCCAACGCCCCTTTCAGCGCATCAAGGATGAAGACCAGGTTGCCCGGCCCGCTTCCCAACACGCGGCGAACGTTGGTGGCGCCGGGGTTTTTGCTCCCGACTTCGAAAATGTTCACACCTTTCGCCCTGGCCACCAGATACCCGAACGGCAGCGAGCCGAGTAGGTAGCCGACAACAGCGGCGATGAGGAGCGGAAGGAGCAGCATGATGACGGGGAGCGTTACGCTCCGATGTAGCCCGCCGCGTGAGCGGCGGGATCAAATTTCCCCTGCCATGAATCCCTGCGCTCACGCGCAGGGCTACGATTGGGCCCCGCGCTCACAACTGCACGAACTTCGCCAGCTTGATCGCCGGGTGGGCCTTGATCTCGGCGCGGGCCTTTTCGCCCGGCTCGGTGTCCACGCGCACGACCATGTAGGCCGTGCCGCCGGGGGCGAGACGCGAAAGCGACATATCGGCGATATTGACCTTGTCTTTGCCCAAGATCGCGCCGACGGCACCAACCATGCCGGGCTGGTCCATGTTCTCCAGGACGAGCAGCTTACCCTCGGCGGCGACCTCGACCTCGCGGCCGTTGATGCCGACGATGCGCGGCTGGTTGCCCTTGCCGGTGAACGTCCCTTGCGCCGAGCTGCGCGTGCCGTCCGCGGCGACGGCCTCAACCTCGATCAGATCGGTGTAGCCGCAGTCGCTGTTGGACTTCACGACCTCGGCCTGCAGGCCGAGACGCTGGAACGCGGCGGGGACGTTGACGAAATTGACCGACGGGCCGCTGATCCGGGCGAGGAAACCGAGCTGGATCGAGCGCGTGACCGCGTTGGCGTCGAGTTCGGCCACCTTGCCCGAGTAGGTGATGCGGAGCGTGGTGATCCCCGGCGGCGCGATCTGCTGCACGAGTGTGCCGAGTTTTTTGCCGAGATCGAGGTAGGGCCCGAGCAATTGGCGCGTGGCGGCGTCAATCGGCGGGATGTTGACCGAATTGCGGATGTCCCCGCCGTTGAGCACGTCGGCGATCTGCTCGGCGACCTCGATGCCGACCGACTCCTGCGCCTCGGCGGTCGAGGCGCCGAGGTGCGGGGTGAGGACGACGTTGGGGAGCGTGCGGAGCGGGCTGTCCTTGGCGAGCGGCTCATCCTCAAACACGTCCAGGCCGGCGGCGGCGACGTGGCCGGACTTCAGCGCGGCGACCAGCGCGGTTTCCTGGATGATGCCGCCGCGTGCGCAGTTGAAGAGACGGACGCCCTTTTTGCATTTCGCCAGCGCGGCCTCGTTGATCAGGTATTTCGTGTCGTCCGTGAGCGGCATGTGGACGGTGATATAGTCCGACTGCCGGAGCAGCTCGTCGAGTGAAACGCCCTCGACCTGCATGGCCTTGGCGCGGCTGGGCGCGAGGTAGGGATCGTAGGCGAGCACGCGCATCCCGAACGACAGCGCGCGCTTGGCGACCTCCCCGCCGATGCGGCCGAGGCCGACAACGCCGAGGGTCTTTTTGAACAGCTCGATGCCTGAGAAGCTCTTGCGGTCCCACTGGCCGGCCTTCATCGAGGCTGCGGCCTGCGGCACGGGGCGCGCGCCGCACAGCAAGTGGGTGAAGGTGAGCTCGGCGGTGGCGATGGTGTTGCCCGAAGGCGTGTTCATCACGATCACCCCGCGCTCGGTGGCGGCGTCCACATCCACGTTGTCCACGCCCACCCCGGCGCGGCCGACCACCTTGAGCAGCGGCGCGGCGGCAAAGACCGCGGCGGTGATCTTCGTCTCCGAACGGACGGCGATGGCATGGACGTCCTTTACCAGCTCCAGAATTTTCTCGGGAGAGGAGCCGTAGGCCTCCACGACTTCAAAGCCCGGCTGCTGACGCAGGAAGGCAACGCCCTTGGGTGAGATTTTGTCGGCAACGAGTACTTTCATGGGAAAAGGAGGGTGAGCGAACAGGACGGCGGAACGCGGGGCAAGGAAAAGCTGACGGGGTGCCAGCCGGTCTGAAGGACGCAGCGCACCGATGGGCGCAGTGGACGGGCCTTCGCCGCGAGCCGATTTGCACGGTTTCAGCCACTTTCCGACGGATGCCCCAAAATTGCGCTTGTCACGGTTTCACGCCGGCATGTGCTGAGAGCCTCCCACCCCCACCTATGGATTGGTATTACTCTGAAGGAAGCAATCGCCGCGGTCCCGTTGATGACGTGCAATTCCAGCAACTGGTCGCAAGCGGCAAGATCGGTTCTGACACGCTGGTTTGGAACGCCACGCTGCCGGGCTGGCAAGCGTTCCGCACGGTCTCGTCGGGCGAGCCGCCACCCGTCCCGACCCGCGATGGCTGGCACCGCTGCATCATCCTCGGCCAGGAGTTTCCTGAGAACCAAATGGTCCGGACCGAGCACGGCTGGGTCTCGGCCAGCGCCAAGGACACCTATTTTCAGTCGTTGCGCGAGGGGCTGGCCATTCCCGTCCACGTCGGTGAAACCAATGCCCGGCGCGACGGCAAAAAATTTGTCGTGCCGGTCGCCAACCCCAAGCTGCCCGCCCGTTGCGTGAAGACCAACACACCCGTTGGTGTCGGCGAGCAGAAGGAGAAGAACTTGTATTGGGTGACGCCGTGGATCTACCTCAGCGTTCTTCTCAGCCTGCTGATCACCTTGATTCTCTATCTCGTCCTGCGAAAAAAGATCAAACTGACGGTGTCCATGACCGCCCAGGCCGGCCGCAAAGTGACCCTCAGCAATTGCCTTGCAGCCGCCTTGTTGGCCGTGGGCCTGTTTGTCATGATTGGCGGCTTCGTGAACGACGCCCCCGTCGTGGGCGTCCTCGGGATCCTGATGATGCTGGGCGGGCTGGTGCTCGCCGTGCTCAAAGGCCAGACCCTGCGCGTCACCCGCATGGAAAACGGCGAGGCATGGATCGCCGGGGCCGGCCCGGAGTTTTTGGCCTCGCTCCCCGCCTACCGGTGAGCCTCGCTCGGGCATGGCCGACACCGCGCGCCTTGCCCAGCAGATGCGTTTCATTCTTGAAGCCGACCGGCTAAAGGAGGTCTTCCGCCAGTCGCTGCTCACCCAGAGCCGCCGTCGCGAGAACGACGCCGAGCACTCGTGGCACCTCTGTCTCATGGTCCTCGTGCTTGGCGAGCACGCCAACTGCCCGTCACTCGACCGCCTGCGCGTCCTGCAAATGCTCATCCTCCACGACCTCGTCGAAATTGATGCCGGCGACACCTTTGCCTATGACGAGGCCGGCCTCGCCACCCGGCAGGAGCGCGAGATGCGCGCCGCCACCCGCATTTTTGGCCTGCTGCCCACCGATCAGGCGGCGGAGTTCCGCGCGCTGTGGGACGAGTTCGAGTCGCGGCAGACGCCCGAGGCAAAGTTCGCCGCCGCGCTCGACCGCCTCCAGCCGATGTTCCTCAACGCCCACACCGAAGGTGCCGCCTGGCGCCGGCACGGGGTGAAATCCCGCCAGGTGCTCGCCAAAAACGCCCACATGGCCGAGGGCTCCGCCGCCCTCTGGGACTACGCCGTCAGGATGGTTGAAGCCGCCGCCGCCGCCGGGCATCTGGAGCCGTGACCTCGCGCATGTAATTCGAGGCCGCTTTCATCCTGCTTTTTCCGCCCATATGAATCTTGGCCTCCCGCAGCGGCCTGCGACATAAGGGGCACGTCGCCTTTCTCCCCACCCCCTACATGCTGGCCTGCCGCAACCTTGATGTCCGCCCACGACTGGGTGCGCCGCCGCTGGTGCAAGGTGCGACGGCGCGCTTTGCCGCCGGCGGTTTGCACGCGCTCATCGGGCCGTCAGGCTGCGGCAAGACGACACTGTTCAAGGGCCTGCTCGGCATCCTGCCGGCGGAAGGCGAAATTTTCCTGCGCGGACGGCGGGTGACGGAGCACGACCCGCTGCGGCGCGAGCTGGCCTTTGCGCCACAGTTTAGCATCGCGCATGGCAAGCTCACGGTGGGCGAGTCGCTGGCCTTTGCGCTCAAGCTTTACCGGGGTGTGACTGGCGCGGCCGGCGCGACGCGCATCGGCGAGCTGCTTCAGCTCGTCGGCCTCGACGACCGGCGCGATGCGCTGGTGGAAAAGCTCAGCGGCGGGCAGCTCCGCCGGCTGGGGCTCGCACTGGAGCTGACGACCGACCCCGCCTGCCTGCTGTGCGACGAGGTGACGAGCGGCCTCGACCCGCGCTCGGAGGACCAAATCCTCGCGGTGCTGCGCGCACTGGTGGCAGAGCGCGGCCAAACGGTCGCGTGCGTCATCCACAACCTCGCCAAGCTGCCACAGTTTGACACGGTGACTGTCATCCATGAGGGCGCGGTGGTCTTCCAGGGCACGTTGCCCGGCATGCTCCGGCACTTCGATCTCACCGACGCGCTGACCCTTTACGACCGGTTGAGCGAACAGCCGCCCGAACACTGGCGGCAGCTCTGGTCCGAGGCCTCGGCGGCGTGGACCGCCGACGCACCGGACCATCCCGCGAGGGGAAAAGCGTCTCCCACCCCGGCGGGAGACCCCACTCCGTCCGTCCTGGCGCAGGCCGGCACGCTGCTGGTCCGGCGGTGGCGGCTGCTGTGGCGCGACCGGGGCTATCTCGGGCTGACACTTGCGATCACGTTCGGCTTTCCCTGCCTCGTGGTAATTTTCGCGTTGCGTGGGCTGCCCCAAATGAAGGTGCTCGCGCTCGACCAGTCGGGGCAGGGGCCGGTTGATGCGATGCTGGCGCGGGCTGACTTCGTGGGCGACGCGCTCAAGATGGGGACGCTCGTTTCGGGGCTGATCATTTTCCAGGTCATCCTGCTCTGCCTAATGGGCAGCAACAACGGCGCGCGGGAAATCGCCGGCGAACGCGCGCTCTACGAAAAGGAGCGGATGTCGGGCCTGCGGCCGGCGGCTTACGCACTCGCGAAAATCACGTTTGCGGCGTTGCTGGGCGCAGCCCAGGGCGCGTGGATGACCGTGTTTGTCAAAGCGCTGTGCCAGTTTCCCGGCAGCTGGGGCGAACAGATGCTCGTGCTGGGCGGGACGTGCGCGGCGATGAGCGTGGTGTGCCTCGGCCTCTCGGCGTGGTTCACCTCGGCCGACAAGGCCTCGCTGCTCTGCATCTACCTCGTGGGCTTCCAGCTTCCCCTGTCGGGCGTGGTGCTGGCGCTGCCGGCGGCCATTGTGTGGGCGGTGCGGCCGTTCATCGTGACCTATTGGGGCTGGATCGGCTACCTCAAGGCGATGGGGGACGTCCCCGCCCCGCATCTCTACGACGCCGTCATCCTGATGGGCGCGGACAAAGGCTGGTGGTTTGCACCCACGACGGGGGCGCTGGCCGTGTTGGGCGCACATTTTCTGCTCGGTGCCGGGCTGGTGTTTTGGGGTTGCCAAAGAAAACACTGGCCATAGCTTGTCGAAACTACCCACCCCATGATGAACTATCGTCCGCCCGTCTGCCATGCCGTGCGTCGTGCGTCCGCTTTTCTTCCGGTCGTATGGTTCATCCTGCTCGGCTTGGCAGCGGGCGGCTGCAGCCGCAGCGAACCGCTGCCTGTCGCCGACTACCGCAAGTCGCCGGCCAATCTTAACGGCAATCGATACGTCCTTGAGGCCGAGGTGGACGCACAGCTGCGGGCCCAGGAAAACGTGGGGCGGCTCATTTCTGTGCGGCCCCTCAAGGAGAAAGGGCGGCTGGCCGTGTTCGTGCCCGACACCCTGCAGGCAAACCTCGTGCCCACGCAACGCTATCGCTTCGACATCGCCGTCCGCACCGGCGGGCTGCTTTACGTGAGCCAGCTCAAGAAAATCTGACCATGAAAACGCCTGCCGGCCGCCCCGCCGCCCCGCACCTCCGCCAGCGCGCGCTCACCACGCTCACCGCGCTGCTGGTCGGCGCCTGCCTGGTCCGGGCCGCCGCGCCCGCCCCGCGCGGAGGCGTGCTCGCGGGCCGCGGCCTGACCGCTGGCGTCACCGAGGCGGCGAACAACGTCGCCGACGCCCTGGGCAACGCCGCCAACAATCTCCCGGCGGCAGGCGAGACGGCCAAAACCGCCGTCAGCAGCACCAATGTCAAAAACGACCAGAGCAACAGCCTCGAAAGCAACACGCTCCTGACCATCATCAACAAGGCGTTCGATGCTGACAGCGGGGACATGATTGATCCCGAGAACGGCACGATGAAGTGGAAGGGGCATACCTACGAGCTCAGCCAAGTCCGCCTTTTCCGCGCCCGGTTCGAACGCTTCCTGGCCCTGTCTCCCAATTCCGACCAGCAGGCCTATCAGGCGCTCATCAACCGGGTCTTTTTCGCCCTCGCCACCAACAATGCGGCCGCCGGGAAAGAGGACAACATGAAGCAGACCTGGCAGCTGCTGTTTCAGGCCGCCGAATACGAGGCGGATGGCGGCACCGCGCTGGATGTGGCCAACCAGGTGTTCAACACCTGGCGGGTCGATCACGAGCAGGAGGCGCAGCGCATCAGGGGCATTGAGCTGGAGCGGGTGAAAGAGCTTCAGCAGCGCACCCTCGCCTTCGGTGTGAACAACGCCCAAAACAGCGCCACCGAGTACGCCACTACCGCGCTGAAGTCGCAGGAGGATAAGCCCAGCCCTGCCCCGGCAAACTCCGGCACGATCGGTGGTGTGACCATCGTCAACAACCCCGCGGCCGCCGCTGGCTCCAACAATGGCGGCGGCAGCAGCACTCCCAACCGCGGCTACACGCCTGTCCGCTCAGGCAACACCAGTGGCGCCGGCACCCAGCTCATTAACGCCCGGCATCTGATCGACACCGAGGCCACACTCGCCGCCCTGCAAGTTTCCAAGAAATTGGACGCGGAAAGCGCCAAACTCCAGTTCCAGGCCCAGGTTTTTAGCCTGTTTATGCAGCGCAAATTTCAACATGCCATCATCGCCGCGAGCTTTTACCGCTTTCTCTTCAAGGGCTCGGACCAAAACCTTGACCCGAAGTTCACCAAGACACTCGCGGAGTTCGTGCCCGGGGCCGGTGATGTGCCGTTCACGGTCGGCATGATCGAACAGCTTTCGCGGGAGGCCCTCAACGAGGTGCGGCAGGGCATGGCCGCGGTGCGGGCCAGCTATGCCGACCAGCGGCTGGTGGCCGCGCTTCAGCGCCTGGAGGAGAGTTTTTTCCTCGGGGAATTCCTGAGCGAGGTGGCGCAGCTCGAGCCCGACAAACGCCAGAAACTGTATGCCCTCTACCTCAAGGTGGACCAGGCGCGCAAACTGGCCGACCTGAAGGACTACGACGCCATCATCAAGCTGAATGCCGAGATCGGGACCGTGACCAAGGATTTCCGCTCCGCTGAGGTCACCGCCGCCGCCCGGACGTTCCAGCAGTTTAGCCAGCTCGCGCTGGCCGGGGCCAAGCAGGCCATCGCCGCAGGTGACTTCACCACTGCCCAGACCCAGCTCGCGGAAGCCGCCAAACTCTGGCCGCTCAATCCCGACATCACCGCCTATGGGAACTCTGTCTCCGCCGGCGCCAGTCTTTCCACCCAGGCGGCCTTCATGTTTGACGACGCCTTCAAGCATTCCGAATTCCGCCGCATCTATGATCATCGCGACGAACTCGTCGTCGGCTTCGCCAACGATCCCAAACGTGCCCAGCAGTTCAAGGGCGTAATGGAACGCATGGGGAAGGTCGAGCTCGCCCTGATCCAGGCCCAGGAAGCGGTCAACCAGAGCAGCTTTGCCGTCGCTTGGGACGCCTTGGCCGCCGCGGCCGAGCTGGTCCCCAACGATCCGACCGTCAATCAGCGCAAGGCCGAGCTCGCGCCGCGCGTGGCCGACTATGTCGGCCGGCCGATAGGGCCAGGTCGGCCGAGGAACGCGGCGAGGATGCGTCGAGTCTCACGTATTATCTTGCCGTGCAGGACATGAACCCCGCCAGCCCGCTCGCCCGCCAAGGCATTGATCGTGTTGCCAAAAAAATCCTCGCCCGGCAAGCCGACGAAACCGTCTCCTCCGCGACGGTAAAAAAATAAGCCCGCCCCGCCCAAGACAACCACTGCGCCGATGCCCCGCCCGCCCGCCCGTCCGCCGCTTCTTCGCACCGCCGCCGCCGGACTGGCCCTGATCGCGGGCGGTGACGCCTTTGCCGCCACCCCGCCGGTTACGCCGCCGGGCCGGACCGGGGGCGCGGCATCCGCTCCCGCCACCCCCGTCGCCTCGCCTGCCCCGTCTGCCGCCGGGCCGGGGGCAACCCCGCTGCCTTCCCCGGCTGCTCCCGCCGTTTCGTCCGCAACTCCGGCCGACGCCGCCGACAGCTGGCCGAAAGATTTTCAGGTCACCATCGCCCTCGACATCGGCACCCCGGCCATCGTCAAGGGCTACCGGCCCTACATCGCCTTCTGGATTGAGGATTCCGACCATCAGATGATCCGAACGCTCGGCGTGCTCGGCAAAGACTCACGTTTCGCCAACCACCTCTCCGGCTGGAGACGGGCCGGTGGTGTGAACTATGCCCTGAGCGCCGTGACCCGGGCCACGCGCCCGAACGGCATCTACACCATCGCGTGGGACGGGCGTGACGACTACGGCCATCCGATGCCGCAGGACACCTACACCATTTGCGTCGAGCTCGTCCGCGAGGAAGGCCGACACGTCACCACCACCGCCACCATCGTGTGCGGCGCCGGGCCGGCGGAGGCAGTGCTCGCAGCCACCGTCGAGTCCGGCACGTCGCAAGTGGCCTACGGCCCCAAACCCGCCAGCGCTCCAGCCACACCGCTGGCAGCACCCGCCACGCCAGCGCCCGCCGCCAAGCGCCCGGGAGCCTGACAAACACGGCCCTGCACTTTACATTGCCAGACCACCATAACTAAAAATTTCACCCAAACGGTCCAGCGATCGAGGACTGAGGTGGACCCGTCCATTGGACAGTTTGGGCGTGGTTTTGAGTTATGGCTTTCGGGTCGGATTGACCAGAGAAAGTTAAACTTCCACGCGGCCGATTGGTGCGTCCGCCCAGCCCGAGCAGTGGGCAACGGAATCTCGGGAAATGGGTCTGCGAGTGCAGTCCGGCACAGATGCGAGCGCTACCGGCAGACCTTCCATGGCTAGGCAGGTTTGCACAGAAACTCCCTCCGGCTTTCGACTTCAGTTTTCCACCCTTCCGTTCCTCCGCGCTTCCGCGACCTGCCTCCTAACTTTTTCCTCTCTGCCTTCCGTCTCCCGTCTCCTTCTGTCGCCCCCTGTCTTGATTTTTCGCTCCGCCACATTCCGCGTAACTCATTAGCCTCCTTGTCGTCAAACAGGAGGGATGAGGTTCTTACCTCAATCTCTCAGGTTTGCCCTTAAACTTCCTTCGCCCACTTGTCGCATGCCCAACCCCAACAAGCCCTCTTTCTCCGCCTCGCCCGCCCGCGCCGCCGCGGACGCGCGCACGCGCTTCAATTTTGCCGGTGACCATGTCCTCGGCACGTCGTTTGGCCTTGCGGTGGACGCCGTGCGGCCCGCGGACGCCGCACAACAATCCAATACGCCCTGACCTTGCAATTCGACGCGTGGTTTGTCCGGGCGAGTTTGGCCCGCGCGCCGGAAACTAGAATGGATCAGGGATAATCTTCGCGTGCCCACGCTGCCGCGCCGCCTTTCCTCCAAGTAACCCGCTCCAGCCTACGCCGTCTCTCCCAGCACTCCCGAGATGATAAAAGAAACAAATTTTTCGATATAAATAGTTGACGAGCTTGTTTTAGTATTGAGACGCAATACCAATTAATTTCCTCTTACATGTCCTTTCCCCCCTCCCGCCAACGGTTCGCCCGCGCCGCCGCCGCCGGTCTCACCGCGCTCGCCGGAGCCAAACCCGCCTTGGCGATCTCGCTCCCTCCTTCCACTGGTGGCGATGGCCCTGCGCTGGCACAGGCGGCCGCGCGCACGCGCTTCAACTTTGCCCGTGATCATGTCCTCGGCACGTCATTTGACCTCGCGGTGGACGCCGTTCGGCCCGCCGACGCCGCGCGCGTCGAACAGGCCGTGCTCGCCGAGATCACCCGCCTGAGCGCCATCCTGAGTACTTACGATCCGGACAGTGAAATCAGCCGCGTCGCCGCCGGCGCGCCCGTTGGATCACCCGAGCTCGCCGAGCTACTCACCGCCTACACCACGTGGTCCGCCCGCACCGACGGCGCGCTTAACGTCCGCCTGGCGCAGGTCGCCCGCCTCTGGCGCGAGGCCGCTCAGACCGGCCGGGCACCCGCGCCCGACTCGCTCCGCGCCGCGCTCGACGCGCCCGGCGCGCTCAACGTGGACGCCCTTGGCAAGGGCTATATCATTGACCGCGCCGTAGCCATCGCCCGCCGCCTCGCGCCCGCCGGCCTGCTCAACATCGGCGGCGACCTGCGCGCGTGGGGCGACGTGGACTGGCTCGTCGGCGTGGCCGACCCGCGCAACCCCGCCGACAACGCGCTGCCCCTCGTCAGCTTTTTGCTGCGCGACGCCGCCGTCGCCACCAGCGGTGGCTACGCCCGCTTTACCACGGTGGCGGGAGAAAAAATCTCCCACCTCATTGATCCGCGCACGCTCACACCGGCCGCGTGCCTCGCCAGCGCGACCATGGTCGCCGCCGACTGCCTCACGGCCAACGCCCTCTCGACGGCCGGCTGCCTGCTCGACGCCGCACGCTCGCTCGCCCTCGCCGCGCAATACGGCTCGCCCGGCCAACTCGTGATCACGGCCGACGGCCACCAGTTCCGCGCCGGCCTGCTCGCGGTCGCCTCCCCCGTCTCGACGGCTCCGGCCGCGCCCGCCGCTGAAACCAAACCTGCCGCCCCCGCAACGACCGCCGCGCCAAGCGCGCCCGCCGCCGGCCAGGCGGCCGCCGTCGCCGCATGGCCGAAAAATTTTCAGGCCGCCATCAACCTCAACCTCGGCTCGACCCGCAATGCGGCCGGCGCCCAGCCCGGCGGCCCTCCTGGCAGACGCGGCGGGCCGGGCGGTTTTGGCGGGCGCGGCGGCCCCGGCGGCGGCAAGCGCGCCTACGTCGCCATCTGGATCGAGGACGCCGGCCACAAGCTCGTCCGCACGCTCACCGTCCTCGGCGACAACGCGCGTTACGTGCCCGAGCTCAGCTCGTGGTATCAGGCCATCGGCCGGCCCGACCTTCGTAACATCCGCAACATCACGCGCGCCACGCGCCCCAACGGCCTTTACACCATCGCGTGGGACGGCCTCAACGACCACGGCCAGCCCGTACCGCAGGGGACCTACACCGTCCGCATCGAAATCAACCGCGAACACGGCAGCCGTGCCATCCTCAGCACTCCCCTCACCTGCGACGACCAGCCCCATACCGTGGACCTCGCGGCGAGCGTCGAGAGTGACGCCTCGAAGATCGAATACGGCCCCAAGGCGGCCGGCGCGCCCGACGCGCTGCCGCCTGTGCCCCCGCCGCCACCGTTCCGCGGCATCCCGCAGGCCCCGTGAGCAACGCTCGCGACGGCTCCACCGCGTACCTGCCAACTGAGTGGCAATGGCGCGCCTTTCCCTGAGTTGTGACCCCTTCCGCTACCCGTGCATATCAACCGCCAACTCCTCCACCACTCCCGCACGCTCCACATCTACCTGACGATGCTCGGTCTGTTTGTGATGCTGCTCTTCGGCTTCACCGGCTTCACGGTCAACCACGAGGACTGGTTCCGCGCCACCACTCCCAGCGTCGCCGAGTTCACCGGCCAGACCCCTGTCAGCCTCGTCGCCCGGAAAGACGCGCTCCACATCGTCGAGCACCTGCGCAACACCTGGCACATCACCGGTGCCATGACCGGCTTCGAGGAGCTCGACGATAAATTTTCGGTCGGCTTCAAGGATCCCAGCCACCTTTGGGAAGTCGAGGTGGACAAGCCCGGCGGCGTGACGCGCGTCCATGCCGAGGCGTTTAATTTTTTTGCGCTCGTCAACAACCTCCACCGCGGCCGCTACGCCGGCCCCGGCTGGCGCTGGGTGATTGACCTCTCCGCGCTCTTCATCGCGCTCGCCTGCGCGACCGGGCTGGTGCTCTTTCTTGCGCTGCCCAGGCGCCGCAAATTCGGCCTCATTGCATTCGCCGTCGGCACGCTCGGCACCGTCGCCATTTACCTCGCCCTCGTTCCCGGCCCGGACGCGCCCGTGGCGCCGCCGACCGCCGTCGCCTCCCCATGACACCCGTAGGTTTCCGGAAAGGAAACCTGTGCGGATGGATTTTCCCGGCAGCCGCTCAGCTTTGTTCGGCGGCTAATTCTATTTTGCAGCGGCGCGCGCGAGACGGTCGTTGATGGCCGGCGCGAGCGGCGTGCGGGCGGGGGCGCGCTCGGCGTGAATGCACCGCCACTGCCCTTGGTCGAGCGCGCGGAGACCGGCGAAAAGGCGCCGCGCAGCCTCCGCCGGGTCGCCGGTCGCGCTGAGCCAGAAAACATTTCCGGGCACGGCGGCGGATTTCTTCTGCGGCGGGCGGCGGAAGAAAAGAAAGGCGTCGCAGGGCGCGGCCGCGGGGTGCATGGCGGGGATTTTGGCAGTGAGCACGAGGGGTGTGCGCGGGGAGTAGTGGCGCGCAAGCAGGCCGGGGGCGAGTTCGGCTTTCGCCTTGCGCACCGTGGATGCCGGGACGGCGGCCGTCCGGCGCGGGACGCGAATGGGCCGGCCGAGGACTTTTTCGAGCTGTGCGCGGGAGATCGCGCCGGGGCGGAGCAGCGCGGGACGGGCGGGATCCCGCAGGTCAAGGATGGTGGACTCGACCCCGATGGCACAGGGGCCGCCGTCCAGGATGTGCGCGAGGCGCGGGCCAAGGCCGGCGCGGACGTGTGCGGCCGTCGTGGGGCTGATGTAGCCAAAAGGGTTGGCGCTGGGCGCGGCCAAGGGGCGGGCGCAGAGGCGGAGCAGAGTGCGGAAGAGCGGGTGCCGCGGCATGCGCACGGCGACGCTGCCGAGGCCGGCGGTAACGAGGGCCGGAACACAGTCGCGCTTCGGCAGCACCAGCGTGAGCGGGCCGGGCCAGAAGGCGGCGGCGAGTTTTTTTGCGGCGGAGTGCAGCATCGCGACCTCGGCGGCCTGCGCGAGGGTGCGGACGTGCACAATGAGGGGATCGTGCGCGGGACGGCCTTTGGCGCGGAAAATTTTTGCGCAGGCCCGGGCGTTGAGCGCGTCGGCCGCGAGACCATAGACCGTCTCGGTGGGCACGGCGACGAGACCGCCGCGCGCGAGCACGCGCGCGAGGCGGGCCAGGTTGCGCGGAGTGGGCTGCGAGATGCGGGCGAGTTTTTGGGCCACGGATGATTTAACCACCAAGGCCCGCTCAGGGGCACTCATTTTTCCCGGCGGATGGCAGGATTGGGACGGATGCCCTGCAGCCCGGCGGGCGCGAAAAAGGCCGGAGGGTTGCTCCGGCCTGAAAAGGGGGTGCGGGCAAAAACCAACTCGGGCCTCAGAGGCCGAGCAGGTTGTTGCGCGCGTGCTTGATCGTCTTGGTGACGGCGCGCTGCTGCTTGGCCGGCAGGTGCGTCCATTTGCGCGGGAGAATTTTCCCGGTGTCGGTCGTGTAGCTGCGGAAAGGCTGCGGCCCGGCGGTGAAGGGCAGCTCGTTGGGCGCGAGGGTGCGCGGCGCGGTTTCGGAGGTGGCGGTGGTGCTCATGAGAAAAGGAAGGGAGAGCGAAAGGTGTCAGCCGGGGGTTGTCAACCGGCAATCCACCGGCCAACTTCACCGGCTGCGCCATCGCGTTCGCGTCCCCGTAGCTCAACTGGATAGAGCAGCGGTTTCCTAAACCGC
>CANJLB010000024.1 GCA_947475065.1 Opitutia bacterium | reverse complement strand
TTTGCACCTTTAGCCCCGTCTATTTCAAGTGCCGCAAGCATGGTGGGGGAATGGGCCGGGATTGTGGCCACAGGCTTTGCGCTTCCGCCGGCATTTCGGAGTTGCCTCGCGCACAGGGCGCGGTGATGCTGAATGCCTAATTTCGTCAGTCCGATAATGGCCCAGTAGAAAACCGCGAATTTTCATTGGAGGGCTTGCATCGAGTCTGCGCCCAACTGGGCGCGGCTTGTTGCGTCCTCCAATAGGCGCTTCGCGGTGCCTCTACTGGGCGCGCGGGTCGCGCCCTCTGCGTTTTCGGGTTGGCCGCGCTCCCATGTCTAACCCCTCCGTCCCCGCACTGCCTGGCACCCCTAGCGAACCCCAAATGACACGCGCGGTTCCACGCAAGAAATTGAAAATAATTCATTACGTCTTGATCGGTCTGGGCCTCAACATTTTTGTGGCTCAGGTCGTGGACTATTTCACCCCAGAGGCTCCACAGAATTATTCCGCACCCAGCAATTTCAACGCTAGTAAAACACGGCATCAAGAAGCCATGGATTACGCGAAAGACTTTGTGCAAGTTCACGGAGCATATGGATTCGGATTTCCTGAAGGATACGTAGATAAAATTGACCGCTGGGCATACGCCCAACACCTGCCTGTCAACTGGGCTTCCCAACGCCGGTTCGTTCTTTTTCGCGGCACAATCGAAAATAAAGGAAGCCGCACAATAATTTCAATGAAACTATTTATTTCACTGATTGCTCCCGACGGGCGACTGATTAGCAAAGATGCATACCGAAACCCGGATGATTATTTCACTGCTGATCCAAGCATTCCCACTCATCCAGAACGGGCGGCAGTTCTAATCCGTCAGCCTTTGCAACCCGGCCAAACTTTGGCCGTGGAATCTTGGCTTTCTAAAGAAATTGAGGATTTGCAAACATACGGGGATTTCGGTCAAATTGCTCTCAGACTTTCTGTGGAAGAGTGTGAACTTGCGCCTTAACAGTGCTATGATCGAAGCCGTTACAATTACGACCGATGACGCCAGCCAGCGGGACGAAGCCCGCCGGCGGCAGTTGGATGCCTTGGCCCCGACCAAGTGGAAACCCGGCCAGAGCGGAAACCCCAAGGGCCGCACGCCGGAGCTTCACCCCGACGTTCGCAAGCTCGCCAAGGACTTTTGCCCGGAGGCCGTTGAACGCCTGAAATACTGGGCGCGCAGCGAAGACCCCCGCGCCTCAATCCCGGCCTGCTCAATCCTGCTTGAACGTGGCTGTGGCAAGCCTGCCCCGGCTGACGTGACGCCGGCCATGCCGGAAGGGTGGGAGTCATTGTCCATCTCCGAACGAATCCAGCGGCTGCGCGAACGCCGGGAACGGCTGAAATCGCAGGACACAGCCCCGGCCCCCGGCAATCTGCCTGTGGCCACAGCCTGAGCACGGTTGCGAGCAAGGCGAAAATCGCGTTTGCACGGTTCGCCGGCGTGGGCCGCAGACAGGGTGGGGAGGACGAAAATAACTGGACACTAACTGGACACCGAAATTTATTTGCTATTTATTTTGGCTCAAAAACGGCCAATAAAAAACCCGTTACCTATTGCTAAGTAACGGGAAACAAAAATGGGGCGGCCAACGGGACTCGAACCCGCGATTCGATGTCGGCCTAGGCGGCGATTTGTTTTACCTCGTAGAGGGGCCTAGAAGGTCGTTGACAAACGGTAAAATCCGTTGTTACGTTCGTTGTTACTGAATCTAGCAACAAATGGCCTCAGTTCGACAACATCCGCGTTCGCCCTTCTGGTTTGGGTGCTTCACCCTCTCCGATGGGCGGCGCACGCAACGCAGCACCAAACAGACGGACCGGCGCAAGGCGCTGAAAATCGCCGAGGAGTGGGAGGATGCCTCCCGCAAAAAGCTCTCCGAGGCCCAGGCGCGGCGGGTGCTGTCAGACATCTACGAGATCATCAATGACGAGAAACTGCCCTCCCAGACCGCCCGCGCCTACCTCGATGGCTGGGTGAGCACGCGGGGAGGTGTGACCTCCCCGCGCACGGCGCAGGCTTACGGGCAGATCGTGAAGGAGTTTGTCACGTCCCTCGGCGAGCGGGCCGACCGGGACATCGCGCAGGTGACGCGCTCGGACGTGGCGCGCTACCGGGACAAGGTGTTAAAACGGACTTCCGTGCAAACGGCCAATAAGGCGCTGAAGTATCTGCGTGTCGCGCTCGGATCCGCATGGAAGGACGGTCTGATCGAGCGCAACCCTGCGCAGCAGCTCGACTCGCTCAGGCTGCGGGCGTCGGACCGAAACGAGCGTCGACCGTTCACGCTGCCCGAGCTGAAGACGGTGCTGAAGCTCGCGTCCCCGGAATGGCGGGGAATGATCCTGTTTGGGTTCTACACCGGCCAGCGGCTGGGCGACATCGCGCAACTCACCTGGCAGTCGATTGACCTAGAGAAAAACGAGCTGCAATTCGTGACGGGCAAGACGGGCCGGCGCACGCGGCTGCCGCTAGCTGAGCTGTTGCGCGCCCACCTCGGCACGCTGCCGGCGAGCGACGACCCGCAGCAGCCGCTATTCCCGCAGGCGCACGCGCTGGCGACGGGCAAAGGCGACCGCTCGCGGTTGTCGCAGCAATTTCATGGGATTCTCGTGGCAGCCAACCTCGCGACAAAGCGCAGCCATGAGGAGACAACTGGTGACGGGGCGCGGCGACGGGACGCACGCAAGACCAATCCGGTGAGCTTCCATTCGCTGCGGCACACGGCGACCTCGTTGCTGAAGATGGCCGGGGTGGTGGAAGCGGTCGCGCGGGACATCATCGGCCACGAGTCGGCGGCGGTGTCGCGGAATTACACCCACGTCGAGGACGGCGCGAAGCGCGACGCCATCGCCAAACTGCCAGACCTTGATGCGTCATGAACGAGGGAACCCAGCTACCGGCCGAGAAGGAATATAGATTCGACCGGGTGCCACCGGAACAGGTGGTTGCGGCGGCGATCTGGGAATATTGTCGCGAATGGATGCAGCAACCAAACACCAGCCGGAAGGAGGCGGTGAAGAGGGGGCGGCGGGCGACGCTCGGCAAACTTTTTGGCACAGAGGGATTTCCCTCCACTGCGTGGTTAAATTTGTCCCAGACACGGCAAAAGGAGTGTGCGGAACGGTGGCGAATCGCGCCCGAAGAACTGGAGGCGTGCGGCGTGTGGGACTTAATCAAGGGGTTCTGTACTGATGGGCCACAAAGCGAGACGACTTGGAAACGGAGACTGCGAAAAACGGGGCGTGTAATTTTTGATCTAGGGGTAGCGCCCCGTGATGTTAGAATCTCCCAAATACGAGCGGTTGTAGTCGCAACCGCCGAAAGGATGAAATTACAAGCGGCCGTACGGGGAAAAAATCAAGCGGCCATAGAGAAAGCACTGCTTGCGCCCGTAAAAAAGGAGAAACTGGCAGCGTTGGAGAATAAACAAATGGCCGCCATGCCCCAGCAACCTCAGCCCACGCGCGCTGCGCTGCACACTCGCTTCCAAGCTTGGCTGGATGCGCATCAGGAATGGTGGGAGGGACGCGGAACGCGGGGCAGACCCGCGGCAAGAGACGCGATGATGCCCATTCGGGAGGAGCCAAACAGAATGGAGCGATGGGAGCAGGCATTACGTGAACTGGGGTGTGTGGTTTACAATGTGGGACCGGTAGCGAGCGAGATCTCAACGAAGGCACCGCGGCGCAAACCCACACGGGCAGAATTGCTCAACAGCTTTGAGGCTTGGCTTGATGCGAATCCAGCATGGTGGAACGGACGGGGAACGCGGGGCAGGCGTGGGATCACCGTCGGCAAGCGGACCTTTAATGACGGCCTACGCTATCTGGCGTGGTTGCGCATCACCCGAGCTTTCGACAAGGGCACGCGTACTCGCAGCCCGGATCTGGCTGCGTGTGAATTCACAGGGAAGCAGCCAACGGAATTCAAAATATGGCTGAGCCTGCCCGCCGATCAACGGGTGAGACGCAGATGGGCGCATCAAGAGGTCACGAGATGGCTTAAATTTGTAACGGCTCTCGGTGCAGGAGTATCTGAATTGGATTAATCGTAGTCCGCACCACTGAGTTCCAATCTGAATTCTGCCGCTCGAACATTCGGGCGTGCTAAATCAAACATCAACAAACGCCTTCACCCGTAGCGGTACGGGAGCGCCGACCAACCCAGAGTTTCTGCGCGTGCCGGCTCCGGGTCAAGCCGAACCGCTCAGCGGCCTGCGGCGCAACGTCGTTTACGATTTGCTGCGCTCGGGCAAAGTTCGCTCCGTGCTCATCCGCAAGCCGGGGGCCGTGCGCGGGGTCAGGCTGATCGAGACCGCCAGCCTCCTCGGCTATCTGCGGCAGCTCGCCGACGAGCAGAATGACGACGGCGGCAACAAGACCCTGCGTGCCGAAATTGCGAAGGAGGCCGATCATGCTTAATCGAAAACAAAATTTGGATCTGTTCGGTGAGCCGGTCCGTCGTCCACTGCCGCTCCGCAAGATTGTCGAGCGGCCAGACGGGCGCGGCTGGTGCATCGCAGCACGCGAGCCTGACCAGACTGTTTACCGCTACCTCGGCGTTTACGCGACGCGGGGTGAGGCCGCCCAGGCGTTGATTGATGGCGTGGGCAAGTCGGTCGAGGACGTGAAAATCGTCACCGTGACGGTGCGGCGATTTCTGCCATGACCGCGCCACGTCATATTTCGGCGGTGCTGGGCGAGCTGCACGCGGCGACGTTCTCGCCGAGGACACTGACGTTCGACACTCCCAACTTTCATGCGTGGTTGCGGGTGAACGTGGCCGCCGCGCGCGAGGGCAGGCCGTCGCCCACGGGCGATCTGTTGGTGGGCGTCGGCACCAAGCGCGAGGTCGAGAGCATGATTGCAAACATGAAGGGTCTGCCCGCAGGCGGGCCGTTTGTGGTGCGCAACTCGCCGCCGCCGGCGGACACCGTGGAGGTTTTGCCGCTGGCGGAAGTTGTCGCGCAGGCGCGTGCGACCGCTGGGGCGTTGCCCGCCGATCCGCGCTTTGTGGTTGCGCACGGCGACCGCGAGGACTGCGAGCGTGCCGCGACGGAATTGCGGCGCATCCGGGCGGGGCGGCGCAGCCAGGAGGGCAGCGAGCCGTGAGCATCGCCACTTCCAGCACACCGGGGCTGCGCGCGCCGTCCATCGAGGATGTGAAGGCGCGCTACAGCGTGGCAGACGCGTGGCGTGACGAGGCCTGCCCCGGCTCGCCGGGGCGGTCGTGCAGGACGCCGTGGCGCGCGGACAAGCACCCGTCGTTTTCGGTATATGGGGACGGCCAAAGGTGGAAAGACCACGCGAGCGGCGACGGCGGCGACGTGCTCGACTTCCTCGTCAAAGCGCGCGGTTGCACGCCCGCCGAGGCGCTGGCCGTGGCGCGCGAGCGCGTGGGCTGCAGGCCGGGCGCGCAGAGCCCGGCGTTGAGCCACGCCGTCGTGAGCGCGAGACCGACGATGACCTCGACGACTTCGACGACGTCGTCGGCCGCGCCGGCCTACAAGCCGGTGGTCATGGACGGCGACGTGAGGCTGGCGTGGGAGGCCGGGCTGCACTGGCTCGCCAAGGTGGACGTGAAGATGCAGGCGCAGGTGGACGTGTGGCGCGCGTGGCCGGAGGGGACGACGCGGCGGCTGGCCTTGCAGGGTCTGCTGTCCGCGCCTGAGTGGAAAGGCCAGCGCAGCCTTGCATGGCTGGTGCAATACCCCGGCCGCTACGCGTGGTTTCCCGTGGGCTGGCACTTGAGGCACAAGCCCCGGCGCGAGGGCGAGCGCGCGGTCTGGACGTATGCCCCGTCCGGCGTCGGCCTGCCGGGGGTGCCGCTGGTGCTGGGCAATTTTTACCGGGCGCGGCTCGTCGTGGTGTGCGAGGGCGAATGGGACGCGGTGACGTTCGCGGCGGCGGCGGGCTGGCTGGCGTCGGACTCGGCATGGCCGGACGCCGTGGCGGTGCTCGGCATCAGGGGCGCGACGGGCTGGAGGTCATACATTGAGCACTGGCGGCGGTGCTGGCCGCGCCGGCCGCGCTTCCTGCTCATTCCCGACAACGACGAGGCCGGCCTGAAGTGGCACCGCGAGTTTGCGGGTGCGCTCGCGCCGCTGGCGTTGAGCGTGACGGTGAAGCCGCCCACGCCGGGCGGGCCGAAGGATCTCAACGACCTGCACCGGGAGGAGCCGTTCACCCCGGCGGAGATCTACGGCCTGCTGCGCGACGAAGGCCTGATGGACGCGAACGGGAGGCCGCAATGAACAACGACGACACCGAGAAGACCGCGCGGTTCGCGCCATCGCTGCGCATCGAAACACCGGCGGGCATGACCGGCAACATGTTCAACGGATTGCCGATGGTCGAGCTGCCCGACGACGACCACACCGGTGGCGACTTCGCTGCCGAGCTGGGCAAGCACCTGTCGCGGGCGGACATCTTCCGGCGCGGAAAAATCCTGATGACTCTGACCGACAAGCGCGAGCGGCTGGAGCCGGTGGGGGATCATGAATTTCGCACGCTGGTCGAGCGCTACGTCGCGCCGTTCACGGCGAGGGTGACAAAGAACAAAGGCGATCAGTTGGTGCGCATCCGGAAGACCATCGGCATTGACCTCGCGCGCATGGCAATGGCCTCGCCGCAGTTCTTGGCGGAGATTCGCGAGATCGAGCACGTCCACGACGTGCCGCTGCCGGTGCTCCGGCCCGACGGCAGCCTCGCCATCCTGCCCGTGGGATACGACGCGCCGAGCCGGACGCTGACGCTGCGCGGGTGCGACTACGCCGCGCGGCCGTGCGCGGATGGGGCCGCGTTCCTGCGCGAGCTGCTGAAAGAGTTTCAGTTCATGGAGGCCGAGCGGTCGCTGGCCGTGGCGGTGGCGGCCATGCTGACGCTGTTTGCGCGGCGACTACTGCCCAAGCTGGCGCACCGCCCCGCGTTCATCTACACAGCCAACGCGGCGGGCGGCGGCAAGACGCTGCTGGCCGACTGCGCGATCGCGCCGGTGCTGGGCCGCTCGCCGCGTGCGGCGCTGCCCCGGCGCGAGGAGGAGCTGGAAAAACTGCTGCTCGCGGAGGTGCTCGGCGGGTGCGAGTGCCTACTGTTCGACAACCTCAAGGGCCGGATTGAAAGCGCCTCGATTGAAAACCTGCTCACATCGCACATCTTCAAGGGGCGCATCCTGAACCAGTCGAAGACCTACGAGGGCGAGAACAACATGGTGATTTTCTTCACGGGCAACGGCGTGTTGCTCTCGGAGGATTTGATGCGGCGCGCGCTGTTTGTCGAGCTGTTCCAGCCGGAGGCGAAGGCGCAGGACAGGAAATTTGCCCACACCCTCGGCGTCGGCGTGCTGATTGAGCGGCGGGCGGAAATCCTCGCGGCCCTCTGGCAGCTCGTCCAGGCGTGGGACAAGGCCGGGCGGACGGCGGGGAGCAAGTCGCACGCGAGCTTTCCCGAGTGGGCGCGCATCGTCGGCGGCATGGTGGAGCACGCGGGCTTCGCCTCGCCCGTGACCGCGCCGACGCTGCACGACGGCGGCAACCGTGACGGGGAGGACATGGCCGAGCTGGTCGTGCTCATCCGGCAGAACCACGCCGACCGGCCGATTGACTTTGAAAAGCTGGCGGACATCGCGGCAGAGTGCGGGCTGTTCGATAGAATCACAGACGGCCACACGGCAAACACGATGGACCGCGCGGACAAGGCGCGGCTGGGAAAGCTGCTGGCGAGCTACCACTGCCGCGACTTCGGGCCGGAACGGCGGCGGTTTCTGGTGGAAGGGCGCGGTCACGGGCGGCGGTTCCGGGTGACGTTGCCGGAGGACGCGGCGGCGGGGCCGGGGCAGACGGCGTGAGCAAGGCGACGGGGGAGGGCAGGGGTGGCGGAGAAGCGGGCAGATGCTTGACTGGCGGGGGACGAGGTGGGTGGATCCACCCGCACATCCGATGGACATCCCGTTACAGGAAATGAACTCGATGCAATTCTTGGACTTAATGAATTGCACAAGCAAGGCTTCGGCCCTGCCACCACCCGAGTTGTGCTGGGAGCCTGGGGACAAATGGCCCGACACGCTCGTGGAGAAGGACTCGATGCTCCGGCGGCACACGTCGCAGCGGCGACGGGCTCAATGCGCGGCGTGCTGTACGAGGGAGGAGCGGGCTACGGTGGTGGCACGGCTGGAGGCGGAGGAGATGGCGGCGCTGCGGCTGCTCAACCCGGCAGTCTATCAGGAGGCCTGAGCCATGGAGACGCAGGACGAGGCCGCGAGGCCTGGTGGAATTTACGTTCTTTTGTGGTTCGGGTGCTGGCTCGTGGGGGCTGATGCCGAGGGGATTAAATTTTTTCCACGGATCATTTCTCGCGCAAAATTGCTGCGATGATTCGGGAGGGAAGCGATCTTCCTTCATTGGGCGACTTGTCGGCACCAGCGCTTGGCCGCGTGATAACGAGGAAGCTCGCAACGCCGAGCAGGGACAGAAAAATGGTCATTCCGAGGGCAACGCCGGTTTCGATGGTCATGGTGGTAGGAGGTTTTCCCGATGCCCCAACCCTACTTGCAGGCGGTGACATCGCCAAGTTTAAGCCTCCCGCTGGAACTCTAGCCGTTTAAGAGTGAAAAAGGCTTCCCGCTGGAGGAATTCTAGGTGAGAGAGGAGAAATTCGGTCACGTTCTTGCTCAATCTTGTTGTGGCAGTTCGCGCAGTTGCCTTCTGCCAGTGACGCACGAAGCAGACCGGCATGATGGAGCTTTCTTTTGCGCCGGGGAGACCATACTGAAATGGGCTCACCCAATGACAGTCTCTGCCCCATCGTTGCCCCAATCCGGCCAGCTGGTCCGCGTGCGCACGCGGCATTGGCTCGTGACGGATGAGCCGTCGCGCTCGCCGTCCGGCACATGGCTGCGTCTGGCCTGCGTGGATGACGACGCCCAGGGCCAGGAGCTGGAGGTCATCTGGGAGGTTGAGCTGGACGGGCAGATTCTCGACGCCGAGGCGTGGGCCAAAATTGGGCAGAAGGGCTTCGATGATCCGCGCCAGTTTGCCGCGTATTTCAACACGCTCCGCTGGCACTGCGTCACGGCAACCGATCCCAAGCTGTTTCAGGCCCCCTTCCGCGCCGGCATCCGCATTGACGCCTACCAGTTGGAGCCGCTCCGCAAGGCTCTCCTGCTCCCGCGCGTGAACCTTTTCATCGCCGACGACGTCGGCCTCGGCAAGACCATCGAGGCCGGCCTGATCGCCACCGAGCTGTTGCTCCGCCGCCGCGTGCGCGAGGTCGTGGTCGCCTGCCCACCGTCCATGCTCAAGCAGTGGCAGGACGAGCTCGACGCGCGCTTCGGCCTGCGCTTCGAGATTTTTGACCGCGACTACGTTGAGCGTATCCGCCGGGAGCGGGGCTACGCGGTCAACCCGTGGGAGACCTATCCTCGTTTCCTTGTTTCCCAACGGCTGCTGATTGATGAAACCTACGCCGCGCCCATGCGGGTATGGCTCGATAACTTGCGCCCCGGCAGCTTGCTCATTCTCGACGAGGCCCATCACGCCGCGCCGGCCAGCGGCGGGAAATACGCCATTGATTCCAAGATCACCCGCGCCATCCGCGACCTCGCGCCGCGCTTCGAGCACCGGTTGTTTCTCTCCGCCACGCCGCACAACGGCCACACGAACAGTTTCAGCGCCCTCCTCGAACTGCTCGACGACAAGCGGTTCATGCGCGGCGTCCCGGTGCTCAAGAGCAACCTCGATGCCGTCATGGTGCGTCGGCTCAAGGAGGACGTGCGCGTTGTCGCCGGCGGCTTTCCCATCCGGATTGTGAAGCAGGAAGATATTGGTGGGCTTCCGCCTGACGCGCCCGAACTGCGTCTCGCGGAGTGGCTCGACGCCTACGCGACCATCCGTCGCCAGCGCTTCGCCGACTCTTCCAAGCGCGACCAAACCCAAGGCGCGCTCATTTTGTCCACGCTTCAGCAGCGGTTGTTTTCCTCGGTCGAAGCGTTTCAACGCACGCTCGCCGCCCATCGCCGGGCCATGGAAAAAGTCTGGGCGGGCGAGACTACCGCGCGCACGAGCATTTCCACCAACGACCTCGCCCAGCTCACCGCCGGCTTCGACAACGACGACGAGCGCGGCCAGCTCCCGTCTGAGCAACAGGAGACTGAGGCCGCCACCGCCATCGAGCTGGCGACGCGGGCCAGCGTCGGCGCGTCGGCCTCGGCCAACACCGACCGCGAGAGCCAGCTCCTCGGCGACATGGCGCGGATGGCCGAGCAGCACCGGCACCGGCCCGATGCCCGCGTGACGTGGCTGATTGACTGGCTTCGGCAGCACGCCTGCCCCGGCATCAGTCTGCCCGGCACACCCTCGCCCCAACCCGGCGCAGCGTGGTCGCCTCTGCGCCTCATCATCTTTACCGAATACGAGGACACCGCCCGCTACCTCCGCACCCAGCTTGAGGCCGCCATTGCCGGCACCGACCGCTCCGACGTCCGGCTGGAAGTCTTTCACGGCCCCACACCCCCGAAAAAACGTGACGACCTGAAAAGCGCCTTCAATGAGCCGCCCGAGCGGCATCCGCTCCGGATCCTCATCGCCACCGACGCCGCGCGCGAAGGTCTCAATCTCCAAGCCCACTGTTGGCACCTGTTCCATTTCGATTTGCCGTGGAACCCCTCCCGCCTCGAACAGCGCAATGGCCGCATTGACCGCAAGCTACAGCCCAATGGCGAAGTTTTCTGCCACTACTTCGTCTATACGCAGCGCCCCGAGGATCGTGTGTTGCGCGCGCTCGTCCGCAAAACCGAGAGGATTCGTCTCGAACTGGGCAGCCTCTCCGAGGTGATAGAAAAACGGCTGCGCAACGGCATCCGCCGCGCCGAGGCCGATGCGGCTGCCGCTGAAATCGAAGCGCTGGAGGACGACCCCGAAAAACGGGCCGCCCGCGAGGCCGAGCTGGAGGATGCCGCCGGTCAGCGCCAGTCCCGGTTGCGCGGTGAAATTGCAACGCTCCAGAACCGCATTAACGATGCCCGCCACTGGATCGGCCTTGACGAAACCCAGCTCCGCGACGCGCTCGGCTGCTCGCTTGACCTGCTGGGGGCCGAGCCGCTGCGTCAGGCCCCATCGGCCCCAGGCGAACCCACCCGTTACGTTTTTCCGAATCTTCAGGCCCGCCACGGCGGCGATCCCCGGTGGGCGGCCACCCTCGACACGCTCCGCCCACCCCCGAAGCACGACCAGAATCTCTTTGAGTGGCGGCGCGAGGCACCGCTCCGTCCGGTGGTGTTCGCCCCGCCTTCGGGCCTCGATGGTGACGTCGTGCAGATGCACCTCTCGCACCGGGTCGTGCAACGCCTGCTCGGCCGGTTCATGTCGCAGGGTTTCGTCTATCACGACCTCTCCCGCGCCTGCCTCGCGCAGTCCGACGACGCCATTCCGCGCGTCGTCCTCCTTGGCCGCCTGTCGCTTTACGGCGCAGGTGCAGCCCGTCTGCACGAGGAACTGATCACTGTCACGGCCCGCTGGACTGACCCCGCTGACCGCAAGGGCAGCCTCACTCCTTACGGCCGAGACGCCGAGGCGCGCACGGTCGCGATTTTGCAGGAGTCGCTCAAAACCGTCGGCAATAGGCGCACCGTGCCGGCTGTCGCCACCCAACGGCTCCAGGCCAGCATGGCACAGGACATCCGCGAGTTGCTGCCGCATCTGGAACAACGCGGACAGGCCACGCGCGCTGACGCCGAGAAGCTGCTCGTCGAGCGCGGTCGCATCGAGTCCGAGGCCCTGCGCGGCCCGCTGGAGGATCAGCGCCGCCGGGTGCTGGCCAAATACAAGGCCAGTGAGCAGGATCAGCTCTATCTCCCCATGGCTGGCGACACCACCGATGCGGCTGAACGCCGCCAACGGGCGGCCGACCGCAGGCATTGGGAGAGCTGGCTGGCCAATGTCGAAGGCGACCTCACGCGCGAGCCGCAGCGCATCGCCGAGTTTTACCAAACTAAGTCCTTCCGCCTCGAACCTGTGGGGCTGGCCTACCTCTGGCCGGTGACGGGCTGACTAGATTTTATCTGACCATGCCACCTCCCGACTCATACGCCGCCACCGTCCGCCTGCCCGTTCGCATTTCCGATGGAATTGTATCGCTCGCTGACGGGTCGGCTCTGCCCGCGTTGCGCAAGGAAACATCGGCCGAGCTGATTCTCGATGCCTCGGACATTGCCAACAAGGCCGACCGAGACCGGCTGACGCGCGAGGCCACCTGCGAAATTTTGCTCAAAGGCACGGCTCTCTGGGCGCGGGTGAAGCAGGACGACATTCCCGCCAGCCTGCGGCCCCACCGCGAAGAAAAAACATCCTCGCCGATTTCCGGCCATGCTTTCGTCAAATTCACCGCACAGGCTTCCCTGCGGCTCATCGGCAGCGAGGGCAAACGACCCGTGCTGGCGGACTGCGCCTGCCGCATCCCCTCGCTGCCCCACATCACCTGCGCGAGCGTGAACGAGGCTTACACCCGGATTTCAGAGGCGTTCGAGCCTTCGAGGCGCTCACACACCGGCAATGTTTTCGACTGTGTGTTCATCGAGCAAAGCGGAGTGCTGGTGCCGTTGGAGAAAATCCGAAAGTTGCCACCCGCTGCCGCGATACCGGCGGGCCAGAGTGAGCTGCTGTAACCCCATGCCCAAATTTTACCGCACCAAATTGATCCCACACGAACCGGTCGGTTCGGCCTATCTCTGGCCCGGCACCGGCTAACTCTCCCCATGGCTATCACCGAACAAGAATTGAAACAGGCTCACAGCGATCACAAGGCGACCTATGGCGGTGTCGTCGAAGATTATTACGGGGTGCTCTACCTTGAGAAAACCTTCGGGTTGAAGCGCGAGGACGCGCTAACCCAAGTGACCTTTGGCGGCCACGACTACGGCATTGATGCCTACCATTTCGATGCCGCCACGGGGAACCTCTATATTTTTCAATTCAAGTGGTCGAAAAACGTGGCCCTGTTTCGCGACTCCTTGAAGCGGCTGGCAGAGAGCGGGCTCGCCCAAGTCTTCGCCGCCCCCGTGGCCGATCAAAAACGCAACCCACTGATTGATTTTTTGCGAAGCGAACTCGACGAGAAACGGCCGCTCATTCGGAAGGTGCTCATCCATTTCATTTTTTCGGGTGATGCGACCGAGGCGGATCGGAGCGCCACCCTTGAGCACCTGCGGGAAAATCTTGAGGCGAAAAAATATCTGTTGAACGATTATTTTGGGAGGGAGATCGACCTCACGGTGGAGTTCCGCTCTTCCGCCACCAAGACGGTGGGTGCCCGGGTGAAAGTCGCGTCCAGCCATACCTACGATTTGCAGATGTCATCGCATCTCACCCAGACCGGCCCAAGCGGCGAGGTCATGCATGTCGGCTTCGTGCCTCTCCTCGCGCTCCGCACCATGTTTGTGGCGATGGGCGGGCGTTTTTTTGAGCGCAACATCCGCTTTTCGCTGCCGGAGGAAACTGCTCCCAACCGAGCCATCTCAAAAGCGCTGAAAGAGATCGTGCTCGACGGCAAGCAAGCGCCAACGGTCTTCGTCTTTAATCACAACGGTGTCACCCTGCACGCCGAGCGTGTCTCCATTCACGAGGGCACCCTGAAGATCACCGAACCACGGCTGCTGAACGGAGCCCAATCTGTCACAACCTTGGACAACTTTATCAAACGCTACTCCGACCACCCCGCGATCAAGCAGGGCACGGCGGGGTTGGAAAAAATTCAAGTGCTCGCCCGCGTGGTGTCGCAGGCCGACTCTGATTTTGTCACCACGGTCACGCTAAACAACAACCGCCAGAACCCGGTGCAACCATGGGCCTTGCGCGCCAACGACCTGATTCAGCTCCAACTGGCCGACCAATTCCGCAGTGAACTGGGGATTTTTTACGAGCGCCAAGAAAATGCGTTCGAATCTTACACCGCCGAAGACAAGGAGGAAATGGACATCAAGCATGACCGGTCGATCGAAATCCGGCACCTTGCGCTCACATTCCTTGCCTCAGAGGGGCAGGTAGAGCGGATGGCAAACCCCAAGGAGTTT
Organism: Opitutia bacterium; assembly: GCA_947475065.1. Taxonomy (GTDB): domain Bacteria; phylum Verrucomicrobiota; class Verrucomicrobiia; order Opitutales; family Opitutaceae; genus CAIYUN01. The sequence goes on along the minus strand of CANJLB010000024.1, from coordinate 37,507 downwards.
TTTGAAAACGATAATTTTTATCGTGAGATTTTCGATTCCCGTCGCCTCAAGGCCAACTTCCGTCACGTAATTTTGTGCTACAAAATCCGCCAGCGGCTCAACACTCTCACCAGAGAAATCGAATACGCGGGACCCAATAAATATTATTTCGCCAGCCGATCCCGAAATTTGGTTTGGGCGCTGCTCTGCCAAGCCATCCTCAACGAGCCCAAGCTCGACACCGTGGTGGAGAAATATTCCGACAATCTCACGATTGAGGTAAATTTCACTGAGTGGTTGCGCGAACTCACGAGGCGTCGGATTTTGCCGATTCTGCGAGAAGCCATTGAGCGCGCGCCTTTCTCAGAATACGTCGCCGAACAAAAGCAGGACTTTGTTCGCACGCGCGCGTTTTACGACCGGTGTCTGGAAATCGGCATTTCACAGTTTAAGTGGGTGAAAAAATACCTCCGGTAAGGCTTCGCATTGACGCATTTTCATCACCGCATGCCTTACATCCCCAAAGACCCCGCGCTGGCCGACCATCTTGCATGGCTCGGCTACGTCCAGCCGGAGGGGCTGGTTGTGTCTGCGCCGGCGTTGGTGGACGCGCAGGCGGTTATTGACCGGTCCAAACTGGGGGAGCTGCAACGTCAATTCGCCGAGCACGTCGCCGAACTACCGCTGGCTGACAGCGACACCGCCGAGACTCGCGCTGGCATCACCGAGCTGCCACGGTTTTTCACGGAATTCCTCGGCTGGCCTACCGACCTCGTGGTCGGCTGGGATCCGGCCCACCCACTGCCGGAGTCGCTGGCAGTCGAGTTGCGCGAGTTTCAGGAAACGCTTCGCCCGACTTACGCCGTCACCAACCCGCAGCCGAAGGACGGTGCGTCGTCATGGCTGCTGCTCGTCCAGGCCCACCCGGCCACGGTGGATCTTGAGAAGCCCGCCGCCGGCAGCGAGCGCGGCTGGCACGCCTCGCCGGCCAAGAAGTTCGAGCGCCTCCTCCGAGAGACGCAGGTGCCCATCGGCCTCCTGACCAACGGCACGGAGTTCCGCCTCATCTACGCCCCGCCGAAGGAGAACTCCGGCACGCTCACGTTCCCCGTCGGCGCGATGGCGGAGATTTCGGGCCGCCTCATCCTCGGCGCGTTTCACTTGCTGCTCAATTCGTGGACGCTCTTCAATGCCCCCAGCGACGCCCGCCTCCCGTCGCTCCTCCAGCGCAGCCGCGACTACCAAGCCAGCGTTTCCGAGAAACTCGCCGAGCAAGTCCTCCACGCGCTCTACGAGCTGCTGCGCGGCTTCGAGGGGGCCGACGAGCGCGCGAAGGGCGCGCTTCTGCGCCAGCTTGCCGCCCAGCATCCCGAGCAAATTTACGGTGGCCTCGTGACCGTCCTGCTACGCCTCGTCTTTATCCTCTTCGCCGAGGATCGAGGCCTCCTGCCCACCGGCGGCCTCTATGTGAATCACTACGCGGTGCGCGGCCTGTTTGAGCGCTTGCGGGCCGATGCCGAGCGCTATCCCGACACGATGGATCACCGATTCGGCGCGTGGGCGCAGCTCCTCGCGTTGTTCCGCCTCATCCACGGCGGCTGCCAGCACCACGAGCTGAAGATGCCCGCCCGCGAGGGCCACCTCTTCGATCCCAACCGCTATCTTTTCCTCGAAGGCCGCAGCCAGCCGGCCGACCCCATCGGCGCGCTGCCCCTCGTGAGCGATGGCGTGCTCCATCGCATCCTTGAAAAATTCTGCATCCTCGACGGCGAGCGGGTGAGCTACCGCACGCTCGACGTGGAGGAAATCGGCTCCGTCTATCAGACCATCATGGGGTTTGGCGTCGAGGTCGTCGCCGGCACCGCCATCGCGCTCAAGGGCAAGCGCAAGAAAGGCTCAGCGCCCGCCGCGCCCATCGTGGACTTGGAAGCTCTACTGGCTCAGCCACCTGCCGACCGCCTCAAGCAACTCAGCGAGCAGGCTGACACCAAGCTCACCGGCGAGGCTGAGAAAGGCGTGAAAGCCGCCGCCACGGTGGACGACCTGCTCGCCGCGTTGGACAAGCGCATGGATCGCAACGCCACCCCGTCGCCCGTGGCCAAGGGCGGCCTCGCGCTCCAGCCCAACGACGAGCGCCGCCGATCCGGCTCGCATTACACGCCACGTTCGTTCACCGAGCCCATCGTCCGCAAGACCCTCGCGCCGGTTCTCGCCCGACTTGGCGATCCGCCGACGCCCGCGCAAATCCTCGATTTGAAAATCGCTGACATCGCCGTGGGCTCCGCTGCCTTCCTCGTGGAGGTGTGCCGCCAGCTCGGCGACGCCCTCGTGCGGGCGTGGCGCGTGCATGGGGGCCGCCCGCCCGTGCCGCCTGACGAGACCGAGGAGCTGCTCGCCATGCGCCTCGTCGCCCAGCGCTGCCTCTACGGCGTGGACCGCAACCCCATGGCCGTGGACCTCGCGAAGCTCTCCCTCTGGCTCGCCACCCTCGCCCGCGACCACCCCTTCACCTTCCTCGACCACAACCTCCGCTGCGGCGACTCCCTCGTCGGCCTCACCCAGCAGCAGATCGAGGCCTTCACCTGGGATGAAAAGACCGCCGGTAAGCAACGCGTCTTCGGCCAAGAATTTCTGGAGAAGCGCATCCAGACCGCCACCGCCTACCGCCGCAGCATTCTGGAGGGCGGCGACTTCCTGCCGCCAGCGATCAAGGCCCAGAAACTCACGCTTGCCGACGAAGCCCTCGACGAGGTGCGCTTCGCCGGTGATCTCATTATCGCCGCCTTCTTCGCCGCCGACAAAGACAAGGCCCGCCGCACCAAATTGGACGAGCTGCGCGACCGCTACGTCGCCAGCCTCACAAGCAAGCCCTTTGATCCCTCCATCAAACCCCGCGAGGCGGTGGCATCGCTGCGCTCGGGCGCGAATCCGGTGCTGCCCTTTCACTGGCAGATTGAGTTTCCCGAGGTGTTCGGCCGCGAGCGAGGTGGGTTTGATGCCATCGTCGGCAATCCGCCGTTTCTCGGAGGGAAACGTATCAGCACCACAAATGGAGAAGCATATCGCGACTGGCTTGTTGTCGTGAACGCCGAATCGAACAGTAATTCTGACCTCGTTGCCCATTTTTTCCGGCGCGCTTTCAATCAAGTTCGAGCTGAAGGCACATGCGGCTTGATCGCCACGAACACCATTAGGCAAGGAGACACTCGCGAAACAGGCTTGCGGTGGATTTGCGCAGAGGGTGGCGGCACGATCTACGAAGCGCGCCGCCGCTACAAATGGCCGGGTGCCGCGGCCGTCACGGTGAGCGTCATTTGGATTGTGAAGGGGACCGCGCCAGCACCGTTCGATCTCGATGGACAGCAGGTCTCAGTTATCACTGCGTTTCTCTTCCACGACGGCGGCAACGAGAATCCCGCAAAATTAGCCGCAAATTCTGGCCGGAGCTTTGTCGGCGTGTTTCTTCGTGGAATGGGTTTCACTTTCGACGATCACAACAAAAAGGGCGTAGCGACCTCACTGGCGGAAATGGAGCGGCTGATTGCGCGCGATCCACGCAATGCGGAGCGCATTTTTCCATATCTCGGCGGCGATGAGGTCAATGACTCCCCAACCCAAGCGCACTATCGCTACATTACTGATTTTGCAGATTTCCCTCTGCGAAGAGACGTCGTCGACGGTGGATCGTGGAAAACTGCTGAAGAGAATCTTCACCAGAATTGGCTGAGAACTGGAGTCGTCCCCCTCGACTACCCGTTTCCCGTTGCATCTGACTGGCCTGACCTACTTCGACTTGTCGCTGAGCGCGTCAAGCCAGAGCGAGATAAGCTCGGAAGTTCGAGCGTTGATCGCAGTCATAAGACGAATTGGTGGCGATTCGCGAACGACCGTGGAGATTTGCGTGACGCAATCGTGACTCTACCGCGTGTGTTAGTGCGCTCGCTCACAAGCAAACATCACGAATGCTTTGCGTTCGTAGATAAACGTGCGCCGATAACATTCGACCAGACACTCATCGTGTTTGCGTTCGTCGAGTGGTCGGCTTTCGCTCTACTCGCATCACGTATTCACCTACATTGGGCGCTCTTTTTTGGAGCCACATTGGAGGATCGTCCTCGATACAATGTGGACGATTGCTTCAAGCCGTTCCCATTTCCCGCCGGGTGGGAGACGGACGCGGCGTTGGAGGCGGCAGGGCGCGAGTATTACGAACATCGGGCGGCGCTGATGGTGCGCCACGACGAGGGTCTCACCACCACCTACAACCGTTTCCATGACCCCGCCGAGACCGACCCCGGCATCCTGCGCCTGCGCGAGCTGCACGCCGCCATGGATCTCGCCGTCCTCGCCGCATACGGCTGGAGCGACCTCCCCACCGCCTGCGAATTCATCCCCGACTACTTCGAGGAAAACGCCGACGGCGAGCCGGTCGCCAAGTCCATCCGCTACCGTTGGCCCGACGCCGTCCGCGACGACGTCCTCGCCCGCCTCCTCAAGCTCAACGCCGAGCGCGCCGAGGAAGAGCGGCTGGCTGCCGCCGGCGGCGGCGGGAGCGGGGAGAAGGGAATAGGGAATGGGGGAGTGAAGCCCGGTGTGCCCCGCAAACCGCGCGGCCGGCCGAAGAAGACCGCCGGTGTGGCCCCGGCGCAAGGGGAACTGCTGCCGCCGGCGCAGGGGGAGATTTTCGGCTGATAGGAAGCCACGCCAATGGCCACGAATACGATGCGTCCCCCACTGAAGTGTTTTATCGCGTCCGCCTTTGAACGAGCAGACGTGGACGTCATCTACGACAAGGTCGTCGTCCGACTACTCCGTGGACTCCAAATTCAACCACGGCGGGTGGATCGCGAAATTCACAATGACGACATTGATGATAAGATCATCGAGTTGATTGACGCCGCGGATTTCTGCATCGCCGACCTCACCTACGCACGACCCTCGGTCTATTACGAGGCAGGCTATGCGTGGGGGCAGGCCAAGCCGGTGATCTACATCGCGCGGAAGGATCATTTCAAACCCAAGGACGAGGACAAAGAGGGAAACGAAAGAATCCATTTTGACCTTCAGATGAAGAACATCATCTCCTGGACAAAGCCCGATGGCGATTTTGCTGACCGGCTAAAGCGGAGGATTCAGCACGTCATACGACCGCTGGTCGCACAGCACCAAGCAGAGATGAAGGCGTCCGCCCATGCTGCCACGTTCGCCAGTCTGTCGGTGGTCGAGCGTAGAAATACTTTGATGGCGACGTGCGTAAAAGAGGCAAAACGTGCCGGCATCAAAGCTCATTACGACAAGCACAGCACGGCGATCGCTGCGGAGCCGGAGTTTTTCTACAATAAGCGCGGAGCACTCTTGCAAACTATCAGGTTTTTCCCGGCCGAGAGGGTCACCAAAGCACAACTCAAACTCTACGCCTCCCCTTTATTTGGATCCCTAACCGGAGGCATCGCTCATCGCAGACGACTCCGTCACGTGATCATCCCGACGCTAAATCGCGTCTCAGCTCACACGGTGAATTCATGGCTGAATTATTGGACTCCCGTTGAAGACAAGACATTCACCCACCGTCTCCCAGATGGCAACCATCCGGACGCAGCAGTCCTGAGAGTCATAGATAAAATCGAGTCGCCGGAAGCATTGACCGAGCGCCTGCGCCCGATCCTCGAAGGAATCGTGCGTGGCGACACTCAGCCGACGGAGCCGGTGGTGGTGCCCCCAGAAATCCCCCTGCGTCGCGCAGGCCGAGGCTGGGTTAAATGAGGAGGATTTTCTGATGAGCACATCGAGCCTGAACCCCAACCGGAAGCCATTCCCGCGCGGCGCATTTTTGCAGCGCGTCATGGATGCCGGTCTGGTGGAGCGCCTGCACCCCCTACAACGGTCGGCGGTGGAGCCGCATTTCCGGAAATGGGATCCGGCCAACTGGCCGCACACGCTCGGGGCCATGGACGTGCTCATGGACAACCTCGGCATGCTGATGGGCGAGCAACACGCGGGACACGATTTCTGGGACTACAGCCAAGCGGTCACGGGCCTTCTCCTTGAGTTTGAAGCGGTAAAAAGCAGTGTCCTTCCGGGGAAACCGTGGACGGGGAAAAACCTGCTGGGCCAGGCGCGCAAGGCCCATGCCGGCGAGCCGCGCCCGATTCTGCGGCTCATGGAGGAGTGGCTGTCGGCGACGGCCGGGCCAATCATGGGCGAGGAGCCAAGCGATGAGGAGGGACACAAGGAAGACTTCGAGTCGGTGCTGCCAATACACGGGGGCGGCTTCGCAGATATTCCGTGGCATCGGATGCTGCCCGATGGATGGCAGCCGCCGGATAATTTGGAGTATTCCTCTCAGCAGTCGCGCGGAATCATTTTGCCCGATGGATTCAAACGGCCAGTGCCGCCGAACCGCGTCCTGCATCCCCGCGAGGCCACGCCAGACCTGCCGATGCGGGTCGGGTTGACGGCCAAGGATGCGCGGCTTTATCGCCGGTTGGTGCGCGACCAGGGGCAGCACGGCACCTGTGCCGCCCATGCGGTGGCCACCGGGTTGACGCTGGCCGCACATCGGGCGGGACACGGTCGTGTGGTGCAGGATGATTTCAGCCCGGCTTGGCTGCATAATATGTCGGCGAGGGCGGGAGAGGGATGGCCCGACGGGAGGACGTTATCCGGCACCGTTGATGCCGTCAGGGAGTTGTTACCATGCGGGGAGCGAGTTTTCCCCTACGCCAGCGGCCCGACCGCCGGCCCCGGCTGGCGCACGACGCCGCGCATGATTGAGGCCCAACTGCTGACGGGGATGCTGGGACGGCCAGAGATCAGAAAAATCGGCCCAGCGGAGATCGCGCAGATCAAAACCTTGCTCGCGGCGGGCTGGGTGGTGGTGGTTTCGGCCACTCATCCGCAACGCTGGTCTGGGCGGGCAATGAACCGGTATGGAATGCCGCTCGTGCCGCTGGAAGGCGACAGGCCCGCAGTCGACGCCCATGCGTGGCTGCTGGTGGGCTACGACCATGTGGATGGAAATCAACAATGGAAGTATCAGGGGCGGTTCTGGGCGCTCAACTCATGGGGACCGGCGTGGCCGAAGGCACCGATCTGGGGGCCCGGTCTGTGCAGCCTGCCATTCAGCGCTTTCCTCACAGAAGGGATCGAAGCGTATGCCTTGCGATTTGATGTGCAGTCTTGATTCGCATCATGTCCGCTCTAGTCCCCATGACCTCCCGTGAAGCCCGCGCCAAGCTCGTGGACGCGCTCAAGCTCGACTTGGTCGGGCCGTGGCCGGGTCATGTGTTCGAGCGCGAGCTGCTGCCGGAGAACCCGACGCGCTGGTATCTCACCGGCTACCTCGTGCCGGAGACCGCGCCGGTCGAGCATCGCAGCGACGCCGAGGCGAAGGAAGAAGTTGATGCCGCGGGCGAGGGTGGCGGTGCCGATGACAGCGCGGCCCCCGACAAGCAAGCCGCGCCACCGAGTCTCCTGCCCAGTTCCATGGGCTTGAGTGTCCTCATTCCTGCCGGAACGACTCGTATCGAGGCTGAGGTCACCTGGGGTGACTACCACTGGGAAGACCCGACCGCAGAGGAGAAAGAACCCGAAGACCAAGGTCTCGGCGTCAAAGTCGATGAGGTGCCGGCCGAATATCCTCTGCCGGAGGGCTCCGACAAACCCGCTGCCGAGGATGGTTCGCCGGCCGTCGTGATCCCCAAAGCACCACCGCCGAAAGGGTATCGACGGTCTCCGCGATGCGAAACCCTTGAGTTAACGCTGCCGGGGTTGGATGGGCGCCCCACCGAGTGGGTCGTGCCCAACAGTGGCGGTCTGCGCCTTGTAGCAACGCTGCGCCCAGTCGATGCGGGCAACCACAGACGCCTGCCGAAGGGCACGCGCGCGCTGTGTGTGTTCTGCGTCAACGGCCGGCCGCCTGGGGAAAAAGCCTATCAGGGCAACGCGTTTCAGGCCCGTCTTTGTCTCACCTGTGTTGAAGGCTTTGTGCCGCGGCCCGACCTGCGCAACAGCGACAGCGCGGACTCCATGGATCTCCAAGTGGCCGACCTCCAATACCGAGGTGCCTTCGATTTTGTTTCAGGGATCGGTTGCTCCGCCGAAAGAGTGACGTTGCCGGCCGGGCAAACCTGCCGGCAAGTGCAGACGTGCTGGATGCCGAGCGCCGAGGTCGAGTACATCGGTCACCTCGACACGGCAGCGCTGCCGGGCGTCGAACTGCGCATGGAGGCGCTTGCAGGCATCAAGGATTTGGCCGGTGCCGAAGCGGCGCTCAGCCCGCTCGTGGCCCGCTATCGAGAATGGATCAACGAGCAGGCCAAGGTGGTGACCGGCGAGCTGGCCACCGACCCGGAACGCGCGAAGACGGCGAAAGAATTGATTCATCGCGCTAAACTTGCGGCCAATCGCATGGAGGCTGGAATCAAGCTGCTCGATCTCCCGGAAGTGCGGGAGGCCTTCTGCACCGCCAACCGCGCGATGGCCCGCCAGGCCCGGCAGCGCGAAATGCAGCGCACCGGAAACCCCGCGGCTGCCGCCGACGCACCGGCGTGGCGTTCGTTCCAACTCGGGTTTATTCTCCTGAATCTGCGGGGACTCCACGACCCCCTCAGCGCCGACCGGAAACTCGTCGATCTGCTGTTCTTCCCGACCGGCGGCGGCAAAACCGAAGCCTACCTCGCGCTCGCCGCGTTTTCGCTGGTGCTCCGCCGTCTGCGTAATCCCGGCCGCCGCGGTGCGGGCGTGGATGTGCTCATGCGCTACACCCTGCGCCTACTCACGCTCGACCAACTCGGCCGCGCCACCGCGCTTATCTGCGCCTTGGAATTGGAACGGCAGGAGCGGACCAAAGCGGGTGACAAATCGCTCGGCGACTGGCCGTTTGAAATCGGACTCTGGGTCGGGTCCGCCGCCACTCCCAACCGGATGGGCGGCCCCGGCGATACCGGCCCCAGTGCCGACAGCACGGCCTACCGACGTTTGCGTAGATTCAAGAGCGACTCGAACCGGCACCCGTCTCCCGTGCCGTTGGAAAACTGCCCGTGGTGCGGCACGAAGTTCAACGCCTTCTCATTTCGTTTGGTGCCCTCGGAAAAAGCTCCGCAAGATCTACGCATCACCTGCGTGAATGCGAGCTGCGCCTTCACGGGCGACCAACCGTTACCGGTCTTGGCCGTCGACGAATCCATCTACCGTCGTCTGCCGTGCTTCGTCATCGCCACAGTAGACAAGTTCGCCGCCCTCCCGTGGATCGGCCCGTCGGGAAAACTGTTCGGCCTCGTCGAGCGATTCGACGGCGCCGGGTTTTATAACGCCGGTGAGCCGGGACGCGGGCAATCACTCGGCGGGCCACTCCCGCCGCCTGGGCTCATCATTCAAGACGAGTTGCATCTGATTTCGGGGCCGCTCGGCACCATCGCGGGTGTTTACGAAACGACCATCGGACATCTGGCCGAACGCGACCTCGGCAACGGTCAAACCCTGCAACCCAAGGTCATCGCTTCCACGGCGACGGTGCGGCAGGCCGAGGCCCAGATTCAGGCGCTCTTTGGTCGAGCCAGTTCGATGATATTCCCACCGGCAGGACCGGATCGCCGCGATTCCTTCTTCGCGCAGACGCGATCTTCGGTGGACACTCCGGCCCGATTTTACGTGGGGGTGGGAGCTCAAGGACGAAGCCTCAAGGTCGTTCTTCTACGCACTGCCTTAGCCCTGCTATCGGCAGGACAACGGCTCTACAAGGAGGCCGGCGGCAAGAGTCCGACCAATCCAGCCGACCCTTACATGACCCTGCTCGGGTATTTTAATAGCCTGAGGGAACTCGGCGGATCGCGCCGCATCGTCGAAGACGAAGTCACGAGCCAATTGCGTCGCTACGGTAGTCGGCGACGACGTGATCCGGTGGACACCCTGTTTATCAAACGCGAAATCGGCGAACCACTCGAACTCACGTCGCGTGTCTCGACCGATAAAGTTTCCGAGGCGAAGCGACGTTTGTCGCAGCCACACTCCGTGGAAAAAGACCAAGTCGATATCGCCCTAGCGACGAACATGATTTCGGTAGGTCTCGATATTACCCGCCTGGGATTGATGGTGGTGCTGGGCCAGCCCAAGATGTCCTCGGAATACATTCAGGCCACCAGTCGCGTCGGCCGCGATCCGAAACGGCCGGGCCTCGTGGTCACGTTGCTGAACATCCACAAACCCCGCGACCGTTCGCACTACGAGCGCTTCGGCTACTACCACGCGACGTTCTACCGGGCGGTGGAGGCTACGAGCGTGACGCCGTTCTCACCGCGGGCGCTGGATCGGGCGCTGGCCGCAGCCTTGGTCGCCTATGCCCGTCACACCCACCCCGAGTTTGCTGCGGCGGGCGGTGCCTCCAGCATTTTGGCGCATCGCGCATCGCTCACGGTAATTGCCGATGCCTTCGCGCACCGCGCCGTGGCGCATCGGAGTGGCCTGACGCCGCCCGACCAAGCGGCCCTCCGGGCAAAAGTCCGCGACCGGTGCATCGACTTACTCGACACCTGGTTCAAGCTCGCCGACCGCCAGCATCAGGACGGCGTGAAACTCCAATACGGCACCGAGGAACGAAACCTCCCGTCGCTCATGCACGGCTTTCTCGACGAGGCCTTGGCCGCGATGCCGGACGACTATCGGAAATTTCGCGCGAATCGTTCCATGCGCGACGTCGAACCCAGCGTGGATCTTTTCCCAAAAGACCTCATAGACTAACATGAGCAAAAGCGAAGTCAGAGCCAGCCAACTGCTCAATACCTTCGGCGCCGGTGCCATGATGGACCAGCCCGAGGGCTCCGTCATCATCGGAGGACTCGACCACTGGCGTTATTCGCCGGGTCCGCTGCCACTCGTGGACGAGCCGCGCCTGCTCGCAAAGTTGCGTGCCCGCTTTCAGCGGGAAAACATCACCCTACGCACTCCGCCACCCTCCACCGACGACCCCACGGCGGGCAAACCGGGCATCACGGTCTTCAAATTCCCCCGGTGCTTTCTCGTGCAGAAGGCTGAGCCGCGTATAGGTCCCGACGGAAGGCCGCTGCCTGAACATCGCGGAACGCGTCGGCAAATCGTCCCCCAGTCCCAACTGACCAACGGGAAATTCCACGACGGTGCCGCCAGGCAAGAGGTGGTGCCGCTTCGCTTCGTGCGGGCCTGTGAGCACGGACACCTCGGCGACCTCGACTGGCAGGCGTTCGTGCATGGCTACTCGGGCGGATGCGGTGCACCGATCTACTTGGAGGAAAAAAGCACAACGGGCGCTCTCGTGGACGTCGAGGTATCGTGTTCCGGGTGCGGGAAGCGTCGTTCGCTCGCGCAAGCGGCCACCAAGGGAAGCCGAGCGTTGGGGCGCTGTGACGGGCGCCGGCCCTGGCTCGGTTCGTTTGCCCACGAAGCGTGCGATCAATATAGCCGGCTGCTGATTCGCAGCGCGAGCAACGCTTACTTTTCACAGACCCTCTCGGTCATCTCCATCCCCGATAAGAAATCCCCCGTGGATGAAGTGGTGCGGCTGTTGTGGGACGCCGGCCTCTCCGTGGTCGCCAAGAACCCCGAGGCTCTGGTGATGATGAGGCAGATCCCCAATATCGCGACGCGTTTGGCGGGGATTCCTGACGCCGAGGTATTGGCGAGCGTGAAACGCATCGCGGCCGGCGTGGCTCAGTTTGTAGAACGCCCAGTCAAGGAGGTCGAGTATGAGGCGTTCGCCGAGGCTCTGGAAGAACTCGGCTCCGATAAACCGGACGGCGACTTTTTTGCCCGGAGCCTGCCCAAGTCCCTCTGGACCGGACCGTGGATGGTAGGCGTGACCAATGTTATTCTAGTTCATCGTCTGCGCGAAGTCATCGCCCAGATAGCGTTTACCCGTTTCGAGTCTCTTGGGACGGACATTAACGGCGAGTTACCCGATGACGAGCTGTCATTAAAAGTGAAACCCGCCTTCATCGCTCGGGATGTCGAATGGTTGCCGGCCGTCGAGAATCGAGGCGAGGGAGTCTTCCTTGTATTCGATGCCGCCGTCGTCGAGGCGTGGGCTCAAACACCGGCCGTGGTGACGCGCGCCAAGCTTATTCAAGCCGGCTTTGACGAGTGGCTGCGCGGACACCCGGGCAGCAAGCGGACGTTCCCGGGGGCCCCCTACTACATGCTCCACACGTTCGCCCATCTTTTGATGACCGCGATCTCTCTCGATTGCGGTTATCCCGCGTCGTCACTGCGCGAGCGCATCTACGCGCTCGACGCCAAGGCTCCCGGTGGTGGGCGGCGCTACGGCATCTTGATCTACACCGGTTCCTCCGATGCCGAGGGCACTCTGGGTGGTCTGGTCGAGGCAGCGCGGCGCATCTCCGGTTTCGTGCACAAGGCGCTCGAACTCGCCTCCCTTTGCGCCAACGACCCCATCTGCGCGCACCACGCGCCGGGGCCGCACGATCACGCTCCGCTGCACGGGGCGGCGTGTCACGGTTGCGTGCTCGTGCCAGAAACATCGTGCGAACAACGCAACGAATTCCTCGACCGCGCCCTAGTAGTGGCAACAGTCGAACACTGCGGCGCAGAATTCTTCCCGACGCCATGAAACATGGGGCCGACAAAGTTCTTAGTGAAATCGGCAGCTCCCATCTGGTTAATTTCGCCAGCGCGGTCGGCGCGGGTTGGGTGTATGGGGAGTCACCGGTGTCCGCGCTGGTGCCATTCGCCAGTGAGGCGGCCGATAGCCTGCTTGGCTGGCTGCGCGGATTGGAGCAAGCCGGGTTTTCTCCCGCGCAAATCGAACGGTTGTTGCACGCCGTGATCGCAGGCCGCGAGCGCGACCATATGCTCGCACCCGACCTCGTCGTTTCCGGCCCGGATGTGCCCGGCGTGCCGACGGCAGACACCTACGCGGTGGTGCAATCGCTGTTTCAGGAAGCGGAAACCGAGATCGTTCTTGCCGGGTATGCGTTCTACAACGGGAGGCTGCTTTTTGAACGCCTCGCCGAGCAGAAAGCCAAGCGGCCCGGCCTGCGGATAATTTTTCATGTAGACGTGCCACGAAAGCACGGGGACACGACCTCGCCGGAGGCGCTGGTGCTGAGATATGCGAGTGAGTTTCGGGAGAAACACTGGCCGTGGCAGCCGTTTCCCGAGGTGTATTTTGACCCACGCGCGCTCGACACGGACAGCAAGGTGCGAGCGAGCCTTCACGCCAAGGTGGTCGTCGTGGATCGCCGCAAAATCCTGCTGACATCGGCCAATTTTACCGAGGCCGCGCACCAAAAGAATATCGAGCTTGGCGTGCTCTGCTCGCTGCCGTATCTGGCCGAGCGCGTCTGCTCCTACTTCGAGGCGCTAAGAAGCACCGGGCAACTCAGGCGGCTGCCGGAACCCTGACGTCATGGAAATGCCGCCATTCTACTTTGAGACCCATTTTCGATGGGAGGAGCCTTGGGCGGACTGGCCGGAAGCATTTGCCATCATCACCGCCTACGCCACCACGGGCGAAAAATGGACCGACGTGGAAAATCAAGAGGCCGACCGTGCCTTGGAGAAAGCGCTGCGGCAGCGGGCGCAGTGGGTGCGGCGGCTCACCGGCTTCTCGCCCACCACGAACCACGCCGAGCCGGGCTGGGCGGTGGCAATCGGGTTTGATCCCGCCTGCGAGACCGGCTGCAAATTTAGGCAGGACGCGATATACTATGTCACCGCAGACACGCTCTACGTCAGTTTCTGCGACAAGTCCCGCAGGGAATTGCGAGAGATCGGGCGCTTCCGTGCTCGCGTTCATTTGCGCCGCTTCGCTACTATTAACCACCAAAGACATATGAACCCAAAATCCTTCATCTCATTCGCGAAGAAACTGGAGGGGGAAAGGATCATCACCGCCGGAGGGCGCGCCAGTTTTTCAGTCGAAGTCTGCGAGAGCAGACTGGAGTTTATTCTGGAATCAGGTTTGCGACGCCGCGAATCGTTCACGTGGGTCGATAAATTTTGTGCGAGTTTTGAGGAAAGCAGATCAGAGCATCCGGGAGATTACCCGGAGACTCGGAACGCATCGTATCTCATCGGGCTGGCGCGTGAGTTTCAACAACGCAAGGTCTAGCCATGCCCTCCAATGTTACATCACAGTTTGCGCTCGACCATGTTTGCTATGAGATCGGCCGGCTGCCCGGAAGCTTCGCCATCTTGACCACGACGCCCAACGACCTCGTTGCGCCCATCCACAACCGAATGCCGGTGATCCTCACCGCCGAGAGCGTGCCAAGCCGATGAAAAAAGAAGAGCCCAACCAGCCGCCAGAGCCCATCTGTAACGTTGGGCAAAGAAAGATGAGAGCAATGCGCACCAACGTCGGCGTCCAAAAGGATGCTAAGCATATCGCGCAGATTACCGGCGCAGCGATGCACACCTCGGTTTGGGAAAAGATAGAGACGTATGGCTTAGAAAAGATATTCGGCGGTGAGGGCGCGCCGACTCACGAGGTGTATCTTGCACAGCTGGAAGATCCGAGGTGGCGCTTGTTCAAGCAAAGAGTGAAGAATAAGCAGATTCGCTGTCAGCATTGTGGTGCCGGCCACCACCTCGATGTTCATCATCCCTTCTACAAGAACGGAGCGGCGCTTTGGGAATATAAGATCGACGAAGTGATGCTTCTTTGTCGCCCATGTCACGACGAGCAGCACCGACTCGATGCTCATCGGGCTAGAATGAAGAAGAAAACGTCCAACCAGTCGCCCGAGCCAACGGCCCCCAGCGGCCGTGGTTCAGCTTGAACGTTAGTTTTTTTGTGGCCGGACACGCCGCCCGAGGGCGTGATTGATCTCTTCCAACTCCGGCGTCGGGATCCTCGTGAACGCGATCCTCATTGGCGCGTTGTCCGTCACCCCGAACGCGCCGCCGTAGAACACCGAGCCGTTGCCAAAAGTCTGGTTGAGGGTGTCCATCGCATGATGTAGGCGTTCACGGGCCGTCTCCTGTTCCTGGTCAAACAGGTCGGGCGTGTGGCCGCGCATCGGCGATAGCCGGTTGAGCACGACCCCCACCTTCGCCGGCACGCGCCGCCGCAGCCCATCCGGTCGTCGCTGCCAAAGCTGGTTGAGCGCGGCCGTCAGCGTGAGCGTGTCCTGGGTCTCGTTGCAACGCAGCTCCTCGCTCCACTCCGGGCCGTCCCGATAAATCACGAAGACCATCAGCCCGCCCGCGTAATGCCCGATGGAGCGCAGCCGCATCGCCGCCTTTTGCAGTAGCCGGTGCAGCACCGCAAAGGACTTCGCCTCGGTTTTCAGCCCCGGCGGCAGCACATGGGAGTGGCCCACGGTTTGGTGCTCCTGGTGCGACAAAGGGATGTTCTCCCCCCGCAGCCGCCCGTGCATGCGCTCGCCCTCGACCCCTCCCCAAATGCCCCGTAATGTGGCCTTGGTGGCACCGTAGAGCTTTGCCACGGTATCTATCCCATGCGCCCGGAGACGATGATCCATGCGCGGGCCGATGCCGCTGATGTCGGTCATTTCAAGCGCGAGGAGCTTTTGGGGGATGTCCTCGTCATCAAGCACCACGAGCCCGTCCGGCTTCTGCATGTCCGAGGCGAGCTTCGCCAGCATCCAGTTCGGGGCGATGCCGATGGAGCTGGTGAGGCAGGGGCCGACGTGCCGGGCCACCCGGTCCTTGATTTGCCGGGCCACGGCCATGGCCTTCTCGCGCGGGGCAAAGGTGGCGGTCAGGTCGCACTCCACCTCGTCAATGGACTTGATGGCGGTGATGTGGATGCACGCCTCGATCTCCGCCAGCAGCCGGCGGTGGTAGCCGATGTAGAGGGCGGGCCGTTGTTGGACGATCACGATGTCCGGGCAAAGCGCACGGGCCTCGGCTACCCCGGTGCCAACCTTGACACCCCGCACTTTGGCCTGGCGGCTGGCGGCGATGCAGCAGGTCGTCTCGGCGAGCACGGGTACGATGCCGACCGGCTTGCCGCGCAACTCCGGCCGCTCCTGCATCTCGCACGAGGCGAAGTAGGAGTTGAAATCCACGGCAAGAGTCCGAAGGGCCATGCGCGGACGTTTGCCCCGGCCCCGGCTTGGTCAAAACGAGAATTTCGCGCGCTCGCTTCCACCGACGCGCCAGCCCCTTGCGGGAGTTATTTTTGGCGTGGAGGATTCTCAGAGGGCGGGAGAGGGGGCGGTTGCGCCGGGCCGGGCGCAGGGGCTGACTTCGGCGAATGAAAAGCGGGCCTGACCGGGGCACTCCACGTCGGAGTGGAAGACGTCCGCGAGGCAGAACCCGCCGTCGAGCAGGAGCAGCAGGTTCATCTTTCCCAGCAACTCCTCGGCGCGCAGGAACCCGAAGCGTTCAACGAACTCATGGGCCACCAGCGCCCAGCGATCGGGATCGGCCAGCAAAACCGCGCACGCGTTTCCCTTGTTCAGTCCGCGACCGGATTTGCGGACATGAAGCAGCATGAACATCAATCCCTCCAAAAGGGATGCCGCCGCCGAAAGCAGCCAGTGGTAGGCGTGGGGCTCGTAACGGAGTGATTGATCCAGCACGTAGTATTCGGGGTAATCAGCGCAGGGATGGTCATCCAGGGGTTTCCCGTCCAAAACAAAGCAGCCGTCATCGATGACCAGCCGGGCGAGCTGCGCCAGGGAAAGGGGCGTGACGAGGCGCGACGAATGACCGACTTCCAGCACGACGACCGGGCCGTGCAACGACTGTGCGGCAATGCGCTCCTCCAGCAGTTGCACGGGCCACTCCATCTTCTCGGACTTGATCCATGCCCCCGCGCCATCAATCAAATCCAACTGGGCCGAGATGATCTCACGATACTCATGGGCATATGCGGCCTTCTCGAAGTCCTCCTTCAGCGGAAGCTGACCTCGCAACTGGCTGGCCGGGATTTTGCCGACCGCATACCAGTGAAAATGAAAATCCACCTCCACCGAGACATCCTGTGAGAGGCAATCGGTGAAAACCTTCTGGAAAGGGGAGGGGGCGGGAAGATCAGAAATCTCCATGCCAAGACGTTAAAACGCAGGGCCAGGTTGGGAAGCATTTATTGAACCCGCCGCGACCACGAGGCGCGCTCCCCCCGCCCCCTGCGTTTGCTGACGGCGAGCCGGAAACATGTTCGGAAAGCAGCGTTGCGGATCAGGAAAAAGGCAAGAAAGGGCAAGGTCGGCACCCTCGGCAGCCACAGGCAGCATGGTGGACATGGTCAGCATGGTCTGGGGGCAGTCCAAGGAAATGACGGTGTTTTTCAGGGGAAACCCCGCGAGCGCGTGCGACCATGCACGAAATCGCAGAACTGGTTGCCGAGCATCAGGCTGGCGGCAGCATGGTCGGAAAAGGCCACCATGTCGCCGGTCGGGATCGCCGCGCCCGAAGGCGACCACGCACGGTGGATCTCAGGCTGCCGAGTCCGAGCAAGGGGGGGCAGACGGAAGAGTTTTGAATCCGAGCCCACGTGGCTTTTCAGGCAAATCTCCAATGGCCGGGTCGCTAACAAACGGAAACAGGCTAAGGCAACCGCTGGGGTTTGTTGGAAAATCTGTTGTTACCAGCGTTGTTACTTTCTCCCAACGAATACGTAAGTATTCGATTATCAAAATGGGGCGGCCAACGGGACTCGAACCCGCGACCCCAAGATTCACAATCTTGTGCTCTAACCAACTGAGCTATGACCGCCGTAAATTGAAGAACATTCACGCTCGGGTTCTGCCGCCGTCCTGTCAATCCCTTCTTCCGCATGGGTGATGTGCCGGGTTGCTGGCCACGGGAGACGCAGTGCTCGCACGACGTTTCCCCACTTTCTGTGACGAGGGCATCACGGCTCTCGTTTCCCGCCCCGCCTTCGTGCGGTTCACCGTTGCTCTTCACCTCCCACGCCGCACGTTTCGGCCATGCCGCGTCTGCGCATCGTCACTTTCAACATCGCCCATGGGCGCGGGCTGGTGCCCATGCAGGGCCTGGCCCCGGGGTGGCTCATCCGCCGCCGCCTGCGCAAGATTGCCGCCCTGCTTGTGAGCCTGCGCGCCGACATCGTGGCGTTGCAGGAGGTGGACCAGTGCTCGCGTTGGGCGGGCAACTTCGACCAGCTCGAGTTCATCCGCGAGGCCGGCGGGTTTGCGCACGCGGTCTTCGGCATCACCAACCGCCGCGCGGGCCTGTTAAACTACTGCTACGGTAACGCGCTCCTCTCGAACCATCCCATCCTGGCCTCGGAGAGCGTCTCCTTTGGCACGCGGGCGATTGGCGAAAAGGGGTTTCTGTTTGCTGAGATCGAGTGCGACGGCCGCCGCGTGCCGCTCGCCAACCTTCACCTGCACCATCGCTCGCGGGCGCACCGCTTCCGGCAGGCCGAGCTCTTCCTCGCCTGGTTTCGCGCGCAGCGCAGCCACCGCCATCCGCACTGGGCGCTGCCGCCCGTCGTCTGCGGTGACTTCAACAATTCGGCCATGCAGGCCGACGCCACGGCCGCGCTCCTGCGCGAATTTTCGGGCCACGGCCACGGCGACTACACCATGCACCCCACCGACGGCGCGTGCACCTTCCCTTCGCCGCTGCCCGGTCGCGCGCTCGATTTCATCCTGCTCCCCCCCGGCTGCCGACATGCCCGCAGCGAAGTCGTCCGCTCCTTCCTCTCCGACCATCGGCCGGTGCTGGTGGATTGTGAGCTGGAGTGACCAGCGTTTGGTCGGTGGGATGCAAGGCCTGCGGTCACCGGCGCACCGCGTGGGTTGCCCAAGGGCGGAGTCCGAAAGATTGATCCGTGCTCATGAGTGCAATCCGTGGTAAAATTATTGGTTTGAGGTCTGCAAACTCCACCGCCAGCTCGAAAAACTTGGCTCCAACCCAACCCAGTTTGTAACGTATTACGTTACAAACCGCAGACGGAGTACGGAGAGTTTCGTCCCGTGAAATTTTTTGTGTCATTCCTCGTCCCTTTGTGGCCACACTGTTCATCAATGGATCGTATCGCCAACGCCTTTGCCCGTGCCCGCGCCGCCAATCGCGCCGCCTTTGTCGCCTACCTGTGCGCGGGCGACCCCGATTTCGACACTTCGCTGGCTGCCTGCCGTGCCCTCCTCCAAAACGGCACCGATATCCTTGAACTCGGCGTGCCCTTCTCCGATCCGCTCGCCGACGGTCTCACCAACCAGCTGGCCGCCCAGCGGGCGCTCGCGGGCGGCATGACGTCCGCCCGTGTGTTTGAGCTGGTGCGCCGCCTGCGCGCAGAGTTTCCCGAGGCCCCGATCGTTTTCTACACCTACTACAACCTGGTGTTTTCCAACGGGGTCGCCGCCTACGTCCGCGCCGCGCACGAGGCCGGGGTGGACGGGATGCTCACGCTCGACCTCCCGCCCGAGGAGGCCGGCGAGGTGGAGGCCGCCTGCACCACGTATGGGGTGAAGACTGTCTTCATCGTTGCGCCGACCACGCCTGACGCGCGCCTGCCCAAAATCGCCGACGCCGCGACCGGGTTCATCTATTACGTCTCGCGTGAAGGCGTGACCGGTGTGCGCGCCGAGGTGGCGGGCGGCATCGGTGAGGCCGTCGCGCGCATCAAGGCCCATACCGCGCTGCCCGTGGTCGTCGGCTTCGGCCTCTCGACGCGCGCGCATGTCGCTGCCGTGGCCGCTCACGCCGACGGCGTCGTGGTCGGCAGCGCGCTGGTCAACGTGATCCGCGACCACCTCGCCTACCGCGTGGCCATCGCGCCACGGCTGGCCGTGGTCGCGGCCGATCTGGCGGCGGGCGCGGTGAAAATGGGCTGACTCGTTTCCCCAATCCCGATCATTGAAACGCAGAGAGCACGGAGGTCGCTGAGAAAATATTTTCCCACCATTCTGGAAACCTCCGCGCTCTTCGCGCCCTTCCCGTTCAAATCCTCCTCCGACCTTCCGACTTTCAGACCTGAAGGCTTTCCCTCCTCCCGCCATGCGCCGCATCCTGCTGATTGACGACGACCGCCTGCAGCTCGCGCTCACGCGTGCGCAATTCGGCCAGTTCTGTGCGGAGCAGTTCGAGCTCGATTATGCAGCGACCTACGAGGACGGCCTGACGCAGCTGCTCGCCGGCGGACATGCCGCGTGCCTGCTCGACTACCAACTCGGCGCGCGCGACGGGCTGGCGCTCATCCGGGAGGCCGTGGCGCGCGGCTGCCGCACGCCGATCATCTTCCTCACCGCCGAGACCTCCGAAAATGTGGACACCGCCGCGATGAACGCCGGTGCGCTCGACTACCTCGTGAAAGGCGAGATCAAGCCCGCCACGCTCGAACGCTCGCTGCGCTACGCGCTCAAGCTGGGCGAAACGCTCGACCAGCTCCACCGCCTCGCGACGCGTGACGCGCTCACCGGCCTGCTCAACCGCCGCGAGTTTGACCGGCTGCTCGCCGAGGAGACGGAGCGTGCGAAACGGTTTGGCCGTCCGCTCGCGCTCGTGCTGCTCGACCTCGACCTTTTCAAGAGCGTCAACGACACCCACGGCCATCCGGCGGGCGACGCCGTGCTGCGTGCCGCCGCCGACCGGCTGGCCGCCGAACTGCGGGTGGTGGACCGGCTCGCGCGCTTTGGCGGCGAGGAGTTCGCCGTGCTGCTGCCGGAGACACCGCCCGCCGGCGCGCTCGACATGGCGGAGCGTCTCGTCGCCGCGATGCGCCGCGCGCCCGTCGTGCTGCCCGACGGCACTTCTCTCGCGCAGCGGGTGAGCGCCGGCGCGGCCTCGCTGCCCGCGCATGCGGCCAATGCCGCCGATCTGGTTCGCGCCGCCGACCGCGCGCTCTACGCGGCAAAACACGCCGGGCGGGATCGGGCGATGCTTGGCTGATGGAGTGCGAAGTTGCGCGGCGAGCGCGCAACCTACCACCGACCAAACTGAGCCACTACCCGATATTTACCGGGCCGGCACGAGCACGCGCAGGCAGCGCGGGCGGACGGTGAACTCCACGCGGGCGCCGGCCTCGTGCACCTCGCCGTCGGTGTGCAGGGGGCCGGGGGCAGGGCGCTCGACGGTAAATTTTGTCGCGCGAAACTGCGGTACGTGACGGCACCGGTCGAGGGTTCCACGAAACAGCGTGAGCAGCAGCGGCGCGGCGTTGAAAACATTCAAGGGCGGCACGGCGGTGAGGTCGAGGAGGCCGTCGTCCACCTCCGCGCGCGGGGCGATGCGGGCCTCGTTGCCGTATTGGTTGCAATTGGCGACGGCGAGGGTGAAGGCGCGGTGCGCGTGGCGGGCTCCGTCCGCGGGAGTGATGGCATACTCCTGCGCGACATAGTTCCACCACGCGGCCGCACTTGTACGGAGGTAGCCGGTGAAACCCCGCTTCGTGAGGAGGCTGAAGCGCTGCGCGATCTCCGCCTCAAAGCCAAGGCCGGCGACTACAAAAAAGGGCCGGTTGTCGGCGAAACCGGCGTCAATGGCGCGAGGTCGGCCCGTGAGCAGGAGCGCGAGCGCGGCGGCGGGGTCGAGCGGGATGCCGAGGTGCCGGGCGAGGCCGTTGCCCGAGCCGCAGGGCAGGAGCGCGAGAGTGGCGGGCGTGTTCAGGAGGGCTTGGGCGACCTCGTTCATCGTGCCGTCACCACCGAATGCCATGACCAGGTCGCAGCCGTCGGCGACGGCCTGGCGCGCGAGTTCGGTGGCGTGGCCGCCGCGCTCGGTGGGGACAATGGCGGCTTCCGGGCGGTGGTCGGCCACCCAGCGCTGGGCGAGCGCGAGCAGGCCTGGCTTGCTCGCGAGATGGCCGGAGCGGGGATTGTAGATGATGCGCGTTTTCAGAAGGGGCGACGGTGGGAGAAAATTGGGCGGACGCCACGCGAAAACCGGTGCATTCCGCCGCTTGCCAGCGGGGCGGGGCGCGGCACGCTGGCGGGATGCCGTATTTCGACCACAACGCCACTGCGCCGCTCTCGCCCGCCGCGCGCGAGGCGTGGCTGCGCGCGCAGGACGAGGCTTGGCACAACCCGTCCAGCCCCACGCGCGCCGCCGCCCGGGTCCGGCTCCGGCTGGACGCCGCGCGGGCGCAGCTGGCGCAGTTTCTCGGCGGGGAGCCGGGTCGCATCGTGTTCAATTCCGGCGCGACGGAGGGGGCCAACTCCGTGCTGTCGCACTGGGCGCGCACGCTGCCGCCTGCCGAGCGGGTCGCCGTCAGCCCGACCGAGCACCCGTGTGTGATTGAGGCGGCGCGCGCGCATTTCGGCGAGGGGCGCATCGCGTGGCTGCCGGTCACGCGAGACGGCGTGGTTCAGGTGGCGGAGGCGGAAAAATTGCTGTCGGCCGGCGGCGCGACGGCCGTCGCTGTGATGGCGGCGAACAACGAGACCGGCGTGCTCCAGCCGTGGGCCGAACTCGCCGCAAGCTGCCGCCGGGCGCGCGTGCCGTTCCTGTGCGACGCGACGCAATGGCTGGGCAAGCTGCCGGGCTCGGGGCTGGGCGGTGCGGGCTGGGTCATCGGTTCGGCGCACAAGTTCGGCGGGCCGAAGGGCGTGGGTTTCCTGCAGGTTGCGCCGGGCGCAGATAATTTTTGCGCGCAGCATGGCGGGGCGCAGGAGCAGGGCCGGCGCGGTGGCACGGAAAATTATCCCGGCGTGGTCGCCATGCTCGCCGCGCTCGCCGACGCGGAGACGACGAAGGTGCTCTTTGAAACCGAGCGGCTGCGCTGGCGGAAAAATTTTGAGCGGGCGGTGCTCGCCGCCGTGCCGGGCACGGTGGTCGTGGCCGCCGGCGCGGAGCGGCTATGGAACACGGTGTCGCTGCTGCTGCCCCACGGCGAGGGCGAGCGCTGGGTCGCGCGGCTGGAGCGGCGGGATTTTCTGGTTTCGACCGGGGCGGCGTGCGCCACGGGCAAGGCCGGGCCGTCGCATGTGCTGGCGGCGATGGGCCTCGCGGCCGACGAGGCGCGGCGTGCCCTCCGGGTGAGCGCGGGCTGGGATACGACCGAGGCCGGCTGGCTGGCGCTGGCGGAGGCCCTGGCCGCCGTCGCACCGGAAGTGCCGCCCGCCGCCAACGTGGTGCAACCATGACCGCGTCCGCCTCCACCGAAGGGCCAGTCTCCGACTGGCCTCCGAAGGCCGGTCAAAGACCAGCCCTACCAAGCTCGCACGGCCGGTGGGGCCGGGGAGCGCACGCGTCCCGCAGCCTGCGAGACGCAGGCGCTCCCCGGAAAAAACGAACGCAGCAAGCTGCCCTACAGGACGCCATAACTGCCCGATCCCGCCGCTCACACGGCGGGCTACGCGAAAAGCATCTTCACTGCTGATGCGCCTCCGCCGGATCACACTCCAGCATTTCCGCAACGTCGCGCTGGCCGAGCTCGTGCTCGACGGGCCGCGCCAGTTTTTTCTCGGGGCGAACGGGCAGGGCAAGACCAACCTCATCGAGGCTGTCGGTCTCGTTACCGCGCTGCGTTCGTTCCGCACCAGCGATGCGCGCATGCTCATCGCCCACGGCCAGCCGGAAGCGGCGGTCGCGCTTGAGCTGGAGCACGAGCGGCTGAGCGTGACGCGAGTGGTCATCCGGCTCCGCGCCACCGGCAAGGAGGTCGAGTGCGATGGCGAGCGCGTGACGCGGCTTGGCGACCACCTCGGTCGGTTTCCCACCGTGGTGTTTTCCTCGCAGGATTTGCAGCTCGTGCGCGGTGCGCCCGCCACCCGCCGCCGCTGGCTCGACCTGACGCTTGCCTCGATGGATGCGGATTATTTCGCGGCGTTGCAAACCTACCACCGCGCGCTCGCCGAGCGGAACAGCCTGCTCAAGCTCGGCCGGCCCGATGACGAACTGGCGGCATTTGAGCCGCCGTTCGCATCCGCCGCCGCCACGCTGGCAACGAAACGCGCCGCCGGGGCATCGGAGCTGTCGGCACACCTCGCCACCGCCTATGCGCGGGTGGCGGACGGAGCGGAAACCCCCGGGCTGCACCACGTGCCCGACCTCACGGCGGGCGACGCGGCGGCATGGATGGCGGCGCTGGCCAAAAACCGCGAGCGCGACCGGCAATGGCGCGCGACCGTGGCCGGGCCGCACCGGGACGACCTGGAGCTGACACTTGATGGCCGCGCGGCACGGGATTTTGGTTCCGAGGGCCAGCAACGCGCCCTGATGCTGGCGTTGAGGCTGGCGCAGGCGGAGTTTTTCCGCGTGCGCTCCGGGGTGGAGCCGCTGCTGCTCGCGGACGACATGCTGGGTGAACTTGACCCCGTGCGGCGGGGGCGCTTCTGGGCGGCGCTCGGCACTGGCCGGCAGGTGCTCGCCACCGGCACGCAGCCGCCCGACGCAGAGGTGGGAGCGTGGCAGCAGTTCGCGGTGGCGACCGGCGGCTTCACCCCGCTGCCGGTCTAAATCACCGGAGAATGCCTGCCGCCAGCAGGCCGGCGAGCAGCGCGGCAAAGGCGAGACGATACCAGACGAAGAGCATCAGCCCGTGACGCACGAGCCAGTTCACCAGAAATTTTACACTCAGCGCGGCGGTGATGGCGGCGACGGCGCAACCGAGCAGGACATGCGGCCAGCCGAAGACCGCGAGCATCGCCGCACCGCTGCTCCAGCCTTTGTAGGCGGTGGCGGCGGTGAGGGTGACGAAGCCGAGCAGGAAACTGAACTCGGCCGAGCCGCGCGGATCGAGCCCGGCCAGCTGGCCACCGACGATGGTCATCATCGAGCGGCTGGTGCCGGGCCACATCGCCACGCATTGCAGAGCGCCGATCTGAGCGGCCTGCCCAAGGGTGAGATCGGCGGCGGTGTGGCGGTTTCCGTCCGGAGCGTCGCCCGGCTGCGCCGGCTGGTGGCGTCGGGCAAGGCGGCGGCGCTCGGCCCACCACATGAAGAGCGCACCGGCGACCTGGGCGGCGATGACGGCTCCGATGGAAAACAGGTGTGCATCAATCCAGTCGTGTACGAGCAGACCAAGGACGGCGGCGGGGAAGAAGGCGACGAGGACATTGACCAGCAGACGGCGGCCGACGGCGTCGCGCCCGAGCAGGCCATTCAGCATGGAGAGGAGCTGGGGCCAATAGAGAAGTGCGACCGCGGCGATGGCTCCGAACTGGATGACGATGGTGAACGTGTCGGCGGCGAGCTTGGTCGTGAGCGGCACGCCGGCGGGATGCTTGGCGGAGGGTTTTTTGTAATAAAGCGGTCCGCCGGCGGGGGTGGTGAGCGGCTGTTCGCCTTCGAGGCCGAGCGCCGAGGTGGCGACGATCAGGTGGCCGGTCGAGGAAACGGGGAGAAACTCCGTGACCCCCTCGACGACGCCAAAGATGAGGGCGGCCGGGAGGGGCAAGGTGGGATTTTGGAGGGCAGGGGACGGAGCGGCGGGCGCGGCCGGCGGTGTGGGGCCGGCCGCGCGGGCGAGCACGAGGCCGAGCAAAAGGAGCGGAAACAGGAGAAATTTTCTCACGGGGACTTGGTTTCAGTTTGGCGGGCAGGGTGCAATTTTATTTGCGGCGGGCCGGGTCGCCGGCTCTCTCGTGGGCGTATGGCCGAACTTACCGACCTCACCGCCGGGCTGCTGGCTCGTTGCGATCTCGCGGCGGGGCAGGTCGCGGACGCGGCCCGGGCGCTGGCGGCGGCGGAGGTCGCGGACGCGGCAAAGGAACAATTTCTGCTGGCGCTGACAGACAAGGGCGAGACGGCGGCGGAGGTCGCGGAGTTTGCGCGGGCTTTCCGGGCCATGGCCGTGGATCCCGGCATGGGGGAGCGGTCGGCGCGGGCGATCGACGTCGTCGGTACCGGTGGCGACCATGCGGGCGGATTCAATGTGTCGAGTGTGGTCACGCTGGTCCTCGCCTGTGCAGGTGTGCCCGTGATGAAACATGGCAACCGCGGCATCACCTCGAAGTGCGGCAGCGCCGACCTGCTCGGGGCGCTCGGGGTGGACCTTGCCGCATCGCCGGAAAAACTACGGCGTGCGTTGGACGAGCTGGGCTTCGTCTTCTTTTTTGCGCCGAACTACCATCCGGCGTTCAAGCACGTCGCACCCGTGCGGAAGGCGCTGGCGGCGAGAGGACGGCGGACAGTGTTCAACCTTCTCGGACCGCTCATCAACCCCGGCCGGCCGGCGCATGCGCTGGCGGGAGTTTTTGCCGAGGCCTGGGTATCGCGGGTGGCGGACGCACTCGGTGCCCTCGGCGCGCAGGCGGGACTGGTGGCACATGGAGTGATACCTGCTGAGAAGTCAGAAGTCAGAAGTCAGGAGTCAGGAGGAAAGACGGCAGGCGGGATTGATGAAATGACCACGGCGACAATTAACCACGTGCGCGGCTGTGGGCGGCTGGCCGGAGTGGACGACGTGTGGCGCGCGGAAGATTTTGGGCTGCGCGCGGCGGGATTTGACGACCTGCGGGGCGGGGACCTGACGGAGAACCTGCAGATTCTGGAGGCGGTGCTGGCCGGACACGGGCCGGCGGGGCTGGTGGATACGATCGTGCTCAACGCGGCGGCGGGAATGTGGATCGTGGGCAAAACGCCGGACGTAAGCACGGGCCTCGGCGAGGCCCGGGAGCTGCTGCTGGGCGGTGCGGTGAAAAACAAGATTGCGGCGACCCGTGAGTTTTTTTCCCGGCCATGAGCAGCACCCGGCAATTTTTTGGCACTGATGGCGTGCGCGGGCCCTATGGCGGACTGGTGGTCAACGAGATGTTTTTCGCGCTGCTGGCGTGCGCGGCTGGAGAATGGGTGAAAGAGCAAGGAGCCGGGAGGCGGGAGACGGGAAGCCCCACTGCGCCGGGCGCAGGCACGGCGGGCAAGAGCGTGCTGATCGGACGCGACCCACGGACGTCGGGCGAATCGCTGACGCAGGCGGTGACCGTGGGTCTGCGCGTGGCGGGGATGGAGCCGTTGGATCTTGGCGTGTTGCCGACGCCAGCGGTGGCGCTGATGGTAAAAACGGAGGGCGCCGCGCTCGGCGTGGTTGTCACCGCATCGCACAATCCGGCGGGCGACAATGGCATCAAGTTTTTCAAGCGCGGTGGGTTGAAACTGTCGGATGCGGAGGAGGCCCGAATTGAGACGTTGCTGGCCCGAGTGGGGGAGCGAGTGAAGGCTGCGTTGATAAATGGCGGCGCCGGTAGCACGCCCGGGTGTTTGGTTCCTGAGTTCAGCGACAATTATGCTGCAGCGATGATGGGACTGCTGCCCGCCAGCGCATTACGTGGCTGGCACGTGGTGCTCGACACGGCGAATGGCGCTACGAGCGCTACGAGCCGGATCGTTTTGGAAAAACTGGGTGCGGAGATTTTCAGAATTGGCAGCATTGGCATTGGCAATGGAGCGAATCGCGGACGCATCAACGACGGTGTCGGCAGCGAGCATCCGGAAAAAATGTGTGCGGCCGTCCGCGCGGCGGGAGCGCGGCTGGGCATCGCGCACGACGGCGACGGCGACCGGTGTGTGCTGTGCGACGAGCATGGAGAGGTGCTTGATGGCGACGAGGTCCTGACATTGCTCGCGTTGCATGCCTTGCGCGAGGGGCGGCTTGCGGCGGACACACTCGTGGTGACGGTGCAGAGCAATCTCGGCGTGGATGCGGCGGTGACGGCGGCGGGCGGGCGCGTGCTGCGGACACCGGTGGGCGACCGTCATGTGGCCGAGGCGATGCGGGCGGCAGGCGCGATGCTCGGTGGCGAGTCGAGCGGACATATCATTTGCGCCGACGTGTCGCCGTCCGGCGACGGGCTGGTGGCCGCATTGCGCGTCATCGGGGTGATGCTGGCGACGGGGCAGCCATTGTCGGAGCTGCGGCGGGGACTGAAGAAATTTCCGCAGGCCAGCACGACGGTCACGGTGGCGGCGGGCGCGGCCAAGCCGGGACTCGAGACTTTGCCGGCCCTCGCGGCGGCGGTCCGCGCGCTGGAGACCGAGTTGGGCGCACGCGGCCGCGTGCTGGCGCGGTGGTCGGGCACGGAGCCGAAGCTGCGCCTTCTGGTTGAGGGGCCGACGGACGAGGCCGTGCGCGACGGACTGGCACGGCTGGCGGCGGCTGCGCGGGCTGATTTGGGCGCGACCGCCACAGGCTGATCGGGCAGGCCGGTGTTGGCGTGAAGCCGGAGCACAGAGTGGCGTAAAAAATTCTGCTACTTTCGGGTATTGCATTGACCACCGGAATGCATTGTTTTAAACCACTCTTTTCCCCGTCTTTACTCCCATGCCCGATGTCACCGTCTCCTCCCTCGACTCCCGCCTTCAAAAGCAGGTCGAAAACGCCCAGACCGCCCTCCAGCGCGGCAATCTCGACTACGTCCTCGACGTGGCCGCCCAAGTGCTGAAGGCCGCACCCGGCTGCCTGCCGGTGCGCAAGCTGCTGCGCACGGCGCAGCTCAAGAACCAGCAGTCCAAGAGCAAACTTGGCGCGAGGATGTTCGGTTCCGTCACGCAGGCCGGCTTCCTCTTTGGCAACGCCAAGGAGCCAGCCAAGATGCTCGAAAACGCCGATAAGCTGATCGCGGCCGACCCGAACAGCCTGCCTGCGCTCAAGCTGCTGGCTGAGGCCGCCGGTGCGCTCGGCATGCCCGAGACATCCGTGTGGGCCTTGGAGTGCGCCCATGAGGCCCAGCCGAATGATGCGGAACTCATGCTCAAGCTCGGTGAGGGCTATCTCACCATCAAGAAGCCCAAGGAGGCGCTCCGCGTCGCCGACCTCATTCTCAAGGTCAACTCCAACGACGGCAACGCCCTCGACCTGATGCGCCGGGCCTCCGTGGTGGTAACGACCGAGAAAGGCAACTGGGAGGATCAGAAGGGTTCTTTCCGGGACAAGCTCAAGGACGAGGCGAGTGTGGTATCGATGGAGCAGGCGTCCAAGCTCATGACGTCCGACGAAATGACCGGACGTCTCATTGATGAGGCCAAGGGCCGCCACCAGTTGCAGCCGGACAACCTTGATCACATCCGCGCCATCGTGGACGGTTACCGCAACCTGAAGAATCTTCCCGAAGCCATCGTCTGGATCCGCAAGGCCCGCGCCCTGCCCAATGGCAAGGCCGACGTCTCCCTCGAGAAAACCGAGACGGACATGCAGATCGCCCTGCTTGAGGCAGAGATCAAGGAACTCGAGACCTCACTGGCCGCCACCCCGGCCGACAGCGCGCTGCAGGCCCAGCTCGAAAAGGACAGGATTGGTCTGGCGAATTTCCGCCTGGCCGACGCCAAGAACTACGTTGAGCGATATCCTAACGACTTTGAGGGCCGCTTCACCTTGGGCGCCCTTTATCTTGGTCTGAAAGACTATGGCAACGCGACGTCCAACTTCCAGCAGGCCAAAAAGAGCCCCAAAGTTCGCATCCAAGCCATCATCGGCATGGGCCGGGCGTTCAAGGCCCGCAAGATGTTCGACCTCGCCCTCGCCGAACTGCAGAACGCCAAGAACGAGCTCACGAATTTGGATGACCAGAAAAAAGAAGTGATCTACGAGCTGGCCGACTGCTACGAAAAGATGGGCAAGAAGGAAGAGGCCATCAACGAATACAAAATCATCTACGCGGACGACATGGGCTACAAAGATGTATCGGCCAAAATCGACGCCTTTTACGCCAGCCAGTGAACCGGGCTGGCAGCCGCTTGCGGCCTGCCCCAGTCTCTATCGCTCCAGCACCTCTGCCCGTGCAGCCTTACGCTGCGCGGGCTTTTTATGAGGCTGGGTCCATTGCCGGCGTCACAACTCCACCGCTCCCAGCAGCGCCGCGGCGGTGCGGTTGGCGCGCAGCGCGCTTTCGCCGGTGCTGGAGCACACGCCGGCACCCCGCAAGGCCGCCACGACACTGGCGATTAGCGGCTGTTGCACGTGCTCGGGAAACGGATGGGCGAACTCCTCCGCGCGCGTGCCGGTGGCGAGCCGCACGGGTGTGTCGTCAAAGGTCGAGTAGCGGAGGATGCCGGCGTCGCCGACGATTTCCGTCTCGTCGCACGCTGCCGCCGGGTCGGTGACAAAGCACCACGCACCCGTTCCCGGCACGCCGCCGCCCAGGGTAAAATGGCCCGTGACCGTGTCTTCACGCGCATAGACCGCGCCGGCCTGGCAGGCCGCGCCGGCTGCGTGCCGCACCGGACCGAACAGCCAGTCGAGCAGGTCGAGCTGATGCGAGGCCATGTCCATGAAATAACCGCCCGGCCCGGCATGCTCAGGCTGCACGCGCCACGGCGGTGCGGCGGGATTCAGGTCCGCGGGACGCGGGGCGCAGCGATAGCGCACGGTGAGGTGCAGCGGCCGCCCGATTGCGCCCGCGTCGAGCAGCGCCTTGACGCGGACATATTTGGGCAGCGCCCGGCGGTAGTAGGCGACAAACAGCGGCACGCCCGCGCGGCGGCACACTGCGATCATCTCCTCGCACTCGGCCACGGTGCGTGCCATCGGCTTCTCAACATAGACGGCCTTGCCCGCCGCCGCCGCCAGCCGGGTGTAGTGCAGGTGTGAGCCGGGCGGGGTGGCGATGTAGACGGCGTTGACTCCGGGATGGGCGAGCAGCGCGGCCACGTCGGTCGTGGCGAACGCAATGCCGTGGCGCGCCGCGTAGTCCCGGGTGCGTGCGGCGTCCCGGCCAAATACGCCGACGCGCCGTGAGTGCGCCACCTTGTCGAAGGCGGGGCCGCTTTTCCTTTCGGTGACTTCGCCGCAGGCGATCTGGGCCCAGCGGATTTCTTCGGGAGGAGGCATGTGGGGAAGGGTGGGGGCTTCGTCGTGGCAAGGATTTCCGTTCTGGTCGCTCTTGTCGCGCCCAATCGCAGGATGAAATGCGCGCTCGCCACGTCCTATCCAGGCGCGCACCGTGCCGCATGGAAAAACTTCCGTTCTCCGCGCTCGGCCTCTCGCCTGATGCCCTCAAGGCTGTGGCCAAGATGGGCTTTGAGGAGGCTTCGCCCATCCAGACCGCCGTCATCCCCGCCATCCTCGCGGGGCGTGATGTCGTGGGCCAGTCCTCGACGGGCTCGGGCAAGACGGCGGCGTTTGCCTTGCCGGCCATCGAACGCGTGGACGTGAAGCTGCGCGCGGCGCAGGTGCTCATCCTCTGCCCCACGCGCGAGCTGGCCGTGCAGGTCGCCGAGGAGGTGGGCAAGCTGTCGTTTTTCAAGCGCGGCCTCTCGGCGGTGCCAATCTACGGCGGGCAGAGCTACGAGCGCCAGTTCCGCGCGCTCGCGGCGGGCGCGCAGGTCGTCATTGGCACGCCGGGCCGGGTGATGGATCACATGGAGCGGGGCACGCTGCGGCTCGACCAGCTCAAGCTCGCCGTGCTCGACGAGACCGACCGGATGCTCGACATGGGCTTCCGCGACGACATCGAAAAGATCCTGAAGGCGATGCCCGTCACGCGGCAGCTGCTCTTTTTCTCGGCGACGATCCCGCGGGCGATCCAGGATCTGATCGGCCGCTATGCGAAGGACCCGGAGTGGATCCGCATCGAGTCGGTCGCGCAAAACGCCCCGCAGGTGGACCAGGTCTATTTCGAGGTGGACCGCCGCTCGAAGATCGAGGCGCTGACGCGGCTGATTGACGTGCATGATTTCCGCTACGGCATCATTTTTTGCAGCACCAAGATCATGGTGGACGAGCTCGATTCGCACCTCCACGCGCGCGGCTATGCGACCGACCGCCTGCACGGCGACATCACGCAGGCGCAACGCGACCGGGTGATGGCAAAATTCCGTGGGCGGAAGTTTGAGTTCCTCGTCGCCACCGATGTGGCCGCGCGCGGACTCGACGTGGACGACCTGGAGGTGGTGTTCAACTTCGACCTGCCCAACGACGCCGAGGACTACACGCACCGCATCGGCCGCACCGGGCGGGCGGGCAAGTCGGGCCGGGCGTTCACCTTCGTCTCCGGGCAGGAGATCTACAAACTGCAAAGCATGGTGCGCTGGGCGCGGCTCAACATCCGCCGCGAACGCATCCCGTCCATTGACGAGGTGGAGGAGGCGCGCGCCAACGTGTTTTTTGAGAAAATCCGCGCTACCCTTGAGGCGAAGCAATTCCGGCCGCACGACCGCATGATTGACCGCCTGCTCGACCAAGGCCACGCCAGCACCGACATCTGTTCCGCGCTTATCCATCTTCTGCAAGGTGGCGCCGGCGCGCCGGCACCGGGCAAGCCGGCCGCCGCCCCAGGCCCGGTGGACACCCCCCCGCCGCCCATCCTTCGGTCCGCGCCCCCAGCCATAGTGCCGGAAGCGCGTGCTAAGCCGCGCTACGGCGGCCCGCCGCCGGCCAAGGCGGCGGCCGAGGCGCGAAAGCCGGTGCTGCCGCCGGGCGCGCCGGCGTGGGTGGCCAAAAAAATGAAACTGCCCGCCGTGCCGGCCGTGGAGCCGGAGGTCGCCCCGGCTCCCGTCCATGCCGCCGTCCCGCCCGTCGGCAGCCAGACCGACGCCGGCCCGCCGGCGCGCAAACCGAAATACGAGCGCAAACCGCGCACTGGCCGTGAGCCGGGCATGACCGTCGTGCGCTTCAACGTGGGCCGGGCGCAGCTCGTCACCCCCGCCGACATTGTGGGCAAGATCGCAGGTGTCACCAGGCTGCCCGCCGGCGTCGTGGGAGCGATTGACATCCACGAAGACCACACGCTGGCCGACGTCGCCAGCGCCGAAGCCGAGTTCGTCGTGAAAAAGCTCGCTGGAATCAAACTCAAGGACGTGCCGCTCACGCCGGTATTGGCCGGGTAAGTTCGGTGCGAGCGCAGAACTCGCCGTCCGGCGTGAGGAGCGCCTGGACGCTGCACCTAGCCGGCTGCGCACGCAGCGGGAACGTCGCAAAGTTTGGACCGTTAGGCGGCCGGCGCCCTGCGCACGCCGGCCGAATATTTCCGCAGATTTTTCAGTGCCACCGCAAACTCGTGGGGCAGGGGGGCGGTGAAGGTGATTGGTTCGCCGGTGGACGGGTGCTTCACGGTGAGCACGCCGGCGTGCAGCGCGAGGCGGCGGATCAGCGGCTGCTCATGATCGCGGCCTTTGTAGCCGCGCTTGAGCGCAGACAGCCGCAGCTCGATCTCCGGCGTGCCGTAGAGCGGATCGTTCAGCACAGGCAGGCCGGACGCGGCGAGGTGGACACGCACCTGATGGGTGCGTCCCGTGAGCGGACGGCACTCCAGCCAGGCGAAGCGGCCAAAGTGGTCCAGCGGGCGGAACTCCGTCGTAGCCGGGCGGCTGCCGCGCAGTTTGCCGCCGAGCATCCGGCCGCTCTGGTGCTCGTCCTTGGCGACCGCCAGCTCCACCGTGAACGTCTCTGGCAGCAGGCCGGCGGGGGTCCGTATGGGCGCGGTCACGCCGGTCAGCGCCTCGGGCGGCAGCACGGCGACCAGCGCGTGATGGATTTTCTGCGCGGTCTTGCCCTGAAACTGTCCGCTCAGGAAATCGAGCGCCGGTTTGGTCTTGGCACAGAGCAGCACGCCGCCGGTTTCGGTGTCAATCCGGTGGACCGTGGCGACACTCTCGCCGTATTGGGCGCGGACGAGCCGCATAAGCGGCACCAGCGTGGATGTGATCCCCGGTTCTGGCACGACGGGCAGGCCGGCCGGCTTGTCGAACGCGACGAGCACGTCGTCCTCATACAGGATGGTCGGCAGCGGCATTTTGATGGCGTGGGACCGCGAGCTTACGGCACCGCTGCCGGCACCGGCGTGGCGGCGGGCGATGCCGCCGAGGCTTCGGCCAGGCCCGCCTCCTTGAGCACGGACGCGACCACGCTGTCATACCAGTCCGGGGCCGCCGTGCCGACTTTGCGGTGGCGGATCCGGCCCAGGCGATCAATGAGGAATGTCGTCGGAATGGCGCTGACGCCACCGAATGCCTTCACCGTCGAGTCGTCGGCCATCAGCACCGGGTAGTTCATCTGGTGCCCGGTGGCAAAATTTTTCACGACGGTGACCCCGGCGGCGTCCACGGAAAGGCCCAGGATGACCAGACCTTGCGCGGCGTATTTTTTTTGGAGCGCGATGTAGCCGGGGATTTCCTCGAGGCAGGGCGGACACCACGTCGCCCAAAAGTCCACCACGATGACCTTGCCCGCAAAATCCGCCGAGCGCACCTCGCGGCCGTCCACATCACGCAGCGTCCATGCCGGTGCGTTGGCGATCACGGGCAGCGTTCCCGTGTAAGGTTCGGCCGCGCCGCGCGGCCAGTAGGAAACCAGCGCGCCGACAGCGCAGGCGGCGAGAAAAAGCCAGGCCCACCTCATGCGTCCCGTTCCTTTGCGGGCAATCCTTGCACGAGGATCTCGATGAACTTCTTCATCGCCGGCGTAAAGACCCGCCCCTTGCGGTGCATGATGGCGAGCGGGCGGGTCAGCCCGCCGCCCTTGAACGGCCGCACGGCCAGAGTTCCCTGCCGCATCTCCTGCCGGACGGTGGCCTGCGGCACGATGGCGATGCCGTGGTCAATCTCGACGGCGCGCTTTACTGTCTCGATGTTGTCGAACTCCATCACCGGCTCGATCTCGAGCTTCTGGTCGCGCAGAATCTGGTCCACGGCCTTCCGCGTCGGGATGTCGGGATCGAAGCTGATGAACTTCTGCCCGGCGAGGTCCTTGATCTCGACCTCGGTCTTTGCGGCCAGCGCATGCTTGGGGTGGGTGATGAGCACGAGCTGGTCCTCCCGGAAAGGAATGATCTCGAGCTGCCGTGTTTTCACGGGAAAGGCGACCAGGCCGAAGTCCACCGCGTTGTGCAGCAAATCCTCATAGACGAGGTTGGAGCGGCGGTATTCGACGCGGACGTTGACCGAGGGGTAGTCCTGCAGCAGACGCTTGATGTAGGGTGGCAGCTCGTGCAGGCCGATCGAGTAGATCGTGGCGATGCGGATCGCGCCGCTGATGACCTTCTTCATCTCCTGCAGCTCGCTCATCAGCGTGTCGTAGTTGTGGAGGATTTCCTTGGCGGTGTCATAAACCCGCGTGCCCTCCCGGGTGAGGTGAAACTGCTTCTGGCTGCGATCCACGAGCAGCGCCTTGAAATGCCGCTCCATCATGCGCGCCTGCTGGCTTACGGCCGACTGGGTGATGCCGTTGAGCTTCGCCGCCTTTGAGAAGCTTTTTGTTTCGACGAGGTCGGCAAAGATTTTGAGATTTTCGATTTGCATGGCAAAGGTAGTCTGCGGCCACGCTAAATCATCCTGCCGTCCCGCCGCCAGCCCAATTCCATGTCCGCTCTTTCCGATCTTTACGCCGACTTTCCCGCCCGGCTCTCCGCCGTGCGCGACCGTGTTGCCGCTGCCTGCCACGCCGCCGGACGTGACCCCGCGACCGTGGAAATTCTCGCCGTCACCAAAACCCATCCGCCGGCCGCTGCCGAGGCCGTCGCACGGGCCGGCCTGCGCGCCGTCGGCGAGAACCGCGTGCAGGAAGGCGTGGCCAAGCGCGCCGGGTGTGCCGCCCCCGCGCTGGCATGGGAGCTCATCGGCCATCTCCAGTCCAACAAGGCCGCGCTCGCGGCCGCGCACTTCGACCGCGTGCAGAGCGTGGACAGCGACAAGCTTCTCCAGCTCCTCGGCCGCGCCGCCGCCGCGCAGGGAAAACTCCTCCCAATCCTCCTGCAGATCAACGCCGGCGACGACCCGGCAAAGTTTGGGGCCGACCTCGCCGACGCGCCCCGCCTCCTTGAGACCGCGCTCGCCCAGAAAAACCTCCGTGTGGATGGCCTGATGACCATCGCCCCGCTCGGTCCGTCACCAGCCGAAACCGCCATGCATGCCGCCCGCACCTTTGCCAACCTCCGCAATCTCCGTGACGACCTTGCGGCGCGCCTCGGCGTCCCGCTCCACGGGCTCTCGATGGGCATGAGCGGCGACCTTGAGGCGGCCATCGCCGCCGGCAGCACGCTCGTGCGCATCGGCACCGCGCTCTTCGGCGGCCGCGCGTCCTGAGAAAATCGTTCTCCTGCTCTTACTCCCACTCGTTCTCGCGGTTTCTTTCTTTCGCTCCATTTTCTCAATCACCCAGAGGAGAACGAGAACGAGTAAGAGAAGGATGCCACTGCCCGCGCCGCCCGGTTGACATTCCGCACTCCCCGCTCCGCAATCCGCATTAAATCAACATGGACACCGTCCACACCCTCGCCGACCTCGCCCACTGGGCCTACACCGGCACTGCACTGGCCGTGCTCGGCCACCCCATCGCACATTCGCTCAGTCCGCCGATGCACAACGCCGCGCTTGGCCGTCTCGCGACGCGCGACCCCCGTTTTGCCCACTGGCGTTATTTCCGCTTCGACATCCCGCCCGATGACCTTCCCCGGGCGCTGAAACTCTTTCACGCCAAAAAATTTCACGGCCTCAATCTCACGGTCCCGCACAAAGTCCTCGCCCTCGCCCGTGTCGCCGTGGTTGACGCCGCCGCGCAGCCGGTCGGTGCCGTCAACACCCTCCTTCATGCCGATGCCGGCTGGCATGGCTTTAACACCGACGGCCACGGCCTCGCCGCCGCCGTCCATGAAGAACTCCGCCGCGACCTCGCCGGTGCGACTGTCCTGCTGCTGGGAGCGGGCGGTGCCGCCCGCGGTGCCGCCGTCGAGTGCCTCGCGCGCGGCTGCGCCGCCCTTTGGATCGCCAATCGCACTCGCTCCCACCTGAACACGCTCCTCAAGGACCTCACCCCGCTGGCCGGTGCCGCAGGCATTCCGTTGCACGGCCTCACCTTGGAAGAACTCGCGGCCCGCGGGCATGCCGGCCTCCCCGCCCATGCCCTCGTGATCAATGCCACGAGTTCCGGTCTCCGGTCCCATGACGCCCCGCCGGTTGACCTCACCGCCTTGCCGCGCCCCGCCGCCGTGTTCGACATGATCTACAATCCGCCTCTCAGCCCTCTTTTGCGCGCCGCCGGCGCTCTTGGCGTGCCGCACGCCAACGGCCTCGCGATGCTCGTCCACCAAGGCGCGAAGTCGCTGGAAATCTGGACCGGCGCACCGGTTCCCGTCGGCACCATGCGCGCCGCAGCCGAGGCTGCGCTGGCCGCGAGATGATTTTCAGGGCCTGAGTGCCCGGGGCCACGGTTGCGTTCATGCGGCGGAAGCAGGCCGGCGCAATCTGCCCCTGTGGGCCGGTTGTAGCGACCTGCGATGGCAGGGTTCGCTGGCCAGTCGGAATGGCTTCTGGGGAGTAAGCGTCCGACCGAACCTTCATGACTTGCCACGCATGGGACGGCCGGTCACGCTCGCTCCGTGGCTGACCGCACGCTTACACCCCTGGCCCCAAGACTCCGTTGCCCGCTGGAGTACGGGCGGGGCGGATGCGCCACACCCCAACGAGCAATGGCTGGCTGGCCGGACCACGGCACCTGGGGGTCGCCGTCACGGTCAGCCATTCTGTCGCCGTCCGCAGGCGGAAGCCCGGTGCACGTCAGGACTGGCTTGAACGTCTTACAACAAGAATTAAGACATGACCCCTTCCGCCTTTCCCCTCGACATCGGGGTTTGACGGGGACCTAGTGCTTAGTTGCGAAGATTAACAATAGTATTTCTCAGCTGCGATCCCTTGACCTCACGCTTGCGCCACCGGAAGGGCTTGGCCGAGGGATTGTAGGCGGCAATGAACGCCTCGATGGCCTGCCGCAGTTCGGTGACATGGCTGA
>CANJLB010000023.1 GCA_947475065.1 Opitutia bacterium | reverse complement strand
GCGTTCCACGGCTTGCTTCGGGCCGGTGCGGCTGCCCGCCAGCCGTTCCAGCGTTTGCTGATCGTCGGGACTACAGGTGATGCGGGGGGCGGTTCGTGCCATGCCACCTAACTTGACATCTATCTCTTTTCATTGCAAGCAAGCACTAGATGTGCTCGTCGAGGAGGGCAAGCGCGTCGAGCTGGGCGAGGTGCTTGCCCATGTGGACGCCTCCAACACCGCGGCCAGCCTCGCCCTCGCCGAGGCCCAGCGCGAGGTCGCGAAGCTGGCGCTCGCCGAGTCCGACACCAACCTCGCGCTCGCCGAGACCGACCTGCGCCGCCAGCGCGAACTCGCGGCCAAAAGCATCCTCAGCGCCTCCGACCTCGACCACGCCGCGTCCAACGCCCGCGCCCTCCGCAGCCGGCACGACCAGACGCTTGCCGCCATCGCCGTCGCCGAGCGACAGGTGGACATTTGGAAACAGCAACTCGACGACACCATCATCCGCGCGCCGTTCGCCGGGGTTGTCACCTCGAAAAACGCCCAGCCCGGCGAGATGATCTCGCCCATATCGGCCGGCGGCTTCACGCGCACCGGCATCTGCACGCTCGTGGACATGGCCTCGCTCGAGATCGAGATTGATGTAAGCGAGAGCTACATCAACCGCGTCGAGCCCGCGCAGCCCGTCGTCGCCACCCTCGACTCGTATCCCGAATGGCGCATCCCCGCGCACGTCATCGCCATCATCCCCACCGCCGACCGGCAGAAGGCCACCGTCAAGGTGCGCGTCGGCTTCGACCAGCTCGACCCGCGCATCCTGCCCGACATGGGGGTGAAGGTCGCGTTCCAGGCCCCCGCCACACCCGCCACCGGCACCGGCGCGCGCGCAGTGGTCGTGCCGCGACCGGCCGTCCGCTCCCGCGACGGCCGCGACATCGTGTGGGTCGCGCACGACGGCCGCGTCACCTCGCGCGCCGTCACCATCGCCGCCAAGAACGGCGACGAGATCACGCTTGCTACCGGCCTCGCCGGCGGAGAAATCATCGTCATCGAGGGCCCCGACGACCTCGCGGACGGCACCCCCATTGCCGAAATGAAAAAACCATGACCACGGACCAATCCCCGCTCATCCGCATCGCCGAGGTGGACAAGACCTACCGCCGCGGCGCCGAGGAAATCCGCGTCCTTGCCGGCCTGAGCCTCACCGTGCAACGGGGTGAATTCCTCGCGCTCATGGGCCCCTCGGGCTCGGGCAAGTCCACCTTACTCAACCTGCTCGGTGGCCTCGACCGCCCGACGAAGGGCACGGTCGAGATCGGCGGCGAGCGCATTGACACGCTCTCCGACCGCCGCCTCGCCGGCTGGCGCGCGCGGCACGTCGGGCTCGTGTTTCAGTTTTACAACCTGCTCCCCGTGATGACCGCCGAGCGCAACGTCGAGCTGCCGCTCCTGCTCACCCATCTTTCCAAGGCCGAGCGGCGCAAGCACGTCGCCACCGCGATCGCCGTCGTGGGACTCACGCACCGGAAGAGCCACTACCCGCGCCAGCTCTCCGGCGGCGAGCAGCAGCGCGTGGGCATCGCGCGCGCCATCGTCACCGACCCGACGCTGCTGCTCTGCGACGAGCCGACCGGCGATCTCGACCGCAAGTCCGGCGACGAGATCCTCAGCCTGCTGCAGACGCTCAACCGTGAGCAGGGCAAAACCATCATCATGGTCACTCACGACCCGCACGCCTCGGCACGCGCCAGCCGCACCGTCCACCTCGACAAAGGCCAGCTCTCTGCGGCCGCGCCCGCATGAAATTTCTATACCTCGTCGCGTGCAACCTGCGGCGCAAGAAACTGCGCACGCTGCTGACACTGCTGTCCATCGGCATCGCCTTCTTTCTGTTTGGGCTGCTGGGCGCGCTCAAGCTGGCGCTCACCGGCGACGTCAGCAGCGCCAACGCCGACCGCCTGATGACGCGGCACAAGGTCTCCATCATCCAGATGGTCCCCATTAGCTACCAGGCGCGCATCGCGGCGATTCCGGGGGTGAGCGGCGTCACGGCGCAGACGTGGTTTGGCGGCATCTACCAGGACCCGAAAAACTTTTTCGCCTCCATGCCCGTCGAGCCGGATGAGTTTCTGAAGATGTATCCCGAGTTCGTTGTGTCGGACGCGCACCGGCAGGCGTGGCGTACAACCCGCAACGGTGCAATTGTCGGCCGCACTCTGATGGAGCGATTCCAATGGAAGGTCGGCGACCGCGTCCCACTCACCGCGCCCATCTGGCGGCATGCCGACGGCAGCGACGCGTGGGAGTTCGAGATTGTCGGCACCTATGAGACGGCCAAGAAAAGCGTGGACACCTCGCAGTTTTTCTTTCGTTACGACTATTTCGACGAGGGCCGCGGGCAGAACAAGGGCACGATCAGTTGGTTCGCCGTCCGCGTGAACGACGCCGCACACGCCGATGCGATTACGGCCGCCGTGGACCGCGAGTTCGCCAACTCCGCCTACGAGACCAAGACCGAGCCCGAGGCGGCGATGATGCAGGGCTTCGCCCAGCAAGTCGGCGACATCGGTGCGATCATCACCGGCATCCTCGGCGCTGTCTTTTTTACCATCCTGCTCGTCTCCGGCAACACCATCACCCAGGGCGTGCGCGAGCGCACCGAGGAGATCGGCGTGCTCAAGGCGCTCGGCTTCACCAATACCCTCGTCCTCGGGCTCGTGCTCGCCGAGTCGTGCCTGTTGGCGGTGCTCGGCGGGGTTGGCGGGCTCGGCGCGGCGTGGTTGATGACCGTCGGCGGCAGCCCCGTGCCGAGCATGCTGCCTGTCTTCTATGTCCCGACGCAGCACCTCATTCTCGGCGCGGGTCTCATGGTCACCCTCGGCCTCGTCACCGGTGCGCTTCCCGCCCTCCAGGCCATGCGCCTTGGCGTCAGCGAGGCCCTCCGCCGTCAAGCCTGAAACGAATTCTCCGCGATGCTCAACTGGCTCTCCCAAATCTCCGCGATCACCCTCGCCAACCTCAAGACGCTCCCCGAGCGGCGCGGCGCGGCGATCGCAGCCGCCGTCGGCATTGCGGGCGTCGTGACCGTGCTCGTCGGCGTCCTCTCCATCGCCGAGGGCTTCCAGCGGGTGCTCGCCGTCTCCGGCTCGCCCGATGTCGCCATCGTGCTCCGCAGCGGCTCCGACACCGAAATGAACAGCGGCCTCACGCACGAAGACACTCGCATCATCGCCGACGCCCCCGGCCTCGCGCGCAACGCCGCCATTCTCCCGCTCGCCTCGGCTGAGCTGTTTGTCGTCATCAACCTACCGAAGCGTTCCACCGGCACCGACGCCAACGTCCCGCTCCGCGGCGTTTCGCCTGCGGCCTTCGACGTGCGCGGCAACCTCACCATGGTGGAAGGCCGCCGCTTCGAGCCGGGCAAGAACGAGGTCATCGTCGGCGTCGGTGCCGCGCGCCAGTTTTCCGGGCTCGATGTGGGCCGGACCGTCCGCGTTGGGCAGACTGAGTGGACGGTCGTGGGCGTCTTTACCGCCGGCGGCGGAGTGGCCGAGTCCGAGGTCTGGACGGACGCCGCCGTGCTCCAGCCCGCCTACCATCGCGGCGACACCTACCAGTCCGTCTATGCCAAGCTCATCTCGGCCGCCGCTCTCCACACCTTCACCGACGCGCTCACGACCAATCCGGCGCTCAGCATCAAGGCCGTGCGTCAGTCGGATTTTTACGCCGAGCAGTCCACGTTGCTGGTAAGCTTCGTGAAGGGCATCGGCATCACCATCGCGGCGCTGATGGCCGTGGGTGCGCTCTTCGGCGCGCTCAACACGATGTACAGCTCGGTCGCGGCGCGGACGCGTGAGATCGCAACGCTGCGCGCGCTTGGCTTCGGCTCCAGCCCGGTGGTCGTCTCCGTGCTGCTCGAGTCACTCGCGCTCGCGCTGGCCGGCGGCGTGCTCGGCGCGGCGGGGGCGTGGCTCGCGTTCGACGGCTACATGACCTCGACGATGAACTGGCAGACCTTCAGTCAGGTGGCGTTCGCGTTCCGGGTGTCGCCGGCGTTGCTCATGCAGGCGATCCTCTGGGCGGCGATGATCGGCGTGCTGGGCGGGCTGTTCCCCGCGATCCGCGCGGGCCGTATCCCCATCGCCGCGGCCCTGCGCGAAACGTGAGCTCGGGCTGCATTGTCACGTATCACCGACTCGCACCGTCCTCCGGTAGGGCCAATCCAACGGGATCCGGTTTTAAGTATGAATGTCGGTCGGTTTAACTGGCTCCCCGGTGGCCAAGTGGATCCAGCGTTGACCACAGCACGGATACACATTTGCCCTAAAACGCGTTCCGGTCAAGTGAACGGCATTGGATGTCTGGACCAGCACGATAGAATTGACAGCTACGGTGCGTGCACCGCCAGCCCGGCCTGCTCGATTCGCAGTTACCAAAGAAACAAGCCCAGTCCGCCGCCGAGTATGATGAGCGCCACCAGCGCGGTGCGGAGGATGAGTGGTTGTGTGAGCAACGGCTGCTTCGGTTGGCGCGGTGGGCGGTTCATCACGTCGCGTTTCTTCGGCTCAAACGCCAGGGAGAACCTCACTGCGCCGCAGTCCACACAGGCTAGCAAGGGCGAGGGCCGGTTCGTAGTGCGGGGCCTTCTCAGTCAACAGCCTAAATGCCGAGCGGAGTTGTTCGGGTGTCACGAGTCCGATTACTCCACGCGGCTCGCGTGCACGATCCACCCGTTCCGCCGCCGTCATCACGTCGAGCGGCAGGAGGCCACGCTTGCGGCACCATTTGAACAAGCTGACCACCCGTGCGTGATGCGTGTTGCGGGTCACAGGATGTACAAAGCCAGCCAGCCTCGCCGCGATGGCCTTGGGGCCGACACTGGAGATCAGCTGTGTGCCAAGTGCCTTTTCAAATCCTGGCAGGGTGCGATCGTAGCTGGCGTTCACTTTGACCTGGGCGGCTTTCTTGGACGCAAGAACTGGACAATGGCCTCAGCCACGGTGGCTTTGCGCACCATCTTGCCGCCATGCCGCTCCGCCCACTGTTGGCAGGCCCGGATTAGATCTGGGCCGGTCAATAGCCGGGCCTGCTTCCACTCAGATACGATCTCCAAAAGTTGCTCCCCTTGGGCAGCTTCCTTGGCGGCGTGGTATTCGTCACTCTCGGCGATGGACAGTTTGGCCGCCTCCAACTTACCGGCCGCAAGCTGTTCGGCGCGAATCTTCGCCTCGGCGAGTGCTTTCGTCAGGTCACCGCACTGTTGCATGCGCCGAACCCCGCCTGAAGTCCAGCCCACCGAATAGACCGTTCGCCCGTCACCACGGGCGACGCGGTAGATGCAAACCATGACGGAGCCGGAGCGAACAATGTGGGAAATTTAAGAGCATTCATACCCTAAAGCTTGAACACAAATGCACACAGAACACAAATTCTTTAAGCCTATCAAAGCCCTTACCTCATAGAGGAGGCATGGGTAAAATGGTGCTCGGGACAGGACTCGAACCTGCACGCCTTACGGCACACGCCCCTCAAACGTGTGTGTCTACCAATTCCACCACCCGAGCATTTTGCTGAAAAGGGAAGGAGCACTAAGCGCGGAGAGCCCGAGCTTGTCCAGCACCGAAATCGAATTTTTTAGCCTACGCCCCGGTGCCAGGAATTTTAGCCACGCCCGCCCGGTTCGCCGGTTCAGGGCACCGTGACCGACACCTCGCGGATGCCGCCCTGCGTGTAAAGGCTCAGAACATTGGGCCCGGACTTGAGCAGCTTGAGCGCGGGGGCGAGTTCGTTTACCACGGTCTGGTTGATTTGCAGGATGATCTGACCGGTAAAGAGCTGGTCGGCGTAGGCGGAGTTGTTTTTGACATCGGCCACGATGAGCCCGCCCGTGACTCCGGCGGCGGCTCCACGCCGGCCGTTGCCACGGGCGGCCGCGGGTGTGAACGGCACGACGCGCACGCCGGGCAGCAGCTCGTTGAGCATCTCGTCGAGCTTGGCGAGGCGAACGGTGCGGGAGTCGGCCTTGCCATCGTGGAGCAGCTTGACCGCGACATCGCTGCCCGGCGCCATCTGCGAGACCGTGAGGCGGAATTCCTGGATGGAGGTGACCGGATGCTCCCCGACGGCAACGATGATGTCGTCCGTCTTGAACCCG
Source organism: Opitutia bacterium (assembly GCA_947475065.1). Lineage (GTDB taxonomy): Bacteria > Verrucomicrobiota > Verrucomicrobiia > Opitutales > Opitutaceae > CAIYUN01. The sequence continues at coordinate 54,307 of CANJLB010000023.1, read as the reverse complement.
GCCTTGGCGGCCGGGCTGTCGGCCGCGACCTCGATGATGCGCACGCCCTTCGTGTTTTTGGGCAGCTTGGCGGTGTCGGCGCGCTCAGCGGTGAGCGTTTCGCCGCCCACGCCGAGATAGCCGCGGACAACCTTGCCGCCGTTCACGATGAGGCTGCGCATGATGCTCGCCGCAAAATTGGTGGGAATGGAAAATCCGATGCCGATGCTGCCGGATGACGGGGAGATGATCGCGCTGTTGAGGCCGACAAGGCGGCCCTTGGCATCCACCAGCGGACCGCCCGAATTGCCCATGTTGATGGCGGCGTCGGTCTGAATAAAGTTTTCGTAGCCCGCGACATCGTCGAGGATGCCGAGGTCGGTCCGGCCGGTGGCCGAGACGATGCCCATGGTGACCGTCTGGCCCACGCCGAGCGGATTGCCAATGGCGAACACAATGTCGCCCACGCGCAGCCTGTCGCTGTCGGCCAGCGTGACGGCGGGCAGCTTGGCTGCGTCCACCTTGATGACCGCGATGTCCGTTTTTTCGTCTGCGCCGATGAGACGGGCCTTGAACTCTCGGTTGTCGGCGAGGGTCACCGTAAGCTCATCGGCACCCTCGACCACATGGTTGTTGGTGAGAATGAAACCGTCTGGAGAAACGAGGACGCCGGAGCCGAGTCCCTCGACCTTGCGCGGCACGGCCGAACCACGGTTACCGCGGCCAGAAGGAGGACGCCGCACAGTCACGATCGAGTGCACCGACACGACGGCCTGCTGCACCGGCTCGAGCATGTCCGCATAGCTGTTTATGCGTCCCCCTGAGTCAGCACCGATCGGGGAGCTGTCCACCTTGATCGCGGGCAACGTGGGGCCGGCGGGCTTGGGGGTGGCCGCCCCCAGGGCAACGGACGCGGACCAAGCGACAGCAGCAGACAGGGCGAGACGGTGAAGCAGGCGCGTAGTCATAGGTGGGAGGGAGATTTCGCGGGGATGCGGCGTGAGGGCTGGAGTTGTTTCCTGAGAATGCTGACAATGGACCCGGGGCGCAGACAGATGTTTCGCTTTTCGGTGGACCAGGGCAGCAGTCTAAAATCCCTTGATCTGGAACAGGCTCGTCACGCTCTCGTTGGAATGGATGCGGACAATGGCGTCGGCGAGGAGGTTGGCGATGCTGAGCACGCGGATGGGCAGGTTGCGCGGCTCGACGGGGATCGAGTTGGTCGTGATGAGCTCGTCAATGTCGCCCCGGCCGAGCCGTTCGTAGGCGAGGGAGTTGAGCAAGGCGTGGCTGACGGCGGCACGGACGCTGAGCGCGCCGTGCGCGCGAAGGAGCTTGGCCGCGTTAACGAGCGTGCCGGCGGTCTCGGTGATGTCGTCCACGATGAGCACGTCCTTGCCGGCGACCTCGCCGACGATATTCACGGGCTCCACGGTGGTGGCGCTGGTGCGCTTTTTCCAGACCATGCCGAGGCCGGTGCCGAGCAGATTGGCATAGGCGGCTGCCATCTTCATGCCGCCGACATCGGGCGAACAGACGACTAGGTTGTCGCTGCGGATGGTCTCGAAATATTTGAAAAAGACCGGCGAAGCGAAGAGGTGGTCCACCGGAATGTCAAAAAAACCCTGGATCTGCTGCGAGTGCAGATCCATCGTCAGGATGCGGTTCGCGCCGGCGGCCGTGAGCAGGTTGGCGACGAGCTTGGCGGTGATGGGGACGCGGGGCTGGTCCTTGCGATCCTGCCGCGCATAGCCGTAAAATGGCATGACAGCCGTGATGCGATGGGCGGAAGCGCGCTTCGCCGCGTCAATCATGATCAGCAGCTCCATGATGTGCTGGTTGGTCGGCGTGCAGGTGGACTGGACGATATACACGTCCTGTCCCCGGATATTCTCGTCAATTTTGACGAAGGTCTCCCCGTCGGGAAAACTGGTGACCGTCGCCGCGCCGAGGGGCACGCCGACGTGGCAGCAGATGTCCTCGGCGAGAGGGCGGTTGGAATTGCCGGAAAAGATTTTCAGCCGTGGCTCGCTCATGCGGACGTGAGCGTGACGGGAATGTCACGCGGCGGAAGCCTTTTTTAACCGGGCGATTTCCTCCTCCAGCCCGCTCACGCGACGGAAAAGCGCGGGCAGCCGGTGGCGGAGCACACGGATGCGCTGCTCCAGCTGAATCGGAATCGCAGGATAGCCGTCCACAAACGCACCGGCCTCAAGGTCTCGGGAGACACCCGCCTGTCCGCCCACCTTGGCCCCCTGGCCCAGGCTGAGGTGTCCGGCCACCCCGGCCTGTCCGCCGAGCACGACATAATCGCCCAGCGTCGTGCTGCCCGCAATGCCGACCTGGGCACATAGCAGGCAGTGGCGCCCGATAACGACATTGTGCGCAATCTGCACGAGGTTATCAATTTTGGTGCCCTCGCCAATGACCGTGCAGCTGAAGCGAGCGCGGTCGAGGGTGGAGTTCGCGCCGATCTCCACATCGGGGCCAATCTCGACATTGCCGACCTGGGGAATTTTTTCATGCCGGCCGGCCACAAACTCGTAGCCGAAGCCGTCCGACCCCACCACGACACCTGCATGCAACCGCACCCGCTCGTGCAGCTCGCAATCGGCCGTGACAACGACGCCGGGCATCAGCCAGCAGCCGTCGCCCACGCGCGCGTTGCGGCCGAGAAAAACCTGCGCCTGCAGGTGCGCGTGCGCCCCGATGACCGCGCCGGCCTCAACCACGCACAGCGGGCCGACCGTCGCCGTGGCATTCACCCGGGCACCCGGCGCGACGACCGCGCTCGCATGCACGCCCGGCGCAGGCCGGGGCCACAGCGCCTGTTCCAGCCGCGCGCACACGCGGGCAAGCGCGACGGAGGGATTTTCCACGATTAAAAAAAGCTGATCCGGCCCGGGCTCGGCCGCACAGTCCACCGGCAGCAGGAGCACCGAGGCGGCAGAAGCAGCGACATCGGCCTTGTATTTGACGTTGCCTAGAAACGACAGCTCACCGGGCCTGGCCCCGCGCAACGCCGCCAGCCCGCAGATGGTCGCAGTCGTCGCGCCCTTGCTGGACAAAGGGCGGACGATGGCCGTGATTTCGGCGGCGCTAAGGGCGATCTGCATGCATCCAGCACTGGCGGCCTGCGCTCCCCATGGCAATGCCACAGTCACACCGGGGCTGACCCGCCTGAGAAAGGCACGGGGCGGCCCTCTCCTCCCCCGGCACCGCACCAAGAGCCTCACCGCCGGTGGCGGTGGCCGGGCACAAAAAACCCCGCCTCGCCGAAAGCGAAACGGGGTGCGCAAAGAGATTCCGGCCCTTCAGGGTTTGGGCAGCGGAAATGAGACTGAAGGCACGGCGGAATCGGCCGCCGGCTTGGTCGCCGAGGATGCCGGGGCTGCGGCCGGCAGCGAGGCGTGGCCGGCGTTAAGGGTTTTGATCACCTCATCGGTGATGTCGGCGTAGTCGTCATGCAGCCAAAGAAACGTGCTCGTGCCGTAATTGTTGTTGTTGGATTTGTCGATCAGCATGTTCGCACCCCTCTTCTGGGCGATTTCCTTGGCGGCAGCCGTGATTTTCGGAATCGCGGCGGCCCTATAACTCGCAATCTGATTGGAGGCGATCTCATTGCTGTTTTGGGAAAGCTGCTGCAGCTCCCGCTCCTTGTCCTGAATTTGCACGCGCAAGTCGGCGCCCTTTTTCTCGGCATCCGCCTTGGCCGCCGCCGTGATGGTGGGATCGCCCGTCACCTTGGAAGCCAGTTCCTGGTATTTCGCGATCAGATCCGTACGCGCCTTGATGATAGTCTCGGCATCGCGCTTGGCATCGCTGCCAAATTTTTCCAGCTTGTCCTTCTGAACGGGCGTTTCGTAATAGCCCTCGTAGGCCTTGAAGAAATCAATGACCACAATCTTGGGTGCAGGCTGCGCGTAAAGACCGGCGGTGCCTGCAACCGCGAGCGCGGCGCAGAGGATGAATTTGACGGAGGATTTCATGGATGAGGAAATAGTAGGAAGGGAGGGTCAGAAGCGGGTGCCGATGGAGAAATTGAAGCGCATGCCCCGGTTGTTAAACTTGTCGGACGTGACCGGAAAACCAAAATCAAGGTTAAGCGGCGCCCCGTTGAGAAGCAAGCGCAAACCAAAGCCGTAGTTGGCGTTGTAGCCGCTGACGGAGAAATCGTAGGCGTCGACGTTGACGAAACCGACATCGTAAAAGACCGCGAAGCGTGCCGGATTGACGATTTCCAGCGAATACTCACCGCTGAGAAAACCGTAGCTTTTCCCGCCAACCGGCTCGCCGGAAGCGGGATCCTTCGGGCCGACTTCCCGGTAGTCGAAGCCGCGCAGCGTGTAGGGGCCGCCGAGAAAATACCGGTCGTAAAACGGCACGTTGGGGCTGCTGCCGTAGTTGTCAATCACCCCAAGCCGCCCGACGAGCCCCAGCACCTGCGCCTGGGTCTCGAAGAGCTTGAAAAATTGCGAGCCGCGCGCCTCCAGTCGGTAGTAATTCACGTCGGCGCCAAAAGGCCCGCCGGCGAGTTCGGCGGTCAGTTCGGCGCGGTTGCCGGAAGTGGTGTTGAGCAGCCGGTCGCGAATGTCGCGGGTCAGGGAGAAACCGATCTTGGAGACCGTCTGCTGGCCGGCGAGGCCCTTAATCACGGCAGGGGCGGTGGCGTCAATGTTGCTGATGTCCACGGACTCGATGGTGTAGCTCAGCTGGCCCTCGATGGCACCCACACCGATGAAACGGTTGCCAAACGCGGGAATCACCACCTTGCGCAGATAGACCTGCGCACCCGTCCGGATCTCGTCGTAAAGGCTGCTGTTGAAGCTGGAGGAGGTGCGATAGATGGAGAAGCCCAGCGCGAGCCGGCGCTGGAAAACCCACGGCTCCTCAAACGAGATCAGCGCCTGGCTGGAACGTGTGCCCAGCTGCAGCAGCAGGCGGAATTTCTGGCCGGCTCCCTGATAGCGCGAGCGAGGGTTAAAGAGGTCGAAATTTCCCTGTGTGACCTCGGCGGTGGCGACAAACCGCTCCAGCGAGCTGATGCCGGCACCAAAGTTAAAGGCCCCGGTCTGGCCTTCCTTGACGGCGATCTTAAGGTTGCGCCGGCCAGGCACCGCCGTGGTTTCGTCTGAGACGCGAACGTCTTCAAAGAAGCGGGTGTTCTCCAGTGTCTGCTGCGCGTTTTTCATCCGTACGGTGTCAAACACGTCGCCCGGGCCGAGGTTGAGCTCGCGGATGATGACGAGGCCCTTAGTCTTGGTGTTACCCTCGACCAGCACCGACTCGACATGCACCAGCTCGCCCTCCCTGATCACATATTCGATGTCAATCGCGGTGCCACTGCCAGGATGCGGCTGCGTCAGGGCCACCTGCGTCTCGAGGTAGCCGCGCGTGCCGAAGGCATCCTGCAGGGCGGTTTCGTCCGCCTTCATTTTCGACGGCGCGAAGACTGCCCCGGTCTTTTGCTGGAGCAGCCGCATCAGCTCCGGCGTAGGGATGATGGTGTTGCCGCTGACCGTGATGCTGCCGACATGAAACTGTGCGCCCTCCGTAATCGGAATGGTGATGGCCACCTTGCCGGCGGCCGACCGGCCGTAGGTGAGCTGCTCGCGGGAGGGGAGCTTGACGTCGAGGTAACCCTGCTCCCGGTAATACTCCGCCAGTTTCTCCAGATCGTCTGCCAGCTGCTCATCCTGAAGGTAACCGGAGCCGGTGAGCCATGAGAACAGCCCGCGCGTTTTGGTCTCCATCAGCCCTTTCAAGGTCGCCGTCTTGACGTGGTCGTTGCCCGTGAAGCGTAGTGCCGCAATGACCTCCTTGATGCCTTCGTTGATGGCAAAGGTCACGGAGGCATTGCCCGACGTGCCGGACGCACGGTCAATCCGGTAGTCCACCTTGGCCTGGCTGTAGCCGGCTTTCTGATAATAGTCGCGGATAGTCTCGGCATCGGTGTGGACCTGCTGCTCGTCCAGAGCGTTGCCTTCTTTGGTCTTGATGTCCCGCCCAAAGCCCCCGCTAAGGAAACCGGAGGGCTTGAGCTTGCTGTTACCCTCGTAGCGCACAGCCAGGACGCGCAGCTTGGGTGTGACCAGCACGAGCACGTCCACCGCCGAACGGTCGGCCCGCACGGTCGGCTGGATGTCCACATAGGCAAACTGCCCCGTGGCGTAAAGCGAGCGCACATCGTGATCCAGGCCGGCGGCGTCAAACTCCACGCCTTCTCGCAAGCGCATGTTGGCGCGGACGACCTGCTCGCTCACGAGATTCGTCTCAGTCGCAAAGCGCACCGTAATCCGGCCGACTTTCAGCGGCGCGGTGGCGGCCGGCTGGCCGTTCGCCAGCGCCGCCGCCGGCTGCGCCTGCAGTGCCGGCCCGGCGGCCATGACGGCAGCAATTAACAGGGCCAAGGCTGGCCGGAGGGCGCGGGACGCGACGTTACTGGGTGAAGTTTTCAAAGCGGGTGATGTCTCGGAGGAAGGTGAGCTTCAATTCACCTACCGGCCCGTTGCGCTGCTTGGCAACCACTAACTCCACCGAGTCGGCGGCCACCTGAAATTTTTCGTCGGCGTCCTTGGGCCGAGCGAGCATTAGCACCACGTCGGCATCCTGCTCGATTGAGCCGGATTCGCGCAGGTCGGCGAGGCGCGGCGTCCGGTTCTCCTTCTCCGAGGCGCGGTTGAGCTGGCTGAGGACGATGACGGGGACGTTGAGTTCCTTGGCCAGCGCCTTCAGACCGCGTGACGCCTCGGCCACCTGCTGCTCGCGCGGCAGCCGTGCGTCGGTCGGGCTGAGCAGCTGGAGATAGTCCACGATGATGAGGCCGAGCTTGGCGCGCGCATGTATGCGCCGGGCTTTCGCGCGCAGCTGCATGATCGAGAGCGCGCTCGAGTCATCAATGAAGATGGGAGCCTTGGAAAACTCGTCCGCCGCCCCGAGCAGGTTCTGCATTTCCTCCCCGTTCTGCTTGATGAACCCCTCGCGCAGCAGCTTCATGTTCACCCGCGCGCGCGAGCACAGCATGCGGAGCGCGAGCTGGGCGGCGCTCATTTCCAGCGAAAACACCAGCGTCGCCGCCGCCTCGCCCTTCTTCGGCATTGCCGCCGCCTCGGCGAAGTTCAACGCCAGGGAGGTTTTGCCCATCGAGGGCCGCGCGGCCAGCACGATCATTTCCGCCTTCTGAAAGCCAAACGTGAGCGTGTCGAGGTCCTTGAGCCCGGAGGTCACCCCCGTCAGCTCGCCCCGGTGGTGGAGCATCTTGTCAATGACGACAAACGCCTCCTTGATCGGTTCGCGCATCGCCTTGGCCGAATCGGACACCCGGCCCTGCGTGACCTTGAAAAAATCCGCTTCGGCCTCATCGAAAAACTGGTCCACGTTTTCTCCGGGCTGGAAGGCCCGCTCGACAATGCCGCCCGCCGTCTGGATCATCCGGCGCAGCAGGTGCAGGTTGCTCACGCGTTCGATGAAGTAGCCCGCCTGCGCTGTCGTCGGGATCTTCGAGCTCACCTGCATCAGGTAGGGATAGCCGCCGATCTCATCGAGCCGGCCCGCCGCCTTCATCTCCTCGGCCAGCACATCGAGGTCGAGCGGCAGGCCGCGCCGGTCCATGTCCGCAAGCTGCGCAAAAATTTTCTGGTTGTTCGGGGCGAAGAACGCCTCGGGCGTGAGCTTCTCGACCTGGCACAGGCCCATCGTCTCCGCCCCGTCAATGAAGCAGCAGGACAGCAGATACTCCTCGGCCTCCAGTGAGTGCGGCAGCTCACGCCCAAACAGCCCGCCCGGCGCGGCGGCCGGGCGTGGCACAGGGGAGGATTTAATCATGTCGTCGGCCATGGTGTGGAAACGCAGAGCAAGCACGCCGCGCCGCACCACGACAAGCAGAGCTTGTTCACAATCGGCGGCGCCCAGAAAAAGGCCCCGCGCAAGCGATTCGGCGCAGTTGAGGTAAAATATTGCCGCCGCGTTCCACGATGGATACACCGCCGGCCGTCCCACTGAAGCTGTTGAACTTTATCTGCCTGCTGAGCTCCATGATAGCTAAAGAGGGAGTGAGTTTTTTATATTTCCTCTCAACCTCGCCGCGCGGCCAGCTCCCCGAGTTAAAATTCCGAAGCCAAGTTACCGAGGCTGCAGGCCGACATCGCCATTCTCCTCCCGCTCTCAGCTCTCGACCGTAGACCATCCGCATCCGCTCCCTGTCAGAACAGAAGAGTTTAAGCAGGAAACCAAGAATCAGAAGCTCCCATCTCCTCCTGCTCCGATTTCCTGACTTCCTGGCTTCCTGCCAAAACAATTCCGCCTCAACTTTTATCTCTCATCTCTCAGCCCTTCCGCTCCTCCGCGCTTCTGCGATCCACACTCCGTCATCCCACTCCACCCTAGCCCTGGTCAGAAATCCTGGCTTCCTGTGACCCCAAGAGCCTCGAAAATCGTCGAGCATCACTTCCCAATTTGGGAACCCCACCAACCGCCAGCCAACGCCGCCATAGCGGCCGTGACTGCTCATCTTGAACGTCAGGCAACAAACCATGAAAACAAAACATCGGATTTTCACGACAAGCTTTGCGAGCGTCTATCCCTACTATGTGGCGAAAGCAGAGAAAAAGGGACGAAAGAAATCAGAGGTTGATATCATTATCTGCTGGCTGACAGGCTACAGCCAGAGAGAGCTGCAAGGACAATTAAAGAAGCAGACAGATTTTGAAACCTTCTTCAAAGAAGCCCCCAACCTGAATCCTTCACGGACTCTGATCAAAGGCGTAATTTGCGGTGTTCGAGTTGAAGAGATTCAAGAGCCGACGATGCGTGAAATACGATATTTGGACAAACTGGTAGATGAATTGGCCAAGGGTAAGACGATGGACAAGATACTGAGGAGCTAGGGGCGCAGTCTTGCTGCACCCTCTCGAACCGAATGTAAGCAGAAAACCAGGAAACCAAGAACCAGGCACGCTGCCCGATTCCTGACTTCCTGGTTCCTGCGTAATAAATCCGGCTCTGGTTTCCAATCTCAGTTGTTCAGCCGCAACGGCTCACTTCGCCGCCGGCTTGTAATCCTTCCAAAGCCACTCCAGCGCGGGGGCGAGCGTCTGTGAGCGCACGGGGCGATCCGTATGGCCGGCCAGCGGGGCATAGACGAACTGGTAGTGGTAGCCCTTGGCCTTGAGCACCTCGGCGGCGTGGATGCTGGCGAACACCCAGTTGCGCATCCCGGCGTCGGAGCCGGTGGAGCCATTGTCATTCTGACCGACTTCCAGCCAGATGCGGAGGGGCTTGACGGGAGAATTCGGGATGAAGTTCGCGTAGTATTCCACCGCGCCACGCGGGGCGATTTCGGGGTCGGTCTGGAACGTGATGAAGGTGGGGGAAAACATGAGCACGCGGTGCCAAAGCTCGGTGTGGAACCATGCCATCGACATCGCCGCCGCGGCACCGGAGCTGCCACCCAGCACGGCGCGCGCGTCGGGATCCTTGGAGAATTTCACGTTATATTTCTGCTCCACCACCGGGAGTATCTCGGCCTCGACATACTCGGCGAACTTGCCCGAGACCGTGTCGTATTCAAAGCTGCGCTGGTTGCTGGGATCAACCATGACAGCGATCATCGGCGGGAGGCGCTTGTCGGCGATCATGTTGTCGAGGATGTCGGGCAGGAAGGGCGCGGCGGGGTTGTCGTGCATGCCCATCGAGTCGTGGCAGAACAGCAGCGGCGCGGGCGTGCCGGCGACGTAGCCGGCGGGAATATAGACGTAGATGTCACGCTCGACGGCATTGTTGCCCTTGCCCTCGCTGCGGTGAAGCGCCTCACGGGAAAGGGGCGCAAAGTCTGTCGCCACCGCACCAGCAACGGGAGTGGCCCCGCCGCCGGGAGCACCGCGGCCGCCGCCTCGCCCGCCACCGCCGGGCGGGAAAAATTTGCTACCGGCGAGGGAAAGGTGGAAGGCCACGACCTTGCCCTTCGGCACGCCGTCGCGCGGCGCGTTCTCCGGGGCGGATGTGTAGGCCGGGTTGGTGTCGCTGAAAGGCGGGGTGTTGGTGGAATTCGGCACCATCATGTAGTCGCCGTCGCCCACGCCGGGCTTCCATGGCGGGAGGGTGGCGAGTTTGGCGATCTTGGCCTGGTCCTCAGCGGACATGGCACCGCCGCGGCCACCACCAGCACGACCGCCACCGCCGCCACGGCGCGCGCCGGGCGCGGCGTCAGGTGCGGCAGGCTGATCCGGAGCGGCCGGAGCGGGGGCACTGACGGCAGGCGGAGTCGGCGCAGCGGGAGCCGCGTCGGCGGCGAGCAGCAGTTGAACGCCGGGCAGCAAGGCGAGCAAGGCGCAGGAGCGCGCGAGTGCGGAGCAAAAGGACGGGGCGGGGATCATAGGATCGTCACGCTAGGACAGCGGAGCCAGTGGGGGAAAGCACGAAATTGCCCTTCCCGACCACCGTTATGGCCGGCGACCGGTGCTCCCGTAGGGCGTCTGACTTGCAGACGCCGCCGGCTACCCGCGCCTGACGGATACGTTCCCCTGTGTCCCTCCCGGATGCCTGGCTCGCGAAGATTGTTCTCTTACGGCAGACGCCGCCGGAGGTGCTCGCGGCGCGTGCAAGTCACGCGCCCGACGGCGGCTGATCGCGCGCAGGACGCGAACCTTACTTGGTCACCGGCTGGTAACCCTGCCACACCCATTCGAGGGCCTGCGGGTAGGTCTGCGAGATGACCTTGCCGTCGGTGTGGCCCGCGTTTTTGGCATAGACCAGCTCGTAGTGGTAGCCCTTGGCCTTCAGCACGTCGGCCATGCGGAGATTGGCGAGGACCCAGTTGTGGAAACCGGTCGAGGGCGCGGTCGAGCTGTTGTCGTTTTGCGAGACGTGGAGCCAGAGGCGCAGCGGTTTGACGGGGGAGTTCGGGACGATCGTCTCATGGAGGCTCCAGGCACCGTGCGGGGTGTCCGGGCCGGCCTGCTGATTCACAAAGGTGCCCGAGTAGATGAGCGAGCGATGATACAGCTCGGGATGAAACCACGCCATGTTGAACGCCGCCGAGCCGCCCGAGCTGCCGCCCAACGTCATGCGACCGTCGGGATCCTTCGTGATCATCACGCCGTAGTCCTTCTCAACCTTGGGCAAAATCTCCGCCTCGACGAACTCGGCGTATTTGCCCCACACCGTGTCATATTCGAGCCCCCGCTCGCTGCCCGGGCCGTCGCCGCCGCCGTTGGCGATCATCACGGCGATCATCGCGGGCAGGCGTTTGTCGGCGATCATGTTGTCGAGGATGGTGGGCAGCTGGTTGTTCCGCGCGCCATAGGCGTCGCACGACACGATGACGGGCGCGGGCTTGCCGGCGACGTATTGGGCGGGGATATAGACGGTCACATTGCGGGTGGCCGAGGCGCCGCGTTTGCCGGTGTCGGGGAAAAATTTGCTGTCGGCGGCGTTGAGCGTGAAGCTCACCACGCGGCCCTTTGGCACGTCGGCGCGGGGCGTCTGCTCAGGGGCGGGGGCGTAGTCCGGCCCGATGGAAAAATTGCCATCACCGCTGCCGGCTTTCCACTCCGGGAAGTCGGCGAGTCGGGCGATCTCGGACTTGTCGGCGTCGGACATGGGAGCGGCGTTGCCGCGGCCGCCGCCGCGCCCGCCGCGCGCGCCGGCGGCGGTGAGGGTGGCAAACTGGGGCTTCTGGGCGTCGTTGAGGAGGGCGGCGATCCTGGTGTTGGCGGAGTTGATCGCTGTGCTGGCCTGGCTTTGGGCGGCGGCGAAGTCAGCGGCGGCCCTGGCCTGCGCGTCGAGCACGGGCGCGATTTGCGCGGCCTGCGCCTCGGTAAGGGTGAGCGCGGTCTTGAGCGCGGCGAGGTCGGGCAGCGGCGCGGCGGGGGCGATTTGGGCGCGGCCGGCGGTGGCGAGCAGACCGAGGGCGCAGAGCGCGGCGCAGGAGCGCGCGAGGGCGGAGCGGAGGGACGGGGCGGGGATCATAGGCACTCAGGCTAGGACAGCGGAGCCGGCGGGGGAAAGCACGAAATCGCCCGGCCCGGCCGCCGCCATTTTTCGGCCGGCGGCCGATGCTCCCGCAGGGAATCTGGCTTGCAGACGCCGCCGGGAAACCGCGCCCGACGGTCGCGATTCCCTGCATCCCTCGTGGATGCCGGGCTCGCGAATGTTGTTCTCAGACGGCAGACGCCGTCGGGGGGTGCTTCGCGGCGCGTGCAAGACACGCGCCCTACGGCGGCTGATCGCGCGCAGGCCGCGAGCCTCAGCGCGTGACCGGCTTGTAGCCTTGCCAGGCCCATTCGAGGGCCTGGGGGTAAGTGTTCGCGATGACGTTGCCGGGCGTGTGGCCGGCGTTGAGGCCGTAGAGAAGCTGGTAATGGTAACCTTTTTCCTTGAGCACGGCGGCCATGCGCGCGTTGGCCAAAACCCAGTTGTGAAAACCGGCGGCGGAGGAGGTGGACTGGTTGTCATTCTGGCCGACTTGCAGCCAGATGCGGAGCGGCTTCACGGGGCTCTTGGGGACGATGTTCTCGTGGTATTCCCACGCGCCGTGCGGCGACTCGGGATTCATCGGCGACTGCTGGTTCACAAGCGTGCACGACCACGCGACGACGCGGTGATAAAGCTCGGGGTGAAACCACGCCATGGTGAACGCCACCGCGCCGCCCGAGCTGCCACCGAGCGTCAGCCGGCCGTCGGGATCCTTCGTAAGCCTCACGCCATAGTCCTTCTCCACACGCGGCAGGATCTCCGCCTCGACGAACTCGGCGTATTTGCCGGAGACGGTGTCGTATTCGAGACCACGCTCGCTGCCGCCTCCGTCGCCGCCGCCGTTGGCGATCATCACGGCGACCGCCGCCGGCACGCGCTTGTCGGCGATCATGTTGTCGAGGATGGTGGCGAGCTGGTTGCGGGCTGCGCCATAGGCGTCGGCCGTCACGATGAACGGCGCGATGGTGCCGGGGACGTATTGGGCGGGGATGTAGACGGTGATATCGCGCGCGGCCTTGGCGCCCCTCATGCCGGTGCCGGGGTAAAATTTGCTCTCTTCTAGTGGTAGCGAGAAGGTGACGACACGGCCCTTCGGCACATCGGCGCGGGGTGTCTGCTCAGGGGCGGCGGGATAGTCCGGCCCGATGCGGTAGTCGCCGTCGCCCGCACCCGGCGTCCAAGGCGGGAGCGCGGAGAGCTTGGCGATCTCGGCCCGTTCGGCGTCGGTCATGGGGACGGCGTTGCCGCGGCCACCGCCGCGACCGCCGCGCGCGCCGGCGGCAGTGAGGGCGGTAAACAGGGGCTTCTGGGCGTCGTTGAGAACGGCGGCGATCTTGGCGTTGGCGGCGGTGAGAGCCGTGCTGGCCTGGCCCTGGGCGGCGGCGAAATCGGCGGCGGCTTTGGCCTGCGCGTCGAGCACGGGCGCGATTTGCGCGGCCTGCGCGTCGGTGAGCGTGAGCGCGGTCTTGAGCGCGGCGAGGTCGGGCAGCGGCGCGGCGGGGCCGTTTTGGGCACGGCCGGCGGTGGCGAGCAGGCCGAGAGTGCAGAGAGCGGCGCAGAAGCGCACGAGGGCGGAGATTTCTTTGGGGTGCATGGGACGGAGAGGTTGGGACATGAGACAGGCAAAGCGGACGGAGTTAGTCAATCACGACGACGAGCCGGTAGTGGGTAGTGAGAGAAGGCGCGGTGCGCAAACGCACCTGCCGTTTGGGGCTTGTCATCGGAGGCTTCGATTCCACGCTCGCGACCGTCCCGTTTGCCCCGCCCAAACTCCAACCCGTCACCGCCATGAAACCGCCGTCCTTGTTCCGTCGTGCCTCCGTCATCGCCGTCGCGTTGTCCTTGCTTGCCGCCACCGCCCAGGCCCAACCCGATCGCGGCGGTCGCGGCCTCGGCGGCAACACCCACACCGTCCGCTCGCCGGACATCGGCACCGACTACCGTGTGACATTCCGTCTGCTCGCGCCCAACGCGCAATCGGTGAACCTCATGAGCGACTTCACCGGCGACACGCTGAAGATGACCAAGGCCGAAAACGGCGTCTGGTCCTTCACCACCGACGCGCTCAAGCCGGGATACTACCAATACTGGCTCGATATGGACGGCCTCACGATGCCCGACCCGGTCAACAGCTATGTCCGCCCCGCCTCCGGCGTCTATAAGAGCCAGCTCGACCTGCCCGGCGCGGGCACCGAGTGGATGGATTTCCGCGACGTGCCCCACGGCGCGCTCAATGAGCACTGGTATCTGAACAAGCAGAACGGCACCGCCCGCCGTGTCGTCATCTACACCCCGCCCGGTTACAACAAGGGCACCGAGAGCTACCCCGTCGTCTATCTGCTCCACGGCAACGCCGACTTCGAGCGCGGCTGGACGCAGACCGGCCGCGCCAACCTCATCATGGACAACCTCATCGCCGACGGCAAAACCACCCCGGCGATCATCGTCATGCCTTTCGGCCACGACGTCAGTGGCACCACTGGCAAATATGCCGAGGTGAATTTTCTCCAAAAGCAGCTCGGAGTCAGCCCGACGAATTTCACCGCGCCCCCGTTGCCCGCCACCGGCCCGATCACGTCGGGCAGCGCCGGCTTCACCGGCACCCGCGCCGGCAACGCCTTCGGGCCCGGCGCCGCCACGGCCGCTCCAGGCGCGGGCGCTCGTGGCCCCGCCGCCCCCGGCGGCCGTGGCGCGGGCGCACTCGGACCGGGCGCTCCCGCCGCTCCGGGCGGCCCCGGCGCATTGGCCGGCGCACCGCGCGGCGGTGGCGCTCCAGGCGGCGCATCCTACATGGAAAACGACCTGCTCAACCTCGTCGTCCCCATGGTGGAGAAAGAATACCGCGTGAAGACCGACAAGGCCAGCCGCGCCATCGTCGGCTATTCCATGGGTGGCATGCAGGCCACCACCATCGGTCTCACGCACCCCGAGCTCTTCGCCTATGTCGGCGCGTTCAGCGCACCCAGCGGGGGCGGCCTCAACCGCGTGACCGCCGATCCCGCCAAGGCCAACCAGGATTTCAAGCTCATCTGGGTCGGCGTCGGCACCGAGGACACCACGGCCTATACCGGTTCGAAAAACCTCCACGAAACCCTCGCCGCCGCCGGCGTGAAGCACGAGTGGGTGGAGTCGCCCGGCTACCGCCACGACTACCAGATCTGGCGCATCTACCTGCGCGATGTGCTGCCCAAGCTGTTCAAGTAATGCCAACCGCGCGCTGCGCGTCACTGGTAAAATCGGCCCGATCCAGTAGGCTTCCTCAAATGGAATAATTATTCCCCCGATGATTTTGTCGATGCTTTCGCCCCTCACCGCCCGCCGTCGCATCCTGCTTGGCTCCGCCCTTGGCGTGCTTGCGCTGGCCTCGCCCCTCTCCGGGCTGATGGCGGAATCGGCCGCACCACCCGCACCATCCGCAGCAGGCGAAGTCCAGTTCATGCGCGATATTGCCCCCATCCTGGTGCAGAACTGTTTCGCTTGCCATGGTCCCAAGGAACCTGAGGGGGATTTGCGGCTCGATCTGTTCGAGAGCATGACGAAGGGCGAACATCCGGCCGTGGTCGCGGGTGAGCCGGAGCACTCGGGGATCATCAAGATGACCACCGAGGAAGACTCCTCCAGCCGCATGCCCCGGGGGGAAGCCCCGCTGACCCCAGCCCAGATTGATCTGATCCGGCGCTGGATTCAGGCCGGCGCCAAGTTCGATGGGCCCGACCCCAAGACACCTTACGCGACGAAACCCGATGCACCCAAGGCTCCCGCCGCCGCCCCTCATCCGGACCGGCCGCCCGCGGCCCCAGCGAAACCCGAGCAGAAGGACAATTCGAAAGCTGGGGCGTCCGAAGTAAGAAGTGAGAAATCGTAAGCGCGCGGCGATCATTGGAGGATTTCGCTTGATACAAGTGGTGGATTTTGACCGAAGCCGGCACCTACCCGCAGGAGATCAAACTCGCCAACGCCGACACGAGCACCGCCACACTGACCATCCCGCCCGATGCCGCCTGCAAAAAGTTTCCACGTGATCTGCGAGGTCACGGATGACGGCACGCCCAACCTCACCAGTTACCGCCGCATCATCTTTCAGCCGCCCGCCCGCTGAAACACGGTCCTGAAAGCGGAGGAGGAAAATGGCTGATGTCGGCCTTGCCGCCTCGGAAACTGATTCTTCGTTTCTTGGTTTCTGAATTAAGACCGGATTTTTAATGGCTGATGTCGGCCTGTGGCCTCCGTAACAGAAGCCAGGAAACGGAAGGTCGCGGTAGCGCAGAGGAGCGGAACGGCGGACGAGGTGAGATGTCAGAAGCCAGACGTCGGAGGGACCTGTAGCGGGGTGCAGGCAGACAGCGTCGGCGTGTCCTGTTTGCTTCCCAATCGCCCGCCCACCTGTAACATTTTCCCGCGCTTTCCTCTGTATGGGATGAAAGCCTCTCCGCCATGGTCGGCGGCGCGGCTCATTTCCACCCATGAGCACTCCCCCGCCACCCTCTCCCACCCCGACCCCGTCACGTGCTCCCGCCGCCTGCCCGCAATGCGGCCGGCCCGTGCCGGCTGGCGCGGCCCTCGGGCTTTGCCCGGCATGCCTGCTCGCCACCGGCGTGCCCAGCCAGACGGAGGCCAGGCCTGCCGCATTCACCCCGCCGACCCCGGCCGAGCTCGCCGCGCGTTTCCCGGCGCTTGAGCTGCTGGAAATCCTCGGCCGCGGCGGCATGGGCGTGGTTTACAAGGCGCGGCAAAAGGCGCTCGACCGCCTCGTCGCACTGAAAATCCTGCCACGCTCGCTCGGCGACGACCCCGCCTTCGCCGACCGCTTTGCCCGCGAGGCCCGCGCGCTCGCCCAGCTCAACCATCCCGGCATCGTCACCCTCTACGAGTTTGGCCGCACCGACGACGGGCTGTTTTTCATCCTCATGGAGTTCGTGGACGGCGTGAACCTGCGCCAGCTCCTCGCCGGCGGCCGGGTCGCACCGCGCGAGGCGCTCGCGATCGTGCCCGAGCTCTGCGACGCGCTGCAATACGCGCACGACCGCGGCATCGTGCACCGTGACATCAAGCCCGAAAACATCCTCCTCGACCGCCGGGGGCGGGTGAAGATCGCGGATTTCGGCCTGGCAAAACTGGTTGGCCCGACTCCGATGGCTTCGGGGAGCGCGCCCGTCCCGGTTGCCGCATCGGGCGTCCCGCCCGATGCCTCTGCTTCCGCCGTCGCCAGTCCCGCGCCTGAGTTCACCGAGGCCGGCAAAATCATGGGCACGCCAAGCTACATGGCACCCGAGCAGACCTCGCATCCCGCCGAGGTGGACCACCGCGCCGACATCTACGCGCTTGGTGTTGTGTTTTACCAGATGCTCACCGGCGAGCTGCCCGAAAAAATCCTCGCGCCACCCTCGCGCAAAGTCGTGCTCGATGTGCGGCTCGACGAGATCGTGCTGCGTGCCTTGGAAAACGAGCCGTCCCGCCGCTGGCAGCAGGCCAGCGAGGTAAAGACCCAGGTGGAGACGATCGGGGCGACACCGGGGTCAACCCCAAAACCGGAGATTTCAAACTTGGAATCTGCTGTCGCCGTCCAGCCAACCCCATCCGTCAACCCTTCGTCCGGTGGCACAGCAGGGACAGACGCCATTTGTGCCGGTCTGAAAACCCCCGCCGCTGCCCTGTGCAGTATCGGCTTGTTGCTCACCCTGATGCCGCTGCGTGTCATCTGGCGAGCTGGAAACATCTGGCACCTCCTGACACCGCCCACACCTCCACCGGTCGCTCCCACACAGGTGCTCAATTACCTCGTGATGATGTCAGTTTTATTGGTCGGCTGCGCTTTGCCCTCCGGTTTAATCATCGCGGGCGCTCTCAGCATGAGACGGCTCAGGCATTACGGTCTGGCCATCACCGCCAGCGTGCTCACGGCCTTCACCGTGATTGGCCTGCCCTTTGCGGTCTGGGCCTTGGTGGTGCTCGCGCGCCGCGATGTGCGGGTGTCTTTTGTGCACGCCCGTGAGGAAAATGAGGCCGTCCGCGCGGCGGTCACCCGCCCTCCGTCCCGCTTCCGTCGTCCGGGCTTCGTCTTTGCGGTCGTTTTCCTGACCATCTTTTTGCCGTTCCTAGCTGCCGGGCTCATGCAGGCGAAATTCTATGAGGCGACAGCCTATCTGGTGATGAACCGGGCCAGTCTCGACTCGCGCATGTTAGACGTTTTGCATGACGAGGCGCTACGGGTGGCGGTGACGGACAAAATCATCGCAACCAAGCTCGTGCCTCAACTGCTCGGGACAAACGTCCCGCAGGGAAATCTACAGGATCACCTCAAGTGGGTGATCAACGAGAACAGCCGCGTGGGCATTCGGAGCGCCGGCGTGGTCACACTGGCCTACCGGCATCCCGATCCGGAGGTTGCCACCATGATGGCAAATTTTCTCGCCGAGGAGTTCGTACGTTTTGCTCCGGCCGACAATCCCGTAACTCTCCGCAACCGTGCCGGCTCCGCCAAACTCGTCTCTCCGTCTGTGCCCGACCTTGCACGCGGCTTCGCCGCCGCCCTCGGCTGCGCCAGCATTCTGGCCTTCGCCGTTTGGCGGCTTGGTCGTCGGCCGTCGGCCAAGGCCGCCCCGCCCGTGAAGTTGGGCGTTCCTCCTCTCTCATTGGCCAGTGTGCGACCCGAGATCGTTCCTGTTCGCAAAAAATCTTGGATCTTGGCACCCACCCTCTGGGCCGCGTTGGCCCCTGTGGCACTACTGGTCGCTGTCGGCCTGTTTTTAACTTTATCTACCAAGCCTTCCGTGGCTTCCGCTTCGGGTTCCAGCTTGGCTGTCGCGATGTCGCCATTGGAAACGCTGTCGGAGGTCTTGCGCTCATGGATCGACCGACGGCCGCTGACTCCAGGCCAAATTCGTGCCAAAGCCGCGTTCGATGCCGCCAACACCGCCGTGCAAGTCCACTATGCTGCCCTTGAACAGGCCAAAACCAGTGCCTTGGCCGCGGGTGATTTTGCGGCCGTCGCCCGTATCCGCCTGACGATAGATCAGTCTGGCGTCACTTCCGCGGCAGACCGTCTCAATCTCGCCGAGGGCTTGCAGAGAATCGGCCACCCCGAAGGTCCGATGTATGCCAGAAGCTATCGCGACTTGCTTGCGATGAGAGAAGATGCATTGAAAAACGATCTCCTCGCTTACGGTCCCGGGTTCGAGGTCGTGCTGAACGATGTGGCCGAACTGGCTGGAAATGACATCTTGTATTTGGGCAGAGGTTATACGCGCGATTTCGAGCCGAAGGCCAGCCCGTCACAGTTGTCGCAAGCCACCAAGTCTGGACGAGGTGCCTTGTGGCTTGATTCTGCCAACCAGCGACTCTTGTTCGGCCAAAGCGTGACCTTGGCCGCGTTTCCCACTGGGCGTTGGAACACGGCCTCTCTCACCGATATTGCCACTGCCTTGAAATCGGAGGTGACGACCAGCGAAACACCGGCTACGACCAGCCCGAAAGTCTATTCGCTGGCGGTGCAGCCTCAGCTCCCGCAGACTTTCGCCTTTGGCACCGAGCAAGGCGAGTGCGGACTAATGCAAATCTTCGCTTTCACCGACAAACCACGCGGCATAAAAATTCGTTACAAGCTCGTCGGATTGGCGGGCGCAGACACTGGAGCGGCTCAGGCCGGAGCACGCGTCACAGCTCCCACTGGCAGCGAAGCCGAGATCAGGCTGCGCGAGGCCGAGTCGCAGACCACGACACCAGGCACAACCCCACCGCCCAAGCCATGACGACTCGCTCTGGCGGCGGCCAGTTTGCCAGCACGCGGTGGACGCAGATCCTTGCGGCGGCCAACCCGAGGCATCCCGATGCGCGCGAGGCGCTGACCGCGCTGTGCCGTACCTACTGGCCGCCACTGTATGCATTTGTGAGGCGGCGCGGGTTTAGCCCGGCGGACTCGGAGGATCTCACACAGGGGTTTTTCGCGCGGCTGCTACGGCTCGATTCGCTTGCAGAGGTGCGGCGTGAGCGCGGGCGGTTCCGCGCGTTCCTCCTCGCGTCATTGCAAAACTATCTCGCCGACGAGCGCGATCGGGCACTCGCGGAGAAACGCGGGGCCGGGCTGGTCGTCTCCATCAACGCGGCCGAAGCGGAGGCCGGCTATCAACGTGAGCCGGCGGACACCACCGCGACGCCCGACGCCGCGTTTGACCGGGCGTGGGCGCTCACGCTGCTCAACACCGTGGTGACGCGGCTCCGCACCGACTATGCTGCGGCTGGACAGGAAACGACGTTTGCCGCGCTCAGCTTTTCTCTCACCGGCGATCGCAGCACCCTGCCCTACGCTGAGCTGGCCGCGCGGCTCGGCCTGAGTGAGCCGGCCGTACGCGTCGCGGTTCATCGCCTGCGCAAGCGCTACCGCCAGCTCCTGCGCGAGGAGATCGCGCAGACGGTGGCACGACCGGAGGAGGTGGACGATGAATTGCGCGCGCTCCGGCAGGCGTTGACGGGGTGAGACAGACCGATCCCCTCTACTCTTGATCAGAAAGTTTAAGCAGGAAACCAGGAAACCAAGAATCAACCAACCAAGCACGAAGCACCCAGATTAAATATGAAATCAGGAAATGAGGAATCAGCACCCAATCCTCAATCCGTCTCCGTGCCCTCTGTGCCTCAGTGGTTCAAACCACCCTCCCTCCGATTCCTGGCTTCATGGCTTCCTGCTTAATACATCCGGCTCCGCATTCCGCTCTCAGCTTTCCGCCCCTCTGTTCTCTCGTTCCTGTGTGAATCGCCGGTTACATTGGAATTGGCCGGTCAAAATACACGATCCGCTGCATGGTGGCCTGGATGCGAACTCGGAATAGGGTTGTGGCCCGGCTCGGCTTCACGCCAGATTTTTTCCACCACCACCCCATGAACTCGAAACACATTCCCGCCGCGTTCTTCGTTGTTGGCAGCATCGCCGGGGTGGCGTGGTGGTTCTGGCCCGAGGCACCCGAGCAAGCACCGGCATCCGTCGCCGAGGTGGCCTCGACGCCGGCGGAGGATTTGGCGCCCCCGCCTATCGAGCCGCCGCCCGCACCAATGGAGGTGGAGGCACCCCCGGCTCCACCGGCCTTCGATCCCCAACTGGAGCTGGGCACCGCCGTTGCGGATTTTATCCGCATTGCGCAGAGCGGAGACATGATCACGTTGATGAAAAATTACATGCCGCCTGATCAGATGGCAAAAGCATCTCCGGAGGAAATCGCGACCATGGCGCTGACGCTGCAAGCCATGATGCAGAGTCCCGAAGGCGCGCCAATGGTACAGACCATGATCGCGGAGAGTCAATCCATCCAGAATACGGTTCCGACCTATGACGCGACGGGCAACCGCGCCACCTACGCCATGCCCGCCGGCAGCCTGTCGCGGAATGTCGTTTTCGTCAGGGTGGATGGTCGCTGGTATCGGGAATAGCCGGGCCTTCCGCGGGCAGTGATGGAATGATGTCCTTTCACGTAGAGGTACGAAGGTGAGAAATACGCAGAAAGAGGGTGGAATTCAGAATCCAGGAAACCATGAACCCGGCCCAACGGCTGGCTCGGCTTCATGGCTTCTGAATTTTCCCGACTGTCTGCATCCTTTTTGCTCCGCGTATTTGCCCCTTCGCGCCCTTGCGTTTATTCCGTCTCCTTCCTCAGCGCGCCGGGGACGTCGCGCTCCACCGTTTCAACGCCGCGCCGGTGAGCGAGCGTTCACAGGTCTCGATCGCTTTGCGCGGGCCGGCATAGACCAAATCCCCACCCTCGGCTCCGCCACCCGGACCGAGGTCAATAAGCCAGTCAGCGAGGTTGATGACGTCGAGATTGTGCTCGATCACAATCACGGTGTTTCCCTGGTCACGCAGCCTGAAGAGCAGGTCCATCAGGTTCTGGATGTCCACCCAGTGCAGGCCGGTGGTCGGCTCGTCGAGGATGTAGAGCACGCCGCCCTGCTGGCGTTTGCTCAGCTCCAGCGAAAGCTTGAGCCGCTGGGCCTCACCACCGGAGAGCGTCGTCGCCGGCTGGCCGAGCTTGAGGTAGCCGAGGCCCACCGCGTCGAGCGTGGCGAGCTTGTCCAGCACGCGGGGGATATTGCGGAAAAGGGTGATCGCCTCGCGCACCGTCAGGTCGAGCGTGTCGGCAATGGACTTGCCGTGAAACAAAATCTCCAGCGTCTCGCGGTTGAACCGCCGGCCGGCGCAGCTCGGACACGGCGCATAGGCGTCAGCCATGAACTGCATGTCGAGCTTGATGACGCCGTCGCCCTGGCAGCGCTCGCAGCGCCCGCCGCGAACGTTGAACGAGAAACGGCTGGCCTTGTAGCCGTGCACTTTAGCGAGCGGCACCTGGGCGTAGAGATCGCGCAACAGATCGAGCAGCTTGGTGTACGTCGCCGGGTTTGAGCGCGGACTGCGGCCAATGGGCTCCTGATCCACCTGCACCAGCTTTTCGAAGAAATCCAGATGCTCAAGGTGGCGGTGCTGACCGGGCAGGGTTTTCGCGCCGTTGAGCTTGCGGGCGGCAGCGGCGGCAAGGATGTCGTTCACGAGCGTGCTCTTGCCCGAGCCGCTCACGCCAGTGACGCACGTCAGCAGACCGACGGGGAAACGCGCGTCAATGCCGCGCAGATTGTGTTCGCGCGCCTCCCGCACCGTGACGAACGCGCCGTCGGAGATTTTCGTTTTCGCCTCCTTCGTGACGAACTGCTGGCGCGAGAGGTAGGGGCCGGTGCGCGTCTGCCTGGCCGGTGCGGCCATGAGCGCCGCAGGCGGGCCCTGGAACAGCAGGTGTCCGCCCTCGGTACCCGCGCCGGGGCCGAGCTCGATGATTTCGTCGGCCGCGAGCATCGTCTCGGCATCATGCTCGACGACAAGCACGCTGTTGCCCCGGTCGCGCAAGGCGAGCAGCTGGCGAATGAGGCGCGCGTTGTCGTGCGGGTGCAGGCCGATGCTCGGCTCGTCGAGCACATAGATGACACCCATCAGCCCCATGCCGAGCTGCGTGGCCAGCCGCACACGTTGCGCCTCGCCGCCGGACAGGGTGCCGTAGTCGCGGTCGAGTGTCAGGTAGCCAAGGCCGGTGTCCGCGAGAAAACGCAGCCGCTGTTCGATGCCGGTGACGACCTCACGCAAGGCTTCGTTGTCCGCGAGCGCGGCGGCGAAGTGCGACGCGACCGTATGCGCGGCGGTCACGTCGAGGCCCATGAAGGCGGGGAAGGGGAGACCTGGGAGCGCGACCGCCACCGGTCGCTCTGGGGCAACTGCGACCGAGGGCGGTCGCGCTCCCATCACCACCGCCGCGCTCCGCGCGTTCAGCCGCGCGCCCTTGCACTCCGGGCACGGCCCGCTCACCATGAACGTCGTCAGCCGCGCCTGAAAACCCTCGCTGTCGGTATGGTAAAAGCTCTCCTCCAGGTCTGCGATCACACCGGCAAACGGCCCCGCCTTCGCGGTCCGCATCCGTCGCAGCTTGAAGGCAAACTCCCGCTCCCCCGCCCCGTACAGGATCGCCGCACGCGTTTTCTCCGGCAAGTCCTGCCAGGGCGTGTCGGCATCGAACGGCAGCTGGGCGGCGAGCTGCTTGATCAGGGCGTTGTGCTTGATGATGAGATTTTTTCCGCCGATCCGCCACGGTTTGATCGCGCCCTCGCGCACGCTCTTGGCCGGATCGGGCACGATCAGCTCAGGCACGAAACGCAGCTTGCGGCCCAGCCCGCCGCACGTCGGGCACGCGCCTTCGGTGTGGTTGAACGAAAAATGCTTCGGCGTGAGCTTCTCAAAGACATCACCGCAGACCTCGCACGAGAGCGACTGCGAAAGCGCCAGCTCACGCCACGGCCCGTCGGGTGATTTTTGTGCCAGCACGACCGCGCGGTCGCCGCCCTCCCGGAACGCCAGTTCGAGCGAGTCGGCCAGACGGCTGTGCTGGTCGGGGGTGGCGATCAGCCGGTCCACCACGAGGTCCACCGCCAGCTCCTTGGTGCCGCCCGGCACCAAGTCGGGGTCGTCGAGGTTCCTGATCTCGCCGCCGATCCGCACGCGTTGGAAACCCCGCTGGCGCAGGCGCGGCAGCTCGTCGCGCAGCACGACCGGTTTGGCGCGCAACGACGGCGCAAGCAGCATCACACGCTCGCCCGGACACCAGGCGAGCACGCGCGCTACGTTGTCGTCAAGTGCACGCATGACGACGCGCCCCCCGTCCTTCGGACAGCGCTGCCCGCCGTGCAGCGCCCAGAGCAGGCGCGCGTAGTCGGCGATCTCGGTGACGGTGGCAATGGTGCTGCGGGGCGAATCGCCGCCGGTGCGCTGCCCGATGGCGAGGACGGGTGAAAGTCCGTGGATGAAGTCCACATCCGGCCGCGGCAGCTGGTCGAGGAGCTGCCTCGCCTGCGTGGAGAGCGACTCCATGTATTTGCGGTGGCCCTCGGCGTAGATCGTGTCGAACGCGAGCGACGACTTGCCCGAGCCGCTGGGCCCGGTGACGACCACGAGCTTGCCGCGCGGAAGCCGCAACTCGAGATTCTTCAAGTTGTGCTCGCGCGCGCCCTTGACGTGGATGTGCGTGGCCGCCTGCATGGATGGAACGTGCAAGTTACCAGAAACCGGGCGGGGGCAAATGGTTTTCGTGTGCGAAAACGACCGGGATTATTTTGGCACGATCCGTATGCTTCGCACGATGCGATCGTATTCCGCGATCAGCTTTGCATCGGGCCGAAGAAGAATGCCTGAGATAAAATAATTTTCCAAATGCGAACCTTGTTCAGAGCGAAACACGATATATTCAGAAGAATGCATGTCATTCGCACCGGCGTCAGTTTGAAACGTCCAGCGCAGACCTTCACCCGTCAAATTCGAAAGCTGGGTGATTTTCTCTTCGGCCAGATCACGGATGTTTGAAAAATTATTATATAGGTTGTTTTTTTCCTGGGCTACAAATTCGGCCCAGGGGTTCGAGCTCCTCCGGACGCCAAGCATGATCATCATGTCGTTTCGGCCCACAAAGAGGTCTTTGCCTTCGTCATATTGGCGGATTGCAAAGGCGTTGCTCCACGATGCCGGAAAATCCGCGCTTACGCCTGATCGTGTAACCGCGGTGGTTGCACAGCCAGTGTAGAGGGACAAAAGCAAAATCGCCAGAGAGTGGATGGGTTTCATATTAGGCCCGGTGTAATTCCCGCAGGGGTTCAATTTTTTGCCGCCGGTAGGGTCAGTGCCTCGTCCGCGTCAAATCGTGCGATGCGGCGAAAAATCTCGCGTCCCAAGCGGCGCCGACGCCGGGCTCGGGCGCCGGCTCAACGCTGAGGAGCAGCCGGCACGCAAACGTCTTGCGCTGGTCGGCGGACAGGCCCAGCGCATCGTGGGCGAGCGACTCACCAGTGACGGGCATGACGAAACTGTGGAAAGGTCGTCGCGTGTTGTCGAATCAGAATTGCAGTCGGCGGCCGAATCCGTTTCCGGGGAGCGCCCGCGTCCCGCAGGCTGCCATCGGCGTCCCGCCGAAGTTTCGGAGGCGGCGGCATTGCTCGCGGTGGCTTGACTCCGCCTGCAGCGTCATATCGTAATACGCCATGCCCACGCTCACCTTCAAGGTCACCGCCGCCGAGGCCGCCGCCATCCGCGCCCGCGCCCGCGCCGCCAAAGGCACCGTCTCCACCTACCTGCGTGCCACCGCGTTGCCCCCACCCGCCAAGCTTCCCGCCCGCAAAGTGCGGATGGAGCCTCACCCCATCTCCGGCGCGCTCTACAACGCCGCCGGCGATGACGGCCCCTTGGTGACATTCGCACAGATCAAGGAAGCCCTCGTCGACTTCCCGTGAAATACCTGCTCGACGTGAACGCACTCCTCGCCTGGGCGCACCCGGATGCGGACGGCCACCTGACCTTCCACCGTTGGAAAAAGTTGGTGCCCCCCGACGAGCTGACCACTTGCGCCATCACTGAGCTGGGCTTTGTGCGCATCTCGATGGCGCGTTTTCGTTACACGCGCGCGCAGGCCCAGCAGGAGCTCGCGGGGCTGAAGCGAGAGATCGGCCACTACCTGCCGGCTCTGCCCCCGCCGGTGCTTCCCGCCTGGGTGACTGCGCACGCCCATACGACCGACGCCTACCTCTGCCAAGTCGCCCGCGCCCACGGGCTGCGCCTGGCGACGTTTGACCAAGGCATCCGCGACCCGACAGCCTTGCTGCTGGCCTGAGCGAGGACATAGAGCGCAACCGAGCCAAAGCGCGTGAGGGTCACTCGCACCACCCTCGTCTTTCGGCTCGCGTCGCACGGCGGGCGCGGCATCAACTCAAGCCATGTCCGCCTCCGATCCCGGCCGCCCCGGCGTGCTCTCCGACTCCCAGCGCAAGCTCGTCGGCTTTGCGGCGGCGTTGCTGGCGGTGGCGGTCACGCTCGCGTTGCTCGTCGGCGCGGTCACCGGGCTGGGCAAACTGCTCGTGTTTTTC
Source organism: Opitutia bacterium (assembly GCA_947475065.1). Taxonomy (GTDB): domain Bacteria; phylum Verrucomicrobiota; class Verrucomicrobiia; order Opitutales; family Opitutaceae; genus CAIYUN01. The sequence goes on along the minus strand of CANJLB010000023.1, from coordinate 27,925 downwards.
TCCGGTGTGCTTTGGCCGCTCGCCGTCGCCGGCATCTTGGCACTCATCCTCCGGCCCGCCGTGGACGCGATCGAAACGCGCCTGAAGTTCCATCGTGCGACCGCCGTCGTCATCCTCTATGGTCTGGCGGCCATCGCGCTCATGGGCCTGCTCGTCGTTGTCGTGCCTCCGCTGGTGGATCAGGTCAACGACCTCGTTCGTTCGCTGCCGGAGCTATGGCATCGGGCGTTGGTGTGGACCCGCGGCCATCTGCCGGGCGGAGTCAAGACCTTCGACGACCTGATGGACAGCCCGGCGGTGCAGGACCTCGGCAAAACGTTCTCGGCCGAGGCGCAAAAACTCTTGGGAGGGGCGGCCTCCTCGTTGGCCTTTGCCGGAGCGGGGCTGCTGGCGGCGGTCGGTTTTGTCACGCATGTGCTGCTCGTGCCGTTCTACCTGTTTTTCCTGCTGCTGCTCCGGGCCGGCAAAGGTGGCGGGCTCCCGCAGGCGCTGGGCTTCCTGCCGCCCGCACTGCGAGACGACGTGGTGTTTCTCACGCGCGAGTTTGTGGGCATCGTGGTGGCGTTTTTTCGCGGGCAGCTCCTCATCGGCGGCATTCTCGGCGTGCTCTACGCGTTTGGCTTCACACTGGTCGGGCTCAAGTTTGGCTTCGTGCTCGGGCTGGTGATCGGGTTACTCAACGTCGTGCCCTACCTCGGCACGCTCACCTGCCTCGCGACGGCACTGCCCATCGCGCTCCTGCAGACCGACGGAGGGTGGAAGCTCGCCGGCCTCGTGCTGGCGGTGATGGGGGCCGTACAGATGACGGAGGGCTGGGTGCTCACGCCCAAGATCATGGGCGACCGCACGGGGCTGCACCCGATGGCGATCACCGTGGCGATTTTTTTCTGGGGCACGGCGCTTGGCGGACCGCTCGGGCTGGTGCTGGCCGTGCCGCTCACGGCATTCCTCGTGACGGCGTGGCGGTTTGCGCGGAAAAAATATCTCGATGCCTGAGCTGATTTTTAACGCGGAGATCGGGGAGCCCACGGAGAGGAGTCCAAACCCAAGGAGAATGAATTTGTCCCGGCTTTTGCTTTCTCCGCGCTCGCCGCGTCCTCCGCGTTAAAAACTACCATGAGCCAGTATCCGCCCCACGAGTGCGCCAACTGCGGCGCGGACATTCCGCCTACGGCGAGCGCCTGTCCCGAATGCGGAGCCGACGAACGCACCGGCTGGCGTGAACCGTCGCCCGACGACGGCCTCGATCTGCCCGAAGGCTACGATGACGACGCGCGCCGGCAGGGCGAGATGGAGCCGCCACGCCGCACAGTCAACGGCATCCCCTGGCATTGGTGGCTCGCTGGCGTGGTGCTGCTAGTTTTGCTGGGGCTGTCCGCACTCAGATTGCTGTAACAGGTCTGCGAAGGCTGAACCGGTGCCGCCGGCCCGGCGTGCAGCGGGAACCGGGACACGGCCCCCAGCCCTTTCTTCTTCCTTCGCGCCCGTTGCACCCTTTGCGTCAGGCATGGCTTGGGAGATCAAATTTCGCCGTGGCATCCACCTGCCGCAAATCGGCTGGTGGCTCGACGCGCAGGAGCGCACCGACCGTGCGTTTGTCTCCCACGCGCACAGCGACCACATTGCGCGGCATCGCGAAATCCTCTGCACGTCCGCGACGGCGCGCCTAGTCCGCGCCCGCCTGCCTGGCCCGCGCGAAGAAACGATTCTGCCCTTCGGCCGCCCGCATGCGCTCGCGCCCGGCGTCACCGCCACCTTGCATTCGGCCGGTCACATCCTCGGCTCCAGCCAGATCCTGCTCGACCATGCGGAGCACGGGACCCTGCTCTACACCGGCGACTTCAAGCTGCGTCCGGGACTTGCCGCCGAACCTTGCGCCACCCCGCACGCCGACACGCTGATCATGGAGACGACTTTCGGCCGGCCACGCTACGTCTTCCCGCCGGAAGAGGAGGTCATCGCCAGCCTCATCGCCTTCTGCCGTGCGGCGCTGGCCGAGGGCGCGACGCCCGTGCTGCTCTGTTACAGCCTCGGCAAGACGCAGGAGGTGCTCCGCGCGCTCAGGCCGGCCGGCCTGCCCGTCATGCTGCACGCGGAGGCTGCGCGGCTGACCAAAATCTACGAGCAATGCGGCACCACCTTTCCCTCCTGGCGCGAGTTTGATGCGCGCGAATGCGGTGGGCATGTCGTCATCGGTCCGCCCCAAGGGCGCAACGGCGCGTTTCTCAGAAAAATCCCTGCCGCACGCACGGCGGCCATCACCGGCTGGGCGCTCGACCCTGGCGCGACCTACCGCTACCAATGCCATGCGGCGTTTCCGCTCTCGGACCACGCCGACTATCCCGGCCTGCTGCGCTTCGTCGAGCTGGTGCAACCGCGCCGGGTGCTCACGCTGCACGGCTTCGCGGCAGAATTTGCCACGACACTTCGAGCGCGCGGCATCGAGGCGTGGGCGCTCGGCGAGGCCAACCAATTGGAGATGCCGCTGCGGTAGGTGCTCCCATGGCAGCGGGTGCCCTGCCCTGCTCAGCCTGGCTCACCACCTGCGCCGGACTGAGTCACCTGAACCGCGCCGCATTCTCACCGCCGGGAACGCCACACTCTTGGCAGCCTGTGAGGACCGGCCGCCTGCATCAGCGTAAAATTCATCTCGCGCCACGCGCCGTGCCGGGTATGATGGCACCTGCGTTGGCTTCCGCTGTCATGGTCTCTGCCACGCCTGTCCCGCTTGAAACCAGCCTTCATCCTCCTCCTGCTCCTCGCCACCCTGCGCCCCGCGCAGGGTGCGGCGGCTGCCGCACCGGCACAGCCGCCACCCACCACCGCCCCTGCCGCCATCCTTGGGCCGGCTTCGACCATGGCTGGCGTCAAACCAGGCGACGCCGTTTCCCTGCTGCCCGGCGAGGTCTTCAAGTTTCAGGTCGGCTGGGGGATGTTCAGCGGCGCGGGCGAGATCAAGGTCACTGCCACCAGCTCATCCCTCGCCGGCCAGCCCCTCACGCGCGTCACCACCCAGACCGGCACCAGAGGCGTGATCGGCGCGCTCTATTCCTTCACTGGCGAGGCGGTCGCCGACTTCGATGTTCGCGATGGTCGTCTGCTCACCGCGCACGCCGACACCAAGACGGGCAAAAAACCGACGCAGATGTCCGTGTCCTTTGACTACGTGCACAGCGAGGCCGCCTACGTAGATCCGCTCCGCCCGGCGCGCACCCGCACGCTCACCCTGCCTCCGGGCCGCCCCATGGACCTCATCACGGTGCTCATTCAGGCGCGTGCCTGGAACCTCAAGCCTGGTGAAATGCACTCTGCGCTTGTGCTGTTCGACGACGAGTTCTACCCGCTCACGATCACGGCGCAAAAGGTGGAGAAAATTTCCACCCCCAAGGGCAAACGCGAGGCCATGCTGCTGATCCCCGCGATGGACGGCCCGCCGAAGGGCATGTTCAAGAAGGGAGGCGCGGTGAAAGTCTGGATCTCCAACGACGCCGACCGCCTCCCGCTGAAATTCGAGGTCAATGTCAAAGTCGGGACCGCCACCGCCACGCTGGTGGACTACCAACCGCCGGCGTCTATGCCGGCCAAACCGGCGGACAAAAGCGTGACCCTGAAATAGGAGCTGACACGAACGATGGCTTGGCGGATTTCCATGGGGATCGTAACCATCGCCTGCGAGCAGGATTTTGCAGCATCATATCAACGTAGGCCCATTGATTTCTAGATTTTTCCTGTCACCGGCCGCCAATGCAGGTAAAACGGGCATCCGAAACACAAGAGAAACGGCCTAACTTACGGGCCGGCTGCATTTTGTAATCCAATGTGGGAGAAGGCCGGTTGAACGTTTCTGTGGGAACGTGCTGAAACTTGGCTGATCCATGCATTTCAATGGTTATAAATTTATATATCATTCTATATATAATATATTTATATAATATTTTACTGATGTCAGGATGTGTCACCAACATGGGAAGGAAGCCCATGTGACAAATAGTCTGAAACTCAACAGATATGGGCATCAGACTGCCACTCGAGATTGATCCGATTCCTTCGCCAATGAGGCCTAAAAACGTGTTTTTTCGCCCGCATCACGTTCACATTTGGCCCCTCATTGTCCAAGGAAAATTCTGGCAGCTTGCTGGCTGCTAATTTCCGTCCTTTAGCCATTTGAGTGAAAATCGCCAAGGCTTCGCGGACCAGATCGGGCCGGCATAGGCCACGCCGACACGCGGGCCAGCCTGAATCGCGCGGCGCGTCACGACGAGGCCGTCGTCTTCCAGCCATAGCCCGCTCGCGGGCGTTGCGGGCTGCGCGTTGAGGCTGCGGTTAATGCCGAGCTTGCGCGTCAGCCGGCCGGGACCCTTCACCTCCCCGACCCCGCGGATGAGCACCGCCGCCGGCCAGTCCGCCGGCCCGGTCACGAGATTGAGCATCTCGTGCATCCCATAGCAGAGATAAACATACCACACACCGCCGGGAGCAAACATCACCTCGGTGCGTGGAGTACGGCCCTTGCTGGCGTGGCAGGCGAGGTCACGCGGGCCATGGTAAGCTTCGGTCTCGGTGATCCGCGCGCGGCGCGGTTCTCCGCCGGCCGGGTCGGCACGCACCAGTTGCTTGCCCAGCAGCCAGCGCGCGAGCGTGACCGTGTTTCTGGCCTGGAATTCGTGGGGTTCGACCAAACGGGCCATGGGTTTGCGTTTTCTCAGTTCGCTCAGCCGCCATCCGCCTTTACCAGCGCGAACGCCCCGTCCGCCGCCGCCAGCGCGCGATCTATGTCCGCCTCCGTATGCGCGGCACAGAGAAACCAGTTGTGATGCGGGTGCAGGAAAAATCCGCACCGCGCCATTTCCACGCAGAAGCGTCGCTGCCGCCGCCACCCGGCGTCGTCGGCGAAGCTCATAAAGGGGATGGCGGGCGGTCCGGAACAGCTGACCTGCAGCCGGTGCCGTTCCGCGCCCGCACGCAGGCCGGCCGCGAACCGCTCGCCGAGCCGCCGCATCCGCCCAATGCCGTCGTCGCGCTCCAGCACATCGAGGGTGGTGAGCGCCGCACGCATCGCCACCGCACCCTGCCAGAAGCTGCCGGTAAGAAAAACCCGAGAGGCGGCAACCTTCAGCTCTGCGCGGCCCACGGTGGCGGAGATGGCATGGCCGTTGCCCAGCGCCTTGGAAAAACACACGAGGTCGGGCGTGAAGCCGAAAAACTGGTGTGAACCGCCGAGGTGCAGCCGGAAGCCCGCCCGCACATCGTCCACGATCAGCAGCGCCCGTTCACGGCGGCAGATTTCCTCCGCTCCCGCCCAGAATCCCAGCGCGGGCAGCGACGAGTCGCCGAAGGTCGGATGGTGATACGGGGAGGCGATGACGGCCGCGACCTGCCCGCGATGCCGCCCGACGAGCGCCCGCAGCCCGTCGAGGTCGTTCCACGCAAAGGGATGGATGTGCGCACGGTCCTCGGGGATGAGCCCGCCATGGCCGGGCGTGCACCATGCGTGCGCCCCGTGATAGCCGCCGCGCACACGCAGGATTTTTTTCCTGCCGGTGAACTCCCGCGCGACCTGCACGGCCCAGGTGGTCATATCGGACCCGTTTTTTCCAAACACCGCCCAGCCCGCGAAGCCGGTGAGGGCCACGAGCCGTTCGGCGAGCAGCACCATTGCCTCGGTCGGGTGATTGAAGCAGTCGCCGTCGCGCCGCTGTTTATCCGCCGCCGCCTCTACTTCGGGATGCCGGTGGCCGAGCACGATCGGCCCGTAGCCGCACATGAAGTCAAGGAACTCCCGCCCGTCGGCATCCCAGTAGCGACCGCCTTCGGCGCGGGCGGCGAAGTAGGGAAATTCGCCGGGGACGGTCAGCGCCGGGCTGGTGTGACCGTAGATGCCGCCTGGAATCACGCGGCTGGCGCGGGCGAACAGCCGGAGCGATTCGGCGTAGGGGCCTGCTGCCGGCGCAGGTGTGGGAGCGGTGGGCGGGGGGGTCATCGCCGGGGAGGAAAATAGTCGGCCATGCGCTGCAACACGACGTTCAGGTGGTCGGCGAGCGGCAGGCTGCCGGTGATGACCAGCTCGCCCGCGCCGAGCGCGGCCAGCTCGTCCAGTTCGTTGCGCAAGGCCGCCAGCGCCGTGCGAAAATGAGGAAAACAAATGGTCACCTCCGCCACGCCCGGCGGCGTGCCGCGCCCACCCCGGAGCATACCGGCTTGGAGCCGCAGCCAGCGGTCAAAACCGATCTCGGGAATCTGAAACCTCGCGAGGCCGTCCGGGGTGTGCGCCAGCACCGTCCGGCTCGCAGGGTCGTGGGTGCCGAGGATCACCGCGCCGCGCAGCGCCGTGCCGAAGCCGAGGCCGGTGTGGGCACGCGCCGCGGCGTCGGATGCGAGGTCGCGCGCTGCTGGCAGCAGCAGTGCGCGCAGGCCCGGCCGCGGCCGTTCCATCGCCCGATTCCGCAGTGCGACGGCTTCCCGGAATGCGGGCAGCACCGCACCCGCCAGCAGGCGGAGATAGACGGTGGGCCGGATGGGCTTCTTCATGCTCGGTCGGAATCTTTGCGGCCGGAGCCGCCTGCCACAAGTTCAAGAATCCCCCGCGGCGAACCGGCTGGTCGGGCGGCGGAGATTTTTTCCCGGAGGGCGAGGAGATTGTTTCGGTCGGCCATCAGGGGCTTTAGGACCTCGGGCAGGTCAGACGCGCGCCTCAGCCTGCGGGAGAAGCCGTGCGCCGTGGCGAATTTTACCGTGATCATTTCCTGCGGCATCACGCCACCGAGGCCGTTGAAAATCACAGGACAGCCGCTCAAGATCGCCTCGCTCGTCGTGCCCGTGCCGGGCCGCGCCACGACCGCCGACACGCAGCGCAGCAGCTCGGCCATCCGGTCGGTAAACTCGATCGGCCTCACCGGCAGGCCGGCGTGCGCCGCGCTCCACTCCGTCACCGCCTGCCGCACTTGAGGTGCCCGCCCGCACACGGCGATCACCTGCGGGCGGAGGGGCGATCGGGCCAGCGCTTCCAGCAGGGCGAGATGGTTGTTTGCCCCGACGGCACCGGTAGTCAGCAGCAGCGTGAAGCGGTCCGGATCAAGTGCGAATTTTTCCCGCAGGATCGCGCGTCGTTCGGGTTCCGTCAGCGGTGCCGCGTAGAAACTCGGATCCAGCAAAAACCCGCCCACGCACGTCCGGTCCGCCGCCATGCCCAGCCGACGAGCCTCGGTCGCACACTCCTCGACTGCACCGACAAACAAATCCGCACGCGGATTGACCCAGTGACGGCTGAAGCCGTAGCCGCCGAACAGCTCTCCGCAGTAGGTGGCGCACCGCGGCGGCGCGTCCGGCAGGGTGTCGCGTGCAACGGCAAAGAACCCGTGATTGAGCGAGCCATGGACGCTCAGCACCGCGCCAGGCCGGTGCGCGCGCACGACCGCGCGGAACCGTTCTGCACCGAGCAGGCGTGCCGGCGACTTGAGCAATCCGCCGGCTTCGAGGAAGTTGAAATAGAGGTGGTGCAGCCGCGGCACCTTGCGCTGGATCCAGTTGTAGAGCCCGACGCCGAACCGGTAGAGCCCATGCGTCTCCTCGAGCGCCTGATGGATCACGACCTCGAGCCCGACGTCCGTTTCCCTCCGCGCCCACGCTGCAAACGCACGCGCGCGGGTGTCATGCCCGCCGCCCGTGCTGGAAGTGAGGACGAGAACGCGCATCATTCTCTCGGCGTGGCGGTGGCTGGAGGAACGGTCATACGGCACAGGCTTGTCGAAGCGGAAAGGCTGTCAACATGCCTCCAAATCGCTTGCCTCATTCAGGCAATGCGCTACCTGCGCAGGACATCGCTTGGTCGGTCGCACCTCTACTTCAGTTGCGGACGGGATCATCGTTGATGAAAGAGGCAATGGGTTTTCCAATAAGCATCACTAGCAATCTCAGCCAAGGAGTTGTCCAGTGACGATCATTTTTAAAAAATAGCCGCGCGGCTCCTCAGGGCGCAGTGGGTGGGTCTGATCCGTAGTCTGCCACTATGTTCTCTACGTGCTCCCCAATTTGGCGAAGACGATCGGCCGCCTTTTCAGCTTTGTGCAGATCTGAAAATTCGTAAGTCAAGCATATAGCCCGTGAAGAATCTTCGATATTTGGCTGCTCGTGGTATGTCAGCTTCCCCCCAAAGAGCATCACCTCCTGCGAGATTCTCTCCTCGCGGACAGAATCAACAGGCTCTCGATAATATACCTCAAACATCACGCTCATATTATATTTACTATTCGGAATGCGCAGGAGAATTGATATGGCCCCAACTTCCGTCACTGGCTTTTTCCTGTGCGCATAGGTATCTCCCACGGTATGGATGGCTCATTCGAACGGCTTCACGGTTACGAGTGCCGCGGGTCCGGTAAGGACACGGAGAGGGTTGCGCAGCGGCCGGCCAAAGCCGGTGAAGGCAACTTCCATGATGTCGCCGTCCACCAGTCGCACGCCCGCGCCGTAGCTCAGGCTGTGGGCGCCGTAATAGTGGACATGCACGTCTCCGGGCCGGCGGTGGGCGTCGAACTTGAAGTGATGGTGCTCAAGGTTGATGAGGCTGTGGGCCATGTTGGCCTCGCCGCTCACGATGTCCTTGGTCCACACGGTGGTGCCGGCACGCGTGATGGTTACGCGGCCCGCCACATCGGTGAAATCGGTTGCGACCACCAGTTCCGGGCCGATGGCGCAGGTTCGCATCTTGGAACCGGCGAGGTTGAGGTAATTTCTCCGCTCAAACACATGGTCGGAGAACTCGTTGCCCATCGCCATCCCGAGACGGTGCGGAGTGCCATCCGGCCCGATGAGATAGATGCCCACAATCTCCGCCTCCTCGCCGCCGTCCTCCCCGTAGGGCGGCACGTCGAGCGGCGCGCCGGGCGCACGAAGGACGCTGCCGTTGCCCTTGTAAAACCACTCGGGATCGGGGCCGATCTGGCCGGGCGCAGGCCGGCCGGACTGGAGGCCAAGGAGGAACATCTTCATGCTGTCGGTCAGCTCCTTTTCCGGCTTCGCGTGCATCGCCGCGCGATCCTGCGCGCTGCCGAGGTGGGTCAGGCCCGTGCCGGTGATGGTGCAGCGTGCGACCTCGGTGGGATGGTCAGCCGGTGAAAGCAGCCGCCACGGCGACGTGCCGCCGTAAACGGCGTCATAGCCGAGCGTCTCGGCCGTGGCGTGGCGTGCGGCCATCGCGGAGAGCGTCGCGCCGGCGGCGAGCGCGGCCGACGCGAGCGCGTGGATCGAGGCAAATTCAGGGGCGAGCAGCCGCAGGTGCGGTTCCTCGACGAGGGCGACGCGACGATGGGGGCCGTTTTGGATTTGGACGAGGCGGGTCATATTTAAAAACTACTTTAGCAGCGGATGGCTTGAGCACCAGCTTCTTCCCCACGGCGGCTCATCCCATGTTGTGCTGAGAGCTGCCTAGAGTCGGGCCCTCCGGGAAGAAACCTTGAGCCAAGGTGGCAGTCGAATCTGCGCCAAAACTCTCCGTGCCTCTCGTCGCGGTTTTCACGACGAGGCCAGCCTACCGATCTCAAGGCGCGCAAAGTCCCACGCCGTGCAATCCTAAAAAACGCAGTCGAAACCAAAGATTGGTGGTGGCACCGTTTGAATTTTCCGGGGTAGTTGGCGTGCTTGTCACGCCACGTTGCCCTCTGTCGCCGGAGCTTGCTCGCTGTGGTGAGTTGCGCGGCGAGCGCGCAACCACCGGCCAAACGATACCACCACCTCAGGGCGCCATGCTGGCAGGTCTGAAACCGCGCAAAGCGCGGAAACTTGGATGCGGCGCAGGGCGTCATAGCCAGCTTACACCTTGACGCTAAACCTCGGCCCTCCACCTTGGTTCCTTTGGCACAGCCAGCCGCACCACGTTACCCAGCCCATTTTCGCCACCTCTCCTCACCTGACCAAGCCCGGTTGCGTCAAAGCGCAAACCGCCTATCCTCGATCTGCTCCTCATCTCCAAATCATGACCATCCTTGACCGTTTTATTTATGGGAGCACCTCCGCCCTCACCCCATCGTCGGAGAACAGCGAACGCAAACACCCGGCCCACCTCTTCAGCGCCAACGGTCTGCTCGGCCTGCTCGGGTTTGCAATTTTCGCACTGGCGCCTGCCCTGCCGGCAACGGCCGCGACCCCGGTCAACTCGGCGCCCAGATTCACCACGCAGCCGGCCAGCCGGACGACCAGCGCCGGGGCCACGATCAGTTTCTCGACGGTTTTTTCCGGCACGCCCGCCCCGACCGTGGAATGGTTTAAGAATGGCTCGCTCTACAGCGGGACGGGGACCACCAGCGCCACCAGCACCAGCGCCACCCTGACGATCTCCAATGTGCAGGCGGTGGATGCCGGCACTTACGTCGCGGTTGCAACCAACTCCTTCAGCGGCACGGCCAATACGGTCACCTCCAGCCCCGCGTTCCTCACAGTCTCGACCTCCGTGCCGTTCAACAACAGTTTTTCCAGCTCCATCACGCTCAGCGGAGCGACCATGACCTTTTCGGGCACCAATGTCGGCGCGAGCAGGGAAACCAGCGAGCCCCGGCATGCCGGCAACGCCGGCGGCAAATCCGTCTGGTGGAACTGGAGCACTTCCGTCAGCGGCACCGTTTCGATTTCCACCGCCGGCAGCAGCTTTGACACCCTCCTCGGGGTTTACACCGGCACCACGGTGAACGCGCTCACGACCGTCGCCAGCAACGACGATGTCGCCACCGGCAGCCTCTCCAGCCGGGTGTCCTTCCCCGCCACCGCCGGCACCCTCTACCGCATCGCGGTGGATGGCTTCAGCGGCACCAGCGGCACCGTCTCCCTCTCGCTCAACCTTGTCCTCACACCGCCCTTGCCGGCCAATAACAACTTTGCGGCCGCTTTCACCCTCAGCGGTGCGACCGTGACAACCTCGGGCACCAATGGCGGCACGTCCAAGGAAGCCGGCGAACCCAGGCATGCCGGCAACGCCGGCGGCAAATCCGTCTGGTGGAGCTGGACGGCCACCGGCAGCGGCACCGTCACGATCTCGACCGCTGGCAGCAGTTTCGACACCCTCCTCGGGGTTTACACCGGCGCCACCGTGAATGCGCTGACGACCGTCGCCAGCAACGACGATGTCGCCACCGGCAGCCACTCCAGCCTGGTGTCCTTCCCTGCCACCAACGGCACCACCTACCGCATCGCCGTGGACGGCTTCGGCGCCACCACCGGCACCGTTTCGCTCTCCATCACCCAGGCCGTGGTGACGGTCCCGGCCAATAACACCTTTTCGAGCGCCATCACGCTCAGCGGCAGCGCGACGGTGACAACCTCCGGCACCAATGTCGGCGCGACCAAGGAAACGCGCGAACCCAGTCATGCTGGCAATGGCGGCGGCAAGTCGGTCTGGTGGACCTGGACCCCAACGGCCAGCGGCACCGTCTCGATATCCACCGCCGGCAGCAGTTTTGACACCCTTCTCGGGATCTACACCGGCACCACGGTTTCAGCCCTCACCGCCGTCGCCAGCAACGACGATGTCGCCACCGGCAGCCACTCCAGCCTGGTGTCCTTCCCCGCCATCGCCGGCACCGCCTACAATATCGCCGTGGACGGCTTCAGCGGCACCACCGGCACCATCTCGCTCTCCATTAACCTGACGGCGACGCCGCCCCCGGCCAACGACAGTTTCGCCAGCCGCATTGTGCTCCGGGGCTCAACGGTGACGACGTCCGGATCAAACATCAACGCCACCAAGGAAACCGGCGAGTTCAACCACGCGGGCAATGCCGGCGGCAGGTCCGTCTGGTGGAGCTGGACCGCCTCCGCCAGCGGCACGGTGACGGTCTCCACCGCCGGCAGCAAGTTCACCACGCTGCTCGGCATCTATACTGGGACCACGACGGTTTCTGCGCTTACGTCCGTCGTCAGCACCAGCTCGGGCCTGGCCACTTTCGCCGCCACCATCGGCACCACCTACCAGCTCGCCGTGGATGGATTCGGTGCCGCCAACGGCGGCATTAAGCTGTCCGTCAGCGGCCCGCCCGTCGCCCCTGCCCCCGCCGCGATTCCGTCCGGGCTGACGGTAATTTACAAACCCGCCTCCGCCGGCTCCCCGGCTGCGAAAAACAGCACTTCCGTGAACTTGCAGGTCAATGCAACCACAGGCCTGAAACCGCCGCTGGCTTCGGTGACGATTGTCGGATACGAAGCCGCGTCGCTGCGTGACGTGGCGTGGAACGGAAGCCTCTATGTGGCGGTGGGCAATGGGGGGATCATTCTCACCTCGTCCGACGGCGTGACCTGGTACCCGCGCAACTCCGGCACGACGGCCAGTCTGCTTGCGGTGGTCTGGGATGGTGCCGAGTGGGTGGTGGTGGGCACGTTGCCGGATGCCGGATCGTCGGGCATCACCCTCACGTCGCCGAACGGGATCAACTGGAGCGTCAGCAGCCCATAGGCGGCAGGCGGCTGGCAAGTCCGCCGCCATCACTTTCCGCCCAGCAGCTCCTCCGCGTGCGCCAGCGCGCTCCGGGCCTTGCTGTCGCCGAGCATCCGGGCGAGTTCGCTCACGCGGGCCTTCCGGCTCGTGTGGAGCGGCACGATGCTCACGATGGCGCGATCCTTGGACTGGTCCTTCGTCACCACGAAATGCGTGTCGCCCTGCGCGGCGACCTGCGGGAGATGTGTCACGCAGAACACCTGCCGGCCGCGCGCGATGGCGGCCAGCTTCTCGCCGACGATGCGGCCGATCTCGCCGCCCACATTTGCATCCACCTCGTCAAACACCAGCACCGGCACGCCATCGAGGTCGGCCAGCACGGTCTTGAGCGCCAGCATCACGCGCGCGAGTTCGCCGCTCGACGCCACCCGGTTGAGCGGCAGCGGCGCCTCGCCGACGTTGGGCGAAAACAAAAACTCCGCGCCGCAGTCGCCCATGAGCCCCGGCTCGGCCAGCGGCACGATGCGGACCGAAAAATCCACCTGCTTGAAGCCAAGCTGCGTGATGCCCCTGGCCGCCGACTTGGCCAGCGCTTTCGCCGCCGACTCGCGTAACACGCGGAGCATCTTGGCCTCCTCGCGCATCGCCCGCTCCGCCTTTGCAATCTGCGATTCCAGCCGCGCGAGCACGCCTTCGATGTCGCCCTGCGCTTCCAGCCGGCGGCGCAGGTCGTCGCGGGCGGCGAGCACCGCGCCCACGTCACCGCCGTGACGGCGCTTCGCGTCGAGCCACGCGTCCATCCTCGCCGACAGCTGCCCCGCGTGCTCCGGGTCAAACACCAGCGACTGCGCGAGCGTGCCGAATTCGGCGGCCAGGTCGTTGAGCTCAACCGCAACGGCGGCGAGCCGGTCGGCGAGCGGCCGGCTGGCCGGGTCGAGGTTTTCCAACTGGCGCGCCTCGCGCACGCTGGCGGCGAGCCGTGACTGCGCGCCGTCCTCGCCGGCCAGCCCATGCTCGACGGTTTGGGCGAGCGCCATCAGCTCCTGCGCATGGCTCTGGCGGGAGAAGTCCCGCTCCAGCGCGGCAACGGCCTCGTCGGTGAGGTCGAGCGCGTCCAGCCGGGCGAGCTGATTTTGGAGAAACGCGAGCTGGTCGGGCGCGAGCCTGGTCTCGTGCGCCAGCCGCTCGCGGTCGGCGAGCAGCGCGCACCACGCGCGGTATTTCTCCTGATAGGCGGCGAGCACGGCGCCGGCCCCGCCGAAAAGGTCGAGCAGCCCGAGCTGGCAGCTTTCCTTCAGCAGGCGGCGTGGCTCGCCGGGGCCATGGAAATCAATCCAGCTCTCACCCAACCGCGCCAGCGCCGCCAGCGTGGCGAGGCCGCCGTTGACGGTGATCTTGGGAGCCTTGTCGCGCGGGAGGCTGCGCTTCAGGATGAGCGCGCCGTCCTCGCACGGCGGCAGGTCGAGCTGGGCGAGGAGGGCGTCCGTTTTTTTCGTGTCGGGAAGAAACAGCACGGCCTCGACCTCGCAGGCCGCCGCGCCCTGCCGGATGATCGTCTTGTCCGCCCGCTCTCCGGCGAGGAGCGAGAGCGCGCCGAGCAGGATGCTCTTGCCCGCGCCCGTTTCGCCCGTGACCGCCGTGAAGCCGCCCTCAAAATCGAGCGCGACTTCCTCGAGCAGGGCGAGATTGCGGATGCGGAGCGATTGGAGCATGTCGGCTACAGGGGCGCAAAAAATCCGGCGGGGTTCAAGGCTGCGTTGCAACGGATCCCGGGAATCTGCCCGCAGGGCGCGGATCCCCGACCCGCGGCCGATTTCGCGGATTGCTCCGGCCGGCATGGCACCTGAGATTGGCGTCGTGCGCATCATTGACGCCCACGTCCATCTCTATCCTCCGGAGGCCAATGCCGATCCCGCCGGCTGGGCGGCGGCACGGGGCGAGGCCCATTGGGCGACGCTCTGCACGCGACGGCGCAAGGATGGCCGGTCGGTGCAGGCATTTCCGTCAGTGGACGAACTGTTGCGCGCGATGGACGCAGCGGGCATCGAGCGCTCCGTGCTGCTGGGCTGGTATTGGGAATACCAGGCGACCTGTATTGAGCAAAATATATTTTACGCGGAATGTGTCCGAGCGCATCCTGACCGCCTTGCTGCTTTTGCCACCGTACATCCAGGAGTGGATTCGGCAGCGCTCCTGGAACTGCGACGTGCGGTGGACGATGGCTTGATCGGCTTGGGCGAACTTTCTCCACACACGCAACACAGCTTGATTGATCCAGATTGGACGGAACTGCTCGAATTGGCAGGGGACTTAAAAATTTCCGTCAACCTGCACGTCACCGACCCCACATCCCCGCCGTTTCCGGGACGGGTGGAGACGCCGCTGGAGGATTTTGTGCGGCTGGCACAGGCGCACCCGCGTGTAACCTTCATCCTCGCCCACTGGGGCGGCGGGCTGGACATCACCCGGTTGCCCAATGTCCTCTTGGACACCGCCGCCGCGCCGCTCATCTACGGGGAAAAAATCTGGCCGCGCCTCGGCCGTGACGTGCCGGCTGAGCGCGTGCTGTTCGGATCGGACCATCCCCTCGACCTATACCCGCGCACATTGCCCGGCGCGGGCGTGCGGCCCTTCGTGGAAGAAGCGGAACGTCACGTGACGGACGCCGCCGCGCGTGCCGCGCTGCTCGGCGGCAACGCCCGGCGGCTCTTTGGCTGGACGTGAGGGCGCGGCGCGCGGCTTTGCGGCTTGCGCGCCGGGCGCAGCCTTCGCCATGACAGCAACCATGCGAACAGCACCCGTACTTTTTCTGCTTGGCCTGCTGGCGGCGCTCACCGCGCTGACGGCGGGCTGTGCCCGCGAGGCGGCCGTGCCCCCGCCCATCACGGCCCGGCCCGCGTTGCGCAAGGTGCGCCTGCAAACCGACTGGCTCCCACAGGCGGAGCACGGCGGGTTTTATCAGGCGCTCGTCCGGGGCTACTACGCCGAGGCGGGGCTGGACGTGGACATCCTGCCGGGCGGACCCGGCGCGACTATCCGGCCGCGCGTAGCCACTGGCGAGGTCGAGTTCGGCATGAACCGCAGCGACGACACGCTCGCCGCGATCGGCCAAGGGCTGCCGCTGGTCATCGCGGGCGCGTTTTTGCAGCATGACCACCTCGGCCTGCTGCTGCATGCGAACGATCCGGCCAAAACCTTCGCCGACCTCAACGGCCGCACGATCACCGCGATGGTCGGCCTGACGTGGATTCCGTTCGTGCAAAAAAAATACGGCATCACCTTCAACCTGCGGCCCAGCACGCCGGGTCTGACGACCTTTCTCGCCGATCGCATGGAAATTCACCAATGCTTGGTAACCAGCGAGCCGTTCTTCGCCACGCAGCAGGGTGTCGCCACCCGCACCCTCGCCATCGCCGACAGCGGCTACGACGCCTACCACGTCATCATCACGAGCCGCGCCTTCGCCCACGATTACCCGGCAGACATGCGCGGATTCGTGGCGGCGTCGCTGCGTGGCTGGGACGACTACGTGCGGGGCGACCCGACGGCGGCGCACACCGAGATTTTGCGGCGCAACCGGGACATGACCCCTGAGCTGCTGGCGTTTTCGCGGGGCGAATTGGTAAAACGCGGACTCGTGCACGGCGATCCGGCAAAGGGTGATGTGTTTGGCAAACTGCGCGCCGACCGGCTGGCCGTGCAGATTGCAGCCCTGCATGAGTTTGGCGTGACAGCAAAATCGGCCGCGCCATCCGAGGTCGCCACACCCGAGGCGCTGGCGCCGTGAGCGCGTCCCGCAGGGGCGTCACTCAGTCAACAGGCGACGAAATCCCTTGGCCTCGCCTCCGTATTTGCCCATGAAAACAGCTCCATGAATCCCGAAGCCAAACTCGCCGCCCTCGGCCTCGCACTCCCAGCCGCGCCCGCTGTTGCGGGCAACTATGTGCCCACCGTCCGCACGGGCAGCCTGCTTTTTTGCGCCGGCACTATCTGTGCCCGCGACGGCGCGATGACCCACACGGGGCAGGTCGGCCGCGAGCAAACGGTGCAGACTGGCTACGATGCCGCGCGGGTGTGCGCCCTCAACGCCCTCGCCAACATCCGTGCCGCGACCGGCTCGCTTGATCGCGTGGCGCGCATCGTGATGGTCAACGGTTTCGTCAATGCCGTCCCCGGCTTTGCCGACAGCCCAGCGGTGATCAATGGCGCCAGCGACCTGTTTGTGGAAGTTTTCGGCGAGGCGGGCAAGCACGCGCGCGCCGCCGTCGGCGTGAGCGGCCTGCCAAAGAATTCCACGGCCGAGGTGCAGATCGTGGTCGAGCTGAAAGCGTAGCACCGGACTGCTCAGGAGCGGCCCGGCCGTAGCTCCCACGCGACCAGACCTGGTGCAGGTACCGGCATAACACCGCCCGGCCCCGTGAAAACGCCTCGACTTACCGCCGGTTTGCGCCGATAGGTGTCCCTGCATGGCCAAATCCACACGCATGACCCTCTGCTCCTTCTGCGGCAAGTCGCAGGCGGAGGTGAAGAAAATCATCGCGGGTCCGGGTGTCTACATCTGCGACTCCTGCGTCGGCGTGTGCAAAAGCATCATTGACCGGGAGACCAAGGCCCCGGCCCCCGAAGCCAAGCCTGCCTTCCGGTTTGTCAAGCCGTCCGAGATCAAACATGCGCTCGACGACTTCGTCGTCGGGCAGGAGCACGCCAAGAAGGTGCTCTCCGTCGCGGTCTACAACCACTACAAACGCCTGCGCTTTGCCACCGGCCGGCCGGCCGACGAGAGCGGTGCGCTCGCGCCGGAGTTTAACGACGTCGAGGTCGAGAAGAGCAACATCCTGCTCGCCGGCCCCACGGGCTCCGGCAAGACCCTGCTCGCACGCACGCTCGCCCGGATCCTCGACGTGCCGTTCGCCATCTCCGACGCCACCACCCTCACCGAGGCCGGCTATGTCGGCGAGGACGTGGAAAATGTCGTTCTCCGGCTTCTGCAGGCCGCCAACTATGACGTGAAGCGCGCCGAATGCGGCATCGTCTATATTGACGAGATCGACAAGATCGGTCGCAAGACGGAGAATGTCTCCATCACACGCGACGTGTCCGGTGAAGGGGTGCAGCAGGCGCTGCTGAAAATCCTGGAAGGCACCACCTGCAACGTCCCCCCGCAAGGCGGCCGCAAGCACCCGAACCAGGAATATGTGCAGGTCAACACCGCCAACGTCCTCTTCATTTGCGGAGGAGCATTCGTCGGCCTCGACTCCATCGTGCAACGCCGCCTGGGCCGGCGCAGCGCGGGCTTCGCCGCCATCCAGTCGCAGCGCGCGGAGGACGCCCCCAATGCCGAGACGCTGATGAAATCGCTCGAACCTGAGGATTTGATCCGCTTCGGCATGATCCCCGAGTTCATCGGCCGGCTGCCGGTCGTGTCCGTGCTCGACCCCCTGCAGGTCGCCGACTTGGAGAAAATTCTGCTGAAGACGAAAAACGCGATCGTGAAGCAATACGCCAAGCTCTTTGCGATGGACGGCGTGCGCCTCAAGCTCACACCCGATGCCGTGAAGGCCATCGCCACCAAGGCCGTCGAGCTCAAAACCGGCGCGCGCGCCCTGCGCGCTATCATGGAAGGCCTGATGCTTGAGGTGATGTTTGATCTGCCGCAGCGCGACGACGTGACCGAGGTGGTGATTGACGCCGCCGTGGTCGCCGGCACCCGCCGCCCCACCCTCCGCAAGACCGCCAAGCCGGAGCAAGGGCAGGACGCAGCGTGAAGGCTGCGCAGGGGATCAAGGAATCGCAGCCGCCGTCGGGTGCATCCCACGCGACAAGGCTGGAAAATGACCGTCCATGCCGCGCAGGAAAATCCGCCTCTCCCGTTGGCTCCTCACCTCCGTGATCGCCCTGCTCGGATGGCTGGCGTTCGTGGGCGGCATGATTGTCCAGGGCGGCTGGCATGATCAGGCCCGGCCTTCCGACTGTGCCATCGTGCTGGGTGCCGCCGCCTATGGCCCCAAGCCCTCTCCCGTGCTGGAGGAGCGCATCCGCCACGCCATCACTCTTTATCAGGATGGAACGGTACGCTGGCTGTTGTTCACCGGCGGCCACGGAACCGGCGCGGAGATGGCGGAATCCGAAGTCGCCCGAAAATTTGCCATGGCTCATGGCGTGCCAGCCGCCGCCATTCTCATCGAAACGTACTCCCGCAGCACCTTCGGCAATCTGATGGCCGCGAAAACCATCATGCAAGCCAAGTCTCTCCAATCCGCCATTCTGGTCAGCGATCCGCTGCATTTGAAACGCGCGTCGGCAATGGCCGCAGATTTGAAAATCACGGCGGTCACCTCCCCCACCCCGACCAGCCGCTATCGTTCGCTGCCGGCCCGGCTTGGTTTCTTTTTCCGGGAACTCTATCTGTATCACATCTATCTGATCACGGGAAGTTGAACGAAGTCGGCCGCAAGCTCATCCGCTCCGCTTTTTCCACAGCAGCGACTTCAGCATCTCGTACTCCTCGACCCGCAGCAACTTGAGCAGACCGGCATAGGCCAGCACGGCGAGCGGAATGAGGCCGCCGACCGTCACCATGTCACCCAAACGGTCCGGCACCGCCGCCGAGATGAGCCGCCAGCCGCCCCACACCACGACGCCCATGCCGAAAGTGGCGGCAACCACCTTGAGCACGTCCGGCCAGAGCGGTGCCAGGGTCATCGCTGGAAGCCGACGGACAAGGGCACGCTGGAGCAGCACGGCCTGCACGACGATGGCCACGGTGCTGGCCAGCACCAGACCCGCCGCGCCGAGCCAGCCCATGAGCGCAATGCTGAGGACGAGGTTGACTGCAAAATCAACCAGCGCGACGCGCACCGGCGTGACCGTGTCCTTCACCGCGTAAAAAGCGCGCACAGTCAGGCTCGTGATGGAATAAAACGGCAGCCCGATGGCGAAGAGTGCGAGCAGCGGTGTCATCGCGGCGGCGTCGGATGCCGTGAAATTGCCATGCCGGTAGAGCAGCCGCACGATCGGTCCGCTCAGCAGTGCCAGGCCGGCGGCCGCGGGGATGTTGAGGACCAAAATGAGCCGCACCCCCCGCCTGAAGTCCGCCGCCATGTCGGTAAACTTTTGCTCCGCCGCATGGCGCGCGAGGAGCGGATAGACGACCGTCGAGACCGCGATGGCGAACACGCCGATGGGCAGCTCCATGAGCCGGTTCGCGTAAAACAG
Source organism: Opitutia bacterium (assembly GCA_947475065.1). Classification (GTDB taxonomy): domain Bacteria; phylum Verrucomicrobiota; class Verrucomicrobiia; order Opitutales; family Opitutaceae; genus CAIYUN01. Next base: position 8,292 of record CANJLB010000023.1, on the reverse strand, counting down.
CAGCGTGCCGGCCGACTCGTTGAGCCCGTAGGCGAGCAGGCTGGCGACGAAAATGTTCACCTGATAGATCGCCGTGCCGAAAAAACCCGGGGTCATCAGGCGGGCGATCTCGCGCACCCGCGGCGAGAGCACAAAGTCGGCACGCGGCCGCCAGCCCGCGCGCATCAGCACGGCCGCCGGCACGGCCATCTGCAAAAATCCGCCGGCGAGCACGCCCGCACACAGCCAGTGGATTTTCCCGAGGTCGGTCTGCGCCCAGTGCAGCCCGGCGCCGCCGAGCGAGAAAATCATGCAAAGGTTAAGCCAGATGGGCGAGAGCGCCGGTTCGGTGAACCGCTGCAGGACATTGAGCGTGGCGTTGAACGCCGCCGCCACACACACCAGCGCCAGATAGGGAAACAACCAAACGCTCAGGTCGGCGACCAGATGCCACCGGTCGCCCGTGTCGCCCACCAGCCGCGACTGGCTGAACAGCAGCATCGCCACCACCGTCAGACCACCGGTGACGGCTACGAGCCAGCTTACGACCTGGTTAAGCAGGGCAAATGCGGCCGCCGGTCCCCGCACGTGCAACTCCTCCTGCAACGTCGGGAGAAATGCCGCCGTGAGCGAGCCCTCGCCCAGCAGCCGGCGGAAAAGGTTGGGCAGCCGGAACGCGGTGAGAAACGCCGAGTTCAGCACGCTCGCGCCAAACACCGCCGCGCCAAGCTGGTCGCGCACCATCCCGAGCACGCGCGACACCACGGTTAGCAGTGAGACGACGCCAATATGCTTGAGGTGCTTCGACACGTGCCGTTGTCCGCCGGGCAGCGCACGTTGGCAAGCCGATTGGCGGGGCACCTCCCCGACGAACCGGGGCGACGTCGCCGGACCGGTCGTAGCGTGACAAACGTGTTAAAGACAGCCGGATCGCACCGTTCGGGCAAAAACAGCGTTGCCGCGCAGGTGTGCCCGCCCACGCTCACGCCCATGGCCGTATCGCCACATCCGCTCATCGCCGCCTTTGACCGCCACGGACAGGGGCAGGTCTTCGCCTTCTTCGCCCGGCTCGCCCCGGACGCGCAGGCGCGCCTGCTTGAGCAGGCTGCGGAAATTGATCTCGACGAAATTGCACGGCTCAACCGCACGCTGCTCGCCGCTGACCGCGACGCGACAGCCAGTCTCGAGGGCCTCGCGCCCGCACCGTTTGAGCCGCTCCCGGAAAACGGCGGCGACCGTGCCGCCTGGGCCACCGCCCGCACGGCCGGCGAAGGAGCCCTGCGCGCCGGGCGCGTGGCGGCCTTCACCGTCGCGGGCGGACAAGGCACCCGCCTCGGTTACGACGGGCCGAAGGGAACGTTTCCGGTCACACCGGTAAGGCGAAAGCCGCTCTTCCAGGTCTTTGCCGAAAAAATTCTCGCCACCGGACGGCAGTTTGGCCGCACACCCCGCTGGTTCGTCATGACGAACCACGCCAACCACACGGCGACCGAGGCGTTTTTTACGGAGCACCGGTTTTTCGACCTCGACCCGGCCCGCGTGAATTTTATCCGGCAGGGCCGGATGCCGGCGGTCGGCCTCGACGGCAAAATCCTGCTCGAGGCGCCCGACGCCATCGCGCTCTCACCCGACGGCCATGGCGGCTCGCTGCGCGTGCTCGACCGCAGCGGCGCGCTCGACCTCATGGCGCGCGAAGGCGCGGACACCATCAGCTACTTCCAGGTGGACAATCCGCTGGTGCGCTGCCTCGACCCCGAGTTCATCGGCTGGCATCTGCGGCGTGGCTCCGAGATGTCGAGCAAGATGGTGACTAAGACCGGCCCTGAGGAAAAGGTCGGCCATTTTTGCACGCTCGGCGGGAAGACCGTCGTCATCGAATACTCCGAACCGCAGATGAAACGGGAAAAAATCTTCGAGCGCGAGGCCGACGGCACGCTCCGCTACCGTGCGGGCAGCATCGCGATCCATCTGCTCGACCGCGAGTTCGTCCGGCGAATGGCGCGCGGCGGCGACCATGCGCTGCCGTTTCACCGCGCCGACAAAAAGGTCCCCACGCTCGACGCCGCCGGCCGCCCGGTGAAGCCGGAGAAGGAAAACGGCGTGAAGTTCGAGATGTTTGTCTTTGACGCGCTGCCCTTCGCCAAAAATCCCGTGGTCATCGAGACGAGACGCGCCGACGATTTCTCGCCGGTCAAAAATGCCGACGGGGCGGACTCCCCCGCCACCTGCCGCGCCGACCAGCTCCGGCAGTCCGCCCGCTGGCTGCACGCCGCCGGTGTCGGCATTGAAACTGACGCCACGGGTCTGCCACCTTTCGCCCTCGAGGTCTCGCCGCTTTTTGGCACGGACGAGGAGACGTTCGCCGCGTCGTGGCAAAAGCTCCCCTCCAAACCGGTCGTGCACGACGGGCTTTATCTGGAATGATCACCCCCTTCTCAGGTCGTCACGGGCTCAAATGCTCAAAAGTTTTCTTTGCACCCTGCACATTTTTTGCACCAAGCTAAGGGCATTCGCCGATGACCACGCTCGACCGCATCCGCTCCGCCGCCACAGCCGGCCAGCTCCTCCCCGCCTCTGCCGATAACCTCGCCGCGTGGCTCTCCGCCAAGCTGCCGGCCTGGGTCGAGGCGAGCATCAGCGAGCTCGTCGCAAAAAGGTCCTGGGGCGAGCTGAATGACCGCTTTTACCGCTACCTCGAGTTCGGCACCGGCGGGATGCGCGGCCGCACCATCGGGGTGATCACGACCGCCGCCGAGCGCGGGCCGCCGGATGAGGGAGGCACGCTCGACGGGTTTGGCGTGCTCACTCCCGGCGCGCCCGCGTACGCCGCCGCCGGCTGCAACATGCTCAACGACTTCACGGTCATCCGCGCAACGGTCGGCCTGTTCCGCCACGTGCAGGCGCATCTCGCTGCGGGCGGTCACCACACCCAGCCCAAGTTCGTCATCGCGCACGATGTCCGCCATTTCTCCCGGCACTTTTGCGAGCTGGCCGCGTCGGCGTGGACGCGGCTCGGCGGCGAGGCGTTCATCTTCGACGGCCCGCGCTCGACCCCGCAGCTGAGCTACACGGTGCGCTGCCTCGGCGCCCACGCCGGCATCGTCATCACGGCCAGCCACAATCCGCCGCACGACAACGGCTTCAAGGCCTACTTTGACGACGGCGCCCAGGTCGTGCCGCCGCACGACAGCGCCATCATCGCCGCCGTCAACGCCGTGCCGCTCGGCGAGCTGGGGGCATTTCTTAATAAGAATCTCACGCGGGTCGTCACACTCGGCCGCATGGCCGACGACGCCTACCTCGCCGTCGCCGCGCAGGCTGTGCTCGCGCCCGCTGTGTTCAAAAAAACCAGTCTCCGCGTCGCCTTCACCAACATCCACGGCACCGGCGGCGTCGCCTCGGTGCCGCTGCTGCTGCATGCGGGCTGCGAGGTGCAGGAGGTGCTTGAGCAGGTCGCGTTTGACGGTCGGTTTCCCACGGTCAAGTCGCCCAATCCTGAAAACGCCGAGGCGCTCGCGCTCGCCGTCGCCCTCGCCGAGCGCGAGGGCTGCGACGTCGTCCTCGCCACCGATCCCGACGCCGACCGGATGGGCGTCGCCGTGCGCAACCGCGCCGGAAAAATGGAGCTGCTCACGGGCAACCAGACCGGTGCCCTGCTCATTGATTACCGTCTCGGAAAAATGAAAGAGCTGGGCCTGATCCCTGCCGCCGGCTCCGACCGCGTGGCTGTGATCAAGACCTTTGTCACCTCGCCGTTGCAGGACGCCATTGCGCGCGCCCACGGCGTGAAGGTCGTGAACACGCTCACAGGGTTCAAGTGGATCGCCGCCAAGCTCCGCCGCTACGAGGAGCAGCTGCGCACTGCGATGGACGCGGGCTTTGACTACGACTCCACGCCGCCCCACGAACGCACCGCCCTGCTCCAGCAGCACAGCACGTTCTACGCGTTTGGCAGCGAGGAAAGCTACGGCTACCTGCCCAACGACGCCGTCCGCGACAAGGACGGCAACTCCGCATGTCTGATGTTCGCCGAGCTCTGCGCCAACGTGAAGGCGCGCGGCCTCACCGTCCCGGAGCAGCTCGACGAGCTCTATGTGCGCCACGGCTTTTACCTCGAAGGGGTGATTAACCTCTACTACGAGGGCGCGAGCGGCGCGGCGAAAATCAAACGCATCCTCGACACCTACCGCACGGTGCCGCCACGCACGTTCGGCAGCGTGGCCGTGGCGAAGTTCGAGGACTTCGGCCGGCAGGATATCTTCGATGCCGACGGCGAAAAAATTCCCCGCCAGGATTTTTATGTCGTGACGCTGGCCAACGGCTGGAGCTTCGCCGCCCGCGGCTCCGGCACGGAGCCGAAGATGAAGTTCTACGTCTTCGCCCATGCCCCCGTGCGCGACGCCGCTGCCTTGCCCGCGGTGAAGGCGCAGGTGAAGGCCGGGCTGGATCAGATCAAGTCTCTGATCGAGACCGACGCCAAAACCCGGGCCGAGGGCTGAACCTTCAAGGCCGCCCATGGCAACCCGCCGGCTGACCGCGACCACGAGATTGACCGTAAGATCGAAGGCAGCCCCATGGCCCGGAAAGCGTGCTTAGTGTAAAAAGCCAGGGAGGCTTTTCCTCCCGGCTGCCCTGTGCTCGCCCGCCGCCACCATAGGATGGACTTTGCCCCGCCCGGGCATTTTTCTCTCCTGGTGAACGCCAACGCCCGCGACCGCTTCTTCGCCCTGCTGCACACCGCCGTGCTCAACCAGACGCTAACCAAGCTCACGCTCGGCCGGCATCGCGGTCCGGACACCACCTTGGAAAATCTCTCCGCCCGCTTTGTCACACTGCAGGCGGGCACGCGGCTCTCGCTCGTCTGGCGGCACTCGACGAATGATCTTACGAAAAATTTTCCGCCCGCCGATGCTCTCGCGCTGCTGGAACCGCTTATCGGCCGCGATTTCCTCGATGCGCACCTGTTCACCCCCGGCCAGATCGCGCAGTTCACCGGCCAGCCCGACGGTACGGCGCGCCTCCGGGTCAAAACCGTCACCCGTGCCGGGGCGGACTCCTCCCCGGCGCCCGGCCCAGCCGCGCACGACCAGCCGAAGGCTCACCTCGTCCCCGCCAACGCCCCGTGGCTGCGTGCGCTTGGCGTGACCAACGATCACGGCCAGCCGCGCGCCGGCATGGCGGACAAGTTTCGCCAGATCCAGAAGTTTTCCGAGCTGCTGGCGCATCTCGTCGTCGAGGCCGGCTTCACGCCCGACGAGCCGTTGCGCGTCACCGACATGGCCAGCGGCAAAGGCTACCTTACTTTCGCCGCCGCCGCGCAATTCGGCCCGCGTGCGACGGTGCAGGGCATTGAGCAACGGCCCGGGCTGGTCGCGCTCTGCAACCGTGTAGCAAATGAAGGCAATTTTCCCCACCTCTCTTTCACCGCCGGCCAGATCGCCGCTTCCACCATCGTCAGCTCGACCGATGTCCTTCTCGCGCTACACGCCTGCGACACCGCAACGGACGATGCGCTCGCACACGGCATCGCCGCCGGCGCACGGCTGCTCGTGGTCGCACCCTGCTGCCACCAGGAACTGCGCCCCCAGCTTACCGCGCCGCCTGCGCTGGCCGGCGCATTCCGGCACGGAATTTTTTTGGAAAGGCAGGCCGAATTCGTCACCGACGTCCTGCGCGCCCAGCTCCTCGAGTGGGCGGGCTACCGGGTGAAAGCCTTTGAATTCATCTCCTCCGAGCACACCGCCAAAAATCTCATGCTCGCGGCCGTCCGCTCCCATCCGCCCGGCGACGCCGCCCGTGCTGCTGATGTGCGGTCGTTGGCAGCATGCTATGGCGTGCGGACCCAGCATCTCGCCGTCAGGCTGAATTTCCCGCTGCAGCAGGCATGATTTCAGCCGCTGGCCGGGGCCACCGGGCGGCTCCCTTGACGAGGTTCACAGTATCGGCGAGAGCGGACGGAGCGCGGCTTCGGCCAGTTTCTGACGAAACGGCCGGCGGGCAAACTTCGCCGCGTTGATTTCCTGACAATGCGCAAAATCATGCTCAAAAATGTCCGTCAGGACGGCGTTATGCTGCGACGACTGGAACAGCAGGCTCAGTTCGAAATTCAGACGCAGCGAACGATAGTCGCAATTCGCCGAACCGACCATGCCCCACTGCCCGTCGGCCAGCGCAATCTTCGCGTGGTTGACGCCTTCCGCGTATTCGAAGATCCGCACGCCGGCCGCCAGCAGCTCGTCATAATAGGAGTGCGCCACCGTCACGAGGCCCAGCGGGATGTTTTTCACGGCCACGAGCAGACGCACGTCCACTCCCCGGTTCGCCGCCAGAGCGAGGGCCGAGAGCAGCACGTCGTCGGGCACGAAGTAGCCGGTGCCAATCCACACCCGCAACGTCGCCTCGTGCAGCAGGCTGACGAGGGATTTGCTCACTGGCTCGTTGGGCCGGTCCGGCCCGCCCAGGATGATATGCACGGGTTGGACGGCCCGCATAGGTGGCGCCGGCGGGGGGACGATTTTTTGGCGCGTGGCGAAAAACCAGTCGTCGGCGAAGACTTCCTGCAATTCCGGCACAATCGCGCCCGTGACCTCGGCCTGCACATCACGCCAATGGCCATACGCCGGATCCAGCCCCTCATATTCCCGGCCGATGTTCATGCCTCCGACGTAGGCAAACTCGCCGTCAATGAGCTGCAGCTTGCGGTGATTCCGCAGGTTTAAAACAAAGCGGCGGCGCATCGGGTCCAGCCCTTGGAACCAGGCCAGCTGTCCGCCGGCCGCCCGAAACCCTGCAAAGTGCCGGTTCCACAGCCCGAACGAGCCGACGCCGTCGAGCAGCAGGCGCACCGTGACGCCGCGCCGCGCGGCCTCCGTCAGCAGCCGCAGGAATCGTGTCCCGGTTTCATCGTTTCGCCAGATATAGAACTCAAAATGGATGTGATCCTTGGCTTCCCGGATCCTTTGCTCCAGCGCCGGATAAAATTGCTCCGCGTCGCGCAAAATCCGCAGTTCGTTCACGGAGGACACCGGCAGCTGGTTGATGCGCGAGAGCATCTGCAGGAACCGGCGGTCCCGCGCGGGGATCGTTCCGACCAGAGCGGCGGTGGCTTCGTCCGTCGCCCCGTCCGGCACGGCCCGGCCCGCCGGACGGGAGGAAAACAGCGCGCGCCGCTTGAGCCGCCGCCGCATCAGGCGATCGGTGCCAAAAAGCAAATAGAACAACGGGCCCAAAAACGGCACGAACAGGATGGCCCAGAGCCACGCCAGCGTCGCGGTGGGACGTTTCTTCAGCAGCAGGAGATGCGGAATTGCCACCCAAGTCGCAAAGTAGCAAAGGAGGAGAAGGGGGTTCATGTGACAGCCATGGTCATCTTTCGCCTGTCCATGCTAAGCCTGACTGGCCGGTTACACCATGGCGTATGCCCCGGCCTTTGGGTGTCGAGGCCGAAATTTTCGGCCGCCTGATATCTTGCCAGATCAAGCCCGCCTGCCGGGCGATCTGGCGTGCTCACCTGCATTCAGCCCTCAGCCCCGTGGCAGCGGACATGATGCCAAGGAGCTCACGCTTCCACCGCAAAGCCCACCTTGAGGGTCACATACCATTGGTGGACGTTGACCTTGATGATGCTGCCCCGCGTTTCCACCACTTGGAACCAGCAGAGGTGCTTGATGGTTTGATGCGCACGGCGGATGGCCTTAGATACGCACGGGGCGGACCGCAGCTGCTCCTGCGGCAAAGCCGCTACGCCCACGCCCGGCAGCTGAACCGGGCGCGGGCCTGTACGCGCAAGCTCCGACATGCCTGGGCCGGGTCATCCGTGAGATCCTCCGCCAGCAGGCTGCGCCGGAGGGAAAGCTCCAGCGACTGCTGGTGACGGCGCAACGCATCCATGCCCAGCAGGCCCCGTGACGGTGCATTGTAAATTCCCGTCAGGTTTTGGAAGAATTCGCAGACGTTTAAGAATGCAGGGGGTGGCGGCGGTGGATAGCAGGGGTGTGCATGGGCCTTGCACGGGCCGTGCGGGGCTAGATCACGACGCTCTCGGCGGTCACGGCGGCGACCGCCCGCCGCGTCCGACACAGTCTGCTCCCCTTCGCCGCCGACGCCCCGCCCGAAACATTAACAATAACAACATGACCCCCTCCGGCTCACGCTCCCATGCCGTCGGTTTGACGGGGACCTAGGTTACACTCTGTCCGGGGACATAGGTTACACTTTTTAGGGTGGGTTGGGGTTAGATGAGGGCAAGGAGATTGTGGTTTGGAGGCCAAACCATTTTTAGGGAGGGGTGCAGGGGAGGGAGCTTGGCTCCCT
>CANJLB010000022.1 GCA_947475065.1 Opitutia bacterium | reverse complement strand
GAGGGAGCCAAGCTCCCTCCCCTGCACCCCTCCCTAAAAATGGTTTGGCCTCCAAACCACAATCTCCTTGCCCTCATCTAACCCCAACCCACCCTAAAAAGTGTAACCTATGTCCCCGGACAGAGTGTAACCTAGGTCCCCGTCAAACCACGCTTTGTCGGAGGCCAAGCCGAGAGGGTCATGCTTTAATTGTTAATGTCTAGGTGTTCCCGGCCGAATTGACACCGACGTTTTGGCCGGAATGAGGTCGTAGGAATTTTGCACCAATTACCACGCTGACGTCGGGGAAGGTGGCCGCTGACATCGTAGGCTGCGGGCGGGTGACGATGGGATTGAGCGGCTGGGGCCGACCGCCGGGGAGGGCCAAGAGCAGGAGGGAAGAGGCCATTGGGCCGGCGGGATCGTAGCCTTGTGCCGGGCTCAGAGAACAGGGGCAGCTGGCGGGAGTCGTTTAAGGCCCTTGGCGCACCGCCGGAAAGAGCGTGGCCATCTTGGCCGTAAAGTTGGCCGGTGGGCGGGTGGGGCGGCCCTCGCGGTCAATGAAGGCGTGCACCGTAAAGCCTGTTGCGATCAGCTCCGCGTCGCGTCGCACCTCGTATTCAAGGCGGACACGCGCGACCGGTTTTTCGCGGAGCACCGTGATGATTTCCAGTGCATCATCGTAGTGCGCCGGGCGCACATAGCGTGCGGACATTTCCACGACGGGCAAAAAATAGCCTGCCGCCTCCAGTTCGCGGTAGGGCAGGCCGTGCTCCTTGAGCAGCGCGGTGCGGCCGAGCTCAAACCACGGTAGGTAGCTGCCGTGGTAGGCGACGCCCATCATGTCGGTTTCGGCGTAGCGGACGGCAACGGTGACGTGGGAGCGGAGCATGGCCTCAGAGTAAGAAACCGGGCGGGATGGCCACAAAAAACACGCGGGACCAGGTCACCGGCCGGGACGGGCCGGTTCATGGGCAAGGAGCAGGCCGGCGGAGCGCGTCCAGCTGTTCTTCCCCGCCCACGCGGGACCGGCCTCGCCGAGGCGGCGGCGCAGCCCGGCGTCGGTGAGCAGCCGCGCCAATGCGTCGGTGAGCAGTGCGGGCCGGTGCGGTGGCACGAGCAGGCCCGTGACACCGTTGGCGACCGCCTCCGCCACGCCACCGACGTCGTGCGCGACGACCGGCAGGCTGTGTGCGGATGCTTCCAGATAAACGAGGCCAAAGCCCTCGACACTGCAGCCATGGTCAATGCTGGTCAGGGCAAAGATGTCAGCACGCGCGTAGGCGGCGGCGAGCTCGGCGGCGGACAGGTCGCCGAGAAACTTCACCGCAATGCCAGCGCCGGCGGCGGCGGTGCGGAGCTGCTGTTCATAGGCCGGCTGACGGGGAGCGGTGCCGACGAGCCAGTATTCGAGGCCGGCACGCAGGGCTGGCGGAAGGGCGGCGAGCGCCTGCAACGTGAGCAGCTGGCCTTTGCGCGGGTGCAGGCGGCCGACGGTGAGAACAACCAGCTTGTCCCCGGAAGCCCGTCGCCCGGGCGCAGCGGCGGCAAAGCCGGCGCGCAGGGCACCCGGTGTGAGCACGGTCTTGGTCGCGGCGGCGGGGAAGTGTTCGCAGAGCAGGCGTTGCGTGTAGCCGGTGAGCGTGCTGGCACGGCTGGCATGACGCAGGAGGCGGCGCGTGAGCAGGCGAAGAACCGGGCCGCGGTGGAAGCGGAGGATTTCCGAACCGTGGAACGTCAGCACGAGCTGCGACGGGCGGAACGAGGGGAAAAATTGCAGCGACATCAGCGCAAGCATGGGACCCGGCTCGGTGAGACAAACGGTTGCAGGGCGGAGCTCGTGACGGCGGGCAACGAGCGCGCGCGCTGTCGCCCACTGGCAGGCGGGCCCATGCGTGCCGCGCAGGCCAGGCAGGCGGCGCAGACGAAACGGCCACGGCGGTTCCGGCGCGGAGCCGGCCGGGAGCATCGGCGCCCACACCTCGACCAGGTGGCCCAGGCCGGCGGCAGCGCCGGCGATCTCCTCTGTGAATGTCGCAATGCCACCGCGTTGCGGGTGAAACTCATGGGTGAGAAAATAAACCGGCGACGCGGACATCGCGGGCAACAAAGCCGCGGCACCACCGCAGCGGCAAGCTCACAGTCCGTGGCCAAACAGCGAACGGGTGGTCGGCCTCAACCCCGGGCCGCCTTCACGCCCGACGTCGCCTTCGGCGTCAGCCACCGGAGCGCGTCTCATGGTTCGGAATCCGGCGTCGCCTCACGGTCAATTTTATCAACCGTGGCTGCAGAGTCGAAAGTGACCAGCAGACGGAGCAGCAGCGGACCATCGGCCGGGAGGGGGGCGCGGGCTTCGAAACGGGCCGTGGCCTCGTCGTCGTCTGCGAGCGCGGTGATGGCGCTGGCGGGAAGATCAACCCAGGTGAGGGCGTCCGTCGAGGCCTGCACCGTGAGTTCAAGGCCGGAGGCGGCGAGGCGCCGGATCTGGCGATATTGCAGGGTCAGCCAGACTGAGCCATCGGCTGCGGTCTCCACGCCGGCTTGCGGCAGGAGCAAAGGTGACGAGGCGGCATGAAGATTCATCACATAGGCCAGCAGCGGGGGCAGATCCTGCACGGTGGGCGGAGGCAGCATTGTTTTCCAGTCCACTGCACTCACCCATGCGACTGAGGTGCCGACATCAAGGGTGAACGCCACGTGGCCTGGGCCCGGCAGAAGACCGAGATCTGCGGAGTCGTGCGATGCAGCGGCGGCTGCCGCAGAGCCGGTGGCTGCCTGGGCGGGAAAATGGGCCGTGCCGGTGTCATGGGTCGTCAATATCACCGTGGAAGAGCTGGCTCCGGCGCCGTTGGCATTGACCGCGCGCACCCGGAAAAAATAAACGGTGCCGGGATCCAGGCCGTTCACCACCCTGCTGGTCACATTGCCCACGATCAAATTTTGGAACCCCGGCAGGAAGCTCGTGAAGTTGAGGCTGGTCGAGACATCGAGCCGATAGCCGGTCGCACCGCTCACCGGGAGCCAGGTGGCGGTAAAGCTGGAGACGGTGATGTCCTTGGCCGTCACCCCGTTCGGGATGGCGGGCAGGGGCGGGGCCAGGCTGAGTGAAAGGATGATGATGCCGCTTTCGCCGGCGAAGCCGTCCACCGCAATCCGATAGCTGGTGCCGGCGGTGGCGGAAAAGTTAGCGCGCTGGTGCTGCCCGGGCCGCTCTCATCATCGCTGGCGATGGTCGTCAGGGCCGAAACGGAGTTGCCGGTGTAAACGCCCAGGGTGGTGTCGAAGTCACTGCCCGCCGTGGTGAGGCTCACCACGCCCGCCGTCGGGGCGGTCCAGGACCACCAAAGCGATTTTCTGGCCGTAAATCCGGCATGCCTCGGCTCCTTGGTTTCGCTGGTGGCGTTCTGGTTGTTGCCGGCGGTGGTGACGAAAGTACCGGTCAGGGGGATCCGGTTGGCAAACATGTCGTTCGTGGTGGAGATGGTGGTGCTCAGCAAAAGGGAAAGGGCGATGTTGCCCCGGTCACCGAAAAAGCCGTCCACTGCAATCTGGTAGGTGATGCCGGCCTCGGTCTGAAAGACCACGCGGCTGGTGTCGTTGAAGCCATCCTGATCGTTGCCCGCGATCGTCGTCAGGGCCGAAACGGAGTTGCCGGTGTAGATGCCCAGGGTGGTGTCGAAGTCGCTGCCGGCGGTCGAGATGATCACCACGCCTGCAGCCGGAGCGGTCCAGGTCCACCAGAGCGATTTGATGGCCGGAAAATCACCGTGCTCGGGCTCGCCGGTTTCCGGGGTGGCACCGGAGTTTTCTCCGGTCGTGCTGACGGAATTCCCGGTGAGGGGAAGCCGGTTGACAAACATGTCGTTGCCCGGGGCGGGCGGAGCCGCCGTCGTGACCGCGCTGATGGGGGCGGAACTGGCGCTCACCCCCGCGCCATTATAGGCGCGCACCCGATAAAAGTACGTCGTGCTCCCGGTCAGGCCAGTCGCCCTGCCGCCCAGGATGCCGCCCACATCCACATTTTGATAGCCCGGCTCAAAGGTCGAGAAATCTGCGCTGCGGGAGATGTCCACCAAGTAGCCCGTCGCCCCGCTCACCGGGTTCCACCCGACTGTGAACCCGTCGAAATCAATGTCGCTCGCCGCGCGGGCGACGGGGCTGGCGGGGATGACCGGTTTGGTGATGGCGAGAGTGATGAGCCCGGACTTGGCGTTGAAGCCGTCCACCGCCAGCTGATACGTCGTGCCCGCCGTGGCCTCAAATTGGATCAGGCTCGTCGAAACCTCGGAGAGGAAGTCGTCGTCGTTGCTGGCCAGGCGCGTGAGACTGGCGAGCGTGGCTCCCGTATAAACGGCCAGCGTGGTGTCAAAGCTGCTGCCCGCCGTCGAGACGGTCACCACGCCGCTGAACGGCGCCGTCCAGCTCCACCACACCGACTTGCCGCCCGCGTTGCTGGCATGGTTGGGCTCGCCGGTTTCCTTTGTGGCGGTGAAATTTGCCCCGGTGGTGGTGACCGATTCGCCGACGAGGAGAATGCGGTTGGCAAACTTGTCGTTGGTCGGCGGCGGCGGTGCCTTCACCGTGACTGTGCGCACGACGTTGGGAGCGGCGAGGCGGTTGGAGTCGCCGGGCTGGGCTGCGGTGATGGATGTCGTGCCTAGTCCGACGTAAGTCAGCACGGCACCGTTCACCGTGGCGACGGAGGGATTGGAACTCGTGTAGGTCACGGGCAGCTGGGAACTGGCCGTGGCGGCAAGCGTGGCAGGTGAATCGCCAAGACTGGCGGGGGCCGGGGCGGGAAACGTGATGGTCTGCGCGGCCTTGGCGATGACGAGCGTCCCGGACTTCGAGCCGGTGTGCGTTTCCGACGAAACGGTGGCGGCAATGGTGTAGCTGCCGGCGTTCGTCGGCGGCGTCTCACTGCCGTTGTAGGTCACGCTCACCGATAGGCTCGCGGGGGCGGTAGCCACCGTCACCGCGCGGGGTGCGCCGTTGAAAGTCTGAGTGAGTGACGACAGCGTGATCGCGACGGTGGCCCGGCTGATGACGAGCGTGCCATCGGCGCTGCCAATGTGGTTCGGCGCGATCACGGTGGCAATTACGGCATAACTGCCGGGGTTCGTCGGCGGGGTGCTCTCGCCATTGTAGGTCACGGCGACGGCGAGGCCGGCGGGGGTGGTGGTGACGGTCGCGCTGCGGGAGGAGTTGTTGAACGTCTGCGCAAGGCCGGAGAGCTTCACGGTGGCCACAGCCTTGTTCACCGTCAGCGTGGCCGCGCTGCTGCTCGCCGTTCCCACGGCATTGGTCACGATGGCGCGGAAACGGTCGCCGCTCATCGCAAACGAGGTGGTGACCACGGAAAGTGTCGCGGTGGTCGCGCCGGTGATGCCGGCGGCATTGGTCAGCGTGGCAAAAGTCTCGCTCCCGGAGGGAGCACGCTGCCATTGGAATGTAAACGGCGAGCTGCCGCTCACCGACACAGTGAAGCCGGCCGTCTGGCCGGCGGACACGGTCTTGTTGGCGGGCGAATTGGCGATGGACGGGGCTTGCGCCACGGTCAGGGTCTGGGTGACCTTGGGGGCGGCCAGTCGGTTGGCATCGCCGGATTGGTTGGCGGTGATGGTGGCCGTGCCTTTGCCCACGACGGTGACAGTTTGGCCGCTGATGGTGGCCACCGCGGGGTTGGAGCTCGTGTAGGTGACGGAGAGTCCGGAGCTGGCGCTCGCCGTGAGGTCGAAGGGAGCGTCGCCTACCTGCCGCGCCGTCAAGGTGGGGAAGGCGATGGTCTGCGCGGCCTTGGCGATGACGAGCGTGCCGGATTTCGAGCCGGTGCGCAAGGGATCGTCAATCGTTGCCAAGACAGGATGGCTGCCGGCGTTCGTCGGTGGCGCAGGACTGCCGTTGTAGGTGAGATTCACAGTCAGGCCGGCCGGCGCGGTGCTGGCCGTGACACTTTTCGGTGCATTGCTGAAAGTCTGGGTCAGGCCGGAGAGCGTCACCGTGGCAGGGCCCTTGGCGATGACGAGTGTGCCGCTGGCGCTGCCGGCGTGATTGGGGCCGGTCGCGGTGGCGAGGACGGCGTAGCTGCCGGGGTTCGTCGGTGCCGTCACGCTGCCATCTTAGGTCGTGGACACGGTCATACCCTTGGGATTGGTCGAGACGCTGACAGTGCGCGCAGTGCCGGAGAAAATTTGGGTCAGGCCTGAAAGCGTGAGGGTGGCGGCCGCCTTGCTGACAGAGAGGGTGGCCGCATTGCTAAGCAGGGAGAATGTGGTGTTATGCAGCAGGACGCGAAAACGGGCGCCGCTCATGGCGACGCTGGTGCTGGCGACTGACAGCGTGGCGGTGGTCGCGCCGCCGATGCCGCCGCCGTTGGTGAGTGTGGCGAAGGTATCGCTGCCAGCGGCCGCCCGCTGCCATTGAAAAACCAATGGATTCACTCCGCCGGTTGTCGCGACAACGGCATAGCTGGCGCTCTGACCCGCGATGACAGCCTGGCCGGCCGGCTGCTGCGTGATGGTGATAAAGGGCGGTCCAGGTGGAGGAGAAACCCCCACCACAACATCTACTACACTGGCTGAGCCCAGTGAACCGCCGCCCAGCATGGCGGCCACCAGCATGAAGCGGACACAAAAAATGAGCGCGCGAAAACGTGGGAGGCAGGCGGCGCGGTTCATGGCAATGGCGGAGCAGGGTAGAATACCGGCTAGTTACAAAACAATGGCTTGCATGGCAATGATGGAATCTATGCCAGACCACAGGGTGGCTCTGTCTTGCGGTGGATAGGGGCAAGGCGATGCACCGGTGTTCCCCCGCTGGAGAGAATCGCTCAGTCCATCGGGCAGGCTGGGTGGCAGGCTCAGGAGAAAAACGGGCATAATTCAGGCGTGATGACCTGCTCCTCGATGAAGGGACCCCATTGCGTGGCAAAGGCCAGGCGGCTGGCTTGGTAGTCTTCTGCCAGCATATGGCGCCCCATCTCGGGTGTGTCGCCGGTCTTCGCGACCAGGGCCGCGGGGCTGACGGTGGCAAACGCCCGCTCCATCCGGCTTTCATCGAGTGGCTGGCCGAAGTGAGCGCAGATCTTGGCAAACTCCTTGGCGCGACCGGTCTTGAACTTTTCGTGGCGGACGACGGTGCGGGCCGGAGAAGCGGAGAGCAGGTATTTTTCGCAGTGGTGGCGGTAGTGGTTGCACCGGAGGCGCAGTTCGGCGGCGTCGAGTTCGGCCGGCCGGACACTACCCAGGAACCGGGAGAGCAGCGATTGCGCGGAGCGCCGGCGGTCGTAGGCCAGGTTGGAAAAAATAGTCTCCACCGGCGCACGGTAGAGAAACAGCAGATCCGGATGGACGAGGTCCAGCTTCAGGTCATGGTCGTGAAACCACATCCAGTCCGTCCGCATGGGATCCAGAAAGGTCGCTCGCATTTCCCGTAGGCGGGGACGGTCGAAGTAAAGCTCCATGACACAATTGATCCAATGCGCCCCGGTGCGCGGGAAGCTGATAAAGAGGGGCAGGGCGGCCATGCGTGGATCGTGCGCCATGTATCAGGTTACAAGCCGGTAAACCCTGATCAAGCGGCTTTTGGCCGGGTCGGTGCGACCTGTCAGCCCCGACGGGCGATTCCACAAAAGAGGATTTACATTTTCCGGCCTGTCCGCGTTACTCCCGGCCAAGCCATGTCCGAACCCGTTTCCTTCGAGCCCGCTTCCATGTCTCCCGCCCCCAAAGGCCCCGCCGGGGACAGCGAGGCCGCGTTGCGCGACTCGCTCAAGCGCTGCTCTTCCGCCACGGTTGAAGCCGCCCTGGCCTACCGCAAGCGGCGCGACCCCGACCTGCTGCCGAGCATCATCATCGGGATCGTCGAGCGTTACGTCGAGTCCGACCTGCGCGGCAAGCTCACCGAGGGCGACGACGACGTGCGCCTCATGGAGGATCTCGGCGTTGATTCGCTCACGATGATGGAGATCGTCATGCTCGTGGAGGAGGTCGTGGGGATGCAGATCAACAACGAGGAGCTGCGCGACCTCCGCACGCTCGGCGACGTGAAAACTTTCATTGACTGCAAGGCGCGCGGCCTGCCGCTGCCGAAACCCGCCAAATTTCTCCCCGTCGAGGGCATCGTGGCCGTCATGCCGATCCAGCCGCCGTTCCTGTTTCTTAACGAAGCGCGTGTCGGCGCAGACGGTGCGACAGCGAAATACCGCATCACCGGCCACGAATTTTTCCTGCAGGGCCACTTCAAGGACAACCCCGTGATG
Organism: Opitutia bacterium; assembly: GCA_947475065.1. Taxonomy (GTDB): domain Bacteria; phylum Verrucomicrobiota; class Verrucomicrobiia; order Opitutales; family Opitutaceae; genus CAIYUN01. The sequence continues at coordinate 54,493 of CANJLB010000022.1, read as the reverse complement.
CCCGCCTCGATGATGCTGGAGGCGCTCGGTCAGCTCGGCGTGCTGTATTTGCTCGAGGGCCACCCGCCGGCCGAACCCGGCAAGATGGTCGGGCCGGGCACGATTTTCTTCACCTCGTGTGAAGGCGTGCGCTGCCACCGCATGTGCAAGCCTGGCGACGTGCTCACGCTTACCATCAAGCCCAAGCGCACCAAGATGCCGCTCGCCACGTTCGAAGGCAGCATCCGCGTCGGGCAGGAGAAGGCCGTCGTTGCCGAGGAAATCACTTTGACTTACGGCTACATCGAGGTGCCGCAAGTGTTACCGGCAGCCGCCGTGGGAGCGGGTGAGCCGATCCCGTTCAAGGCGGCGGTGAACGGGTAAGGTGCTCCGAAAGGGTGGCAGCACCCGCACCGGGGAGAACGGTCTCGATGGCGTTGGCAGTATGAACGCCACCTCGAGCCCGCCTGCAAATTTTTGCCTTTAACGCCGCCCGTGTTTCCCGAGCATGGCGGCCATCCACCCGCCCATGCACAAAGTCTTCATCACCGGTGTCGGCTTCATCACCAGCATTGGCAACGACGCAGCTGCCGTCGGTCAGAGCCTGCGGGCGCTGCGCCACGGCATCGTGCGCTATGCCCCGTTCGACAAACCCGAGGTGCCGGTGAAGGTCGCCGCGCCGGTGCGTGAATTTCAGACCGACGGTGAGGATCCCGAGGACTGGGTGTTGCCCGCGCCGTATCGCCTCCGCCGCGAGGTGTTGCGCAGCCTCGGCCCCGGCTCGCTCTACGCGCACTGCGCGCTTCAGCAGGCGCTGGGCGACGCGCGGCTCGCTGCGGCCGATGTGTCCGAAGACGGCACCGGACTCTATGCCGCGTCCGCCGGGTCGCCCGGCATCCTCACGCGCCACGTCAATCGCATGCACGGGCAGGGGGTGATGCGCTGCCCGCCGCTCGGCATTGTGGCCAGCATCGCCGGCACCGTGCAGTTCAACCTCGTGGCCCATTTCAAGATCAAGGGCGCCTCGACCGGTTTTTCCTCGGCCTGTGCGTCGTCGTCGCACGCGGCGGGCTTCGCCTGCGACGAGATCGCCCTCGGGCGGCAGCGGCGGATGTTCGTCGTCGGCGCGGAGGACGGAAATGTGGAGACCATCCTGCCCTTCGCCGGCATGAGGGCGCTCTCGCTCAACCCCGACCCCGACACCGCCTCGCGCCCGTTTGACGTGGCGCGGGACGGCTTCGTCGGCACCGGCGGTGCGACCGCGCTCGTGCTGGAAAGCGAGGACGAGGTGAGGCGGCGCGGGATCACACCCTATTGCGAGGTCGCCGGCTGGGGGCAGGCGTCCGACGGTCACAACGTCGCCATCTCTCACCCCGACGGCGCGGGTCTTGCCGCCGCCATGCGGCGGGCGCTCTCCGCGGCCCGTGTGACGCCCGCCGATCTCGATTACATCAACGCTCATGCCACCTCGACGCCCATCGGTGATATTTCCGAATGCCGGGCGCTCCACGCTGTGCTCGGCGCGGAGGCCGGACGCGTGGCCGTGAGCAGCACCAAGGCGCTCACCGGTCACGGTCTTTCGCTGGCCGGCGCCATGGAGACGGGCTTCTGTGCGCTCGCGCTGCGCGACGGCTTCATCCCCGGCGCGGCGCACCTGCGCAACCCCGATCCCGCCTGCGCCGGCCTCAACCTGCCGCGCACGACCCAGCCCGCCACGTTGCGGGTCGTGCTGAACAACAGCAGCGGTTTCGGCGGCGCCAACGTGTGTCTCGTGCTGAAACGGGCATGAACCTGCAACCACAGCGGCGCGGTGGAAACGGAGAACCAGGCTGGTCCAGGCCTCCGGGCCGCGATGGTTCCGGCCCAACGACGGGGGCGGCCTGCGCATGAACGCCCGGCTCGCTGAAATGTATCCGACGGCCTTTGTCACCGGCGCAAGCACGGGGTTGGGACGGGCGTTTGCCGAGATGCTGCTCGCCGAGGGTGTGTCCGTGTGGGGCACCGCGCGCGATCCGGCGCGGCTCGCCGAACTGGCAAAAAACCAAAGCTTCACGCCGGTCACCCTGGAGCTGCGCGACGGCCCGGCGGCGGAGAAGGTTTTTCTCGAGGCCGGCCGCGCCGCCGGCGGTTTTGCGCTGGTTGTCAACAACGCCGGCTACGGTGTGCTCGGCGAGTTTGCGGAGACGGACTTCGCCATCTGGGAGGAGCAGCTTGGCGTGATGCTCATCAACACCGCGCGGCTCGCGCATGCGGCGCTGCAGGGGATGCGTGCGCGCAACCGGGGCGCGCTGGTCAACATCTCGTCGCTCGCGGCGGAGTTTCCCCTGCCATTCCAGAGCGCGTATAACATGACCAAAGCCGGCCTCACGGCGCTCAGCGAGAGCCTCATGATCGAGACGGCGGGCACCGGGGTGGTGGTGATTGACTTCCGGCCCGGTGACTATCGCACCGATTTCGAAGGCGCGGTGCGCCGTCCGCCGGGTCCGGCCTCGCCGGCGCTGGGGCGCGCGTGGGCGGCCTTTCAGCGGATGATGGAGACCGGCCCCGCGCCCGTGCATGCCGCCGCCGCACTGCGCCATGCGCTGCTGGGCCGACGCAGCGGCACAGTCCGGTGCGGCCGCTTTTTTCAGGCGAAACTGGCGCCCCTGCTCGTGCGGTTCGGCTCGCTCCCGCTCAAGCGCCGCGTGCAGGCAAAGTATTTTGACCTGGAATAGGATGGACGGGGCCGCCGGCCCCGCGGCGCGGGGAGGCGGCAAGCCGCCCGCACGCTTTCTAACCGTTGTTGCGTGCCGGCCTTATTTGTCGGGACACCCCGGAAATTTAACCACGTCTTTGCTTCCCAAGCGGTGCGATTTTTGCTCTTGTGGCCGCATCCCCTTTTCCCATGGCCACCTCCGCGACGCTCAAGCTCCCCGACAACGAAATCTCCCTCCCCGTCATCATCGGCACCGAAGGCGAGCGCGCGGTGGACATCTCCAGGCTCCGCGCCGACACCGGCCACATCACTTACGACGACGGTTTCGGCAACACCGGTTCTTGCCAGAGCAACATCACTTTCATTGACGGCGATGTCGGCATCCTGCGCTACCGCGGCTATCCCATCGAGCAGCTCGCCGAGCACTCCAATTTCGTCGAGACCGCCTGGCTCGTCATCAATGGCGAGCTGCCCGACGCCAGGCAACGCCGCCGTTTTGGCGACCTGCTGCGCGACCACGCCCCGGTCCATGCCGACATGGAGCACCTCTTCCAGGGTTTCCCCATGGGCTCGCACCCGATGGCGATCCTGTCGGCGCTGCTCAACTCCCTTGGTTGCTACTACCCGCACCTCGCCACCAACGACCCGCGCGAGGACCTTGCGCACTTCGACGAAGCCGCCGCCATCGCCATCTCCAAGGTCCGCACCATCGCGGCCATGTCCTACCGCAAGAGCCATGGCCTGCCTTACATCTACCCGAAGAGCACGCTGCCCTACTGCGAGAATTTTCTCCACATGATGTTCTCACGGCCCGGCGAGGACTACTCGCCCACGCCCGAGGTCGTGCAGGCGCTCAACCTTTTCCTGCTCCTCCACGCCGACCACGAGCAGAACTGCTCCACCTCGACCGTCCGCATGGTCGCCTCCTCCGGCGCCAATCTCTTTGCCTCCACCGCCGCCGGGGTCTGTGCGCTTTGGGGCCCCCTTCACGGCGGGGCCAACATGGCCGTGCTCGGGATGCTGGAGAGCATCCATGCCGAGGGCGACGACGGCACCAAGTTCGTCGAGGCCGCGAAGTCCGGCAAGGGCGGCCACCGCCTCATGGGCTTCGGCCATCGCGTCTACAAAAATTACGACCCGCGCGCCAAAATCATCAAGGCCAGCTTCGACAAGGCGCTCGCCAGCCTTGGCATCAGCGACGACCCGCTGCTCAACATTGCCCGCCGCCTTGAGGAGGCGGCGCTCAAGGACGACTATTTTCTCTCGCGCAAGCTCTATCCCAACGTGGACTTCTACTCCGGCCTGATCATGCGTGCGCTGGGCATCCCGCAGAACATGTTCACGGTGATGTTTGCCATCGGCCGGATGCCCGGCTGGATCGCCCACTGGCGCGAGGTGGCGGCCAACCCGAAGAACAAGATTTATCGCCCCCGCCAGATTTACATCGGCAAGACGAAACGTGACTACGTGCCAATGGATCAGCGGGCGTGAGAGTTTGTGCGCCTGCGCCACGCAAGCTTCCGCCGAAACTGGGATGGCCGGAGGGTCATTTGCGTCCACAAGCTGAGTCTGCATGAATGTTCTGCGCAAGCGGTGCCGCGCCAGCCTGCGTCGGATGGCCTTGCGAGAGCTGTGCGCCGAGCATCCCGGCTCGGTCTCAATCTGGGGCGGGGAAGACTCATTGCGCCGGCTAAATCCGCACAGACAATGGAATTTGCCTGCGCCTCGTGATCACGGTGAGATCGCCTGCGTGATCGATGAAAAACTCCGGATAACGGCTCTGGATCTCCTGATGGACATGCCCATTGTCCTCGGCAAAATACACAAATTCGTCCGCCAGGTGCGGCCGCGCGCTTTCCAAGGTTTTCATGATGCTCTCGGTCGAATGGAAGCCGTCGTCGATGGCGATGTCGATCTTGGCGCCGGCCAGGATGCGACCGATGGAGGCGTCGTCGTCAAGGAATTGATCATATTCGTGCAATTCGGGCCGATTGCGGGTGAACGCTCCGAGCGCGGTGAGGTTTGCCATGTTGCCGTTGATGTGGCCGAGATCGATGTCGAGTCCCAGTATCCGCCCGCTCGGAAAGAGGTCGCACCACATTGCGACCCCTGTCCCCTGGAGGATGCCAAACTCGGCGAGGGTGACCGGCTTTTTCACCCGGACCAAAGGTCGGAGATACTCGGCGTATTTCCGCGCGTAACCTATGTCCGGATCGCCTTCCCTCCGCCATGAACCAGATCGCCTTCATCCAAGAGCAATTTCGCCACCAGACGGGCTATGCCCTAAACCTAAGGGATCCCCGGGCCTTCAATGAAAAGCTCCAGTGGTTTAAATTGTTTTATCAGCATCCGTTGCTGACGCGTTGCGCGGACAAAATCACGGTGAAGGACTATGTCCGCGAGAAACTTGGCCGGGACATTTGCATTCCCACGCTGGCGACTTACGGCTCCGCCGAGGAGTTCAACCCCGACGAATTGCCGGTGCCGTTCGTGCTCAAGCTCAACTCGGGCTCAGGCCAGGTCGCGATCTGCCGGGAACGCGCATCGTTTGATCTGGCCGCGACCCGGTGCCAGCTCGAAAAATGGCTCCGGCCAACCTCCAACCATTATTTCCATTCCTTCGAGTGGAGCTACAAGGACATTGGGTCGCGCATCATCGCCGAGCCGATGATCGGCGAGCCGTCCATGCTGACGGACTATAAGTTCATGTGCTTTAACGGCGAACCGCGTTGCCTGTTCACCGCCACCAACCGAACGAGGGGTCTCTATATAGATTTTTTTGACCTCGATTGGAACCATCTGCCCTTCACCCGGCTCCACCCCAACAGTCCGGCTCCAATCCCACGGCCGGAAAAATTGCCGGAGATGCTGGACATCGCGAGGACGCTGGCGGCGGACTTTCCGTTCGTTCGCGTGGATCTTTATTGTCAGAACGGCAAAATTTATTTTGGTGAGCTCACTTTCTGCCCCGGCGGAGGGCTGGAGCCGTTCTCCCCGCGTGACTGGGATCGCCAACTGGGCGATTGGCTGGCGCTGCCGGATCACGCGCTTTTCACCCCGCGTCGGGACGGGCCGCCGATCGCCGTGCCGCGTGAGCAGCTCGACGCTTTTCTCTTGCTGGTGGACACACCCGGAGCGGGCGCGGTCGAGACGAAGGCGGAGCGGATGCAAAGATCTCTCAGTTGGCGTATCACCGCGCCGTTGCGCGCCGGTCGCCGGCTTATCAGCAAGCTCGCGGGCGCCAAAACACGCGGCTGACCGTGTTGCCGGCCGATCTGGAGTCATTCGTTTCTAAACTCTTCGGGGAATCCAGAAGGGCGCGGCTTGAGGGCCGGACTGGCGTCCAGCTCACTTCAGCAAGCTGGCGGACGGCTCCTTCTGCCGGGGCTTCATTTCATCAGTTCGGCGAGCTTGTCCTTCACCGCCTCGGCCCAGATGGCGTAACCCTTGGCCGTGGGATGGAGGCCGTCGGCCATGATGTCGCGCGTGATGGTGCCGTCGGCGGCAAGAAACTTCTGGCCGATGTCAAAATAGAAGACGTGCTCACCGTCGTGGAGGCGGGCGATGATGGGGTTGGCGGCGGCGACGAGCTGCTTCTGAATCTCCTTGTCGCTACGCGGGAAAATGGCGAGGAGGAGAATTTTGGCGGCGGGGAAATCTTTCCGCAGCTCGAGCACGACCGCGCCGACGCCTTCGGCAATCTCCGCGGAAGTGCCGCTGCCGGAGTTGTTGGTGCCGATCAGGAGCATGATGGCCTTGGGCTTGAAGCCCTGGCCTTCGCCGTTTTGCAGGCGCCAGAGGACGCCCTGCGTGGTGTCGCCGCCAATGCCAAAGTTGGCGGTCTTCAACGGGGCGTAGTATTGGTCATAGACGGCCTTGCCACCATTGCGCCAGCCGTCGGTGATCGAGTCGCCCATGATCATAAGATCAATCTCGCCGTTCATCGCGGTGATGGTGGCGAGGTTGTTCTCGTGCTTGGGGAAGTAGGCGTAGTTGATTGAGGGAGCGATGCCGGGGTTGGCGCGCGGGGGGCGCACGGTGATGACCGGATGGTATTTGTCGAGGAGCGGCTTGGTGGCGGACCGGTCGGCGGCGATGAAGGCGTCAATCGCGGCATTGATCTGCGCATATTCCTCGGGGGCGGGGCGGGGAATGGCGACTTGGGACGGCACGGGCAGGGGCGCGCCGGCTGGAGTGAAACCTTGTGCGGCCGGCGCACCCCGCGCACTGGCCGCAGGCTGGCCGCGGCCAATTGCGGCACCTTGGCCGGGGCCGGGTCCGCCAGGTGCAGGCTGGACCGGCTGGGCCGTGGCGAGGGAGACGGCGCCAGCGACAAACGCGAGCGCGAGGAGGGGGCGGACGGGGGCAGGCATGGAGGGGAAGGGGAGCTGCAGGAAACGTGAAAAACGGACTCCGAAGCAAGCGGATTAAGGTGTGCCTATGCCGGGCTTGAGGGGCCAAAATCCGTCAGGTGGCCGAACGCTTTTTCCATGCCTCAACAATCTGGCGGATTGTTTCCTCAAGCGATTGCGTGAGGTCCCACGCCGGATAGTGGGCGCGCATCTTCCGCAGGTCGGAGTAGTAGCAGATATGGTCGCCGGCGCGGTTCTGGTCCACGTAGGCATGAACCTGCGCCCGGCCGGAGAACTTCTCCACGAGCTTGAAAGCTTCAAGGATGGACGTGCTGTTGGCCTTGCCGCCACCGAGGTTGTAAACCTCGCCCGCGCGCGGGCTGGCGACGAACGCCGCCATGAAGCGCGCGACGTCCAGCGAGTGGATGTTGTCGCGCACCTGCTTGCCCTTGTAGCCGAAGACGCGGTATTCCTTCCCTTCCAGGTTGCACTTTACAAGGTAGGAAAGAAAGCCGTGCAGCTCCACGCCGCTGTGATGGGGTCCCGTGAGACAGCCGCCGCGCAGGGCGCAGGTCGGCAGGTTGAAATAGCGGCCGTATTCCTGCACCATCACGTCGGCGGCGACTTTTGAGGCGCCGAAGAGCGAGTGCTTGGACTGGTCAATGGTGAAAGTCTCCGGGATGCCGTGGGCGTAGGCGGGATCGGCGTAGTCCCAGCGGGTGGCGAGCTCGGTCAGCTGGATCGAATTGGGCGCGTCGCCATAGACTTTGTTCGTGCTCATGTGCACGAAGGGTGACTCGGGACAGGCCTGCCGGGCGGCCTCCAGAAAGTTGAGCGTGCCAACGGCATTGGTGTCGAAATCGTCGAAAGGGATGGCCGCGGCACGGTCGTGCGAAGGTTGCGCGGCGGTGTGGACGATGACCGAGGGCCTGACCGACCTGACGAGGGCGAGGACACCGGCGCGGTCGCGGATGTCGAGTTCGTGGTGAACGAAGCCCTTCAGATCGGCGGCAAGCCGCCGCTGGTTCCAGCGGGTGTCGCCCGGCGGGCCGAAAAAAACGGCCCGCTGATTGTTGTCCACACCGTGCACGGTGTAGCCCAGCGAGGCGAAATGGACGCAGACCTCCGAGCCGATGAGGCCCGAGGAACCGGTGACGAGGAGGATTTTCGGCATGGGAGAAAATTGGCATCAGGGGCGTGACGGGGCAAGTCACGCCGGATCAGCCGCCATTGCTGGCCTGCAAATAGGCGGCGGCGACCTCCACGGGCAGGCCGTCCATTTTGGTCCGACCCTGCTCGATCCAAACCGCCCGGTTGCAAAACTTGCTGATGACACCGGGATCGTGGGAAATCATGATGACCGTGAGGCGGGAGGAGAACCGTGCCACGAGGGCGTCCTGCGACTTGCGGGCAAAGGAGGCGTCGCCGACGCCCAGCACCTCGTCAATCAGCAGGACGTCGGGGTCCGTTTCCATCGCGACCGAAAACCCGAGCCGCAGCACCATGCCGGAGGAGTAGGTGGCGACGGGCATCTCAAAGAAATCGCCCAGCTCCGAGAACTCCTTGATGCTTTCCAGCCGGCCCAGCATATGCGCCCGGCTTTTGCCGAGCAGCATGCCGTTGAGCACGGCGTTTTCCCGTCCGGTCAGCGTGCCCTCGAAGCCCACCCCGAGCGACAGCATCTGGAGGTGGATTTTCCTGGTAAAATGCACGCTGCCGGCGTCGGGATCGTAGATGCGGGCCAGGATGCGCATCAGCGTGCTCTTGCCGCTGCCGTTGCGGCCGATGATCCCGAGCTTGTCCCCCTCGAACACGTCGAAGCTCACGTCGTGCAAGGCGTGGACCCGTCCGTCCTTGGCGGGGGCAAACCGCGTCAGGGGGTTGGCGTAGGCCAGCCCGACATGACGCAGCGAGATCAGGGGAACGGGCTCAGGGTGCGACATGTTTCATGATCCGGCGGTTGACGTGATGGCACAGCCAGAGGCCCAGCGCGAGAATGATGGCGCTCTGCCCCGCGCCGCGCAGCAGGACCGGCCAGTTGGGCGGCAGGTCCTTCAGGAGGACGTTGCGGAACGACTCGATGATGCCCGCGATGGGATTGGCGTAAAACCAGACGCGCTGCGCCTCGGGCACCTTGTCGGTGTCGAAAAAAATGCCGCTCACAAAAAACAGGATGCGGAAGGACGAGGTGGCCAGGGTCATGGCGTCGTTGACATACGTCACAATCACGGCAAGCGGGACCGCCACGCTCAGGATCAGCAGCAGTTCGCACCCGAAGATGGCCGGCAGGGAGAGGTAGTTCAGGCCCGGCCGATGGCCGATCACCATAAGGCTCGTCACCACCACGCCCGTCACGCAGAAAAATTTCCACGTGCTGACCAGCACGGAGACGAGGGGGAACAGAAACTTCGGCAGGTCGAAATGCTGGAGAATATGCAGCTTGGCCTTGAGCGACACGGCGGCCTGCAGGCAGGCGCCTTCATACCACTGCCAGGTGGTGAGGCCGACGAGCAGGAACATAACATAGTCGGCGCCGCCGCGGTTCATGACCTTGGAGAAGGCGAGGTACAGGATGACGGTGCTGAGCACGGGCTCGAGCAGATACCAAAAATAACCGAGATAGTTCTGCCGGCTCTCCGCCTTGACGCCCGCGAGCGCGCGGTAAAAGACGATGTTGCAGTGGCGGGAAAAATTTATGATGGCGGGCGGCATGGGCTGGCGGTGGCGGAAAAGGTTTCGGCATGACGCCGAACTGCGGTGGCGGCGTCAAGCTGGGGCTGGCTGGCGTGGAAAAGCAGGGCAGACCTTGGAAACATCCGCTGCCGTGCGACTGTGCTGAGGTGTAACTGGAGGTGATGTCAGTTTTGCCAGCAGGCCTCTCGGTGGTGGTTGGTGCGGCAGACGCGGAGCTGGGCCTGGCGTGGGTGTTGGATTCGGTCCAGCACGCGCCGGCAGCTTGAGCCGCGCCTGCAGAACGTGGCGATGAGAGCTTTCCGATCAGCCCGGAGCCGATCAGGCAGGCCGGTGTGGATCGCGACGGCCGTGAGATGCGCGCAGCCCCACGCCGGCCAGCCCCGCCTCCCGAGCTGGCGCAACCGGACGACCAGCGCGCCCTCCGCCTCGTCCGCCGTGCCGAGCGTACCCGCCCGGTCTTCCACCCCGTCGGGCAGCGCCGCCATCTGCGCGCACAACGCCGGATGCTTGGCCAGTCGTTCCACCAACGTTTGCGGTGAGTTTGGTTCCAAACCTCCCCTTTACCACACTCTGCCCTGGCCGCCCGGCCGCTTCACGCCACTGACATCACTTCTTGTTACACCCTTCCGCCCTCGCCTTGCGCCAGCAGGAAAGGCCCGGAAAAATTGGCTCCACTTTTGCCCGGTTTTACGCCCCCTTTCGGATTCCCCATGAGCCAGAGCCCAAATCCAGGCCGCGTCGTCTATGCGGTCACCAGCGATGGCGGCGACATCCACGCGGCGATGACGCGCCTGTCCATCGCGTCGCTACGGCTCAGCAATCCCGGCTGTGTGGTGGCGGTGGTTTGCGACGACCGTTCCCACAAGGCACTGGCGCAGGCGGGCAACCAACTGCTTGTCGAGGCCGACGAGGTGGCGGGCTGGAGCACCCCGCCAGGCGACGCGCAGTTTCGGAACCGTTTCCTCAAAACCACCCTGCGGCAAAATTTGACCGGGCCATTTCTTTATTTGGACTCCGACACATTTGTCCGGGGCAGTCTGACGGAGGTGTTTGCGCTGCAAGCCGACGTGGCCGGGACGCCCAACCACTCAATGGATGATGGCCGCCGCCAAGTCTGGCAAGGCGACCGGGAGACGCTCGCCGAGCTGGGCTGGCAGACAGGCCCGGGACACTATCTCAATGCGGGCGTGGTGTTCCTCAACGACACGGCGGCAGCCCGTGCATTCGCCGAACGCTGGCACCACCTCTGGCTTGAGGCCTGCGCCCGTCTGGGCCGCAGCCGGGATCAGCCGGCGTTCAATGCCGCCCTGTGCGCGACCGGCCCGGCGCTCGCGGTGCTGCCGCACCGGTTCAACGCCCAGTTTTGCGCCAACCCCTCCGTTGCACGGGACGCGGTGGTCTGGCATTACTACGGCTCAAACCAGGGGCCGTCCGCCAATGTGCTGCAGTCTGCGGCGGAGCGGCTCGCCCTGCGCCAGGAGCGCGATCACAGCGAAGTGCTGCGCCTCGCCGCGCTTGCGCTGCCCTGGCGGCGGGAAAACTGGCTGGACGGCTGGATGCTACGCTGGGTGAGCCGGAAGAAAAAACTCAGTTCCAGCGACCTGCTGTGGCTGCGGGGCCGGCGGCTGGAATCCCTCCGCCAACGTGTCGGTCTCGCGCCAAGAAAGACAAAACCCGGCGCTGGGTAGCCGTGCCCTTCGGGACATCGGCCGTGCGACCGTGCTGGTGCTGCGGGGGGCGGCGCATAGGGGGTTGCGTCGGGGGCCGCGGCGGGCTGCGCTGCGGGGGAGCCGCCCATGCGTTCCACCACCCTGCACCTCTCAAAATACCCGCCGTTCCGGGGCGGGATGGACAAGGTGCTGCGCCTGCACGCGGCGGACGGGGCCGGGCAGACGCTGAATTTGCTGCGCTTGCCGGAGGGTGACAGCAACGCCCCTGGGTCGGGCATCCACGTTCCGATGGGCTGGCTCCGGCGGCGGCTGGCGGGCGCGCGGCGCGGGGGGCCGCCAGGGGTGAGCCTTTACTACAATTGCTGGGGGGCCGATGTGATGGCCGGGGCGGACCGGGCGGAGGAGCGCATCGGTTATCTGCATAATTTTTTTCCACACTTCGAGCGGTATGTGCGCCACTACAGCCGGTTTCTCGATGGGTTTCTGTCGGTCAGCGCGCCCATGCATGAGGCCGTGCTGCGCACGGTGCCGGCGGAACTGCGGGACAACTCAGCGTGGGTGCCCTACCCGGTCGAGGACTGGTTTCAGGCTCCGGCGACGCCGCCGGCCACATGTGTGCTCGGTGTGTGCGGGCGGATAGCGCGCGCGCAGAAGCGGGTGGATCGTTTGCCGGAGACGCTGGCGCGCTTGGATCGCGCGGGGCTGGATTACCGGCTCGAATTGCTGGGCGACGGGCCGGACCGGGCCTGGCTGGCCGAGCAAATCGGCGGGCATCCGCGGGTGCTTTTCCATGGCTGGCGCGAGGGCGCGGGGCTGGTGGCCGTGATGCAGGGCTGGAAATACCTCGTCTCGCTCAGCGACTACGAGGGGCAGTCGCTCGCGCTGCTTGAGGGCATCGCGGCGGGGTGCCTGCCGCTCTATCCTGATTTTCACGCGGGGCGGGAGCTGCCGCCGAGGGCTGCGCGTGCGTGCCTGTATCGTCCGGGCGACTTGGAGGGGCTGCTGGTGCGGCTGGTGGCACTCGAAAGGATGGGGCTGGCGGAGGCGGCGGAACTGCGCGCCGAACTGGCTGGCGTGGCCGCTGCGCATCGGCCGGCGTGCTATGCGGCGGCTTTTGCCGATTGGCGTGCGCGTGTGCGTCCGGTCGAAGGCCGTTCGGCCCGCCGCGCCGCGTGGCGGTTGCTCGTCGGGCCGGTGTGGGCCTACAACCGTTTCTACAGGCGGCTCACGCACGGGGCGTGAGTGCCGGACGCGGGAAGTTTGCCCCCCGTTGTCTGGTCAGGACGTGCCAGACAGTGCCGCGCGGTCGGCATCCACCATGAGTTCGGCGAGCGCCTGCATGCGCGTCTGCGGCTCCCAGCCAAGCTCGCGTTTGGCCTTGGCGTAGTCGCCGATGAGCAGATCCACCTCGGCGGGACGCAGGAGGCGCTCGTCAAACTTCACATGGTCGTGCCAGTCGAGGTTCAGGCGGGAGAAGGCGGCGTCGAGGAAATCCCGGATGGTGTGGGTTTCGTTGGTGGCAAGAACGTAGTCGCCGGGCTGCTCCTGCTGGAGCATGCGCCACATGCCCTCGACATATTCCTTGGCATAACCCCAGTCGCGCTTGGAATCGAGGTTGCCGAGGTAGAGATCCTTCTGCCGTCCGGCCTTGATGCGCGCGGCGGCAATGGTGATCTTGCGCGTGACGAAGCTTTCGCCGCGCCGGGGCGACTCGTGGTTGAACAGGATGCCGGAGCAGGCGTAAAGGTTGTAGGACTCGCGGTAGTTGATCGTGAGCCAGTGCGCCATGAGTTTGGCGCAGGCGTAGGGCGAGCGCGGGTAAAACGGCGTGGTCTCCGTCTGCGGCACGGCCTGCACCTTGCCGAACATCTCCGACGACGAGGCCTGGTAAAAGCGCACCTTTTTGCCAATGCCGCTCTCAATGATGGCCTCGAGAATGCGCCCCGCGCCAACGCCGACGATGTCGGCCGTGTATTCGGGGATGTCAAAGCTCACGCGGACGTGACTTTGCGCGGCCAGGTTGTAGATTTCGTCCGGCTGGAGCTGATAAAGCAGCTTGACGAGCGAAACGCTGTCGGCGAGGTCGCCGTAGTGGAGCCAGAGACGCTGATCCGCGCCGTGTTCGTGGCGCTGGAGGTGGTCGATGCGCGCGCGGTTCATGCTGCTCGAACGGCGCACGATGCCGTGCACGTGGTAGCCCTTTTCGATGAGGAGGTCGGCCAGATAGGAGCCGTCCTGGCCGGTGATGCCGGTGATGAGGGCGATTTTTGCCATGGGAAAATTACTTGATTACTTAAGCCGGTCCAGTTCGGCCGACACAAGGCGGGAGATCATTTCGTCGAAGGGAACGGTATTTTCCCAGCCAAGCAGACGGCGGGCTTTGGCGGGGTTGCCGCAGGAAGCCACCGGCTCGACCGAGGTGACGAGCGCGGCGTCGAACTTGACGTAGTCCTGCCAGTTCAGCCCCGCGACTGCGAAGGCGCGCTCGACCAGCTGGCTGACGCTGTGCAGGCGGCCCGAGGCGAGGACAAAGTCGTCCACCGGATCGGCCTGCAGCATGAGCCACATCCCGCGCACATAGTCGGGCGCCCAGCCCCAGTCGCGCTGGCCGGCGAGGCTGCCAAGATGGAGATCGGCCTGCCGGCCCTTCTTGATGCGGGCGACGGCGCGGGCGATCTTCATCGTGACAAAGTTGCTGCTGCGCCGGGGCGACTCGTGGTTGTAGAGGATGACGGAGCAGGCTGGCAGGCGGTAGGCGATGCGGTAGATGCGCGCGAGCTGCTGGGAAAGGGCCTTGGCCGCGCCGTAAGGGGTGGTGGGGTTGAGCGGTGTCAGTTCGTCCTGCGGGGAATAGGGCGGCGAACCGAACACTTCGCTGCTCGAGGCATAGAGAAATTTGGTGGGGGAGGCGATGTCGCGGATGATCTCGAGCAGGCGCAGCGTCGCCATGCCCACGCTGTCCACGGTGGCTTCGGGCAGGTCGAGGCTGATGCGCGGGCTGGACTGGCCGGCGAGGTGATAAAATTCGTCCGGCTTGGCGCGGCTGATGAGCCGGCGCAGGTGCGTGGCGTCCTCAAACGAGCCGTTGTGCAGGAACAGGCGCTTGTTCAGCAGCGCGGGGTCGCCGACGAGATGGCCGATGTTGCTGCCGGGCAGCGCGTCGGGCCGGTGCACCAGCCCATGCACCTCATAGTCATGCGCCAGCAGCAGCTCCGCCAGATAGGAGCCGTCCTGGCCGGTGATGCCGGTGATGAATGCGCGTTTCATGGAAAACAGAGGCGCCCGCATGAGCAGGCCGTCAAATCATGGCCGGGGCAGGAGCGGCTTGACGAGATTTTTGTTTCGGCGGCCCGCCTGAATTTGGATCGCATCCCCTCCCGGGGCGGCACGAAAGACGCGATCGCCCGGTGCTTGCACCTGACGGAGACGGCCCGTCATTTTTCCAGCGTGACCTCGCCGGCGCGAAAACGGTGGGTCCGGCCCTTGGCGTTGCGGAGGACGAGTGCGCCCTCGTCGTCAATCCCGAGCGCGGTGCCGCTCACACGCTCCGGACCCTGCAGCACCGTCACGGGCTGGCCGCGCAGGACATCATAGGTGTTCCAAAGGTCCGCGAAGGTTTCGGCAAAGGTGCCGTCAAGGAAGCGGTCGTAGGCGAGGAGCACGCGGCCGATGAGCGCGGCGGCCAGATGATTGAGGTCGAGCGGGGCGCCGGTGTGCTCGGCGAGCGAGATGGCGCGGCCGGCCAGCTCACGCGGCCAGGCGGCGGCGGGGCTGTTGACGTTGAGGCCGAGGCCGAAGACAAGGTCGCGGATTTCATCGGCATCCATGCGTGCCTCGGTGAGCATGCCGCCGGCCTTGCGGCCGGAAAAGAGCAGGTCGTTGGGCCACTTGAGGCCGGGGGCGGCGTGGCAGAAATTGGCGACCAGCTCGCAAATGTTGACGCCCATCCAAAGGGTGAAGGTCTGCATCCGCACCGGGGCGAGGCGGGGGCGGAAGGCGAAGCTGGCATAGAGGTTGCCGTTGTCGGCGCTATGCCAGGCGCGTCCGAGACGGCCCCGGCCCTGGGTCTGGCGGCGCGCAAGGATCGCGAACGGCGCCGGGCGGCCGGCGGCGAGCTGGCGCGCGGCCTCCTCATTGGTGCTGTCCACCTCGTCGAGCAGCGTGAGCGGGCAATCGCGGCCGTGGCCGCGCAGATGGGCGGCAATCAGCGGCGCGCTGAGCGCGGCGGGCTGGGCGGCGAGGCGGTAGCCACGGGCGCGCACGCCCTCGAACGCGAAGCCGGCGGCACGCAATTTTTCCATGTGCTGCCAGACGGCGACGCGGCTCACATCAAGCTGCCGGGCGAGCGCCACGCCGGAGACGTGCCCGCCGGGGCCGGCGGCGAGCAGCGCCTCAAGGATGAGGACTTCAGGGGCGGGGCGGGGCGTTTTCATCGGGGAGCCGGACGAAAGGAAGGGCGACGGAGACAGCGATTGGCCGCAAAAGGCGCAAAATCGCAAAGAGGAATCGAGCCTCGGAATTTTTAACCACGGATTTCACAGATGGGCATGGATGGAAGAAGGAGAGGGCATTGCACCGTTTCGCAGGCCAGGCCGGGCTGAAAGTGGAACGTGACGTCCCGGCGTGTTTGGAGCACGGCAAGCCGCCGGGGATGTCGGGCTCCACCCCCAATCGTCGGCGTTCAGAGTCGAGGCGGGTTGATATTTCATCCGTGTTAATCCGTGTGATCCGTGGTCAAATTTCATGCGCGCCAGTCGAGGCCGATATCGGCCCAGACGCTGTGATGAACGAGCGCACCGGTGGAGACAAAGTCGAGGCCGAGGCCGGCGTAGCCCGGCAAAGTTTTCAAGGTGATGCCGCCGCTCGCCTCGGTGAAGGCGCGGCCGGCGATGAGGACGAGAGCCCGGCGGAGCTGGGCGGACGTGAAATTGTCGAGCAGGATGACATCGGCCCCGGCGGCAAGCACGGGCGGAATTTGCTCCGGCGAATCGACCTCGACCTCGACCGGGAGATCGGGTGCGCCGCGGCGCGCGGCGGCGATGGCCGACACGAGCGCCGAGGTTGGGACGGTCAGTTTTGTCCGGGGGAGGGAGCGGGCGGCCTTTGGCACCGGGGATGTCTCCGCGGCGCAGCCGAGGAGCGCCAGATGGTTGTCCTTGAGCATCACGCGGTCGAAGAGGCCGAGGCGGTGGTTCCAGCCACCGCCGCAGGCGACCGCATACTTTTCCAGCATGCGATGGCCGGGCGTGGTCTTGCGCGTGTCGAGCAGCCGGGTGGGGCCGGGACCGAGCGCGGCGACATGACGGGCCGTGTGCAGGGCGATGCCGGAGAGGCGTTGCACGAAATTCAAGATGACACGTTCGGCGGCGAGCAACGTGCGCGGGCTGCCGGTAAGCGTGGCGAGGATCCCGCCGGCCGGCACGGCGCGGCCATCCCGGACGCGAAGGCGGGCCGCCGTCTGTCCGCCGTAGGCCGCGAGGATGAGCGGGATGAGCGGGAGGCCGCAGGCGATGAGCGGTTCACGCGCGACGAGGTCGGCGCGGCCGGTGCGGGCGGTGGCGGAACGCGCGAGTGCGGCGGTGGAACGGTCGCCCGTGCGGCGCGGTTTCACGCGGAGACCGAGCCCGGCGAGGTCTTCGTCTCGCGCCATCGTCACCAGCCGGCGCAAGTTGGAGGGATCGAGGTCGGCCCACGCAAGGCGGTGGAGAATCTTGGCGGCGGCGCGCATGAACCGAGAGGAAACCCGGCGCGCCGCAGCGGCAAGCATGGAAGAGATCTTCGACCCAAGACTGCTGTCGGTGATGCCAAGGTAGGGCGTGCCCGCTGGACGCGCCGTTCTTAGTGTAGCGACGCCCAGTAGTAGCCCGGCTCGGGAGAGCCGGGACCGAACCCCTCCCGGCGCTGTCGGGCCTATCGTCCAAATATTGAAAGCCGTTGGTATGATACAGGTGGAAACATGGGATTGCTGCAGCGTATGGCATGGCTTCCCTGCCTCACATGACCTTGGAGGAGTTTCAAACCTTGCCGGACGCAAGCCCACTTCGCCCGCCCTTGCAGGCGCTGTGGCACGCCGCGCGCGGCGACTGGGACCGCGCCCATGCCTTGGCGCAGGATGCGTCCGGTCGCGAAGGCGACTGGGTTCATGCCTACCTCCACCGGCTGGAGGGCGATCACGGCAACGCCGCCTATTGGTATGCGCGCGCCGGCCGTCCGGTGTTTCGCTGCACGCCCGATGCCGAGTGGGTGGCCATCGCCACGGAGCTGCTGGCGGCGCCGGCCTGAGCAGCCGTGCTGCCGGCCGTAATTTTGGCGTGTGCTTTTCCGCCGGCCGTGGCCCAATCCTCCCATGTCCGTCACTCTCGTCCGTCCTCCGCTCCTCCTTTCCGACCGCTGGCAGGACTACCGGCTCCTCGACGCCGGCAACGGCCTCAAGCAGGAGCGTTGGGGCCGCTACACCCTCGTGCGGCCCGACCCGCAGGTCATCTGGCCGCGCAGTGGCGGGGAAAAAAACTGGGAGGGCTGGGATGCGTTTTACCACCGCAGCGAGGCCGGTGGCGGCCGGTGGGAGTATCGTGAGCGGCTGCCGGACTCCTGGCACGTCGCCTATGCCCCGCTTGGGCTCACGTTTCGGATCCACCCGACTTCGTTCAAGCACACCGGTCTTTTTCCCGAACAGGCCGTCAACTGGGACTGGGCTGCCGCCAAAATCAAGGCTGCCCGCGCTTCCGCCCGTGAAATCTCCGTCCTCAACCTCTTCGGCTACACCGGTGCGGCCACGGTGGCCGCTGCTTCGGCCGGCGCGAGCGTCTGCCATGTGGACGCGGCGGAAGGCATGGTGAAATGGGCGCGCGAAAATGCCGCCCTCTCCGGCCTCGCCGCCGCCCCCGTCCGCTATCTGGTGGACGACTGTCTGAAGTTTGTCCGGCGCGAGCAGAAGCGCGGCCGCCATTACGACGCCGTCATCATGGATCCGCCCACCTACGGCCGGGGCGGTGGCGGCGAGCTGTGGAAACTTGAGGACCATCTCTGGGAGCTGCTTGTCGAGACGAAAAAGCTCCTCGGCGACCGGCCCCTGTTTTTTCTTGTCAACGCCTACACCGCACGTCTCTCGCCCACGGTCGTCGCCAACCTTCTCGCCGCCCTGCTCGGCGATGCTGCGGGCACGCTTGCCGCCGGCGAGGTCGGCTTGCCCGTGCAGCGCGACGGCAAGGTGCTGCCCTGCGGCATCTATGGCCGGTGGGAGGCGTGATCAGTCGGGAGGGAATGGTCCCTGTGCGGTCGTGCCGCCGATAATCGGGCTTGCTGAAAGACCGTGCGCGGCTTTCTTTCTTAGCTTTTCACCATGTCCAATTCTTTTGTTTTCTCCTCCGAGTCGGTCGGCGAAGGCCATCCTGACAAGGTCGCCGACCTTATCTCCGACAGCGTGCTCGACGCCTGCCTTGCGCAGGACAAAACCAGCCGCGTCGCCTGTGAGACGATGGTTAAGTCAAACATGGTCATTCTCGCCGGCGAGATCACCACGCGCGCGAAGCTGAACTACGAGGCCATCGTCCGCGCCGCCATTCGTGACATCGGCTATGTGAACAATGACGACGTGTTCCATGCCGACACCGTTTTCATCAACAACTACCTCACCCGCCAGTCGCCGGACATCGCGCAGGGGGTGGACGCCAAAAAGGCCAAGGGCAAGAAGACCGCCGAGCAGGGCGCGGGCGACCAGGGGCTGATGTTCGGCTTTGCCAGCAATGAAACCCGCGAGCTGATGCCCGCGCCCGTGATGTTCGCCCATCGCCTCGGACGTGAGCTGACGCGCATCCGCAAGAGCGGCAAGGTCGCCTGGCTCCGCCCCGACGCGAAGTCCCAGGTTTCCGTCCGCTATGTGGACGGCAAGCCCACCGAGATCGTCAACGTCGTCATCTCCACCCAGCACACGGCGGATGTGGCGCACGCGACCATCGAGAAGTTTCTCATCGAGCACATTGTCAAAAAAGTCCTGCCCTCCCGGCTGCTCACCAAAAAGACCGAGTTTCTCATCAACCCCACCGGCCGTTTCGTTGTCGGCGGGCCGCAGGGCGACTCCGGGCTCACCGGCCGCAAGATCATCGTGGACACCTACGGCGGCTGGGGTCGTCACGGCGGCGGCGCGTTTTCGGGCAAAGATCCCTCAAAGGTGGACCGCTCCGCCGCTTACATGGGCCGTTGGGTCGCCAAGAACATCGTCGCCGCCGGCCTGGCTGCGCAGTGCGAGATTCAGTTCGCCTATGCCATCGGCCACCCCGATCCCGTGAGCGTGTTTGTGGACACCAAGGGCACCGGCACCGTGCCCGACGCGAAGATCACCCGCGCCGTCATGCGCGTTTTCGGCTTCAAGCCGGCCGAGATTGTGGCGCAGCTCAACCTGCTCCGTCCGATTTACCGCTCGACGACGAACTACGGCCATTTTGGCAAAGCCGGCCTCCCGTGGGAAAGCACAACCAAGGCCGCCGCCCTCCGCGCCGCCCTGTAAGCGACGCAGGCCAGAGCCTTCCCTCGTTCGCATCCCTTCGCGGTTTCATCCTGTAATTCCTCTGCAATCTCATTCTACATATCCGCGATTCCTCCGATTCCTGACTTCTTGGCTTCCTGCTAAAACCAATCCGCATTCCGCAATCCACACTCACCATTTCCTCCATGCCCGCCGCCAAACCCGCCCGCAAATCCGCCGCTCAGGACTTCCACGTCAAGGATCTCTCCCTCGCTGCGTGGGGCCGCAAAGAGATCAATGTCGCCGAGCACGAGATGCCCGGCCTCGTGTCCGTCCGGAAAAAATTCGGCCCCGCCAAGCCGCTCAAGGGCGTGCGCGTCACCGGCTCTCTGCACATGACGATTCAGACCGCCGTCCTCATCGAGACGCTGCAGGAGCTCGGTGCCGACGTCCGCTGGTGTTCGTGCAACATCTTCTCCACGCAGGATCATGCCGCCGCCGCCATCGCCGCGACCGGCACGCCGGTCTTCGCCTGGAAAGGCGAGACGCTCGAGGAGTATTGGGACCTCACTCTCCGCGCGATTTCGTTTCCCGGCGGCAAAGGCCCGCAGCTCGTCGTGGATGACGGCGGTGATGTCACCCTCCTCATCCACAAAGGCTGCGAGCTGGAAGAGGGCAGCGACTGGGTTCACACCAAGTCCGGCTCGCACGAGGAGCAGGTCATCAAGAATACACTCAAACGTGTGCATCAGGAGGATCCGCTCCGCTGGACGACCATCGCGAAACAATGGCGCGGCGTCTCCGAGGAGACGACCACCGGCGTCCACCGCCTTTATCAGATGCTGGAGAAGGGGAAGCTCCGCGTTCCCGCCATCAACGTCAACGACTCGGTCACCAAGTCCAAGTTCGACAACCTCTACGGCTGCCGCGAGTCGCTCGCCGACGGTCTCAAGCGCGCCACCGACGTGATGATCGCGGGCAAGGTCGCCTGCGTCTGCGGCTATGGCGACGTGGGCAAGGGCTCCGCGCACTCGCTCAAGGGTTTCGGTGCGCGCGTCGTCGTCACCGAGATTGACCCGATCAACGCCCTCCAGGCCGCGATGGAAGGCTTTGAGGTCAACACCCTCGAGTCCACCCTCGGCACCGCCGACATCTACGTCACCACGACCGGCAATAAGGACATCATCACCTTGGAGCACATGCGGCGGATGAAAGACCAGGCCATCGTCTGCAATATCGGCCATTTCGACAACGAGATCCAGGTGGACCGGCTTAACGCGTCCAACGCGAAGCGCACCAACATCAAGCCGCAATACGACCTCTATCAGTTCCCCGGCGGCCCCGCGATTTACCTGCTCGCCGAAGGCCGCCTCGTGAATCTCGGCTGCGCGACCGGCCACCCCTCGTTCGTGATGTCCAACAGCTTCACCAACCAGTGCCTCGCCGCGATGGACCTCTGGCGCAACAAGGACAGCTACGGCATCGGGGTCTATCGTCTCCCGAAACATCTCGACGAGGAGGTGGCGCGCCTGCACCTGGAGAAAATCGGTGCGGTGCTCACGACCCTCACGAAGGACCAGGCCGCCTACCTCGGTGTCCCCGTCGGCGGCCCCTACAAACCCGAGCATTACCGGTATTGAACGTGGGAGGTGGTTGGGAGCGCGGCCGCCCCCTGCCGCCCCGAAGAGTGGAGGGATAACCGAGCACCAATCACGCCCCTCGGGTGCAGTCCAGACCTCTGACATCTGGACTCTGGCCTCTTCCGTCATCCGCCCCGGGCCGCCCGTCTCCTCCGTGATCTGACCTCCTGGCTTCATCCTAAATTCCGCAGTTCAATTTGACCACGGATTACACAAATAACACGGATACAAAAACATCATGGAAATATATCACACCAAGTTTCTTCACCTGCCGGGTGAAAGCTCGAAATTGCATTTCTGATTGAGAATCTCTGCACATCCGTGTTCCGAGCGAAGCGACAGTCTGAAAATCCGTGGTTTCAACTCCATTTTTTAGGTTCATGGCTTCTGTTACCGAGGCCGCACGGCCGACATCAGCCATTCTCCATCCCTCCGATTCCTGACTTCCTGGCTTCCTGCTAAAATCAATCTCCGATCCAGGGAGAGTCTCGCTTGCAATCGTGATTGCACGCCGCGGCCCGCCGCGTTTGGGTTCCTCTTTCTGCCTTAAGCCCCCATGAGCAACGCCTGCCCTTGCCTTCCCGCGCCGTCTGCGACCGGACAACCGCGACGGGGACGTCGCGGCTTCTGTCGGCACGGCATTTTCTTTCCGGCATGACCTCCGGCTCTTTATCCCCCGTCGCCCCACCCGCCACCCCCCGCCCGGCATTGCGCTGGCGCATCGCGCTGTTGGTGAGCGCGGCCATCGCCATCAGCTATCTCGATCGGCAGACGTTGCCGGTGGCCATCGGCGAGATTCGGAAGGATTTCCCGATCACCAATCAGCTGAAGGCGCTCCTCGACTCGGCGTTTCTGCTCACCTACGGCCTCATGTATGTGGGCGGTGGGCGGCTGATGGACGTGCTGGGCACGCGCCGGGGATTTTTATGGATCATGGTCTTCTGGTCGCTGGCCTGCGCCAGTCATGGGCTGGCCGGCGGGGTGGCGATGCTGGCGGCCAGCCGGTTGCTGCTGGGAGCAGGGGAGGGCGGGGGATTTCCGGCGGCCACGCGCGTGGTGGCGGAGTGGTTTCCGGTGCGGGAGCGTGCGACGGCCATGGGCATCATCAATGCCGGGACGGGCGTGGGCGGAATCGTCGCGCCACCGCTGATCGCCTGGATCATCTTGCACACCGGCGGGTTCGGCCTGTCAGCCTGGCGCTGGGTATTTTTCATCACCGGTGCTATGGGCCTGCTCTGGACGCTGTGGTGGCTGCGGGCCTATTACTCCCCGGCGGTGCATCCCGCGCTCGGGGCGGAGGAACGCGAGCACCTCCGTCCGGTGCTGGAAAATACGGACACCCCGCCGCCCCCGGTGCCGATGGCGGAGCTGCTGCGCTTTCGGGAAACGTGGGGTGTAATCGGCGCGAAGTTTCTCACGGACGCCGCGTGGTATTTTTATCTGTTCTGGCTGCCAAAATACCTGCTCGATGCCCGCGGATTCGACCTCAAGGCCGTTGGCAAGGTGGCGTGGATTCCGCCGGCGGCGGCGGCGGTCGGCTGCCTCGTGGGCGGCGGGCTGTCGAGCTGGCTGCTGCACCGGGGACATTCGGTGAACGCCGCGCGTAAGATCGCGCTTGGCCTCAGCGCCGCCGTCATGCCGTGCGTGATGCTGGTGCCGCATGTCTCCGTCCCATGGGTCATCTTCCTCTTTAGTGTGGCATTTTTTGGCCAGCAGTCGTGGTCCACGCTGGTCATGATTCTGCCGACCGACCTTTTCCCCAGGCACGCGCTTGGAACGGTGGCCGGTTTCGTCGGCTTGGGTGGCGCGCTGGGCGGGGTGGTGCTTGGCCAGCTCGCGGGCTGGCTGCTGGATCACGGCGTCAGCTACACCCCCGTGCTGGTCATCGCCGGCTCCCTGCACGTCACGGCCTTTTTTCTCCTCTTGGTGACGGTGCGTTCGCTGCAACCCTTGCCCCTCAAACCGCAATATCTTACCGCTTAAGACCGGCGAAATAGGCTTTCATGGCCTGGGCGAGGCTTGCTCATTCCACGTTGGCGATTTGCTCCCGCACGCGTTCCAGCTCGTTTTTCAGCTCGATGACGGCGCGGGCGATGAGGAGGTCGTTGCCCTTGCTGCCGATGGTGTTCACCTCGCGCCCGATCTCCTGCAGGATGAACTCCGCCTTGCGCCCCATCTCGCCGGTTGACTTGAGCAGCGAGACAAATTGGTCGAGGTGGCTGCGCAGCCGTGTGAGCTCCTCGGTCACGTCGCAGCGGTCGGCGAAGATCGCGACCTCGCGGAGCACGCGCTCGTCGTTGGGATCGAGTTCCAGCCCGGCCTCGCGGAGGCGTTTGAGCATCTGCTCGCGCTGTCCCGCAGGGACGTGCGGCGCACGCGCCGCCACCGCCTCAAGGTGCCGGCGCAACAGCTCGGTCCGCGCGAGAAAATCCACCAGCAGCGCCTCGCCTTCGGTGGCGCGCATCGCGGCAAACGCGCGCAGCGCGTCCTCCAGCGCCGCTGTCACCGCGGGCCGCGCTTCTTCCGCCGCGGGCCGCCCGCCACCCCGGCGCTGTGCGTTGGCGATCTGCCAGAGCAGCTCTGGCGTCGGCGCAAACGCCACGCCCTCGCGGGCCGCAAACGTCGAGAGCCGGTCGAGCGCGACGGCTGCGGCGTCTTCGTTCCACGACTCGTCCGCGCCGGCGTTGCCATTCAGCTCGATGTCCACATGGATTTTTCCGCGCATCGCAAATTTCCGGACCAGCTCGCCGACGGCGGGCTCAAGGCTCTCCCACTCCTCCGGCAGCGACACGGTGAGATCAAGGGTTTTGCGGTTCACTGCGCTCACCTGGACGGTCAGCGTGGAGCCAGCAAGGCTGGCGGTTGCGCGGCCATAGCCGGTCATGCTTCGCATGGACGCAATCTCAAAGGCCAGACCGACAAACGCCAAACAAATCTTATCTGCAGGGCGCTCATCTGCGCCGCCTGATGCGGGCGTTGAAGGTTGTTTTCAGCGCGGGCACCTCCGGTCGGGGCCGGTTGTGCGGCTGGCCGGGCATCCCGGCCTGTGAGATTTTACCCCAAAGTGACCCCGAGCATCTTCGCGACCTGATTGACATCCTTGTCCCCGCGTCCCGACAGGTTGATCACCAGAATCTGGTCAGGGCGCATGGCTTTCGCGCGCTTGAGGCCATGGACCAATGCGTGCGTGCTCTCAAGCGCCGGAATGATGCCTTCCAGGCGCGAGCAAAGCTGAAACGATTCCAGCACCTCGTCGTCGCACGCGTAGGCGTAGGTGATGCGCTGGCGGTCACGATAGAGCGCATGTTCCGGCCCGATGGCCGCGTAGTCGAGGCCCGCGCTCACCGAGTGCGTCAGCTCGATCTGGCCGTCGTCGTTTTGCAGGATGTAAGTCTTGCAGCCCTGGAGCACGCCGAGCTTGCCGCCCTCAAAGCGCGCCGCATGGTCGCCGCGGGTGATGCTGCGACCGCCGGCCTCGACACCCACCAGCCGCACGCCCGGCTCCTCCAGGAACTCGAAGAAAATCCCCATCGCGTTTGACCCGCCGCCCACACACGCCACGATCTCGTCCGGCAGCCGGCCTTCGCGCGCGCGGAGCTGTTCCTTCGTCTCGGCCCCGATCACGCGGTGAAAATCGCGCACCATCATCGGATAGGGATGCGCTCCGAGCGCGGAGCCGAGGATATAATGTGTCCCTCGCACGTTGGTCACCCAGTCGCGCATCGCCTCATTGATGGCCTCCTTGAGAGTCTTTTGGCCGGCCTCAACGCCCCGCACCTCCGCGCCCATGAGCCGCATCCGGAACACGTTCAAGGCTTGCCGCTCCATGTCCACCGCACCCATGTAGATCACACACTCAAAGCCGAATTTTGCGCACACGGCCGCCGTCGCGACGCCGTGCTGCCCCGCGCCCGTTTCGGCGATCACTCGCTGCTTGCCCATGCGCCGCGCGAGCAACGCCTGACCGAGCGCATTGTTGATCTTGTGGGCGCCCGTGTGCAGCAGGTCCTCGCGCTTCAGGTAGATTTTCGCCCCGCCGCAATGCTGCGTCAGACGCTCGGCGAAATAGAGTTCCGTCGGCCTTCCGGCGAACTCCTTCAGGTGATGCCGCAGTTCCGCCTGAAATCCCGGGTCCTTTTTCGCCGCTTTGTAGGCCGCGCCGAGCTCTTCGAGTGCGGTCATCAGCGTCTCCGGCACGAACACGCCGCCGTAGGGGCCGAAGTGGCCGCCCGCATCGGGCAGCGAGAAGCGGTCGAGTGGCGCGGAAGTATCAGCGGTGGCAGGCATGGTGTGCTCAATTCAGGCATGCCGGCTGGCGCTAGGCAAACGGGATTTCGTGCGGTGGAGTTTACCCGGCGATGGGCCGGGCAAATTCCAGTGGGGAAAACGCTCCCCGTTTATAGCGGTTTCAAGCGTGCTGGCGGCCTGTGGCGGAATCTGTCCCGACGTGAAATCGCTGACGCCCGGCTCAGCGTGAGAGCTGCGCCTTGAGGAATTCGATGCTGCCGCGGGCGGTGGGATCCTGCTCCATCATGTTGTCCACCGATTTGCAGGCGTGAATGACCGTGCCGTGGTCACGGCCGCCGAAAGCGTCGCCGATGTCCTGCAGCGAGTGCTTGGTGAGCGTGCGGGAGAGATACATCGCGATCTGGCGGGGGATGGCGATGTTGTTGGGCCGGCGCTTGCAGGTCATGTCGCCGGGGCGGAGTTGGTAGTGCTCGGTGACGCGCTTCTGGATCATCTCAATTGTGAGCTGCCGCTGGGCCTGCTCCATGAGCACGTCCTTGAGGAGTTCCTCGGTTGCGGCGAGGTCGAGGACGCGGCCGGTGAGCGAGGAGTAGCTCACGACCTTGATGAGCGCGCCCTCGAGGCGTCGGATGTTGCGCGAGATGTTTTGTGCGATAAAATTGGCGACGGGCGCGGGCAGATCGAACTTGAGTGTGGCCGCCTTGGCGCGGAGGATGGCGAGGCGGGTTTCGAAGTCGGGCGCCTGAATGTCGGCGGGCAGGCCCCATTCGAAGCGCGAAACGAGGCGGGCCTCGAGTTTTTCGATCTCGCTGGCGCGGCGGTCGCTGGAAAGCACAATCTGCCGGCCGGCCTCGAAGAGGTCGTTGAAGGTGTGGAAAAATTCCTCCTGGATGCGCTCCTTGCCGGCGAGGAACTGCACATCGTCAATCAGCAGCACGTCCACATGGCGGTAGCGCTGCCGAAACTTGGTGAGGGCGTTCTCCTGCAGGCCTTGGATAAACTCGTTGGTGAACTTTTCCGTCGAAAGGTAGGCGATGCGCGCGTCGGGATTCTGCCGGAGGATGGCGTGGCCGATCGCGTGCATGAGGTGGGTTTTGCCGAGCCCCGTGTCGCCGTAGAGAAACAGGGGGTTATAGGCCTGGGCGGGCGCCTGCGCGACAGCGAGGGCGGCGGCGTGGGCCATCTGGTTGTTGGAACCGACGACGAAATTCTCGAAGGTGTTGCGGGCGTTGAGGGTGCTGGCGGCGGGCCCACGCTCGTCGTGACGCGACGGCCGGCGGGCCGCCGAGGGAGTCCGGGCACGGACAGAAGCAGCTTCGGCCGCGGCCTGGGCGGCGTGGCGGTGGTCGGGGCCGCACTTGCGCAGGTGGACATTGACCGCACGACCCGCACTCAGGCGCAGGCGTTGCGTAATGAGGTCCAGATAGTTGTCATTGATCCAGATGACGGCGAAATCGTTGGGCACACCGAGCGTGAGGGTGTCTTCCTCAACCTCAAGGCAGGTGATGGGCTCGAACCAGAGCTTGTAGACATCCTCGGGGAAGAGGCCCTTGAAATCACCTTTGACGGTGTCCCAAAGCTTGGCGGAAGTGGCGGTGGCGGTCATGGACGGAGGCAGTGGAGCGATTTATTCACAACGGACAGGAAACAGCGGTCATGGGCACACGGCGTCAGGCGTCATCCGGGCGAAAAAAGCTGGGAAAAGTCGAAAACAGGCCGGCAAGAGGAGCGACAGCAAAACAATGACGCAAATCGTTGCCAGACATGATAAAGTAAGATAGCTGAGAGGCGGAAGATGAAACGCGCTGGGAAGTGTGCAAAGAACGGCCGAGGCTGCCCGGTGTGAGGATTGAAGGGAGAGTTACAGACGGAAAAAAACGGTTTCAAGCGGAACTTTCCAACAAGTTATTCACGCCGGCTGCGGATAATTATTTCACTTTTATGTTGCCAAGTTGCACTGCGAACAAACCGAGGCTGGCGCAGGCTGTTTTCACCAATATGTCACACGGCTGACACTACGCGGGAGCGGCGGCGGGTGTCACCGGATTGTCACGACGCCGTGACGGCCGGGTCACGCGACGGCGACGGCGCGGCAAAACAGGGCGAGGCGGCCGGAGCGGGCTCGGCCCACTTGCCGTGCTCCCGGATGAGCGCCACGAGGCGATCGTCGGCCTCGGCCTGCGGGAGGTTGTATTGCACGCAGGTCTTGCCGACGTAGAGATTGATCTTGCCGGGCGCACCGCCGACGTAGCCGAAGTCGGCATCGGCCATCTCGCCGGGGCCGTTCACGATGCAGCCCATGATGGCGATCTTCACCCCCTTGAGGTGGCCCGTGCGCTTGCGGATGCGCTGGGTGGTGGTCTGCAGGTCGAAGAGCGTGCGGCCGCAGGAGGGGCAGGCGACAAACTCGGTCTTCGAACTGCGCGCCCCCGCACCTTGGAGGACGTTGTAGGCGAGCTTGGTGGCGCGTGCGGGGTCGGCCTCGGTCTCAATGCTGACGAGGTCTCCGAGGCCGTCACACAGCAGCGCACCGGTGAGAATGGAGGCGTCGAGCAGGCGCGAGAGAAAATCTGGCGAGCGGCCGATGGCCGTGGCGGCAGTGTTGCGGATCCAGACCGGCGCACGCGAGCCGAGGGCACGAAGCTGCGCGGCGAGCTGGCGGTAACGGCCCACACTGTGGGCCCGATCAGGAGCTGGGAGCCGGGAATCGAGGGTGAAAACGAGGTGCGCATCGCCGAGGTCGCGCAGGGTTTCGCCCAGCCGGGGCAGGTCGGCGGGCGCGACTGCACAGACGAGGAAGTGGCCGTGCCGGCGGGCGAGGGCAGCGAAGGAGCGGAGGAATTCCGATTCGCCGGCAGCAAATGCACGGACCAGGAGGACGGGCGATTTTAGATTCGACGTCTGGGCTTCGCAGTCGGCGGGCGTCAGTTCCGGAACAAGCTCAAGGGCAAGAAAGGCGGACGGGGCCCACTCGCGAACACCAGCGATGACGAGGGCGAGATCGGCACCTGAGGTCACCGGAACGAGCACGCCTTCCACGGGTGTGTCGGCAAAATTCGGACTTGAGACTTTGGACTTTAAATGGGGCAGCTCGGCAGGGGTGACGCGCACGATGACGCGGGGTGGTTGCTCGGGGCCGACGACGCAGTGTTTGCCAAGCATGAAGGTGACCGTCTCGCGTTTGGAAAAATTGAACGGATCACTCCCCTCCGGCTCCGGGTTCTCGGCGCCTCGTTGCGGGGTGCCCGTTTCCTGGCGCACCGCTGCGGACTCCTGCCGGCTGATGCCGGCTTTCTCCGCCAGCGTCCGCGCCACGGGAATTTCATAAACCGAGTCCTCTGTGAGCGAAACTCTGATCGTGTCGCCAAGGCCGTCGAGCAGGAGTGAACCGATGCCGATGGCGCTCTTGATGCGGCCGTCCTCGCCGTCGCCGGCCTCGGTCACACCAAGGTGGAGCGGGTAGGGGCGGTGGGCGGTATCCATGCGTGCGACTAGGAGGCGATAGGCCTGGATCATCACCTTGGGGTTGCTCGCCTTCATTGAGAGAATGAGGCCGTGGAAACCGTGCGACTCGCAGATGCGGACAAACTCCAGCGCGCTTTCCACCATGCCGAGAGGGGTGTCGCCGTGGCGGTTCATGATACGGTCGGAAAGCGATCCGTGGTTCGTGCCGATCCGGAGGGAGCGGCCCAGGGCCTTGGCGCGGAGCACCAACGGCGAAAAGGCCTCGTACAGGCGCGCCAGCTCGCGATCGTAGTCGGCGTCGGAGTATTCACGGACGGCAAATTTCTTTTTGTCGGCGTAGTTGCCAGGGTTGACCCGGACTTTCTCAACGTGCTCGACGGCCTCCATCGCCGCGCTCGGCAGAAAATGGATGTCGGCCACGAGCGGGATGTGCTCGAAACCGGCGGCGGAAAATTGCGCCCGGATGTCGCGAAGGCACCTTGCGGCGGCGACGTTGGGCGCGGTGATGCGGACAATTTCGCAGCCGACCTCGGCGAGCGCGACGGACTGCCGCACCGTGGCGACGACATCCTGCGTGTCGCTCGTCGTCATGGACTGGAGCCGGATAGGGTTCGTCTCGCCGACCCCGACCGCGCCAACCTTCACTTCGACGGCAGGTCGGCGGACGGTGCGAAAGCGCGACGTGCAGTAGGTCATGGCGGCGGTGGGCACGTCGGGGAAAATCACGCTGGCCGGCTTGCTCACACGTTTACGGTTGCACCTGCGCGGCGGGCGCCGGCTGGCTGGCCGGGGGCCGCAGCCTGTCGCCGACCCGGCGCAAGTCGAAAAATGTCACGTAAATGATCATGGAAAACAGCAGCACCATGAAGACGCTCATCGTCGTCGCCATAAAGCTGGCCGGCAGCGCGCGGCCGCGAATCCGGCCGATGGTCGCAAACACCATGTGGCCACCATCGAGCACGGGGATGGGCAGCAGGTTGAAGATGGCCAGGTTCACGTTCAGCAGCACGAGCAGCGAAAGCATGAGGCGGATGTCGATCCGGGCAAAGGCATGCAGTCGCTCGGCGATGCCGACCGGGCCGCTGAGCTTGTTCAGGCCGATGTCGGAGTGGCGGTTGAGCAGGCTCGACAGCGTCCACCAGGTTTTTTGCACATGATCGCGAATCTGCGTCCAAGGCGGCGTGTGGACGATGGTGGGCGTGTAGTTTTGCGTCAGGCCGATGCCCAGGCGAGGCACTGGGACAGATTTGCCGGGCGGCGGCTCGATCCGCGGCGTCACCGTGACCTCCTGCAGCTGGCCGGCGCGGTGATAGCTGAGAAGAATGGGCTTCCCGTTTGACGCCTGCACATGGGCGATCACGGCCTCTTCGTCGCCCATCGCCTTGCCGTCAAGCCGCAGGATCACGTCGTCAACCTTGAGGCCGGCGGCCTCGGCGGCGCCGCCCTTCTCAATGTTGGCGATGGCGGGCTTCGCGCCGGTGTCGATGCCGATGCTGCGCATTTTCTCCGAGCCGACATAGACCGGGGTGAGGAGGACGGTTTGCTCCTTGTCCTCGCGACGGAAAGTGATGGCCGCCTGCGGGGCGTCGTGCGCGTCGCGACCGGCGCCGAGCGCGACCAGATGGTCAATGTCGGAAAAGTTGTGAACGCTGTGTCCGTCAATGTTCAGGATCTCGTCACCGACTGCGAGGGCTGACAGCGACGGACCGGGAACGGTCCGCCCGTCCGTCTGCGTGACCGTGGCGCGGATATAGCCGACCTTGGTGGAACGCTCCTCCTCCACCGACGGCAAGCCCACGGCCCAGAGAATGCTTGCCAGCCCAAACGCGAAAATCACGTTGCATACCACGCCGGCGACCAAGACCAGCAGCATGGTTGTGTAGCTGGGTGGTGGCAGCTTCGCGATATCGGCGCGGGTTTCGCCCTCGATGCCGCGCATGTCGGCGAGCTGTGGCAGTGCGACGTAGCCCCCGAGCGGCAGCCACGACAGGCGATATTCCACGCCGTCCTTGCCCTTCCACGCGAAAAGTTTCGGGCCGAAGCCGATGGAGAAGCGGTCAACGTGCATCCCGCGTTTGCGCGCGACCCAAAAATGACCGAGCTCGTGGACAAAAATGGACGCACCGAAGCCGAGTGCGACGAGCAGGACATACCAGAGGTTGGCGGCGAGAAAGGTGAGGAATTCCACGGGAAGGAGGGTTGAAGGAATCAAAGCTTGGCAGCGGCCACGCGGCGGGCCTCGGCGTCGGCTGCAAGGACGGCGGCGAGGTCGGCGGGCGCAGGAGGTTGCACGCGGTCCAGAGTTTTTTCAACCACGGACGCGATGCCCAGAAATGGCAGACGGCCGGCCAGGAAGGCGGCGACGGCGATTTCGTTGGCTGCGTTAAAGACCGCCGGGGCCGCGCCGCCGGCCTGCAGCGCGGTGCGCGCAAGGCGCAACAGTGGAAAACGCGCCTCATCCACGGGACGGAATTCGAGGGCGGAGAGTTTCGTCAAGTCGAGCGGCAAGTCGGTCCCGGGCGCACGGGCGGGGTGGAGCAGCGCGTGCTGGATCGGAAACGTCATTGAGGGCGGGCAGAGCTGCGCGAGCACCGAGCCGTCGTTGAACTCGACGAGCGCGTGGACAATGCTCTGCGGGTGCAGCACCGCGTGGCATTGGTCGGGGCGCAGACCGAAGAGCCAGCGGGCCTCGATGAGCTCAAGGCCCTTGTTGGCGAGAGTGGCGGAGTCCACGGTGATCTTGGGGCCCATCGCCCAGTTGGGATGCTTGAGCGCGTCGGCTGGCGTGGCGTGGGCGAGGCGGTCGGCGGGCCAGTCGCGGAACGCGCCGCCGCTCGCCGTGAGGGTGACGCGGCGCACGTCGGCGACGGGGTGGCCCGCAAGGCATTGGAAAACGGCGTTGTGTTCGCTGTCCACCGGAAGGATGTTTGCGCCGCCGGCCTGGGCGGCCGCCATGACAAACTGGCCGGCCATGACGAGAATTTCTTTGGAAGCGAGCGCGAGGTCCTTGCCGGCGGCGAGCGCGGCGAGCGCGGGCGCGAGGCCGGCGGTGCCGACGACGGCCACGAGGATGATGTCGGCTTCCGGGAGTCCGGCCAGCGCGATGAGACCGGCGGACCCGGTGTCATGAAGGGTGACGCCAGCTGGAAAAACGGCGCCGGTCCGGGCGTCGCGCGCGGCGGCTTCATCGAAGAGCGCGACATGGCGCACGGAGGGGAAAAGGCGGGCGATGGCGGCGAGCCTGGCGTGGCCGGCGCGGGCGGCGATGGCGACCAGCTCAAGTTTGTCCGGGTGCGCGGCGATGACGCGCAGGGTGCTCTCGCCGATGGAGCCGGTGGCGCCGAGGAGAACGACACGCTTACGGGGCAGGGTGGCCGTGGGAGACATGCGCAGAAATCTTCTTCTTTCGTCAGGAATCGGAGGGAGAAAGACCCGGGAAATATTGCTCAGAGGAGGGTGAAAATCAGCCACCCCGCCGGGGCGATGAGGATCAGGCTGTCGGAGAGATCGAACACGCCGCCGATGCCGGGGATGGTTGCGCCGGAGTCCTTCGCGCCAGCCCGGCGCTTGATGATGGACTCGACGAGGTCGGACACAATAGTCAGCCCGGCGATGGGCACCGCGATGAGCGCGGCGAGGCCCGGCGTAAACGCCGCCGGGAAACGCAGGACGTAGCTGTTGCCCGGCAGCCCGTGCACGATGGCTGCCCCGAGCAGCGCGGAGAAGATCACCCCTCCGATCGCTCCCTCCCACGTCTTTTTCGGGCTGATCTCCGGCGTCATCTTGTGGCGGCCGAAGACGCGGCCGGTGAGCAGCGCACCCATGTCGCAGCCCTTGGAGACGGCGATCAGCCAAATTGCCAGCACGAGGCCGGTGCGCGGATGCGGCTGGTCGAGCAGGATGACCCGCACGAGAAATTGCAGCATGAAGGGTACGTAAACGAGTCCGAACAGCGTCCACGCGAGCGTCTCGACCCGGTTATGCGGTTCACGTTCGCCGAGGATGCGGACCGAAAACGCCACGACCGCCAGCCCCAGCAACAGCTCGGGCGAGACGGCGGCGGGCAGCCACTGGTTCGCCACCGCCCACGGCGCGAGCGTGATGAGCGTGCCGAGAAAGAGGCCGAGGCGGTTGAACGGCACCAGGCCCATGCGCCGGAGCATCGAGTAAAACTCGTGCTGCGTGAGCGCGCTCACGACGGTAACTAGCCACACGCTGCCGGGCGCACCGAGCCAGCGGACGCAGCCGAGCACGGCGGCCCAGAGAATGATCGTGCTGAAAGTGCGTTGGCCCACGGCAAACTTCAGACGACAGCGACGCGCGAAAGCAAGCCGGGAGGCAAGGGGGGGCGGGCATCCGGCGGCATCCCTACGACCTCGCCGGTCTCGGCTCGGCAATTTAGCGGGCGGGCGGGCGGCATCTTATTTGGCGGCGGGCCTGAGCTGTTCGCTGGTCAGGCCAAAGCGCCGTTCGCGCGTGGCGAACTCGGCGAGAGCGGCGGCGAGGTCGGATTTGGTGAAGTCGGGCCAGAGCACCGGCGTGAAGACAAACTCCGCGTAGGCGGCTTGCAGCAGGAGGAAGTTGCTCACGCGTTTCTCGCCCGAGGTGCGGATGACGAGGTCGGGGTCGGGCAGGTCGGCGGTCGTCAGGTAGCGGGAAAACGTGCCCCACGAGCTGTCATTGAGTTTTTCCCGGCCGGCGGCGACGGCAGCGGCATAGGCCCGCGCGGCATCCACGACCTCGGTGCGCGCACCGTAGTTGAGCGCGAGCACGAGGGTATAGTCGGTGAAGTGACGCGTCTCCTCAATGGTGGCACGCAGGTGCTTTTGCACCCCGGCGGGCAGTTCATCGGTGCGGCCGATGGTGCGCAGCCGCACGCGGTCGCGCACGAATGTCGCCAGCTCCTTCTTCAGGTAAAGCTCCAGCAGGCCCATCAGCGCGCCGACCTCGTTAGGCGGGCGGCTCCAGTTTTCGACTGAAAAAGCATAGAGCGTGAGCATCTTCACGCCGAGGTCGCGCGCGGCGTAAGTCGCGGTCCGGACCGATTCGACGCCACGGCGGTGTCCCTCGATACGCGGCAGCCCGCGCGATTTCGCCCAGCGACCGTTGCCATCCATGATGATGGCGACGTGCGCGGGGACGGCGGGGGAAGGAGAGGACATAAGCAGAGAAGGAGGCGCGATGGCGGGAAAGAAGATGGGAGAGAAAGCTAAAGGCAAAGACACCAACGAGGCGGACAGGCCGGACGAGTTAGGTATGCGCGGCGGGCTTTGACAAGCCGTCAGCACGAGAAACAGCCGTGGAGCATGCCGGCACCGGTGGGGCGGAATCCGGCATTGACCGCACGGCAGCGTGGCGCGTAGACTGACCGTTCCGCAGTCCAAACCGTTTCATTTCTCCCATCATCGTGAACATCGAAGTCAAAGACGTTTCCCCCTCCCGCAAGAGCCTTGTCATCTCCCTCGCCGCCGGCGAGGTGGACGCCGAGCATCAGGCCGTCGTGGCCGAATTTGCCCGCATGGCGCGGCTTCCCGGCTTCCGGCCGGGCAAGGCGCCCGCCGCGATGGTCGCGAAACGCTTCGCCAAGGAAATTGGGGATGAGTTTAAGCAGAAGGTCGTCGCCAAGGCTTACCGCGAAGGCAGCGAGCAGGCAAAGCTGGAGGTCGTGCAGGTCGTCGCCGTTGAGGAGGGCGCCATTTCACAGGGCGCGCCGGCGACCATCACGGTGACGGTGGACGTGCGGCCGGAATTTGCACTGCCCGAGCTCGCCGGTTTCACCGCCGAGGTCCAGCCGGAGGAACCCACCGACTCGGAGGTTGAGGCGATGATTGACGGGCTGCGCAGCGAACGCGCCGATTTCCAGCCCGCCGCCCGCGCCGCCCGCAAGGGCGACTATGTGAAGCTCGCCTACGAAGGCCGCGTGGACGGAAAACCGGTCGCTGAACTCGCGCCGGACAAAAAAATCTATGACAAAGTGCCCCAGACTTGGGAGGAAATCGAGGGCGCGACCGACGGGATCATCCCTGGCCTCGGCAAGCAGCTCGGCGGCATGGCCGCAGGCGACAAGCGCGACGTGACGGTGACGTTTCCCGCCGACTTTGCGCCGGTGCCTGCCCTTGCGGGCAAAACTGCGGTTTATTCGGTTGATCTGCAGGAGGTGCGCGAGCGCGTGCTGCCGCCGCTCGACGAGGCTTTTTTTAAGGCCAATCAGGCCGACAGCCTGGATTCGCTGACGGCCAATGTCCGCAACCAGCTCAAGCTCCGCCGCGCGCAGGAGAACCAGCAGGCGAAGCGCAGCCAGATAGTCGAGCAGCTCGCCCGGCGCGCAGGCGAATTTGCCGTGCCGGACAGCCTTGTCGAGGAGGAGACGCAGGGCATTCTCCGCCGCTTCATCGAGGAAAACATGCGGCGCGGCGTGCCGGCCGAGCAGTTTGAGAAGGACAAGGCCCAGCTTTATGAGGGCGCACGGAAGTCTGCCGTCGCGCGCGTGCGGACGCGCTTCCTCCTCGCCAAGGTCGCCGAGCAGGAAAAGCTCACCGTCACTCCGGACGACCTGAACAATTTTCTGTATCGCGAGGCCGTCATGTCCGGTCAGCGGCCGGAGAAGCTGGCGAAGGAGCTGGGCAAGGATCGCGAACGCGTGCGCGCCGCGCAGCAGTCCATCGTTTTTGACAAGGCCCTTGATTTATTGGTCTCCCGGGCTACGGTGACGATCATCGCGCCCAAGCCCGCCGCCTGAGCGCGCACTCTCCTTCCTCCCAACCCGTCACCCTTTGCCCATGAGCTATTACATGCCCACCGTCTATGAGAACACCGGTCGCGGGGAAAAGGCGTGGGACGTGTTCAGCCGCCTGCTGAAGGATCGCATCGTTTTCCTGGGCACGCCGATTGACGACATGGTCGCCAACCTCGTCATCGCGCAGATGCTCTATCTCCAGATGGAGGACTCGAAGAAGGAGATCCACCTCTATATCAACTCGCCTGGCGGCATCGTCACCGGCGGGATGGCGATCTATGACACAATGAACTATCTGCAGTGCGACATCGTCACCTACTGCGTCGGCCAGGCGGCCAGCATGGCGACTGTGCTGCTGGCCGCCGGCACCAAGGGCAAGCGGTTCGCGCTGCCCAACTGCCGCGTGATGCTGCACCAGCCCAGCGGCGGCGCGGGCGGCCAGACGGCCGACATCGCCATTGCGGCCAAGGAAATCCTCCGCTGGCGCGAGACGCTCAACCACGCCATCGCCCGCCACACCGGCCGCACCGCCGAGCAAATTGAAAAGGACTCCGACCGCGACTACTACATGAGCGCGCAGGAGGCCAAGGCCTACGGTCTGGTGGATCATGTCGTCGAGTCCACCCGCCAGGCGCAGCAGTCGCTCGGCGTGGCGGCGGCGTGACCCGCTCGCTTCCGTCAGTTAAAATTGGTTGCGCCGAGGCTGGAGTCATCCTCGTCACGGTTGAAAACGCGCACAGACAGCCACGTCAGCAGCACGGGCTTTGTCCGTGCGGGCAACTGTGTGGCGGTCGGCCTCAGCTGCCCGGTTTTTCCACTGGAATCTTCGCCAGTTCGGGAGGGATTTGATCGGCGGGGTAGGTGGGAAAACTCAGTTCCAGGAGCGAAATCGCCGGCACGTCGAAACGCGTGGTGCCGGCGCTGCGGTCCACGAGCATGGCCACGGCGACCGGCACGCCGCCCGCGGCACGGATGAGATTGACGCACTCTACCACCCGGCCGCCGCGTGTGACCACGTCCTCGACGATCAGGACCGGCTCCCCCGGGGCGAACTTGAAGCCGCGCCGCAGCACGAGGACATTATTCTCCTTCTCGACAAAAATGTAGCGCGCCTTCTTCTGGCGGGCGACCTCCTGCCCGATGACCAGCCCGCCCATCGCGGGCGCCAGCACAGTTACGAATTTTACGCCGTCCAGCCGGGCGACCAGCAGCTCGGCGAGGCGGGTGACGGCGGCCATGTCCTGGCAGACCTGGGCGCATTGGAAATAATGCCCGCTGTGCAGGCCGGAGCGGAGCACGAAATGCCCGCGCAGCAGCGCCTTGGTGCGCGTGAAAATGTCGAGAACCTCGTTTTGGGTCGGATCCATGCCTCCGACGCTGTGGGTCGGGCGCGAAAAGCCAAAAACTTTTTTGCGGCTGGCCGTGCGGTCGTGGCCTGGTCTCTGACCATGAGGCCGGAAAAATCACGCCAGGATGCCCGCCACCTTCCTCGCCTCGCAGCTTGCGGTTGCCACCGCGCCCGCTCATCTTGCGGCATGGTCATCGAACGCGCACCGCTGGAGGACGAGCTGGGCGACGTGCTGGAGAAGGCGCTGCGTCTCGCCGGTGGCGACGAGACGGCGCTCGCGGCGCGCGCCGGTCTCGATCTGGCGCGCATCCGCGACGCCATGGACTACCGGCACGACTTTTCCGCCGCCGAGGCCGGCCGGCTCGCGGCGGCACTCGGCCTTAACGAGGTCGGCTTGGCGGCGCTGGCAGGCGGGCATTATCCGCTGCCCGAGATCGCCGGGCTGCCCTTCTGCCTCTATCCGCTGCGGATGCCGCATGGCGTTAGTGTGGCCAATGCCTATCTGGTGGCCGACTGCGCCCAGTCGCACGGACTCCTCTTCGATGCGGGCGCAGACTTCGCACAGCTGCGCCGCGTCTGGCCGAAAAATCTGCGCCGTCTCGACGCTGTTATTATCACGCATGCCGAGACTGAGCATGTCGGCGGGCTTGCGGAGGCGCTGGCGGCGTTCGGCCCCGCGCCGGTCTATGCGCCGGCGGGCGCGGTGGTGGCCGGGGCCATCGCGCTTGGCGAGGGCGAATGCGTGCAGTTTGGAGGCACCGAGGTGCGGGCGATCAGCACGCCCGGCCACGCTGCGGCGCACAACTGCTACGTAGTAACGGTGCCGGGCGTGCCATCCGCCGCACCGCTGCTGGTGTCGGGCGATTTGTTGTTCGCCGGCTCCGTCGGTGGCTGCTATTTTTCGGCACCGCTGCTCCGCGCGGGTCTGCGACGGCTGTTTGCTGAACTGCCCGACGTGACGGTGGTGGCTCCCGGCCATGGTCCGCTGACGACAATCAAAAACGAGCGTGCGTTCAACCCGTTTGCCCTATGAGCCGCCGGCCGCTGACGTCTGCAGAGATCCGGAAGGCGCTCGCCGCGCTGCCAGGCTGGGTCTTCGAACGCGATGCGCTGGCAAAGGAGTTTCAGTTTGAAAATTTTCGGGACGCGCTGGCCTTCATGGTGCGGGTGGGCTTCGAGGCCGAGGCGCTCGATCATCATCCGGAGTGGACGAACATCTATGACCGCGTCATCGTCCGGCTGAACACTCACTCCGCCGGCGGAAAGGTCACGGCAAAGGACGTCGGGCTGGCCCGGCGCATGGAAGAAACCCGGGGCATTCACACGGTGGCTTGAGATTTTCGGGCAATCAGTGCCGCCGTTTCCGCCCTCGTTGCCGTGGGAGCGGCCAGGTTTGCCGCGCTAGGCGCGGGCAGGGTGGCGCACGGAACGGGAGCCGGAGCCGGGGCGGCCAGACCGTCGTAAGCCGTGATGCCGACCACCTCATCCACGGCGGCAAAATAGCGCAGGAGCGCGCCGATGAAGATGACGACGCCAACCATCTCCATCCCTTCCTCGACCGCCGTGTAGATCCAATAGGGATAATCTAGGCCGGAAATCCCGGCGTGGAGTGTCCACAGAGACTCGATGCCAATCGCACCCCCCAGATAGATACCACCGGCCAGAAGAAAGACCGCCGCCGTCCGGCGCGGCAGCTGGCGTAGAAAAGGGACAAAGGGAATGGCGAGCAAGAGCACGCCCGTCAGCCCGGCCACGGCCCAGCAATAGCGCAGCGGGCCAAGGGCGGAGCCGATGAAAACGTTCACCAATGTGCCCAGTTTTTCGTGGAACCCAGCCACCTCGTCCATGGCCATCAGGCCAAATCCCATCGCCAGTGTGAACCAATGTGCGCTGAACGGTTCGTGCCGGTCGCGTTTGACTGTGGTGATCATGACCAGCAACATGCCCGCGCCCAGCAGGAGACACGCGGAGAAAAAGGTCGGGACGCTTTGCTCGTTGTCTACGTCGAAAAGCGGCACAAGGCCAAAAATCGTCGGTCGTCCGGTGAGATCGCTGAGCGCATTGACGGCCACGCTCATTCCGACCAGTACACCGGTGGTAAGCCAAAGCCAGGGCAAGATGCGCTGGCGGTCGAGTTTCAGGCGCGCCGTCGGCGGCGGGCTGGTGGCGGCGGGCTGGTTCACGCGGGTGGTTGAATCAGGCTGTGACGGTTTGTTTCCGTGCAGCACCTCGCAAGCCAAAAGCTGGGAAGCTTCCTGCAAAGACTTTGCCCTCGTGCCCTGGTTTTTCTTCTCGCTACCCGCCACACCCGACCCGCTATTTTCGCCTCATGAAAACCATCGGTGTTCTCGGTCTTGGCATCATTGGCGGGGTGTGGGCGCGCCATTATCAGGCGGCGGGCCTGCTGGCTGGCACATGGAACCGCACGCCGCAGCCGGACTTTCCGCAATGGCGCGACACGCCCGAGGCGGTCGCGGCAGCGGCCGACGTGGTGCAGATCGTGGTCGCCGATCCCCCTGCGGTGCGCGGCACCTTGGAAAAAATTTTGCCCGTGCTCGGCCCGGCCAAGGTGGTGATGCAGTCGAGCACAATTGATCCAAAAAGCAGCGAGGAGTTTCGGGCGCTCGTCACGGGGCGCGGTGCTCGCTACCTGGAGGCGCCGTTTACCGGCAGCAAGCCGGCTGCGGAGCAGCGCAAAAATGTTTTTTACCTTGGCGGCGACGAGGCGCTGATCGCGGAGCTGGAGCCGCTGCTGGCGCTGGTGTCGGAGGCGCGGATGCGCATCGGCGACCATCGGCAGGCGGCGGCGCTCAAGCTGGCTATGAACCTCAACATCGCCGCGCTGATGGAGGGTCTGTGCGAGACGCTGGCAATGGCGCGGGGCGCGGGCATCACCGACGACGTGATCTTTGGCGCGCTGGCGCGGAACATCGGAAACTCGGGGCTGGTGAAGCTCAAGGAGCCGAAGCTGCGCGCGGGCGACTATGCGCCGCAATTTTCGGTGAAGCACATGCTCAAGGACATGCGGCTGGCCTCGGGCATCAACGGCTGCGAGGACTTCCCGGTGCTCGACACGGTGCGCGAGCGGCTGGCAGCGGCGGCCCGGGCAGGCTGGGGCGACGAGGACATTTCCGCGCTTATGAAGCTGCTGTGAGAGGTGGTTCGCTGGCGGATAAATTTACGGATCGGTTTCTCACCGTCGCGTTGGCGGCCGGGCGGGTCCCTTCTCTTCGAATCCAGTCGGCCCTTCAAACATGCTTTTGTAAATATATGCAGTGCCGGTCACCCAAATCATCCTGATATCTAGGTCGAGATTTGGGTTCTGGGCGGTCTTTTCATAATGGTCGGCAAGGGCGAGCTGAACATCGATTTGTGGTGGATCCCACCAACTTCCGGGAGCTTCTTGCTCGAACATATTCAACGAAGGAATGATGGTGTGCTCATTGGTTAGCTGTAGCTTTTCGGCCAATTTCACGAAGTCCTCTCGGCTCATTGCAATTTTCGCCTGTAAGTGGAGGCTCGTTCCATCTCTGGCGGTGCTGCGATTGGCTGATAATCTTACAACTCGCGCAGATGCCGGCAGAGGTGTTCCAAGATATTTTCCGAACGAATTAGGATCGGAGTCGAAGTGAGTTTCAACATTTGGAAGCCAAAGTAAAATGCAGCCTCCAAGCACAACCATAAAAACCAGCGTAAGGAGGAGCTTGGTTTTCATTTTTTTAAATACTCACGCCCATTTAAGGTCCGTATCGGCAATCGGAAGCGTGCGGATGCGCTTGCCGATGGCGGCGAAGATGGCGTTGCACACGGCGGGGGCGGCGGGCGGCAGTCCCGGCTCGCCGAGGCCCGTGGGCGCGGCGACCGACTTGATGAAATGCACCTCCACGGCGGGCGGTGCGTTTTCCATGCGGATGAGCGGATATTGGTCGAAGTTAGTCTGCGCCAGTGCGCCCTTCTCGACGGTCGCCTTGAGGAACCAAGCCGCGCCAATGCCGTCCACCATCGCGCCTTGCACCTGGCTCTCGGCCGAACTGAGGTTGACGACGAGACCGGCGTCCACCGCGGCGGTAAGCCGCGTGACTTTCAGCTCGCCCTGCGGGCTGACGGTGACCTCGGCGACAATGGCGACGTAGGAATTGTTGGTAAAGGTGATGGCGAGCCCTTGGCCCTGACCACGAGGGAGCTTTTTGCCCCAGCCGGCCTTTTCCGTGGCGAGCTTGAGCACGGCGACCATGCGGGATGCGGCGAACCCGCCGCCGCCACCACGCCCGCCGCGTCCACCGCCACCGCGCGCGCCCACGCCGCCAGCGCCGGCCGGGCCGCCCAAGGCTCCGGGCGCACCCGCTCCGGGGAAAACGCTAGGCAGACCTCCCGCTTCAGCGGCGGGAGGGGCGGGAGGGGCGGACAACGGTGCGAGCAGATCGAGCGTGAACTCCAGCGGGTCGCGGCCGGCGGCATGCGCGAGCTCGTCCACGAAGGACTGCGTGGCCCAGATGTTGCCGTTGTCGCCGGGCGCGCGCCAGTAGCCGGTGCGGATGGTGCCGTTTATTTTGCCGGCCTGCACGGCCGCGCCGCGCACGACGTTAAAGGGAAAGGTGCCGGCGGTCATGTCGCCCGGCCCGCCCTGCATCTTGACGAAATAATCGTTCAACGCGACGACCTTTCCCGTGGCGTCCACGCCGCCCTTGAAAAAATGCCAGCCGTTGGAGCGGTAGTTGTTGTCGTGCGCCATGTCCTGCTCGCGCGTCCACGTGAGCTTGACGGGCGTCCCCTCCAGTTTTTTCGCGATGGCGGCAACCTCCAGGGAGTATTCGTTGCTGCCGCGCCGGCCAAAGCCGCCGCCAAGCCGCGTGACGTGGACGGTGACGTTGCCCGCCGCGAGGCCGAGGCCGGCTGTGACAAGACCTTGCCCGGCCGACGGGATCTGCGTCGGCACCCACATCTCCATGACGCCGCCCTTGAACACCGCCGTGCAGTTCTGTGGTTCGAGCGTCGCGTGCGGAAGAAACGGATAATGGTAGCTGGCCTCGACGCCCTTCGCGCCCTCGGGCAGCGCGGCAGCGGTTGCCGCCGCACCCTGCGCGAGCGCTGCGGCCTGCTTGGCCATCGTCTCGCTGCTCTCGGCGACGGCCGCGCCCTCGTCCCATTGCACCTTGAGCTGGTCGGCCGCGCTGAACGCGTTCCACGTCGAGTCGGCGACGATGGCGACGCCGGGCATGAGGCCGGTGATGCCGTCGAGGATGAAGGCGTCGCGCACGCCGGAGAGTTTTTTCACCTCGTCGAGGTTCGCGCTGATGGGCTTGCCGCCAAACACGCGGCATTTCACATACGCGGCATAGACCATGCCGGGCAAAACCTGGTCAATGCCGAAGAGCGCCTGGCCGGTGACGATTTTCTCGTTGTCCACTCCGGGCACGCGCGTGCCGAGCAGCTTGAAATCATTGGGGCTCTTGACGGCGACACCCTGAGGCACTGCCAGCGTCGCGGCCGTGGCCGTGAGCGCACCGTAGCCGAGCCGGCGGCCCGATGTGGCGTGAACCACGTAGCCGCTTTCGGTCGTGCAGTCGGCGGCAGGGACACCCCAGGTCTGCGCGGCGGCCGCCACCAGCATGGCGCGTGCAGTCGCCCCGGCCTGCCGGAGCGGGTTATAATTTCCGGGCGTGGACATGCTGCCGACGGCAAACTGCTGGCCGTAGGCGCGGTTGAGGTCGCCTTGGGTGACCGTCACTTTTTCCCAAGGCACGTCGAGCTCTTCGGCAATGATCATGGGCAGCGCGGTCTTCGCGCCCTGGCCCATCTCGGAGTTGGGCGCGATGAGAGAAACGGCACCGCTGGGCGTGATGCTGATGAATGCGTTGGGCGCGAAGCCTGCGGCTGTCGCCGGAGCGGTCTGGGCGAAAGCGGTGGCGTTGCCCCAGCGAAAGAAGGTGCCGACGAGCAGGCCGCCGCCGGCGAGCGCACCCACTTTCAGGAAGGTGCGGCGGTCGGGCGACGGGGATGAGACGGGAAGAGAGGCGCGCATGGCGGGCAAAGGTTGAGGGTTGGGCGCTCAGGCGCTGGCGGCGGCGTGGATGGCCTGCCGGATGCGGGTGTACGTGGCGCAGCGGCAGATGTTGCCCATCGCGTTGTCAATGTCGGCGTCGGTCGGCTTTGGCTTGGCGGCAAGGAGCGCGGTCGCACACATGAGCTGGCCGCCCTGACAGTAGCCGCACTGCGGCACATCAAGCCGGCACCACGCCTGCTGCAGCGCCGTGAGCTGGCCGGCTGGAGCCAGTCCCTCAATGGTGGTGATCATGGCGTTGGCAGCCTCCTTGACCGTGAAGCTGCACGACTTGGCGGGCGAACCGTCGAGGTGGACGGTGCAGGCGCCGCATTCGCCGATTCCGCAGCCGAACTTGGTGCCCACGAGCCCGAGTGTGTCGCGTAGCACCCAGAGCAGCGGAGTATTGTCGGCCACATCCACCGAACGGGCCGAACCGTTGACGTTGAGATTGAAGTTGCTCATGGGAAGGGGAGGGGAAGACCGGGGACGAACTCAGGGGACAAAGCCCTGCGACAGGCTTTTCGCCGACGGGCGATTGTCAATGGTAGAGCGGCCGGCCGGCTGGGCGCGAAATGCCGCCCATGCGCTTTTGGCCTCCCGTTAGATTTCGCTTCGATGCGGCTGCAAGTTGACAAGCCCCGGCCTTTTCCCGCCCAATCAGAGCATGGCAAAACGCGCCGTCCTCCTTGTCAATCTTGGTTCGCCCGACTCGCCCGACGTTCCTGACGTCCGCCGCTACCTCGCGGAGTTTCTCTGCGACGAACGTGTCATTGACCGTCCCGGCGAGCCGTGGCGCTCGCTGCTCGTCAATCGGATCATCATCCCGCGCCGGGTGAAAAATTCCGCCCACGCCTACGCCAAGGTCTGGACCGAAGACGGCTCGCCGCTCGTCGCCACCTCGATGCGCGTCCAGCAGCGGCTCGCCGCCGCCCTCATGCCCGACGATGTGCCGGTCTTTCTCGCCATGCGCTACGGCACTCCTTCCGTCGCCACGGTGCTGCCGGTCATCGCCGCCGCCGGGGTCGGGGAAGTGCTGCTCTTCCCGCAATATCCGCACTACGCGATGT
The DNA here is from genome assembly GCA_947475065.1 of Opitutia bacterium. Taxonomy (GTDB): domain Bacteria; phylum Verrucomicrobiota; class Verrucomicrobiia; order Opitutales; family Opitutaceae; genus CAIYUN01. The sequence continues at coordinate 10,092 of CANJLB010000022.1, read as the reverse complement.
CGAGCTACGAGACGGTGGTGGAAAAAGTTTATGCGGAGTCGCGCCGCCTCGGGCTGCCGCTCCGCTTCACCACCGTGCAGCCTTTCTTCGAGGACGCCGATTATGTCGCGTCTCTCGTCGAGAGCGCCTGGCCAATGCTCGCGCAGCCATATGATCACCTGTTGTTCAGCTACCATGGGCTTCCCGAGCGGCACATGAAAAAAGCGGACTCCTCGCGCGCCCACTGCTTTACGGTGCCAGACTGCTGCACCACCTGCTCGCCCGCCCACGCCACCTGCTACCGGGCGCAGACGGTCCGCACCACCGCCGCCTTTGCGCGCCTCGCCGGCCTTGATCCGGCGAAATTTTCCATCTCCTACCAGTCGCGGCTGGGGAACGAGCCGTGGCTCACACCCTACACCGATCAAGAATTCGTCCGCCTCGCCCAGGCCGGCCGCAAAAAACTCCTCGTCATCACTCCCGCATTCACCGCCGACTGCCTCGAGACCCTTGAGGAAATCCGCATGGCCGGACAGGAAACCTTCATCGCGGCGGGCGGCGCAACCTTCACCCACATCCCTTGTCTGAACGAGCATCCTGCGTTCCTCGCCCTCCTTCTCGCCCGCACCCGGGCATGGCTGGCAGGGGGCGCCCCCGCTCCGGCCTGAGCGTGGCGCGAGACTTGCCCGCCGCGCACCAACTGATTTATCTTCGCCGCCCCCGCCGAACCCCATGCGCGCATACTTCCTCCGCCGCCTGCTGCTCATCCCGCCGACTTTGCTGGGGATCACGTTTGTCGTCTTTCTCATCACGCGCTTCGCGCCGGGGGGGCCGCTGGAGCGGGCGGAGATGGAGGCGCGTGTGGGCGGCGGCGAGGGGCAGCGCGCCAGCAGGGCCGGCCGCAGCACGCAGCTTTCCAAGGAGCAGCTGGAGCAGCTGAAGACCTACTACGGCTTCGACCTGCCACCAGCCCGCGCCTACCTGCGCTGGCTCGGCCGGATTGTGCATGGCGACCTCGGCGCCTCCACGCGGTATCAGACGCCAGTGAGCCAGATGATCGCCGAGCGCATCCCGGTATCCGCCACGTATGGGCTGGTCGCACTTGTGCTCACCTATGCGGTGTGCATTCCACTCGGCGTGCTCAAGGCGATCCGACACCGCACTCTGACCGACAGCACCACCTCTGCGCTCATCTTCGCTGGCTACGCGATTCCAGGCTATGCGCTCGGCACGCTGTTGTTGGTATTTTTCGCGGCAAAGCTCCGTTGGTTTCCGATGGGGGGCTTTACGGGACGTGACTTCGCGGACCTTGGGGCATGGGGCAAGTTCACCGATTTGCTCCACCATGGCGCTCTCCCGCTCGCGTGCTATCTGGTGGGCGGCTTCGCTGTCACGACCATGCTCGTTAAAAACAACCTTCTCGATCACCTCGCGGCCGACTACATGAGGACGGCGGCGGCGAAAGGTGCGAGTTTCCGCCGCGCAGTGTTTGGCCACGCCCTTCGCAACTCCCTCCTGCCGGTCGTTTCCACGCTCGGCCAGGGCATCACGGTGATCGTCGGCGGCTCCATCCTCGTGGAAACGATTTTCGACATCAACGGCTTCGGACTGCTCAGCTACTCGGCGACGCTTGACCGTGACTATCCGGTGATGATGGGCATCCTGCTCATCGGTGCGTTGCTGCTGCTGCTGGGCAACGTGCTCTCCGATTTTCTTGTGGCACTGCTCGACCCGCGTATCCGGTTTCATTGATCCGCCATCCATGCATTTCACGCCTCAGACCCTCCGTCAGCTCCGTCGCTTCCGCCATCTGCGGCGCGGCTGGTGGTCGTTTCTCGCGCTGACCGCGCTCACTGTGCTCGCCTTGGTTGGCGAGCTGGTGGTCAACAACCGTGCGCTCGTGGTGCGCTACCAAGGACAATGGCATTTTCCCACCTACGGTGCGCAGCTCACAGGCAACGCCTTCGGCCTCGGCTACGATTACGAGCCGGACTACCGTGAACTCCAGCGCCAGTTCCGCACGGCGGGCAGCGGTGATTTTGTTTTGCTTCCGCCGGTGCCTTACAGTCCCAACGAGATTGACGTGCCCGCCGGCGCGAAGCCCACCCGCCCGCCGGGGTGGGAGTCGCGTCATTATCTCGGCACCGACACCATCGGCCGGGACATTTTGGCGCGGCTCTTCTACGGCTTCCGCGTTGCACTTGTCGTGTCGCTGTCGTTTCTCACGGGCACCTACCTGCTTGGAATCGCGCTCGGCTGCGCGATGGGTTGGTTCGGCGGCTGGTTTGACCTGGCCATGCAGCGAATCATCGAGGCGTGGTCCAACCTCCCGTTTCTTCTCATCGTCATGATCATTTCGGCGGCGCTGCGGCCCACGCAGCCGGTGCTCATCACGGTATTCATTGCGTTTTCATGGATGGCCATGACCTATTACATGAGAACGGGTGTCTACCGCGAGAAGGCGCGCGAATACGTCGCCGCCGCAGAGGTGCTCGGCGCCAGCCCGGCCCGTATCATTTTCCGCCACATCCTGCCCAACTTGCTCTCGACGCTGATCACCTTCGTGCCGTTCACCATCGCCGGGGCGATTGAGCTGCTCACCGCGCTCGACTTCCTCGGTTTTGGCATCCCGCCGCCCACGCCCAGTTGGGGCGAACTGCTCCGGCAGGGCACGCAAAACCTCAACGCCCCGTGGATCGTCACCTCCGCCTTCGGCGCGCTTGTGCTGGTCCTGCTCCTCGTCAGCTTTGTCGGCGAGGCAATTCGCGAGGCCTTTGATCCGAAAAAGTTCACCTATTACCAATGAAACTCCCATCCTTCCTCAGCCTAGGTGTTGCGCTCACGGCCGCCATCACTGCGTTCGTCTTGCTCGCCGGTTGCGGCAAAAAAGACGCCGCCGCTGGCGGCGCCGCGGTGCCCAGCACCATGCCGACGCCCGCCAAACCCCGCGGCCCCAACAACCGGCTCGCGCTCGCCGATTACAAGGCGCATCCCGAGTTCTATCTTTTCAAGACCCCCTCAGACGTGCCGAATGACCTCAAGTGGGAGGATGGCGCTGAGCTTCCCGTCTTCTCCGACCCGGCCGCGAAACGCGGCGGCACCCAATATTCCGCCATCGAGTCCTTTCCGCCCACACTCCGGACTGTCGGCCCTGATTCCAATAGCAGCTTCCGCACATTTTTGCTCGATGACAACGAGGTTTCGCTGATCCACCGCCACCCCAACGCCTCCGGCTATATTCCTGGCCTCGCCACCGCCTGGGCCGTCGCCACCGACAAGCAGACGATCTACTTCAAGCTTGATCCCGACGCGCGCTGGTCCGATGGCGTGCCGGTCGCAGCCGACGATTTCATGTTCATGTTTTTTTTCTACCGGTCGCCATTCCTGCAGGCGCCATGGTATGCGAACTGGTATACTGAAGAATACAAAAGCATCACCAAGTTCGACGATCATACCATCGCCATCACGCTGCGGGAACCCAAGCCGGATCCCGTTGAACGCGCCGGCTTGCGTGCGATCCCGGAGCATTTTTATGCGGAGTTCGGTGCGGATTTTCCCACCCGCTACCAATGGCGCGTGGAGCCGACGACCGGACCCTACACCATCGCGCGCACGGCCGACGTGGAGAACGACCGTGCCATCACGCTGACCCGCATCCCGGATTGGTGGGCCAACGGGAAAAAATTCTGGGCACATCGTTTCAACCCCGGCCGCTATGTCTTCCAGCTCGTGCGCGACCGCGACAAGGCGTTTGAAATGTTCAAGCTCGGCGAACTGGACACCTTCAACCTGATGCTTCCGCCACGCTTTTGGTATGACCAGATGAATCTCCCGGAGGTTGAGAAAGGCTATATCCAGAAGGCGCTCTTTTATACTTTCCAACCCGAGGCGCCGTCGGGCCTGTTCATCAACAGCGGCAAGCCCATGCTCAACAACCGCGACATCCGCGAAGGCATCGCCTTTGCGTCCAACTGGGACAAGGTCATCCAGGTTGTCATGCGCGGCGACGCCCGCCGTCTGCATCCGTGGGCGGACAGTCATACGCCCTTCGAGCACCCCACGCTCCGCGCCCGGCCCTACGATGTTTCGCAGGCGCTCGCCGCTTTCGCCCGTGCCGGTTTCACCACCCGCGGCCCCGATGGCATCTTGCGTAATGCCGAAGGCAAGCGGCTTTCGTTCGTCCTCACTTTTGGCAGCAATGCCTATGTGGACATTCCTCCCATCCTGAAGGAGGAAGCCGCCAAGGCCGGGCTGGAACTTCAGATCGAGAAACTCGATGCCACCGCCGCGTTTCAGAAAGGCCTTCAAAAAAACCATGAGATCATGCTCAGCGGCTGGGCAGGCGGCGCGGAATTTGCCCCGCGTTTCCACGAATTTTTCTTTGGTGAGGACGCGGTGAAACCCCAGACTAACAATTTCACCGCCACCGCCATCCCCGCACTCGACGCGCTTATCCTTCGGTATGACCGTTCGCAGGAAAAGGATGAGATGGTCGCACTTGCGCGCCAGATGATCCAGCTCGTCCACGATGACAGTGCATATGTGCCCGGCTTCGTGCAGTCCTACATTCGCTGGGGCGCATGGCGCTGGGTGAAATTTCCTGCGTGGCTAAATGTTCGCGAAGCCCAATACGCTGCGCAATACGGCGTCCATTGGATTGATGAGGACGTGAAGAGGGAAACGCTCGCCGCCCGCAAGGACGGCAAAAGCTTTGGCCGCGCCGATCTCACCGACACCAAATGGAAAAGCGACTGACGGAAAGGATGAAGGATAAATTATGAAGGATGGAAAAGCAGTAAACGGAGTGAAGCCGACGAAACTAACCAGCTCATCGCCATCTTCATCACCATCGTAAAACGCGCCAAGGCCTCCTCCGCTCCGTGATTTTTCATTCATAATTCATCATTCATACTTTGCCTCCCCTCCTCTCCATCCGCGACCTCGCCGTCGGCTTCGATACCGACAACGGTCTCCTGCGTGCCGTGGACGGCGTCAGCTTCGATGTGGGGGCGGGGCAGACCGTCGGTGTGGTGGGCGAGTCCGGTTGCGGGAAGAGCGTCACGGCCTTCTCCATCATGCAGCTTCTGCCGCGTCCGCACGGCAAGGTACTCGGCGGCCAGATCCTCTTCGAGGGCCGTGACCTTGCCCGCGCCACGCCCGACGAGATGCGCTCTGTCCGTGCGGCTCGCATCGGCATTGTATTTCAGGAGCCGCTCAGTGCGCTCAACCCCGTCCATACCATCGGCCGGCAGATCGCCGAGGTCTTACTTGAGCACCGGACCAAGGACCGGCGCGAGGCGTTGCAGCGCTCGGTTGAGATGCTGCGGCAGGTGGGCATTCCTTCTCCCGAGGTAAGGGTGGGTGAGTATCCGCACCAGCTTTCTGGCGGGATGCGCCAGCGGGTCGTCATCGCGATGGCGCTCGCGTGCTCGCCCGCGCTGCTCATCGCCGATGAGCCGACCACCGCACTTGATGTGACCATCCAGGCGCAGATCCTGGAACTCATCCGCGACCTGAAGAAAAAGTTCGGCATGGCCGTGATGCTCATCACCCACGATCTCGGCGTCATCGCGGAAAATTGCGACGAGGTCATCGTCATGTATGCCGGCCGGGTCGCGGAGCGTGGCGGAGTGGAGCAAATTTTTGACTGTCCGGCGCATCCCTACACCCGCGGCCTGCTCGCCTCCATCCCGCGCCTTGAGGGCGTCCGCAAGACCCGCCTGACCACCATCGAGGGTCTTGTGCCCTCGCTGTCCGAGATGCCGGCAGGCTGCCGTTTCCAAAATCGCTGCCCCCTCGCCACCGAGGTGTGCCGCTCCGTCCAGCCACCGCTGGAGGAAGTCGCGCCCGGCCACAGTGTCGCCTGCCACCACTGGAAGGAGTCCACGCCATGACCGCCCCGCTCCTCGAAGTCCGCGATCTCATGATGCACTTCCCCGTGCGTGGAGGCGTGTTTCGCCGTGCCGTGGACACCTGCAAGGCGGTGGACGGGGTCTCGCTCACGATTGCGCCCGGTGAGACGCTCGGCCTCGTCGGCGAGTCCGGCTGCGGAAAGAGCACGCTGGGCCGTTGCATCGTCCGCCTGCTCGCGCCCACGACCGGAAAGATTCTCTTCGAGGGCGCCGACCTCGCCCCGCTGTCGCGCCGCGCACTCAAGCCGCTCCGCCGCCAGCTCCAGATGGTGTTCCAAGACCCGGTCGAGTCGCTTAACGTCCGGCATACCGTCGGCCAGACGTTGGAGGAGCCGCTCATCATCCACGGGCTGGGCGACGCCGCCGCGCGCCGCGCCCGCGTGCGCGAGCTGCTCGCGCAGGTCGGCCTCCCCGCCGGGGCGGAAGACCGGTATCCCTTCGAGTTTTCGGGCGGCCAGCGCCAGCGCATCGGCATTGCCCGCGCCATCGCGTTGCATCCGAAACTGGTGATCTGCGACGAGCCGGTTTCGGCGCTCGACGTGTCCATCCAGTCACAGGTGCTCAACCTCATGCTCGACCTTCAGCGTCAGCTGGGCCTCAGCTTTCTGTTCATCGCGCACAACCTCGCGGTGGTGAAACACGTCTCCGACCGCGTTGCCATCATGTATCTCGGTCGCATTGTCGAGCTGGCGGGCGCCGACGACATTTACGCCCGCCCGCGTCACCCCTACACCCGGGCGCTGCTCGCGGCTATCCCGGTGCCCGACCCGCGCCGCCGCCGGCCACCCGCACCGCTCGCTGGCGACGTGCCCTCGCCCATCCACCCGCCGCCCGGATGCCCCTTTCACCCGCGCTGTCCGCACGCGACGGAAAAATGCCGGACCGACGTGCCGTTTCTCCGCAATGTGGCCGTGGCTGGCAGCTCCACCTCGCACACCATCGCCTGTCACTACGACCTGTGAAAACAAAAACACCGGGTTGCATGCCCGGGGTCAGTTGATAAAAATGCCAGTGCGTTCAGGCGTAGCGGTGGCGGCGCCAGCCAGCCAGCCCCAACACTGCCAGACCACTCAGCAAGGCGCAGGTGGAAGGCTCGGGAATGGTCAATAAAGCCTGTCCGGCGCTGTTGGGCGAACTGCCGTTAATGGAGGCGGTGGCCAGGCTTGGGTTGATGATGCCGCCAAGTCCCGGAAGCACCCAGTCCGAGGGGTCTGATTCAAGATTGCCTGTGAGGTAGGAGTATTCCCCGTAGCTGGCGCCAGCGCCAGGAGCCAATGAGGCGGTGGTGAGGCTGGGAAACCAACGCACCATGAGCTGCTGGCCGGTGGTCAACGCCCCGCTGAAGGTCGGGTGCAAGGTCGCGATCAGGCCGCCGGCGGTATCAAAATCAACACTGTTGGTGCCAAAGGAACCGAGCAGAACATCGTCGCCAGTGACGAAGGCCGTGGAACTCGGCGCGCTGAACGAACCATTGAGACCGTTGGTGAGCAGGACGACCAGGCTGCCATTCGCCAAAGGCGTGCTGTTGCTGGCGGTCAGGATGCCCGCAGCAAAGTTGATCGTAAAATCGCCGACAGGCCGGGCCGATGAAATCAGGCCGAGGCTGAAAGCGGCGAGCAGAGCCAAAGTGCGGAAGGTTGCTTTCATGGTGAAATCGAGGGGGAGAAGCTCCAGTTGACGCTGCGCGGGCCGCTGGCATCAATGCCGCGCCGGATGATAACCCCGGAGCCGGGCTGAAAGGCGATGTCATCTCCCGCATCCACGCTGCTGCCACCGCTGATAAATTTGCGCCAGGCGCCGTTGGAAAAGTAATAGGTCACCGGGCTTTTGTTCACGCCCGGGATGGTATTGTCGTAAACATAGACCTCGTCGCTGCGAATCGCCGCATTGACCGAGTTGCGGACGGGGCCCGTCGTGGGCGAGGCGGTGTTGAACAGGCCTGAATTGCGGAAACTCACGGCCACCGGAAAGGTGAGCGCGACATAATTGTCCTGTTTGTTCGATTTGTAAGAGCTGATGGGGGACGCTTGCAGGCTGCCCACGACCCCCCCCATTACCGTAATATTCCCCGTGAAAGATTTGTTGCGAATCATGACATAGGAGTCGGGCAACAGCACGGTGTCGTCGGAAGACTGGACGTTCCCACCGGTGACAAACTTGTGCCATGCGCCGCCGGAGAAGTAGTAAGTGGCGGAGATCGGCAGGTTGACGCCGGTCGCCGTTTGATCTGGAAAATAAATCTCTGTCTTGCGGATGGCGGCGTTGACTGACGCCTCAAACGCCGTTCCCGCCGCGCTGGCCGGAAACACCGTGCCCAGTGTCCAGTAAGGGATGAGCGCAAACTCGTCTCCGGCCGCCGCGCCGGTGAGCAGGTCGCCGGCGAGGTCGAGCGTTAGCGTGTCGGTCGTGTTGGCTGTCACCGTGTAGTAGCTGCCGGCCTTTGCCCCGGTGCGGAAACGGAGATAATAGGTGTTGCTCTGTGTGCCCGAGGCATAGACGAACGTGCCGGCGGTGAAACCGGGCGCGCCGCCAGCCGTGATGGAGGTGCCGGTGAGCGAGGAGACCGAGCCGCGAAACACTTCGGCACGGGCCAGCGGGGTGGAGAAAATCGTGTCGGAGTTCGAGAGCGTGGTGAGCGTAACAAAGCCAACCGGGTCGGTGCTGACCGACTGGGCCATGGCACACACGGGCAAAGCGGCAAGCGCGGCGATGATTTTGATTTGGCGGAGCATGGTAAGGGGATTACGAGCCTGTAGCAATCAAGAGGCAATCCGCCACCTCGCCATACGCAAGGTTAAATTTGCCTAAATTTGGATGAACCCGGGTCCCTTTTTACTCTCAAAGTCCGGTGACCAGGCTGCAACGGGCGACAGTGGAAACGAGGTTTGACGGCCACCCACCCCTCCACGATGCTCCTCCGCTTCGCCCTCCGCCCGGCCATGACCCTCGACGACATCACCCGCGCCCTGCTCGCCTCCTATGCGGAGACCGGCGGTATCAACCATTTCGACGGCAGCAACCTGCCGTCCGAGGCCTCGGTCAACCGGCTCGCCGCCGACTTCATGCACCTGCTGTTTCCCGGCTTCTTCGAGGCGAAGCCGTTGCAACGCGAACAGGTCCCCGCGCTGACCACGCAGCGTCTCGCCGCCATTCGCACGCAGCTCACCGCCGACATCGAGCGTGCGCTTAATTTTGCCAAGGAACCCGACGCCGCGCCGCGCGCCGCCCTGCTCGCCATGGACCTGCTCGGCCGCCTGCCGGCCATCCGGTCCGTGGTGCAGACGGACGTCCAAGCCGCCTACGCCGGCGATCCCGCCGCGCGTAGCACCGAGGAGATCATCCTCGCCTATCCCTGCGTGCTCGTCATCTCGCTCCAGCGCCTCGCGCATGAGCTGCACCGGCTGGGCGTACCCCTGCTGCCACGCATGCTGACCGAATACGCACACGAGCGCACCGGTGCGGACATCCATCCCGGCGCGACCATCGGCAGCCATTTCTTCATAGATCATTGCACGGGAGTTGTGATCGGCGAGACCGCGACCATCGGCAACCACGTCAAGCTCTACCAAGGCGTGACCCTCGGCGCAAAGTCCTTCGAGGTGGACAGCCAGGGCAACCCCGTGAAAGGCGTGAAACGCCATCCCGACATCGGCGACCATGTCACCATCTACGCGCACGCCACCATCCTGGGCGGCGACACGCGCATCGGCGCGCACTCCGTGATCGGCGGCAATGTCTGGCTGCTCGAGTCCGTGCCTGCGCATAGCATCGCCTACTACAAGGGCGATGACCTCGTTATCCGCGCCCGCCAGAAGAAGGAGTTGCTCGTCGGCGAGGCGGGCGACTGGAGCATCTGATCGCTGATGATCAAAACGTGAAAACTGACGATGTTATGTCTCAGGGCCGGGCCAAACTGATATGGGGCGAATCATCCGCATCCGTTCGTGACTTTCTAATTTCAAATGGAGTTTCCTCCACGGAGGCAGATGCAAAACTTAAGGAATTCACCGTTGAAAGAAATGGGGAGATACGGAGGGTTGGAATAAATAAAGTGAGACCTCTGAACAACGGGGGTGCCAGCCAAGAAGGAGCATGAAGGGCGGGTTTTGTTGGTCTAACCAAGCGGAAGCTGGCGCGGGCTTGGAGGGTTGAGGCTTGGGGGGGTCGCAATGCGCGAGTTTTCTGAATGCGGGGTCAGGCT
>CANJLB010000021.1 GCA_947475065.1 Opitutia bacterium | reverse complement strand
TCAGCCATGTCACCGAACTGCGGCAGGCCATCGAGGCGTTCATTGCCGCCTACAATCCCTCGGCCAAGCCCTTCCGGTGGCGCAAGCGTGAGGTCAAGGGATCGCAGCTGAGAAATACTATTGTTAATCTTCGCAACTAAGCACTAGGTTCGACCGGCGCTGGTTGGCTTCCGGTCAGGGCTGAAGTCGAGTTTGGGCATGGCCAGCGGAAATTCATGGCTTAATTACCTTAATTCGCCTTAATTTTGCGGCAGCCGAACCTTGGAATAGCTTGTTTTACCTTGATTCGGTGCCGTCGGCACACTCCCCGGAAGTCGAACCCCGGCGGGGCGGGTCAAGTCAAAAAACGTCAACTCTACGGGCAGGCCCGCAGGCTCATTGGAAGCATGGGACAAAAACGGGGGAAATCAAGCCGAAACTGGAGGTGGCACAGTTTGAATTTTCCGGGGTAGGTGGCGTGCTCGTCACGCCACGTTTGCCCTCTGTAGCCGGAGCTTGCTCGCTGTGGTGAGTTGCGCGGCGAGCACGCAACCTACGACCGACCAAACTATACCACCACTTGAAAGCCGGAGTCTGAAACCAAAGCCCGCCCGATTCCCTCTGGCTGGCCGGTCGTCGGATTGAACACACCTTGCAAGCACCCGAACCTCAGCGATGGCTGACGGGGCGACGGGGCACCCCGCTTCATTCTGTCTTCGCGCCCTTCGCGTCTTCGCGTTAAAAATTCTCAGCCGCGCACGGCTGCCTCGATCTTGGCGACATCAATCTTCCCCATCTCCATCATCGCCTCAAACACGCGCTTCGGCACTTCACCGCCCATGGCCATCGCCTGGGACAGGATACGCGGGGTGATCTGCCACGACAGGCCCCATTTGTCCTTGCACCAGCCACACGCGCTCTCGGCGCCGCCGTTGCCGACGATCCCATTCCAATAACGGTCGGTCTCCGCCTGATCGTCGGTGGCGATTTGAAAGGAGAACGCCTCGCTTTGCCTGAACGCGCGTCCCCCGTTGATGCCAAGGCACCGCACGCCGCACACCGTGAACTCAACCGTCAGGACCTGGCCCGCCTTGCCGCCCGGAAAGTCGGCGGGAGCCTTTTGCACCGCGCCGACCGTGCTGTCAGGAAAGGTGCGGGCGTAAAAGCGTGCGGCTTCTTCCGCATCACGGTCATACCAGAGGCAGATGGTGTTCTTGTTCATGGTGGCGATGAACTTCAGGGTTATGGTGGCAGGTTTCAACTGCGAATGGACGCGAATGAACGCGAAATTCGGAGGCTGCATCGTCAACCGAAGAGGTCATGTGGGCTTGGACTTACGGCAAGGGCGTGAAGGTGGGAAAATGACTCTGGGCCATCGTGGCGGGCAGGCTGGAAGCCTGCGGTTCGCCCGAAGGGCTCTCCGAGGCGAGAAACTAACTAAAATCGGGCTGACCCCAGCTCGCCGATCTCTCGCGCACTCGTCACGAATGGCGACGGCGACGGACGAGGGCGGCGGCCATCCCTCCAAGTCCCAGCAGCAGGGCGAATGCGCCCGGCTCAGGCACGGGCGAGAACGTGAGCGTGGCGGTGAGCGGGGTGCTGTCGGAGAGGAAGCTGCCGAACGAGCCGACGGCAAACCGGACTTGGTCGCCTTGGTCCAGAAACAGATCGAAGTTGGTGAGCACAGGATTCCCGTTCGTGCTGCCAACGGGCAAAACAACCGGAGTGCTGCCGGAGATGAAATTAAAAACAATGGCCGCGTCGGTTTCACCGCTGTCGCCGGCGAGAAACTGGGCGTTCAGCACATATTGGCCCGCGGCCGGTGCACTGAAGGCGAGCACAGCGTATTCGCCGGTAGGGCCGGGGTGCAGCGCAAGCTGGCCGGGGGCGACGCCGTTGAAGGAGCCCGTGACCTTGAAAATGGCAGGCGCGCCAAGCGCGAGGTTGGTGGACCAACCGAAGGCCGTGGCGTCAGACGTGTAACCGGCGAACGGGGTGAGCGCGGCACTGAGGTCAGTCGTGTAGCCGTAGGCCCAAACACCGTTGGGATTGGGCAGGTTGGGCGTGAAATCGGCGGTGGCGTCGTAGATCACGGGCTGGGCGGCGCAGACGAGGGTCAGGCCCATGACGGCCGCAGCGCACGCCCGGCGAAGGACAAGAGCAAGCTGGGCGGGAACCCTCAGGGCGTGATGCATGGGGCAGCAGGGCTGGGGCTGGCTGCACTGTCAATTGTCGATCGGCGTAAATTTGCTCCCGTGGACGCGAAGGAACGCGAAATTCGGAGGCTCAATCGTCAACCGAAGAGGTCATTTGGCCTTGGGCTTGGATTGCTCAGCCACGGTGACTGCGGTGAATTTCTTGATCAAGCCTTGGTCGAAGGTGCTGGATCGCCACGGCGCGCATCGCGCACCTCGCGATGACAAAGGGCCGGGGCAGGCGGGCTACACCTCAACTTAAACCACGTTAGCGCGCCGTCGGCGCGGAAGGCAGAGGATGCGTCTCGGCCGGAGCACTCTCCCGGTTTCCGGCCGGGCGCGCGGGGTCGTCGGGTGTCAGGGCGATGCGGAAACCGAGCAGGCTCCCGCTGTAAGACGGCTCGATGCGGTAGCGATACGCCGAGCGGCACAGGTCGGCCGAATGAAACCACGCACCGCCGCGATACACGCGCTGGCTGCCGTTGGCGGGACCCGTGGGGTCGGTGACCGGCTGGGACGGATAATTGCCATACCAGTCGCGGCACCATTCCCAGATGTTGCCCTGCATGTCGTAAAACCCCCAGGCATTGGGCTGCTTGCCAGCGACGGGCTGCGGCTTCTCGCCGCTGTTGCCTGAAAACCAAGCGATGGCGTTGAGGTCGCCGGCATAGCGGCCGGTCGTGCCGGCCCGGCACGCGTATTCGCGCTGGGCTTCGGTGGGGAGGGTGTAGCTGTGGCCGGCGGGCAGGCGTCCTTCCGCCCGCTCGCGCTCCGTGAGCTTGCGGCAGAAGGCCATCGCCCCATCCCACGACAGGGTCTCCACCGGCAGGTCCGGGCCCTGGTCCTTGAACCGGGACGGGTTTGTGCCCATCAAGAGCTGGTATTGCCGCTGCGTGACCGGGGTGCGGCCGAGCCAGAACGGCCGGGTGAGTGTGACCGTGTGCTCGATCTCGTCGTCATGCCGGCCGGACTCCGAATACGGGCTGCCCATCGTGAACTTGCCCGCCGGCACCGGGAGGAGGATCAGCCCGAGATCCCGGATCGTGTGAGGCTGGCCGCTCTGCGGGACGCTGGCAGCGACCGGCCGGGGCGCGGGGGCGGTCTCGCTCCCCGCCGCAGAGAGCCGCCCGCCGGCTAGCGCGGCCAGCATGGCGACGAACGGGAGCAGGCGGGCAAACCACCCGGAACGGCACGGGGTCGGTGAAGTGGGTCGGAGCATGGGAGTGCCAACGAGTTTCAACCGCGAATCTACGCGAATCAACGCGAAGTTCGGAGGCTAGGATTAGCGTCTATTCGCGTTCATTCGCGGTCAACGGTCTTTAAAACGTGATGAGGATCGGGTTGAGAGTGGAACGGTCGGCGGGCGGCGGCGGGTGGTTCCGCCGCCGTCACACTCCTGATCTCTGACCGCCTATTTCGCCGAGCAACTGAACATCCACTCGTTTCCGTAACGATCAATGAGGCTTCAGCCGACGAGCTGCTTGACCAGCGCCTGGATCATGCGCGGCAGATCGTAGGGAAAGCGCGCCGTGATCAGGTTGCCGTCCACGACGCAGGGTTCGTCCAGCACCGTGGCGCCCGCGTTGGCGAGATCGGGATGGATGTTCCAGACCGCCGTGGCTTTCCGGCCCTTGAGGATGCCCGCGCTCACCATCACCCACTGGCCGTGGCAGATGGCGCAGGTCGGCTTGCCGGACTCCCACATGCCGCGGACGAAGGCCTGGGCCAGGGGATCGGCCCGCAGGGCGTCGGGGTTCCAGCAGCCGCCGGGAAAAATGCAGGCGTCGTAGTCGGCGACGTTCGCCTGGTCGAGATGGCGGTCAATCGCGAGCCAGCCGGCGTTTTCCATGAGCCGGATGGCCAGGACATGCGTGGCGCAAAGCGGCGGGAAGCGCAGGCCAAGCGTCGGGTGAAACGTCCCGATGCGCGGGGCCACCACATGCACCGTGGCACCGTGCTCCCGGAGCCAGCGCAGCGAGCCCGTGATTTCCACCTCCTCGACGCCGTTGGTGCAGCAGATGGCGATCGTCCGGCCCTTCAGCAGTCCGGGATCCGAGGGCGGATCCAGGAGGAAATGATGCAGCTCGCGGTTCAGCTCGCCGTCGGCGGTGATCAGCAGCTCGGTCGAGATGGACGGCACCGTCGAAGGGGTCATCAGGGACTGCGCGCGCAGGAGCGCGGCGTTGCGAAGCGGGGCGGAATTTTGGGGCAGGTTCATGGGGGGTGTGGGCGAGCAAAGTTCCAAGCCGGCGAACTGGCAAGCTGGCAAACCGTTTTCGGGGTCCGGGAAATCAACCGAAAAGCGCCCCAATGCTACCCGTCAACCAAAGCATGAAGCTTAAACCCTCGGAAGGTTTGAATTCAGAAGCCAAGAAACCATGAACAGCAGGATTTGACCACGGATTTCAGGCTTGGGCACGAATGAGATGAAAATCAAAGCCGGCTCCCGACGCCACTTCCCCCTTGCCCCCGCGTCTCGCTCCTTGGATATTAATGCCAATTCTCATAGGGGTAGATGGGGGATTGCGGTCTTGGCGGAAGGAAAGCATCCGACAGCACCGTCTTTTCCCAGCTCAGCGGACGCGTGGACGAAATCAAGCGTCGACTGCGGTCCATCGGTTCACCTGATTATGCCCACGTCAGCACGTCGCACGCGGAACGCCTGAATCTGTCCATCCGGATGGGCAACCGCCGTTTCACCCGGCTCACCAACGCCCACAGCAAGAAAGCCGAGAATCACGAGCACTCGTTCGCCCTGTTCGCTATGCACCACAACTTTTGCAATTTTCACTCCGGCATCCGTTGCACCCCCGCAATGGCTGCCGGAGTCTCAAATCACGTTTGGGAGTTGTCAGAGGTTATCAGCCTGTTAGACAAGCAAGACG
Source organism: Opitutia bacterium (assembly GCA_947475065.1). Lineage (GTDB taxonomy): Bacteria > Verrucomicrobiota > Verrucomicrobiia > Opitutales > Opitutaceae > CAIYUN01. Next base: position 59,855 of record CANJLB010000021.1, on the reverse strand, counting down.
CAAAAGCCGCCTGAGATGCACGCGGTCGATATTTACCATGAAAGACTCACCCCGCGCTTGGCTCTACACGGCAATTACAGCAACAATAATGGCATGGTTCAGTTTCCATGCGATCACCCTAGATCACGGGTTGGTCGATTCTATCCGTCACCCGCTCTACACCGCGTGGCTTTTCATCACCGCCGTTTCGTTGTTCCCAGGTATGAAGGGGGCAAGGTATGTCTTCATTAGAAGGGCTTGGTGGCTTCAGATCATTATGCCCGAGGTTATATTTTTTATATCCGTGGCCTTAATTAGTGTTTTTGTGAAATAGACCAGAAATCCAAAAAGACCCAGTGCCGTCGATTCGCTTCCAGTCGCGATTAACGGTTTTTAGAGCATCGCGAGAATCGCATTGAGCGTCACACTCGGCCGCAGCGCCGCTGACGCTTTCGCGTCGTCGGGGAGATAGTAGCCGCCGATGTCAGCCGGCTTGCCCTGCACCGCGATCATCTCCTGCACGATCTGCTTTTCGGCGGCGGCGAGTTTTTCGGCGAGGGGGGCGAAGATGGTTCTCAGTTCACTGTTCACGGTTTGGGCAGCGAGCGCCTGCGACCAGTAGAGGGCGAGGTAGAAATGGCTGCCGCGGATGTCTATGCCGGCGCCGACTTTTCGCGCGGGGCTCTTGTCGTTCTCCAGGAACTTGCCGTTGGCGGCGTCGAGGGTCTCGGCGAGGATTTTGGCCTTGGCGTGGTTTTGCGTGATGCCGAGGTGCTCCAGGCTCGCGGCGAGCGCGAAGAACTCGCCGAGCGAGTCCCAGCGAAGGAAATTTTCCTCGGTGAACTGCTGCACGTGCTTGGGCGCGGAGCCGCCGGCCCCGGTCTCAAACAGTCCACCGCCGTTCATGAGCGGGACGATGGAGAGCATCTTCGCGCTGGTGCCCACCTCAAGGATGGGGAAGAGGTCCGTGAGGTAGTCGCGCAGCACATTGCCGGTGACGGATATCGTGTCCTGCCCGGCCTTGAGCCGCTCCAGCGTGGCGAGGCAGGCCGCAGCGGGCGGGAGTATCCTGATGTCGAGCCCCGTGGTATCGTGGGTCGCGAGGCAGGTTTTCACCTTGGCGATGATCTGCGCGTCGTGCGCGCGTTTCTCGTCGAGCCAGAAGATGGCAGGCGTGTGCGACAGGCGGCAGCGGTTGACCGCCAGCTTCACCCAGTCCGTCACCGGCGCATCCTTCGTCTGGCAAGCGCGCCAGATGTCGCCCTGCTCCACCTGATGCTCCAGCAGAATTCTGGATTCTGGATTCTGGATTCCATTCGCGGTGTCGGCCTCGACGACGCGAATGCTCCCCTTCCCCGGCGCCACAAACGTCTTGTTATGCGACCCATATTCCTCGGCCGCCTGCGCCATGAGGCCGACATTGGGGACGGTGCCCATCGTCTTGGGGTCAAAGGCCCCGTGCTTTTTGCAGAAATCAAGCGTGGTCTGATACACGCCGGCGTAGCTGCTGTCGGGGATGACGCAGAGGGCGTCCTGGAGCTGCCCCTTGGCATCATACATCTGGCCCGAGGTGCGGATCATCGCCGGCATCGAGGCGTCAATGATGACGTCGCTGGGGACGTGGAGATTGGTGATGCCTTTCTCGGAATTGACCATCGCCACACCGGGGCGGGCGGCAAAGATGGCGGCGATGTCGGCCTCGATGGTGGCGCGCTGTTCGGCGGGAAGTTTCTGGAGCTTGGCGACGAGGTCGCCGTAGCCATTGTTCAGATCCACACCCAGGGTGGCCAGCGTGGCGGCATGTTTCGTGAAAAGGTCCTTCAGCCAGACACGCACGGCCAGGCCGAACATGATGGGGTCGGAGACCTTCATCATCGTGGCCTTGAGGTGCAGCGAGAAGAGGATGCCCTCTTTCTTTGCCCGAATCATCTGCTGCGCGAAAAACGCGCCGAGCGCCCGCTTGCTCATGAAGGTGGCATCGAAGATTTCGCCGGCCTTGAGGGGCGTCTTTTCCTTCAAAACTACCGTCGGCTCCTGCTTGCCGTCCGCAGTCGGGGCCGGGACAAACTCAATCCGGACCGTCGTGGCTGCCGGAACGGTCACCGACTTTTCGTTGGAGAAGAAATCGTCGTGGCCCAGCGTGGCGACGTTGGTTTTTGACGTGGACGACCATGCGCCCATCGAATGCGGATGCTTGCGCGCATAGTCCTTGACAGCCTTGGGCGCGCGGCGGTCGGAGTTGCCCTCGCGGAGAACCGGATTGACGGCGCTGCCCATGACTTTGGCGTAGCGGGCCTTGGTCGCCTTCTCGGCGTCGGTCGTGGGGTTATCGGGAAAGGCGGGGAGCGCGTAGCCCTTGGCCTGCAGCTCGGCGATGGCGGCCTTCAGCTGCGGGACGGAGGCGCTGATGTTGGGCAGCTTGATGATGTTGGCCTCGGGCTTGAGCGTGAGCGCGCCCAGCTCGGCGAGGGCGTCGGGGACGCGCTGCGCCTCGGGCAGCAGGTCGGAAAACACCGCGAGGATGCGGCCCGCCAGCGAGATGTCGCGTGGCTCCACCCGGATGCCCGCATGCTTGGTGAACGCCTGCACGATCGGCAGGAAGGAATAGGTGGCGAGCGCGGGAGCCTCGTCGGTCTGGGTGTAGAAAATGGTGGGCTGGGCGGACATGAGGGAAAGCGCCAAGGACTGACGGACCGCACCACGAAACGCAAGCGCAGGCGGAGAAACCCTCCGCAGAAGCAAGAAGCCAGAGGTCAGAAGCCAGAGGTCAGAGGTCAGAGGTCAGAAACAATTCGCAATCCGCATTCCGCAATCCGCATTACCGCGGCCGCCAGGCCGACATCAGCCAACCAAGAACCAATCCACCCTGCGTCCTTCGCGACCTTCGTGTAAATAATCAGATCAGAACTTTTAAAAAGAAGCACGCAAAGGACGCGGAGCCAATCCAAACTCCAAACTCCAAAATGAAAAAGAAGCTCCTCCTCTCCGTCCTCCGTGCCCTCGTGCCATTGTGGTTCAAATTTCCGCTCCTCCGTTTCTGCCGAAGCTCAGTGCAGAAGAGACAGCCTACGTCTTTTTCATGGACGGTGACATGGGGTGCTGCCCGACAAGACTGCGCCGCTACATTCACGGTTTTCCCTTGGAATCATCCACGCCAGCATTGGCGGGCAAGGCCTCCGGGGAAAAAATATAATAGTTCATCAGCCCCCAACTGCGCGATGGCCGATAAATGAGCACGGGGATAACACTGTTCGGCAAAAGTATGTCCGACGCATCCTACACGAACGACGAGATTGCGAAGCTAGATGACAGCGCGTTTCCGCAGCGTGGGACGCATTGTACGCGATGCCGCAATTTCATTCCGTCGTTTGCGGCTATTTCGCCCGCTGAAGAAGCACGCCTTCGCGATTCCGGCTTGGTTGGAATTCGAGAGCTTCGCGCGCGGACTGGGTGCAATATGGTCTTCGCGAAGATCTGGTGGAGTCATCCGTCTGGCCCACATGCAGCGAAGCTTACTCCACCTTGCCCACATTGCGGACGTCCGCTTTTCACCGAAAGATCGAGGCAGTGCCTGCAGTGTGGCTGGGACTGGCATGACCCTGCGAAGCCGGTGCATCATCCCGTGAAGCAAAAGCCGAACAAGGCGCCAGAGCCAACGACCCTAGGGCTCCTCCGCCAGGCCTTCGGCGAGCCCCTAACAACCGGCAAGAACCAAGGTGCCGGTCGTAAGGACCATCATGATAATTTTCTTCACGGGGAGTGAGGTTAAATGCGTTATGCGGTTTCTCGCAGCCAATGAATGCCTTAGCCGTGTGATGTCGAGCTCTGGGTGAACTGTCCCCATGGGGGACGGAGCCTTGAACCGCCCGGCCCCGTGTTTGTGGTGGAGGCAGGGGCAGGCCGGCAATGGGCCGTAGAGCCTGCATCCCAAAGGCTGAAAAAACCTGCACTCCTTAATTCCAGGCAGTGACATATTTTGAGAATTTCGAACAGCGCGCCGGGACTGTCGCGCTCCACCCACAAACGTCAAAAGGCGTCACCACCCTGTTCCAGCGAGGGTTGCCTTGGCGGCTCCAAGCCTTTCGCTCCTGACATGTCGGGAAACGCCGCTTCCATCCGTTCACGTCACGTCGGCGTCTGTCCGCCGGCGCGGGGGGCGGTGGTGGGCGCACTGGTCGCCGGGGGGCCCGCGGGGATTTGGATTGTGGTCATGGAAGATGCGCGTGACGCCGAGCGGCTGGCGGAGGATGTGGCCTTGTTTCTGCCGAAGGCCGCGGGGACGGCTGCGCCGGAAATCCTGCGCTTTCCCGAATCGCTGGCCGACAGCCGGGACATGCGCGAGGCGTTTGCGGCGTCGGCGGGGCGAATGGCCGTGCTGTCACGGCTGCGGGAGATCACCGGGAACGATGCCGGCACCGGGCCGGGGACGTCGCGCCCCGCCTTCGTCATTGTCACCACGGCGGCGGCATTGGGGCAGCCGGTGCCGGCCCGCGAGGCGGCGGCACGGGCCGAGCTCACGCTCACCCGCGGGCAGACACAGCCGTTTGCGGGGTTGCTTGAAAAGCTCAGCGCGCTCGACTACGACGCCGAGGCCGTCTGCGAGTCGCCAGGCCATTACGCCATCCGCGGCGGCATCATTGATGTCTATCCGGTCACGGCGACCCAGCCATACCGGCTGGATTTCTTCGGTGACACCATCGAGGAAATCCGTCTCTTCGACCCCGTGACCCAGCGCTCCGGCGCGACGGTGGAACGGTTCACGCTCGCCGCGTCGCCGCGCGTGCAGCTCAAGTCCTCGGCCGCAGGGCTGGCGGATTATCTGCCGGCGGACACGCAACTCCTGCTCATCGAGCCGGCCGCACTCGCCGCGTCGCTGGGCGCATTGGCGAACGGTCCGGGCGGTCTGGAACCGCTGCTCCGGCATTGCGCGGCGGTCACCGGCATCAGCGACCTCGACGAGGCGGCGGAGTGGTTCGAGGAACAAGGCGTGACAGTGATGACCTGGGACACCGAGAGCCTCGGACACCACCGGCGCTACCCGGCTGACGCCCTCATTGCACAGGAACGGTTGCAATTTGAGGAGGACGCACGCCGCGAGTTTCTGCACCGGCTGGTCGCATGGAAAAAATCCGGCGACGCCATCGCGATCGTGACCACACGGACGGGCGAAGAGCAACGCGTGAAGGAAATCCTCGCCGCCGATCCCACCCTCAAGGTGCTGAAGCCGCAGTTCCTGCATGGCGGACTGAACGAGGGTTTTCGCATCGTTCACCGTCCCGAAACCCAGCTCCCAGGAGCCACCCCCTCCGCACTCGCGCGGCCGGCACGCGGCGTGGTCGTGGTCACCGAGACGGAGATCTTCGGCCGGCAGCGGCCGCGCCGCACGGCCACCGCGCGACCGGCCACCGCCGCGCCCCGCGCGCAGGTGGACCAGCTCCTGGACTTCGCCGAGCTGGCCGAGGGCGATTTCGTCGTCCACCTCCAGCATGGGGTCGCCCTGTTCCGCGGGCTGCAAAAACTCGAGGCCACCGACGGGGTGCGCGAGGTCATCTCGCTCGAGTTCGGCGACGGCGTGACCCTGCACGTGCCGCTCACCGAGTCGCACCTCGTCTCGCGCTACGTCGGCCTCGGCAAGGTGCGCCCCCAGCTGGGTCGCATCGGCACGGGCCGCTGGGAAAAAACGCGCGCCGCCGCCGAACGCGCCACGCTCGACCTCGCGGCCGATCTGCTCCGCGTGCAGGCCGCGCGCGAGGCCCGGCCCGGCGAAGCGCTCCCACCCGACACCGACTGGCAGCGCGAATTTGAGGCGGCGTTTCCGTTTGCCGAAACCCCCGACCAGCACCGGGCCATCATTGAGACGAAGGCCGACCAGGAGCGCGCGCGCCCGATGGACCGCCTCATCTGCGGCGACGTGGGCTTCGGCAAGACCGAGGTGGCGATCCGCGCCGCGTTCAAGGCCGTGCAGTCAGGGCGGCAGGTGGCGGTGCTCGTGCCCACCACCGTGCTGGCGCAGCAGCATCTAAACACCTTCCGCGAGCGCATGGCCGGCTGGCCGGTCGCGGTCGAGCTGCTCAGCCGCTTCCGCACGCCGCGCGAGCAGAAAAAAATCCTCGCCGCCACCGGCGCGGGCCAGGTGGACATCCTCGTCGGCACGCACCGGCTGCTCGGTCGCGACGTGGTGTTCCGCCACCTCGGCCTCGTCGTGGTGGACGAGGAACAGCGGTTCGGCGTGCGCCACAAGGAGACGCTCAAGCGCCTGCGCGCCGACGTGGACGTGCTCTCCCTCAGCGCCACGCCCATCCCGCGCACGCTCTATCTCGCCATGACCGGCGCCCGCGACCTCAGCGTGATCGAGACCGCGCCCGCCGACCGCCACCCGATCCAGACCATCGTGAAAACCTACGACGACACCGTGGTGGCCGACGCCGTCCGCCATGAGCTGCGGCGCGGCGGACAGGTGTTTTACCTGCACAACCGGGTGGCGACCATCGAGGTGGTCGCCGCGCGGCTGCGCACGCTGGTGCCGGGCGTGAGCGTTACCGTGGGCCACGGCCAGATGGCCCCCGAGGAACTCGAGCGGGTGATGACTGAGTTTGTGGCGGGGAAATTTTCCGTGCTCGTCTGCACCACCATCATCGAGAGCGGCCTCGACATCCCCAACTGCAACACGCTCATCATCGAGGGCGCGGACCGTTTCGGCCTCTCGCAGCTCTACCAGCTGCGCGGGCGCGTGGGCCGCTTCCGCCACCAGGCCTACGCCTACCTGCTGCTGCACCGGCACACCCGGCTGCTGGATCCGGCCCGCCAGCGCCTCACGGCCCTGCGGGCACACAACCAGCCGGGTGCGGGCTTCCGTATCGCGATGCGCGACTTGGAGCTGCGCGGCGCGGGCAATCTCCTCGGCTCCGAGCAGAGCGGCCATATCGTCGGCGTGGGCTTCGAGCTGTACTGCCAGCTGCTGCGCCAGAGCGTTGCGCGGCTGAAAGGCGAAAAATCGGCCGCCGTCGTGCGCGCCGCCGTGAAGATCGACTTCGTCCGCGTCGGCGAAGCCGCGCCGGCCGCCGGGCGCGGCCGGCACGAAGACGGCTACACGGCGCTGCGCGACGCCGAGCATGCCGCCGCCGGCGCGGTCACGGTCGCACACATCGCCGCACGCCTGCCTCCGGCCTATCTGGGCGAGACGCGCCTGCGCCTGGACATTTACCGCCGGCTCGCGCTCGCCGGCTCGCTCCCTGCGCTCAAGGAAATCGAGGCCGAGCTGCGCGACCGGTTCGGCCCGTTTGGCGACGAAGTGTGCGCCCTGCTGCTCGTCACCGAAATCCGCCTGCGCGCCGAGCAGCGGGGCCTGCTCGCGGTCGAGACCGAAGGCAGCCGGCTGAAGTGCCGGCGAAATTCCGGCCGGCCCGACGACTGGGTCATGCCCGGCGCGCGTTTTCCGAGGTTGACCACGCCCAAGCCGCTCCTACGGTTGCGGGAAATCATCACGTTTCTGAACCACCTGCCCGTTTCATCCGCCTAATGCCACGATTCTCCCGCGTTCCCGCCCTGCTGCTCGCCGTGGTATTTTCGGCCCGCGTTTTTGCCGCCGGCAGCCCCCCGCCGCTGCTGACGCCAACGCCGCCGGCCGGTATCCCCATGCCCGAAGCCGAGGCCGCCATCATCGCCAAGGTGGAAAACCGCATCATCACCTACGCGGATCTAAAGAGCGCCATGGCGTCGCGCGTGCCGGCCATCAGCAGCATCGCCACCAACCAGCAGGATTATGACCGCCGGTTGGAGGAACTGCAAAATGTCATGCTCAACGAGCTGATCAACCGTGCCCTCGTGGTGTTTGATTTTCAGAAGGACGGCAAACGGAAGATTCCCGCCAGCTACATTGACGATGTCAGGGAACGCACGATCCAGAGCCCCGAATACAACGGGGACCGCCTGAAATTTCTGGCCGATCTGAAAAGCAAGGGCTGGTCCATGCGCGACTACCGCAAAAACATTGAGGAAGACCTGATCTACGACATCATGCGCCACCAGCAGCGCCGGAGCGAAACGGTCATCAGCCCTGCCAAGGTCGAGGCCTATTACGACGCCAACAAGGACAAGTTTCAGCAGGAGGACGCCGCGCGCCTCCGACTCATCACCTTCACCCGTGCCGACGGCATGGACGATGCCGGCCTGCTCGCTCGCGTGCAGACTGTGCTCGCCCGCCTCAAGGCCGGCGAGAAGTTTGAGTCACTCGCCCGTGAGCTGACCGATGTCGCGGCCCATCGCTCCAAGGGCGGAGATCTCGGCTGGAACAAAAAGGCCGACCTCAAGCCCGAGTTTGCCGCGCCCGCCTTCACCCTCGACAAAGGTGAGGTCGGCGGCCCCATCGTCACACCCGAAGCCGCCTATCTCCTGCTCATCGAAGATCGCAAGGCCGCCGGCATCCAGCCGCTGGCCGACGTGAGCGGCGAAATCCAAAGGAAACTCGCCGACGAGCTCGGCCGCGAAGCTGAGGCCCGCTGGATTGCGCGCCTGCGGGCCAACGCCTATATCCGGATCTACCAACCCTCGGCACCCGAACCGGCTCCGGCCCGTCCGTAAAGCAGCCGCAGGCCGCCGCCAGCGCTGCCCTCACGAGGGTCGCGCGCAACCCGACCGTCACAGCGAACGGTTTGCGTCGTCCGCCGCTGGGTGATGCCGGATGCCAGAAAGCGCGAACCTCGTGGTGTCCGCCCGTCCGGCACAGCATCGGACCCAACCACCTGAGATCCGGTCCGGACCGGCGCCAACATGAATCCGGCGGACGCAGATTGTCAGAAAATATGCTTTTGTTTGCGATCTGGCCGCAGCTATTTTCAATCTCACCATGTCCACCTTCCCCGTCCTCATCGCCGGCCAATGGCGCCCCTCCCAGTCCAGCGGTACGTTCCGCGTCGAAAATCCCGCCACCGGCGAACAGCTGCCCGGTGAATATCCCGTCAGCTCATGGGCCGACTGTGATGCCGCGCTCACCGCCGCCACCGCCGCCGCCGCGGTGCTGCGCACGCTGCCGCCCGAGCAAATCGCCAAATTTCTCAACCGCTATGCCGACCGCCTCGAAGCCCGCAAGACCGAGCTGGTCGAGCTGACGCACACCGAGACCGGCCTGCCCAAGGCCCCGCGCCTGAGCGACGTCGAGCTGCCCCGCACCACCAACCAGCTCCGGCAGGCCGCCGCCGCCGTGCTCGAGGGATCATGGGCGATGCCGACCATTGACACCAAAAACGGTCTCCGCTCCGTGCTCGGCCCGATCGGCCCCGTCATTGTTTTTGGCCCCAACAACTTCCCCTACGCCTTTTCAGGCGCGGCGGGCGGAGATTTTGCCGCCGCCATCGCCGCCGGCAACCCCGTAATTGCCAAGGGCCACCCGCTCCACGCCGGCACCACGCGCGTGCTCGCCGAGGAGGCGTTTGCCGCCGTGCAGGAAACCGGCCTGCCGCCCGCCACCGTCCAGCTCGTCCATCGGATCGAACCGTCCACCGGCCTGCGTCTCGTGTCAGACCCGCGCACCGGGGCCATCGGCTTCACCGGCAGCCGCTCCGCCGGCGTGAAGCTCAAAAACGCCGCCGACGCGGTGGGCAAGCCCTTCTACGCCGAGCTCTCCAGCATCAACCCGGTCGTTTTCCTCCCCGGCGCACTCGCCGAGCGTGGCACCAAGCTGGCCGAGGAGTTCGCCGGCAGCGCGATCCTGGGCGGCGGCCAGTTCTGCACGAATCCCGGGTTCATCGTTCTCTTCGCATCCGAGGCGGCCGAGCAGTTCATCGCGATCGTGAAGCAAAAATTCGAGGCCAGCGCGCCGCCCGTGCTGCTCGGCAAGCCCGTCGTCCGCTCGCTCACCGAGGGCGTGCAGGCGCTGCGCGCGGCGGGCGCGGAGCTGATCATCGGCGGTACACCGGTGGCCGGCCCCGGCTGCCGTCATGCTAACACGCTCCTGCGCGTGACCGGCGCGCAGTTTCTATCCTCGCCGGAGAAGCTCCAGACCGAGGCCTTCGGCACCGCCTCCCTGCTCGTCATCGTGCGTGACCTCGCCGAAGCCGCCGCCGTGCTCAGCCATCTCGAAGGCAACCTCACGGGCTCGCTCTACACCGACACCGCGGGCTCTGACGACGCGGCTTATGCTCAGCTTGAACCGCTGCTCCGGGTGCGTGTCGGCCGCCTGCTCAACGACAAGATGCCCACAGGTGTCGCCGTCAGCCCCGCGATGAACCACGGCGGGCCGTTCCCCGCGACGGGTCATCCCGGCTTCACGGCCGTCGGCATCCCGGCGTCGGTCCGCCGCTTCGGCGCGCTGCACTGCTACGACAACGTCCGCGCCGCCCGCCTGCCCGCCTCGCTCGGCAACAAGAACCCGAATGGCAAAATGTGGCGCCTGATTGATGGCCAGTGTTCGCAGGGTGACGTGAGCTGAGAGCCTATCTGAGTAAGCGTAAGCGCGCAGGCTTGCTGCGCCCCTACGATTCCCGATCCCGAATCCATCCCATCTGAGTCCGGATGGGTTCGCCGCTGATCCGCATCGGCACGGTAGGTGCGACACGGATTCCGTAAGCCGACGTCATTTGGCCGGGGCGGGAGCTGCGGGCGCGAAGTCGGCGGGGGCGACGCCCTCGACATCGAGGAAGATTTTTTCCGGTCGCGCGTCGGCCTGCGCAGGCGTGGTGCGGACATTCTTGAACGTCATGTTGCGGGCGTGCCGCAGGTAGATGCCCGACGCGGGCAGCACGCGGCCAAACATGCTGAACTCGGGGTAGGAGCTCTCCTTTTCGGCGAGTTCGATCTTCGCCTGCTCGGCGGTCCCGCCGCCGGGCAACGCGAGCTCGATGTCCTCGAACACGAGATTCTCGACCGTGTGGCCGGGAATGCCGTTGACGAGCAGGCCGATCATCCGGATGCCGGTGGCGCGGACATTTTTGATCGTGACGTCGCGCAGCGTGCCTACGGGCTTGGGCTGGTCGCCCGCGCGGAAAACCTTCAGCCGCGCACCGAGCCGGATGCTGATGGGTACGGCGACGCCGTCCATCGTGATGTCGCTGACGGCCACATGGCGCAGGTCGCCGCCGTCCACTTCGTAAAGCGCGATGCCGGCCATGCCAATGTTGGAGAGCGTGCAGCCGGTGACAGAAATGTTCTCGAAGCCGCCGAGCGACTCGGTGCCGAGCTTGATGGCATTGCACTTGGTCGAGAGCTTGCAATTGGTGACCGTGATGTTGCGCGATGGGAGCGGGCTGGTGGCCTTGAAACAGAGAGCGTCATCGCCGCTGTCTATGTCGCAGTCACGGATGACCGCGCCATCGCACGAGTCGAGGTCAATGCCGTCGTTGTTGGCGAGGCCGGTGGCGCGGGTGCGGATGGTCACGCGTTCGACCGTGATGCCGCGGCTCTGGAAAAAATTCAGCGTCCACGCGCCGGGATTGGCTAGATGGACGTCCTTCACCGTGACGTTGGTGCAGCGCAGCCAGCGCATCAGGAACGGCCGGACGGTGTAGGGCGTTTGCGCGGCGCGGAGCTCGCGGCCCTGGCCGTCAATTGTGCCCGCGCCCTCGATGCCGACGTTTTTCGCGCCATCGGCGACGATCAGCGCGTAGCCGAGCGGCACGCCGTCGCCGGCGGTGAAGGGATCGAGGTTGCGGTAGTCGGCCGCGCGCGTGCTGCCAAGGAGGACTGCGCCGGCCTCGAGGCGGAGGGTGACGCCGTCCTTGAGCTGGATCGTGCCGGTGAGGTAGCGCCCGGCGGGAAACACCACGGTGCCTCCGCCCTGCGCGCTCGCCTCGTCAATGAGTTTCTGGATCGCGGCGGTGTTGAGCGTCGCCCCATCGCCCACGACGCCGCGCCCGGCCGCCGGGAGCGTGAGCGCCGCCGGTGCGACCGCCGGTGCCACTGCGACGAGCAGGACCGCCAGCGCGATCCGCCCTACATGGGAAATGCAACCGAGTGTGTTCATGGAAACTTGCCCCCGGCCTGGCTCAGTTCGCGGCCGCGCCCCATTCGAGGACGACGAGCGAGACACCCTGGCGGGGGAGCGCGAACTTGAGCGTGGCCGCGCCGTTGGCGACCGTCACCACGGCGGGCGCCCCGGCGAGCTGGCCGAGCTGGCCGGCGGCGACGAGAGCGCGGTATTGGTTGTTATTCGGACCGGCGGGCGAGCCCATTTTCTTCCACGCGGTGAAGGCGTTGCTGTGCTCGTCGTCAATGCGCCAGTGCGTGAGCTTCGCGTTGCCGTTCGCGGCGGCGGGCAGGCCGGCGAGGGCGAGCGTCACGTCGGCGGCGGAGCCGGGCACATCGTCGTCGTGGTAGTGCCAGACGAGGACGGCGAGCTTGTTGGCGTCGAGGCTGGCGAGGGAGGCGACGTCGGCCTGCTCGCCGCGCACACCGTTCTGGATGATCGCATTGACGGGAATCTCGTGCGAGCTCGTCACGGCGACGCGCTGGCCGGACATTTTGCTGAACATCCGAAAGGTGTTGAGCACGGGCAGGTCAATGCCGTTGGTCGCGAGCACGCGGAAGCCGGCGAAATACGGCTGGTCCTCGAACTCGAAGGCCCACGAGGTCACTCCCTCGAGGTTCACTCCTGCGCGGTCGGCCATCGCCAGCTCGCGGCCGAAGGTCGCGGCCGAGTAGCTAGCGAAGAGCGCGCCGTTACGGTAGTTGTTCTGCGGGTAAACTTGGGCGGTGCAGGCGGCGCAGGTGTCGGGGTCGGACTCGCCGATGATGATCGGCGTGTTCTTCAGCTCGGGATGCGAGGCGACGATGGCGAACTCGTCAGAGAGGTTGCGGAGCTGGCTGGCGATGCCCATCCGCACATGGCCGCCGGTCGTGACCGCCCGGCCGTTCGCGTCAACGTAAGTGGGCGAGCCTTTCGCGTGAAACGAGATGAAGTCGAGCGGGGTGCCTTTCTGGCCGGTGGCGTAGTTGGTGCCGCGCAGGACGTGCTCGATGAAATCGGTCATAAACTTGCCGCCCGTCCCGGCGGAATCCATGCCGCCGACGCGTGCGGTCGGCAGCGCGCGGCGCACGCCGGCGATGGCGTAGTCGTGCATCTTGTAAAACTCCTCCGGCGTGGCGGTGCGGGGCCAGTAGGGCGTGATGTTGGCCTCGTTCCAGACCTCCCAATACCATTTTTCCACCTCGGCCTTGCCGTAGCGCTCGACGCAGTGCTTGGCCCACTGGTAGGCGAGCTCGCCCCATTTCTCGTAATCCTTCGGCGGTGAGGCCCAGCCGGTGGCGAGGTTGCCGGAGCCGGGCCGCCAGTCGTGCTGGTAAGGCTCGGGATGGAGCGAGAGCGCCTGCGGCATGAAGCCGATCTGCGCGTAGGGGCGCACGCCGCGCGCGAGGTAGGTGTCGAAGATGTTGTCGAGGATCGTCCAGTTGTAGATGGGGCGGCCCTGCGCGTCCTCGGTGTAGGCGTTGGTGCTGCCCCATTTCGGAGCGGGGGTGCCGTCGCCGCTGGTGAGGAGGTTGTGCGCGCGAAAATAGGTCGGCTGCGGCGAGTCCTTGGGGCGCAGCTCGCCGAGCTCGGCGATGAGCTTGCGGCCGTCCTTCATCGTGGCGTAGTTCGGTTCGTCGGCGCCGAAGAAGCGCCAGAAGGGCTTCATCTCGCCGACAGACTTGGTGGCATCAACCTGAATGGAAACGGGAAACGGCGCGGCGGGTGAAGGCACCACCGGCTGGGCGTAGGCGGCCAGACTGGTGACAAGGAGCGCACCCAGAACGAAACCGGGCGCGCGAACACAGGCGGGGATGGCGGGGTACATGAAGGAGGTTGCTGCCAAAGCCGGCCGGGATTGGCAAGGCGAATGCAGGGGCGATTTCCGCTCCTGTATTTTTCCCTCGTAACCGGGCCGGGAAAATGGCAGACCTGACCGCTTCATTTCATTTTATGAAGCATTTCCTCCAGGAGACTGACTTCACGCTGCGCGAGGCGGCGGCGGTCTTTGCGCACGCGCAGGAACTCAAGCACACACGCGGCCGGGGCGGACCGCAGCCGCTCGCGGGGCAGACGTGGGCGATGATTTTTTCCAAGTCGAGCACCCGCACCCGTGTCTCCTTCGAGGTCGGCATCCACGAACTGGGCGGCAATCCGCTTTTTCTCAGCCGGGGCGACATCCAGCTCGGCCGGGGCGAAACTGTCGCCGACACCGCGCGCGTGCTGTCGCGCTTCGTCCACGGCCTCGTGGTGCGGACGTTTGACCACGCCGAGGTGCAGGGACTCGCCGACGCCGGCACCATCCCGGTCATCAACGCTCTCACCGACCTGCTCCACCCCTGCCAGATCTATGCCGACGCGTTCACGCTCGCCGAGCGGTGGGCCGCGCCCGGCGGCGACCTGCTGGCCGCGCTGCGGGGCCGCAAGATCGCGTTTGTCGGCGACCGGGGCTGCAATGTCGCCAACTCGTGGATCATGGGCGCCAATCTCTTCGGCATGAAAATCTCCCTCGCCGGCCCGCCGGGATTCGACGCCGCGCCGGAGTTCGACGCCCTGCTCGCGCGCTCAGGCTTCGCCGGCGGCTACGAGTTCACGACCGACGCATATGCGGCGGTGCGCGACGCCGACGTGGTCTACACCGACGTCTGGGTCAGCATGGGCAAGGAGGAGGAGACCGCCGAGCGCATCCGCGTGATGACGCCGTTTGCCGTGACGCCCGAGCTCTTTGCCGCCGCCAAGCCGGATGCGCTGTTCATGCACTGCCTGCCTGCACACCCGGGGCAGGAGGTCGCCCAGGCCGTGCTCGACAACCCACGCAGCATCATCTTCGACCAGGCTGAAAACCGTCTGCACGTCCAGAAGGCCATTCTCTCCGCGCTGGCGGCGGCACGCTGATTTTTTTGAACCGCGAATGGATGCGAATAGACGCGAATAAAGCTGATATAGCATGAACGCGGACGGTATTTTGTTTCGGGAGGAAGTCTTTCGAATTGTGGGCGCGGCCATGTCGGTGCTCAACGAACTGGGACATGGGCTGCATGAAAAGCCTTATGAGAACGCCCTGGTAGTGGAATTTGGGCTGGCGAAAATCCCTTGCGAACAGCAGCAGCGGTTTCCGGTTATCTACAAAACGGTCCAAGTCTCCGAATACATTCCCGACCTGATCGCCTTTGGCTCCGTGATCGTGGACGCCAAGGTCATCGAAGGCATCACTGATCACGAGCGCGGTCAGATGCTCAACTACCTCCGTATCTCCAAGCTCAAGGTCGGCCTCCTCCTGAACTTCCGGCGCGCAAAGCTCGAATGGGAGCGCATCGTCCTTTCCGATCATTCGCGTTAATCCGCGTCCATTCGCGGTTCTCAGCCCTTTATTTTACCGCGAATGGACGCAAATGAACGCGAATTTTCGTAAAGAAAGCATAGGATGCGCGTCAAAGGGCCGTCAAAGATCGTGGGCCTGTTTTCTAGTCCGACATTCTCCTGCTCAGACATTCGCGTTGATTCGCGTCCATTCGCGGTTTCCAATGTCCGTCCTTCAACCATGAAAATCGTCCTCGCCTACTCGGGCGGACTCGACACGTCCGTCATCGTCAAATGGCTCCGCGAAACTTACGACGCGGAGATCGTCACCTTCGCCGCCGACATCGGCCAGGAGGAGGAGCTGCATGGCCTGCCGCAGAAGGCCCGCGCCACCGGCGCGTCGAAGCACTACACGCTCGACCTCGTCGAGGAGTTTGCCCGCGACTACATCTACCCCATGATCCGCGCCAACGCGGTCTATGAAGGGCAGTATTACCTCGGCACCTCCATCGCGCGCCCGCTCATCGCCAAGGCGCAGGTCGCCATCGCCAAAAAAGAAAAGGCCGACACCGTCGCTCACGGTGCCACCGGCAAGGGCAACGACCAGTGCCGCTTCGAGCTCACCTACATGGCGCTCGCGCCGCAGCTCGCCATCATCGCCCCGTGGAAGCTGGAGAATTTCCGCGCCGAATTTCCCGGTCGCGCCGAGATGATCGCCTATTGCGCGCAGCACAAAATCCCCGTCGAGGCTTCGCTCAAGAAGCCCTACTCGATGGACCGGAACCTCCTGCACATTTCCTACGAGGCCGGCATCCTCGAGGACCCGTGGTTCGACCCGACGACCAAGGCCAACAAGGCCATGTTCAAGCTTTCGGTCTCGCCGGAGGACGCGCCCGACAAGGCCGAATACGTCGAGCTCGATTTCGTCAAAGGCAACTGTATCGCCGTGAACGGCAAAAAACTCTCGCCCGGCAACGTCCTGAAAGCGCTGAACAAGCTCGGCGGGAAGCACGGCGTCGGCCGCGTGGACCTCGTGGAAAACCGTTTTGTCGGCATGAAGTCGCGCGGGGTCTATGAGACGCCCGGCGGCACCATCCTCATGCAGGCGCACAAGCAGGTCGAGTCGCTCACGCTCGACCGCGAGGTGCAGCACCTGCGCGACTCGCTGATCCCGAAATACGCCGAGCTGGTGTATTACGGCTTCTGGTTTGCGCCCGAACGCGAGGCGTTGCAGGCGCTGGTGGACGAGAGCCAGAAATTCGTCACCGGCACCGTGCGGCTCAAGCTCTACAAGGGCAACATCATCACCTGCGGCCGCAAGTCCCCCTACTCGCTCTACGACGACAAGATCGCCTCGATGGAAGGGGTAAAAAGCTGGTATAACCAGAGCGACGCCACCGGCTTCATCCGGCTCAACGGCCTGCGCCTCCGCGCCCGCAACCTCGCGCAAGGCGGCCCGAAGGTGTGAGCATCATCCCGTAGGGCGTCTGTCTTGCAGACGCCGTCATCCTCAGATGATGCTCATGCAGGCTGGCGTTACCGACCACGTTTGGGAGTTGTCTAAGGTCATCAGTCTGCTAGGCTGGCAGGATGAAAAAGCCGCCTGAGCCCAACGGCACCGGCCCGCAAATCCACGCGCCACATTCCATGTCTCCTGCGCGATGGAATTTGCCTGAAGTTTTCGCCGCCTTGGTTGCTGGAATCGCTCTTCAGGCAATCGTCCTTCCAACCTTGAGCCCGGAGAGCGACGCCAAAACGAAATTTGCTTTCGTCCTAGACATCTTAGTCTTGGGAAGGGTCTTAACTGCCTATTTTCTCAAAGAGACAGGACGCGGCGGATTATTTTACACCGTGTTTTCTTTAACTTCGGCGATTTGGATTGAGGCAATTTTTCATTTTGCCGGCAAATAGCATCGCCTTCAAACTGCACCGCTGCCGCTAGATTTCAAAAGACTCCAGTACCGTCCTTGCCAAGAATTTGAACCTTGGTTTCGCTCACGACATTGTGAAACATCCCTTTTCCCTGCTTCTACTGCTCACGGGCCTGATGTTCGCCGGATGCGCGACGGTTTCGTCCAACTTCTCGATTCAATACCAAGACCCTGACACCGGCTTCGCCATTTCGCTGCCGGCAAGCTGGCGGGGTTTTTCGGTCGCGCCGCAAATGCCCGAAAGAAACCCCGGGATGAAGAGGGTGGTCATCCGCCATCCGCGATGGAGCGTCAGCGCGCCGTATCAGGACATTCTCGTTTTTGCCCCCACCCTTGGGCAATGGAACGAAGGGCGCGGAGTTTCGCTGGCGGCAGGGGGCTTTGATACGGAACTTTACCGCAATTCAAAATATGTCTTCGCGATCAACAACCGTGATTTTGATAATTTTGCCCGCGAGCCCGGCGATCCGGGATTTGTCCAAAACACCCGCGAAGTGGACGACATCCTGAAAAATCTTCAGGCGCAACATCCCGAAGTGGTGCGTGGGAGGTAATGCCGGCTGGCGTCGCTCAAAGCATCAGTTTTTCAGCAGCCGCAACAGTTCCGCCTCGTCAATTACCGGCATGCCGCGACCGCTCTTGCCTAAAATCCGAAGCGCGGTTCCAGTCGCAGCACCATGAGGCAACTATCCCGACTCTTGCTGGCAACGCTGCTCTTCTCGCTCGCCATCTCGGTGGCGCACGCAGTGAGCGTGCTGTCCCAAATCAAACCCGATAAAAAGGACGTGAACGGTTTTGCTTTCGCCATCAAAGCGGAGCGCCTGAAAGATGGCAGTTTCCAGTTCAATGTGGTGATCACGCCAAACGATGGGAAAAAATTTGGCCTCGGAGGCACGGGTGCCGGTTTGGGCATCGTTAAAATCACGTCAAGTTCTCAGTCCTTTTCCCAGTCCATCACAGGCGGGCGTTCCTTGGATGCCCAAAAAAGCGATCAAAGCATCACCTGTGTCTTTACCGTGTCCGCCAAGGAATTGGCCGATCAGGATTTAAGTTTTGTTTTCAGCCAAGCGGTCGGATTTGAACAAGATGGGAAATTCGTGCCCATGCCCGGAGTAATTATGTGCTATGCCAAACTGGCCGACTTCATCAAGCCGTAGCGCGCCGGCTCTGCCATCGCATCAGTTCCCCAGCAGCCGCCGCAGCTCCGCCTCGCCGATGACCGGCACGCCGAGTGCATGGGCCTTTTCCAGTTTGGAGCCGGCATCGGTGCCGGCGAGGACATAGCTTGTTTTCTTGCTCACGCTGCCGCCCACCTTGCCGCCGGCGGCAAGGATTTTTTGTTCGGCGTCCTCGCGCTTGAGCGTCGGCAGCGTGCCGGTGAGGACAAAGGTTTTGCCGGTGAACACGCCCGCCGCCATCACCGTGCCCTGCGGTTCAATGCCCAGCGTGCGCAGCTTGGCCAGCAGCCGCCGGCCTGGCGCGCTGGCGAAGAACTCGAGCGCACTGGCCGCCACCGCCGGGCCGATCTCCGAAGGCACGCCGGCCAGCGGTCCGGCGTCGAGCACAGCGATCTCGGCGTCAAGGGTTGCGCACAGTTCCTTGCGCCGGGCTTTTTCCTCGTCGGTCTTCGCCGGGTTTTTCCGTGAGGCCGGGGCTTCCTGCTCACGCTGTGCCAGGAGCGCAGCCTTTTTCAGCACGGTCCGCAGCAGCGATGAGTCCGCCAGTTCGGCAAAATTGCGATGGCGCCGGCCCAGCTCGCGCGCGGTGGTCTCGCCCACGTCGGGCACGCTGAGCGCGTAAAGCCATTTCTCCAGCGGCAGGGTGCGCGCGGCCTCGCGGGCCGCGACGATCTTGGTCGCGTTTTTCTCGCCAAAAATGCGCGGCTCCTCGGCCGTGCCGAGGTTAAGCGTGGCGAGCGTCCCGAGCGGCACGTCGTAGAGGTCGGGCGGGTCGCGCACGAGATCGAGCTCGACGAGCCTGGCAGCGACGGTGTCGCCGAGGCCGTCAATCGCGAGCGCCCGACGGCTGCAAAAAAATCCCAGCCGGCCGGCGCGTTGGGCGTGGCAGTCGTAGTTCTGGCATTTCCACGCGACGCCCTGGGTGTCTTCGGCCGCGACCTCGACGCGGGCGATGGCACCGGCACACACGGGGCATTTTCCTCCGACTGCCGCGAACAGGTCGAATTCCGCTGCGCCCGCAGGCCGCTCCTCGGGAAACGAGCGCAGCACGGCCGGAATGACCTCGCCCGCACGTTCGATCTCAACCAAGTCGCCGACGCGGATGTCCTTGCGGCGGATTTCGTCCTCATTGTGCAGCGTGGCGCGGCTGATCGTGCTGAGCGAGAGAAACACCGGCTCCAGCTCCGCGACCGGGCTGAGGACGCCGGTCTTGCCCACCTGGATGGTGATCGCCTTCAGGCGCGTGCGCGCGGTGTCGGGCTGGTATTTGTAGGCCATGGCCCAGCGCGGCGATTTGGCCGTCTCGCCCGCCGCACGCTGCTGGGCAAAGTCGTCGAGCTTCACCACCGCGCCATCGGTGCCATAGGCAAAGGTACGGCGCAGCGAGTCGAGTTCCCCAATGGCGGCCCAGACGGCGTCAATCCCGTGCGCATGCCAGATGCGCTCGACGACCGGCAGACCCCACGCTTGCAGCCGTTCGCGAAGCCCACCCTGCGAACGCACGACCTCCGGCTCGCAGCGGCCGAGGCCGTAGAGGACGATGGCAAGCCTGTGAAGTGCGACCCTGCTTGGGTCGAGCAGCTTGATGGTGCCGGCGGCAAGGTTGCGGGGGTTGGCGTAAGGTTTTTCGAGCTTTGGGGCGTCTTCGCCTTCGGGATTTTCTCCTGCTGCCACGAGTTCCTCGATGCGTTTTTTGTATTTGGCCATGCGCTCGGCGTTGATTTTTTCAATTTCCGGGGCGCGCTCGGCGTTGATGCGCGCGAACTCGGCGGCGGTCAGGTAAATTTCTCCGCGAATCTCCACGACCCGCGGTGCCGGCGCGCCGGGAATGGGAGCGAGGGTGTGCGGCAGCACCGCAATCGTGAGCGCATTGACCGTCACATCGTCGCCCCGGTCGCCCCTACCCCGCGTGACGGCGCGGACGAGCTGTCCGTGCTCGTAGGTGAGGCTCACGGCGAGGCCGTCAATCTTGGGCTCGATCGAGTAGCTGAGGTCGTCGGTCCCGAGGATTTTCACCAGCCGGACATGCCATGCGCGCAGCTCCGTCTCGTTGTAGGTGTTGTCGAGGCTGAGCATCTTCTGCAAGTGCGCGACCTCCTTGAACCCTTGCGCGCGGTCGTCCCCCACGCGCTGCGTGGGCGAATCGGCGCTGGCAAACTGCGGGAACGTTTCCTCCAGCCCGGCCAGCTCCTGTTTCAGCACGTCATACTCGAAGTCTGAAATCTCCGGCGCAGCCTGGCGGTAATACAGCTCGTCGTGCCGCGCTACCGTGGCGCGGAGTTCGGCGATGCGGGCTTGGGCGGCAGCGGGAGTCACGCCCTCATGCAAAGCCAAAACGCCGTGGCGGAAAGAAAAATGGCGTGCCAGATACCGTTTCGAATCGGCCTAAGCCGACAAAGTCACGACCTCTCATTAGACGGGCCATATCGCTGGGTAAGCCATTCGCGCCCACGGCCAGACTTGAGAAATTTCTCCCTGATTCGGGCCGTGGCGTAATCAGGGAACTGCTCCACATGTAAAATCTTGAAAGAACCGATCAACTTTCCCGAGTGGGATGACGAAGCGTGTTCCTTGAGTCTTCGCTCCAAATCATTGGTGATGCCGACATAACGGCGCGTCACGCCTTGCAACACATAGACCGTGATCATGGTGGGGAAAAATGGTCGGGCTGGTGAGACCCGCCTACGGCGGGCAAGCCTGCGCACGGCGCGCTTGTGCGCCTATGGCGCATTCGAATCCGCCTGCGGCGGACAAGCTCACGACCTCTTGCATGGCGTGCCCTGCGAAAGGTCGTGGTGGAGAAATAATGGTCGGGCTGGTGAGATTCGAACTCACGACCTCTTGCACCCCATGCAAGCGCGCTACCAGGCTACGCTACAGCCCGAACAAGTGAACGGTCAGCAAGCCCGACGCCGCGCCGGGAAGCAAGCGGTATTTTCCGAGGAGCGTGGTTTATTGCGACCTGGACCATGGCAGAATGCGGCCATGGGGTCCATGGCCAGCCCAGCCGATGGCACGATTCCATGACCGCCGCGGGAGAGGCCAGGGAATTGGTGCCGCCATGGCCGTCGTTGCGATGAGGGCTTGCCTGATGAAACCGGCACGACAACCTGTGCGTCGCACTGTGGTCGCTCCCTGCCGCGCGGCCGTTTTCTCCCCATGCCCCTACTCCTGAAAAAGCTCCCGCTCATGGCAGCCGCGCTGTTGCTGGTCACCGGGGTCTGTCAGGCCCAAGGTCGCCGGGGTGGCAGCGGGCGCGGGGGCGGCCTCGTGCGGTTGGAGGGCAACAATGGATTTGTGGACGAAGCCACCGTGCACACCGCGCGCGAATCGGCCACGCATAGCATCGGTCTGCCAGTGTGGACCAACTCGCCGCAGTTCAAGCACGACACCTTCACCTTTGCCCGCATGATCTTCCACAAATCCGCGTTTGGGTCTGGCGGGGGCATTGGGGGCGCACGCGGCGGAGGTGGCATCAGCTGGGCGATTGATTACCCCGACGCCGACCTCAATCTCTCGGGCCGGCTCCAGCAAATGACCTCGCTCAAGGTGGACCCCGATGCCCGCGTGGTGCGACTTACCGATCCCGACCTGTACCATTATCCCTATCTCTACGCGGTGCATGTGGAAAACATCCGCCTGAGCGACCCGGAGCTGGAGGCACTCCGCAAGCACCTCCGCAACGGCGGTACGCTCATGGTGAGTGATTTTTGGGGGACCCAGGCCTGGGAGAGCTTCGCCGCCGAGATGGGCCGGGTGCTGCCGGGACAACGATGGGTGGACCTGCCGTTCAACCACCCGGTGTTTCATGGCGTCTTTGACCTCAAGCTGCCGCTCAGCAATCTTCAAGTGCCAACCGTTTCGAACAGGAACAACTGGAACCGTGACTATAATCCGGCCGACCCCGACTCGCGCGCGACCACCTCGCGTGGTCCGGGCTCCCTCGACATGCATGTGCGCGCGTGGCTCGACGACAAGGGCCGCATCATGGTGATCGCGCTGCACAACACCGACATCAGCGACGGGTGGGAACGCGAAGGCGAAAATCCGGTTTTTTTCAACCAGTTTGCCGAAACCCGCGCGTATCCGCTGATGATCAACATCATCTTTTACCTCATGACGCACTGAACGTCGGGCGGTCCGGCGTGAATCAGGCCGCGCGTGCAATCTGCCAAAAGGTAAAAGTTGAATGCCTGGTCCGCGCTGATTTACCGATGGCATGATTCCATGACCGCCGAGGGAGAGGCCTGGGGATTGGTGCCGCCATGGCCGTCGTTGCGATGAGGGCTTGCCAGATGAAACCGACACGACAACCTGTACGTCACACTGTGGTCGCTCCCTGCCGCGCGGCCGTTTTCTCCCCATGCCCCTCCTCCTGAAAAAGCTCCCGCTCATGGCAGCCGCGCTGCTGCTGGGCACGGGGGTCTGTCTGGCCCAAGGCCGCCGGGGTGGCGGCGGGCGAGGCGGCGCATTCAGCGGAGGAGCGGGCGGCATCATCCGGCTGGAGGGAAACAGCGGCTCGGTGGACGAGAATACCGTGCGCACGGCGCGTGAGGCCGTCACGCACAGCATCGGCCTGCCGGCGTGGACCAACGCACCGCAGTTCAAGCACGACACGTTCACCTTTGCCCGGATCATTTTTCACAAGTCAGACGGCGCTAACGACAGCGGCTTCGGACTCAACTTTGGCGGCGGCGGGCGCGGCGGGGGGCGCGACGGCGGACGCCTTGGTTGGTGGATTGATTATCCGGATGCCGACCTCAATGTCTCGGCCCGCCTCCAGCAACTGACCTCGCTCAAGGTGGACCCCGATGCCCGCGTGCTACGGCTGACCGACTCCGATTTGTCCCGTTATCCCTATCTCTACGCGGCGCATGTGGAATACATCCGGCTGAACGACGCCGAGCTGACCGCCCTGCGCAGGCACCTCCGCAACGGCGGTGCGCTCATGGTGAGCGATTTTTGGGGGACCAATGCATGGGTGAGCTTCGCTGCGGAGATGGGCCGGGTGCTGCCGGGACAACGGTGGGTGGACCTGCCTTTCGACCACCCGGTGTTTCATGGCGTCTTTGACCTCAAGCTGCCGCTCAGCAACCTCCAGGTGCCCACTGTCTCGGCCGGCTTCTGGAACCGCAGCTACGACCCGACCGACCCAAATTCGCGCGCCACCACCCCTCGCACCGACGAAGACGAAATGCATGTGCGCGCGTGGCTCGACGACAAAGGCCGCATCATGGTGATCGCGCTGCACAACACCGACATCAGCGACGGCTGGGAACGCGAAGGCGAAAATCCGATTTTTTTCAACCAATTTGCCGAAACCCGTGCCTATCCGCTAATGATCAACATCCTCTTTTACCTCATGACACACTGAGCAGATCAGGGCCAGGTGTGGGCATCGTTAAAATTACTTTAAAAACGGCCGTTTCCGATCATACTTCCATGGTGCATCCTCCGGTTCTCACACCGGCTTGCCCTCTGCCCATGAAATCGAAACTCATCACCACCCTGCTGCTGCTCACGGTCCTGTCCGTTCATGCCCAGACGGTGCGAGACAAGGCCACGCACCAACCGCTGAAAATACCCCCGCGTTTCGTGGTCACGATTGAAGGCATCCAGATTGTTGCTCCCGGAGCGGATAACACCTCGACGCTGAATTGGGGCGGCGTTGACGCGGCCGCACTCGCCACCGAGGAACCGGAGATCGCGGCCGCCAAAGAACAGGCTGAGCTCGGTGGGCCTGTCACCTATTTCACGGTTGCGACCAAGCCCAATCTGCTCACGCAATTCCTCGCACTTCCCTACCAGTCGAACTTCAATGAAGCGTGGAGTCCGTCCGCAATGGCCCGCTCCTACTACCGTGTCTCAGAAACGCATTTTCCCCCGGCGGACTCGGCTGGAAATGACTTAATAACCAGCGGCTTCGCCTCCGCCCCGGCATCCGGCTCAACCGACACCACCATCGAGGAGATTTTCATGACCTTGAGCAGGGAAAATGACAGCTATGTCCGTGCCTCGATAAAAAAAATCCAAAGTGGCAACCCCAACCAATTTGCCCGCCTGAAAAGCGCGCTCGAAAAACTCCTGCCCCTCCTGCCCAAAGACCCGTTGCTCCCCGATACCGTGAAAGCCTTGGACGTGCTGACGCGCAATGTGGATCTCAATGCGCAGCGGCAGCTGGCAAAATTCGTGAGGTACGCCAAGAGTGAAGTGCCTGAGAACACCCGGAAAAATGCGCCGGCGCCATCACGGGGAAACTCCAGCGGCACCCGGTGAACCGACCACCCGGCAATGCCGGTGCAACACTATGAAAACGACTGGTGCCCGGAGTCGGGGTCGAACCGACACGCCTTTAGAGGGCGCGGGATTTTGAGTCCCGTGCGTCTGCCAATTCCGCCATCCGGGCCGCAGGATGGCGATAAGTTAGGTTCGCGCGCCAAGTTGTAAATGGAAAATTCTCCGTTTAGGCCTGAAGGATCCGCTGGACTTGAGAGGGCCGCGACCGCCCCGTCGCACCGGCCCGAGGTGGCGACGCGGGCACCACGCTCCAAGCGACGCATCGCCCGCACAGCGCAGGCTTGCGCCGCGCCCAACACACGTTGCACTCGATACTCTCTCCTCCCAACCATGCCCGACTTCCGCGCCTACTGCCTCCCGACCGAACGCGAGCCCCGCGAGCTCCAGCTCACGCACGAAGAGTCGCACCACCTCGTCATCGTGAACCGCGCTGCCACCGGTGACACGGTGGTCGCCTTTGACGGCCGGGGCGCCGAGTGGATTTGCGAGCTGAGCAACGACGACCGCATGCACGCCACGCTCAAGGTACGCTTCGGTCAGCGCGCCAAGCCTTTGCCATTCGAGCTCACCCTTGGGCAGGCACTGCCGAAAGGGCCGCATATGGACGCCATCGTCCGCAAGGCCACGGAACTTGGGGTCGCGCATATCGTGCCGCTCGAGAGCGAGCGCACCCAGGTCCGCCTCGACGACGAACGCTCGGGCAAGAAAACCGAAAAATGGCAGACTGCCGCGCTGGAGGCCGCGAAACAGTGCGGCAACCCGTGGCTGCCCGAAATTTCACCGGTACAGACCGCCACCGCTTTCATGGAGTCTGCACGCGGTTTCGACCTGAAGCTCATCGCCAGCCTGCAGCCGGGGGCAAAACCGCTGAAGCGCGTTCTGGCCGCGTTTCACGCCGCACAGGGCCGCGCGCCGAAGAAAGTGCTGTGGCTTATCGGGCCCGAAGGTGATTTCACCCCGGCCGAGTCGAGCCTCGCCAAAAGCACCGGCTTCGAGCCGATCACACTCGGCCCGCTCGTGCTCCGCTGCGAAACCGCTGCGATCTACGCGCTCAGTGTGCTGAGCCACGAGCTGCAAAGCGGCTGAATTGAGCACAAACGCCGGGGAGGATGGGCCTGGCCCCGGCTGGCATCACACCAGCTTCAGCTTCGGCAAATCCTGCGCGTCCACCAAGCCGACCGGACGGCCCTTGGCGTTGACCACGATCAGATCGTCAATCTTGTGCGCCTCGAACAGCCGCAGAGCGTCCACGCCGAGGGCGTCGTCCCGGACAGTTTTGGGCGCGCGCGACATGAACTGGCGGACGGGCCGCCGCATGAAGTCCGGACCCGTGAGCGCACTGCGACGGAAGTCGCCGTCGGTGAGGATGCCAGTGAGCCGACCGGTCTTCGGGCTGACCAAGGCGATGCTGCCGCTGCGGGCCTTGGTCATGGCAAGGATGGCGTCCTGCACTGTCACCGTGTCGGGCGCGACGGGCAGGCGGTCGCCGGCGCGCATGATGTCGCCGACGCGGAGCAGGAGCACGCGGCCGAGATTGCCGGCAGGGTGAAACCTGGCGAAGTCGTCGCGCGTCAGACCCCGCGCCTCCAGCAGCACCATCGCGAGAGCGTCGCCAAGCGCGAGCGCCGCGGTCGTGCTGGCCGTAGGCGCGAGCTTGAGCGGACAGGCTTCGTTCGGCACGCGATAGATCAGCCGCAGGCCGGTCTCGCGTGCGAGATCGGAGCCCGGCTGGCTGGTGAACGCCACGAGCCGCACCCCGAAGCGCCGCAGCACCGGCACCAGCCGCAGCACCTCGTCGGTCTGACCGCTGTTGCTCAGGAGCAAAGCCACATCACCGTCGTCCACTAGGCCGAGATCGCCATGCAGCGCCTGCGTCGCATCAAGAAAGCACGCGGACACGCCGATGCTATTGAATGTGCCCACGAGCTTTTCCGCGATATGGGCTGACTTGCCGACGCCTGTGAAGATGAGCTTCGCATCCGCCCGGGCGGCGGCCTCGACGGCGCGGGCCACGGCCACAAATTCGGCCCCCAACCCGCGAGCGGTGGCGGTGAGCGCAGCCTGCTCGATGCGGATGCAGGCACGGGCACGGGCGAGAATGGTGCGGGAGGCAAGGGCCATTTGAGGTTTGATTTGACGGAGGAAGCGTCAGACTGGACCGCGACCTTGCCTGTTCCAACCTAATTTCCTCCCATGTACTCCCAATTTTTATCGCGCTGCCTGCCCGCGCTCCTCGCCTTGGCACTCGCCGCCGGCTGCGATCGCAACGGCGGTCCGCTGCTCACCGCCGAAACCAGTGATAGCAACTATACCCAAGGACTGGAACAGCTGCGGCAGGGCCACGACAAGGAGGCGTTGGATGCTTTTCTGCGCGTCATCGCCACGCGCGGGGAAAACGCCGCGCCAGAGTCCCACCTGCAGGCCGGGCAGCTCTTCGCCCAAAAGCTCAAGGATCCGGTCGAGGCCATCCACCACTATCGGAAATTTTGCGAGCTGGTGCCGGCCAGCCCGCAGGTTGGGCTGGTGCGGCAGCAGATTGACGCCGCGCTAAGGGAATTCGCGTTGAGCGCCTTGCCCGGACAGCCGCAGGAGAACCAGTCCGCCAGCCTGCTCGCCACCGTGGAGCGCCTGCAGGCAGAAAATAAACAGCTCCGTGACGCCATGCCCGCCTCCCGTGCCGGCGCACGTCCGCCTCCCGCCGGCCTGGCTGTGCCCATCAGCCCGGCTCCACCGCTACCCGATACGCCCATCCGCGCCGCGCCGGCCCCGCCGTCGCAGGCGTCGGTGCAAGCCGCCACCACGTCCGCACATACGCACCGTGTCGTCGCCGGCGATACGCTCTCGAGCATCGCCCAAAGGTATTATGGCGACAAATCGCGTTGGCCCGAAATTCAGGTGGCCAACAGGAATCTGTTGCCCACCCCCAAAACGCCGCTGAAAATCGGCATGGAGCTGAAAATTCCTTGAGCGAGCGACCCGCCATGATATCTGGAAAAAATCCCGAACGTCTGCTCAATTGCCAGGCTTCCCCGCCTCCGGCTTAATTTTCCCCATGCCCAAGACTTCTCTCCGCACCGCCGCCTTCTCCGAGTCGCTCATCCGCGAGATGACGCGCGTCGCCAACGACTGCGGCGCGATCAACCTCGCGCAGGGCTTCCCCGACGGCGACCCGCCGGCCGCGCTCGTGCAGGCCGCCAAGGAGGCGATGGACGCCGGCCGCCACCAATACGCCATCACCTGGGGCTCACCCGAACTCCGCACCGCGCTGGCGAAGAAAATAGCCCGTGACCTCGTCCGGCCGGTGGACGCACAGCGCGAACTGGTCGTCACCTGCGGCGCGACCGAGGCGATGATCGTGGCGTTGATGACCGTGTGCGACCCCGGGGACCGCGTCGGCCTCTTCTCGCCGTTTTACGAGAGCTACAACGCCGACACGATTCTGTGCGGCGCGACACCAGTTCATGTGCGCCTGCACCCGCCGCACTATCATTTCGATCCGGCGGAGCTGCGCGCGGCGTTCGCGCGGGGGCTGAAGGCGTTTGTGTTGTGCAATCCGTCCAACCCCTGCGGCCGGGTCTTCACCCGCGATGAGCTGCTGCAGATCGCCGCGCTGGCCGAGGAGTTCGACACCTTTGTCATCACCGACGAGGTCTATGAGCACATCGTCTTTGCCCCGCACCAGCACACCTATTTCGCCACGCTACCCGGCATGGCCGCACGCACGCTGAGCTGCTCGGCGCTGTCCAAGACCTTTCTGATCACCGGCTGGCGGCTCGGCCACATCTACGCCGGGCCGGAGCTGATCGCGCAGGCGCGCAAGGTCCATGACTTCCTCACCGTCGGCGCCGCCGCGCCGCTCCAGCACGCCGCCGTAACCGCGCTGAACTTCCCACCCAGCTACTACGAGTCGCTCGGTCCTGATTACGCCGCCCGGCGAGACATTTTGTGCGGCTGGCTCGACCGCACCGGCCTCGCCTACACCCGCCCCGAGGGGAGCTACTTCGTGATGCTGGACGTGTCGCCGCTCGGCTGCACGGACGATGTGGCGTTTTCCAAGTGGATGGCACGGGAAATCGGCGTCGCGCCTGTGCCCGGCTCCAGTTTTTTCCATTACCCGGAACACCGTTTCGTCCGCCTCAATTTCGCCAAGTCGCCCGCCACGCTAAATGCCGCCGGTGAGCGGCTGCTGAAGCTGAAGCGCTGACGCCACACGCCGGACCGGGCGCGCTTGGAGGGGAGCACGGCGTGATTTTTAAGTGGAGCTTTGCCGCTGGTTCCAAACAATTGAGCCCGCCCTTCCCCAACAATGGACAAACACGAGCTCCTCGCCATTGCCGCCATTGCGCTGGTTGCCACCGGTATCTGGCTGCGCTGGCGGCTGGACGACTACTGCTCGGACGCCGAGGAAGATGTGAAGGACAAAAAAATCACAGCCGAGCAGGCCCGTCGCCGAATTGCGCTCATCCAATGGGGCGTTCCGGTGGTGACAGTCCTCGGGTTGTTGCTGCTGATGGAGGCCTTTTCCCGCTGGCTCAGCCTGTGACGGAAGGGCAGCGGCTATGGCCGCAGCATTTTTTCCAGCTGATCGCATGCCCTGGCCACACCGCGTTCGTGGCGGACGAGTCCGCCCAAGACGCTGGCACGGTCCGCGATCGCCGGGTCGCCGAGCAGTGCGGCCAGTTCGCGTGCGACGCGACCGGCACGGTAACCCGAACGGGTGAGCGTGCGCGCCACACCGAGCCGGATAACGCGCGCGGCATTGTCCGGCTGATCATGCGCAAACGGAACCACCAGCATCGGCCGGCCCGCACGCAACGCCTGCGCCGTCGTGCCGACGCCGCCTTGATGCACAACGGCAGCGGCGTGCGGAAAAATGCGCGCATAGGGCAGGTAGTCCCACGCAAGCACCGTCGCCGGCAAGCCGGGTGGCGGCGGGTTCTGCCCAAGGATCAGCAGCGCCCGGCGATTGAGCTGCTGCGCGGCACGGGCGCTCTCGATGAAAAAATTGTCCGCCGCAAATACGGCCGCCGAGCCGAGCGTGAACACAACCGGCGGCTCACCGGCGGCCAGGTAATTTTGCACGGCGGGCGGCAAGCCGGCGGAGGTTGCGACCTCCTCCTCATAAAATGGAAATCCACACTGCACCGTCTGCGCCGGCCAGTCGGGCTGCGGCGGCTGCAGCACAGGCGAGAACAACGCCAGATCAAGCTGCGGAGAAAATTTCCCCTCAAACAGCGGGCTGCGACCCGGCGGCAGACCGAGCTGTCGTCGCAGCGCACGCACCGGCCGCCACCAACCGTACGTCATCATGCCCGCCGCACGGCGCAGGAGACGGTTGGCGCCCGGCCCGAACGACTGCAACAGGTGCGTGCCCGGCGGACCGGGCAGCAGGGACGGATCGTGGATAGAAAACAGCGACACCGGGGCAAGCGCGTACGATGCCCAGCGCAGACCTGTTTTTTCCGCGAGGAGCGGTGCGGCATAAACGATCTCACTGCTCACGAGCAAGTCGGCGCCGGCCGTCGCGGCGGCGAGCGCGACGAACATCGCCGGCACGGCCGGAAACAGCAGATCGCGCAGCAGAAACGCCGAGGCACGCCGCCCGTCCATGATCCGCCGCACGCTTTCGCCGTCGCCGACGGCCACGTCCGGCGGCAGCGGATGAAACGGCAGCCCGAGCAAGGAGATTTTTTCGCGGTAAAACTCCGACGTGGCGATTTCGGCCCGATGGCCGCGCCGCCGCAGCTCCAGCGCGAGCGCGAGCGCCGGGTGCAGGTCGCCAAGCGAGCCGATGGTGGCGAGAATGATACGGGCCATGTGCCGGGTGCGAGCATCGCACTTCTGCCGGGCGGCGCAACCCATCCTGCGGCAGTTTGCATTTGAAAAAACCTGCCAAGTTTCCAGACTGGGACGGGACTTTGCCACGTCCTCCATCCATCACCATGCAAACCACCGACAATCCCTTCCTCGTCGCCGACGCGCAGCCGGCCGACCGCACGCTGTTTATCCGTCGTACCTACCTGCACCTCGCCGGGGCCATTCTGGCCTTTGTTGCGCTTGAAACCTGGCTGCTCCACCTGCCCGGGATCGAGGGCTTTATCCGCTCGATGCTCGGTGGCATGAGCTGGCTGCTCGTGCTGGGGACATTCATGGCCGTATCCTGGATCGCCGACAAGCTGGCGCGCTCGGGTGCGGGACCGGCCACCCAATACCTTGGCCTGGGCCTTTATACCGTGGCCGAGGCGGTGATCTTTCTGCCGCTGCTCTACATCGCGGCAACTCGCAGCACGCCGGATGTCATCCCCATCGCCGGCCTCATCACCGGGCTGCTGTTCGCTGGGCTGACCGCGACGGCGTTCATGACCCGCAAGGACTTTTCCTTTCTGGGCGGCATCCTCACCGTGGGCGGCTTCGTCGCGCTGGGTGCAATCATCTGCAGCATTATCTTCGGGTTCACGCTCGGGCTGCTGTTTGCGGCGATCATGGTGTTTTTCGCCGGCGGCGCGATACTCTACACGACCTCCAACCTCATCCATCACTACCGGACCGACCAGCATGTGGCGGCGGCGCTGGCGCTGTTCGCCAGTGTGATGCTGCTCTTTTTTTATGTGCTGAGGGTTGTGATGGGCTCACGCGACCGATAAATCGGGCGGGCAACGCCGATTTTGTCCGGTTGCAAGGCGACAGGCCTTGCGCCCGTTTTTTCCACGCCCATGCTTCGTCCGCATGACGGCCCATCCCACTGCCCGCGAGGCGCTGCGCTTCTGGCTGAAGCTCGGGTTCATCAGCTTCGGCGGGCCGGCGGGACAGATCGCCATCATGCAGACGGAGCTGGTCGAGCGTAAAAAGTGGATCGGGCCGGAGCGGTTTCTCCATGCGCTCAACTGCTGCATGATCCTGCCCGGCCCCGAGGCGCAGCAGCTCGCGATCTACTGCGGCTGGCTGCTGCATGGCGTGCGCGGCGGCATCGCGGCGGGAGCGTTGTTTGTGCTGCCGTCGGCGTTCATCCTGTGGGGACTGAGCGCGGTCTATGTGACCTGGGGCAACGTCCCGTGGCTCACGGCGTTTTTTTACGGTCTAAAGCCGGCGGTGATGGCGGTGGTCGCTGCGGCCGTGCTGAGGATCGGCACGAAGGCGCTCACCAACCGGGTGCTCTGGGGCATTGCCGCGGCGGCGTTTGCACTGATTTTTTTCGGCCATGTGCCGTTTCCGGCAATTGTGCTGGGCGCGGCGGCCGCGGGCTGGCTGGGCGGGAAGATCGCGCCGGGGAAGTTCATTTTGGCGGGCGGACCTGGCGGCGACGGCGAAAACCGCCACAGCACGGCAGGGGACACACGCCCGGCTCCGGAGCGGGCGGCGGTGGACGACGCGGCGGTGGCGGCGACGGTACGGCCGACATGGGCGCGCGCCACGCGCGTAGCCGGCGTCTGCGGCGCACTGTGGGTTGCTCCCATTATAGTGGCTGGATGGTCCCAAGGCTGGGCCAGCACGCTGCCGCGCGAGGGGATATTCTTCAGCAAGGCGGCCATGGTGACCTTTGGCGGGGCCTATGCGGTGCTGCCCTACGTCGGCCAGCAGGCCGTGGAAAATTATGGCTGGATCACCGCGCCGCAGATGCTCGACGGGCTGGCATTTGCCGAAACGACACCGGGGCCGCTCATCATGGTCCTGCAATTCGTGGGCTTCCTTGGCGGCTGGAACCACCCCGGCCCACTGCCGCCGCTCGTGGCCGCGACGCTCGGCGCGGCCATGACGACGTGGACGACCTTCGTGCCGTGCTTCCTGTGGATTTTTATCGGCGCGCCGCACCTGGAGCGGCTGCGGGATGTGCGTCTGCTGAGTGCCGCTCTTCGCGCCGTGACGGCGGCCGTGGTGGGCGTGATGCTGAATCTCGCAGTGTGGTTCGCCGGACACGTCATCTTCCCTCACGGGTTTGATGACGGATGGAGGACCCAGGCCGCCTTGGCCGGAACCGATTGGTTCGCACTGGCGGTGGTTGTGGGCGCGTTTGTGGCGCTGCACCGTTTCAAGGCCAGCCTTGTCGCCGTGATCGTCATCTGCGGTGTCGTGGGCCTAGGCTGGACAACATTGATTTCATGAACGGGCATGGCCCGATTATGACCGGGCCCCCACTGCCGGCGGTCATCCCAGGTCCTGTTATCACCCGCGTAAATCTGACCGCTGCTAGGGTTTGCACCTCAGGGAAAACGCCTTGCCGCCCCGGCTGTCTCCCTGCTTGTTCTGACGTATGGCCGAAGCATCCGTAAAGCAGCTGCAGCCGCACGCGGAGCCTGGTGCCATTCACCGCCGCGTCGAGGCGGAGCTGACGCGCCTGCTCTACCGGCTCGCGGGCTTCGGGCTGTTCTCCAACTTCGCCTTGGCGGTGCTCCTCTTTGCCGGTCTGCTGCCGTATTTTCCCGTCAACTGGTGCAAGGGGTGGCTGGCCGGCATCATCGCGGTCAGCTTCGCGCGCTGGCTGCTCAACCATGCTTTTGCCCGCGAGGCGCGGGCTGACGCAGAAATGACGGCATGGCGGCGCAAGTTTCTCGCCGGTGTGGCGGTCGCTGGCGCCATGTGGGGCGTGGCGGGCTGGGCATTTCTCAGCACCAACGCGCTGTTTCCCCGACTGCTGCTGCTGCTCATCCTCGCCGGCATGAACGCCGGCGCGGCGCGCTCGCTCGCCTCCTCGCCCGCAGGCTTCCGGCTCTACCTCCTCGCCACGCTCCTGCCGTGCTCGGTGCGCTTCCTCACCCTCGGCCAACCCGGCGACTGGATACTGTCACTGTGCTTCGCCGCCTATGCGCTGTTTCTCCTCCATACCGCACGGATGCAACACGGCGACCTCAGCCGCCTCCACCGCCTCATCTTTGAAAACGAGGATCTGGTCGTGACACTCAACCAAGCCAAGGAACGTGCCGAGGCCGCCAGTCAGGCCAAGAGCGACTTCCTCGCCACCATGAGCCACGAGATCCGCACACCCATGAACGGCGTCATCGGCATGCTCCAACTCGTGCGCGACTCTCCGCTTAGTGCCGCCCAGCGCGAGCAGCTCGCCATCGCCTCTGACTCCGCTGAGACGCTCCTCCACCTGCTCAACGACATCCTCGATCTCTCAAAGATCGAGAGCGGCAAGATCGAGTTCGAGGCTGTGAACTTTTCCCCCGCCACCGAAGCCAGCGAGGCCGTTGCGCTCCTCCGTGCATCTGCCGAGGCCAAAGGCCTGCGCCTCATCTGCACGCTCGGCCCGGGCCTGCCCGCCGCCGTCACTGGCGATTCGCTCCGGCTGCGCCAGGTCCTCCTCAACCTCGCCGGCAATGCCGTCAAGTTTACCGAACGTGGCGGCGTCGAGGTCGGCCTCGAACTCGTCGCCGTCAAGGACAGTGAGGCCGTACTGCGCTTCCGTATCCGCGACACGGGCATCGGCATGGACGAGGCCACGCGAGCCCGCATATTCGAGAAATTTACACAGGCCGACAGCTCCACCACACGTCGCTACGGCGGCACCGGCCTCGGCCTCGCCATCTCGCAGCTCCTCGTGCGCCGGATGGGCGGCGACATCGACCTCGCCAGCCGGCCCGGCGAAGGCTCGGAGTTTTCCTTTGTGCTCACCTTCCCTGTCGCCGCCGCGCTCCCCGAACCGGGACTCGCGCCCGCCACCACCGCCCGCCAATTCCGCGGCCGCATCCTTGTCGTGGAGGACAACCCCGTCAACCAGCGTGTCATCGAGCTGATGCTCCGCCGCACCGGTCTCGACGTAACCGTGGTGGATAACGGCCACGACGCTGTGACACGAGTCGCGCAGGAGCCTTGGGCACTCGTGCTGATGGACATGCGGATGCCCGGCATCGATGGCGCCGAGGCCACCCGGCGCATCCGTCGCCAACTCGCCGGTCTCCAGCTCCCGATCGTCGCCCTCACCGCCAACGCCATGCCCGAGGATCGCGTCATCTGCCAGGAAGCGGGCATGAACGACTTCCTTGCCAAGCCCGTCCGTCAGGCTGAGCTGCAAGCCTGCCTCGAACGCTGGTTGCCAAACATGTCGCCAAATCCTGCTTAACCCATGGCAGAATCAACGAGCTTGCGTTCCTCCAACTGTGGATCACGCCGACCTATGCGGAAGGGATTTTCGGCGGGTGAAGCGCCGCTTCCACGCTGGCTTTGTCTCGGAGCAGCCCGCGCAACGGCCATTTCACCACGCGATGGTACAACACCAACGCCAGTCCCACTCCGACGAAGGCATAGGTTAGGCCTTCCAAAGTCGCCGGCCGTGCCGGACGGAAAACCGCCCAAGTGTCGCGGACAATTTCTCTGTCGAAATACCGTTGAAAAACCAACGGCCGCGCCCACGCCGAAACTCCGCGTAGCGCCGCCTCGTCCGCGGCCAGTTCGTCTACCCGTGCCATGAGGTCGCGCAACACACCGCCGGTGCGTACCACAACAGTGTCCGAGTTGGTCCCAAAACGCGCAATATATTCCTCCAGCGTCCCGACTCGAGCGCGACCCGCGCAAAACTTTCGAGCACCCGACGAGCTTCGTTGAGAGCCACATTTAGCTGCTGGAGATATTGCTGCATAAACTCCGGCAGTTGGGCACACACCACCGCTCCCGCGACGCAAAGTGCACGGTCGAAAAGTTTTCGAAGCCAGCCGTGAGGGCCGACTGAGGTCGCGTCCAGCGCATAGCCGCAGCGAGGGGCAAAATCGGCCGCCCGCAAGCCGGAGCACAAAACTTCTCGAAGGTAACAGGCGGTCGGAATTAGCCACGGACTTCATTCCTCATCGCCGTGAGAGTTAGTTGTAC
The DNA here is from genome assembly GCA_947475065.1 of Opitutia bacterium. Lineage (GTDB taxonomy): Bacteria > Verrucomicrobiota > Verrucomicrobiia > Opitutales > Opitutaceae > CAIYUN01. Next base: position 24,432 of record CANJLB010000021.1, on the reverse strand, counting down.
AAAGTTACCGGCCAAAGTCCGGCGATCCGCCTCAAAGTGCTGCTTCCGGCTCGACATGCGCGGTGGTGAGCTGCACGAGCTCCTGCAGCGACGCGAAATGCCGACCAAGGTCAAAGTCGCCGCCCAACCCGCCGACCACGCGGTCGAACATTTCCTTCTTCTCCGCCTTGAGCGCTTGGATGCGCTCCTCGATTGTGCCGGCCGTGACCATGCGGTAGACGAACACCGTCTTCTTCTGCCCGATGCGGTGGACGCGGTCCACGGCCTGCGCCTCGACCGCCGGATTCCACCACGGGTCGAGCAGGAAGACGTAGTCGGCCGCATGCAGCGTGATGCCGGTGCCGGCTGCCTTGAGCGAGACCAGCATCACGGCCGCACCGGCCGCATGTTGAAAAGCCGCCACGGGCTTCTGCCGGTCGAGAGTCATTCCGGTCAGCTCGAAGCGCTGGAGGTCGGGAAATTTTTCCGCCAGCAATGCGCGCACGCGGTCGAGCAGCATGACGAACTGTGAAAAAATGACGACCTTGTGGCCGCTGCCGACGATTTCGGCCAGCTTCTCAGCCAGCAGGCTGAGCTTGCCCGAATCGGCCAGCGGTGTGTTGAGCCACGGGAGCATGTCCGGGTCGCAGCATGTCTGGCGCAGGCGGGTGAGCAGGGCGAGAAAGCCAAAGGATTTCTCGCGCAGCGCCGTGCCCACGTCGTTGCCCAGCCGCTCCAGACCCTCGCGGCAGATCTCGGCATATTGCGCGCGCTGTACCTCGGTCAACGGACAGAGCAGGTCCATCTCGACCTTGGGCGGCAACTCCTGCGCGACCTCGTTTTTCGTGCGGCGGAGCAGGAACGGCGCGAGCTGCGCGCGCAGCCGCTTGAGCGTGGCGTCCCGGTCGGTGTGCAATGCCGCCGCAAACGCCGTGCGTGAACCGAGCAGCCCCGGCAGGAGAAACCGGAAAATGCTCCACAGGTCGAGCTGCCGGTTCTCCAGCGGCGTGCCAGTGAGCACGAGACGGTGCCGCGCGCGAATGGCGAAGCAGGTCTGCGTGACCTTCGCGTCGGGGTTCTTGATGAACTGCCCCTCGTCGAGCACGGCGTACCCAAACTCCGTGCCCGGCAGAAGCGAGCGGTGCTTGCGGAGCTGCGCGTAGCTCGCCAGCCAGAGGGCGGGCGCGGCGAGCGGCAGGGCGGGCGCGGCAAAATCGTGGCCGGCCTTGAGCACCTCGACCGCGAGCCCAGGAAAATGTCGTGCAATCTCCTCGCGCCACACCGGCACCACACTCGCCGGACAGACGATAAGTCCTGGGTGGGCGGGGACGGGCCTAGCGGCGAGCAGCGAGAGCACCTGGAGCGTTTTGCCCAAGCCCATCTCGTCGGCGAGCAGGCTGTGGCAGCCGACGTCGCACAGGTGGTGCAACCACTCGACGCCACGCCGCTGGTAGGGGCGCAGGATTTCGGGCAGCGCAGCGACGACCGACGCGGACGTGAGCACGCCTTGCCGCCACGCCTCCAGTTCGGACGAGAGGGTGAGCTTGAAACGCGTGTCGTTAAACAGCGAAAAAATCAGCCAGGGCGGCAGCGTGCCGTCGGCGTGCGTCTCGGCGATGTCGCGCCGCCACGTGTTGAGCGAGGCCAGCTTTTCGGCGGGCAGCGAGACGATGCCCACTCCAGGCAGGATCGCCGGGTTGACGCCGCGCTTGAGCAGCGCATCCACCTCGGCATCGGTCAGCAGCCGCTCGCCGGCCTTAAAAATCCAGCGCAGGTCGAGCGCGCCCTCATCGCCGCCGGCGCGACGGACCGCAACCGCCTCGATCTCGATGCCCTTGGTGCCTTCGCCGAGACGCGCCGTGTCGGCATCGAGCTCGGTCGTGAATAGCTTTTTCCATGTGACGAGCGTGCCGCGCAGGAAATTGGGGATCTCCACGACGCTGCCCAACGTGTAAAGGCCCGTGTCGGCATGGTAGGCGAAGTGGGCCTTGCGCGCGTAGGCGGCGAGGCCAATGAGCTTGGCCCGCTCGGCGGACGTGACGTGGCCGTTGCCGCCTGCATGCGCCGCGGCGCCAAGCGCGGGCTCACGTTTTTTGTCCGGTCCGGCCCAATGCGCCTCGAACGTCAGGCCGTCGGCGGTGGTCTTGAAGACGAGACACAGCGTGCGCGCCTTCGCAACATCGGCCAGTACGGCCGAACGGTGACCGTTCGCGGCGGTGGGCGCGGCCGGCGACCCATGACCGGAGCCGATACGGACAACCGAGGCCGCAGCATGGTCATGCTGGCCGTTGCCATGGCCACCGGCAGCAGACGGTCCGGCAGCACGGCGAAGAACGTCGGTCCCTAGCTGGGCCGTTTCGGGCAGAGCGGAGGCCTCGTCGGCGACCAGCTCCTCGATTTCGTGCAGGCCGGCGATGGCCAGCGCGTGCGCCAGTTCGCGATCGGTGGTGGAAGAACGCACGGTGGGTGTGCCGCCTTCGGCCCACTCAATAACGGCGTACTGGTCGTGCTTGTCCACGCGACGGTGGATGATGGCGTCGTGGTCGCTCAGCTCCAGTTCGCGCACCTCGCCCTCGACATAGAGCCGGCGGCCAGCCGCAAGCTGCGCCGGTGAAAAATGGAGTTCCCAGTCATCCTCCAGTTTGGTGAACCAAAACTCGATGGACTGCGGGGTGTAGATTCGTTTGGGCCCGTGGCCTTGCATGCGCGCGAAAGGAATCAATGTAGAGAGTGCGCCGAGCGCGGGGCAACTACCAATTTTCACTTCCTAAAATAACAAAAAGACCCGGTTAATTAAGTCTTAGTATATTTATTATGATTATCTTATATATTTTACACCTGCCGGCTAAAACAAGCTGCCGCCACCGTTCCACCCCCACATGTGCAGTCTGCGTCCCTTTCAGCAGCATTTCCAAATGCTCAGCCAATTCCCCGATATCGGTTTTGTCGGAGGAAAAAGCAGTGATCGCCTGCGAGAATCCTCCTTAAACGTGGGGGCTCGGTCCTGAGGCAAATCAAAGAAGCTCTAGGGTGCATTCCTAGCGTGAGCTCATGTACAAGGCCCGATTCAAGGCCGAGGTCGGGTTGCACGGTTCTTTATACGGTCGCACGACTATAGTTGTTCCGCTAGCGCAACAGCTTTGAAGAGAGCGGAAGCTTTGTTGATGGTCTCCTGATACTCGTCTGCCGGTACGCTGTCGGCGACCCAGCCGCCACCAGCCTGGATGTAAATTTTGCCGTCCTTAAGCAGCGCGGTGCGAAGCGTGATGCAGGTGTCGCTGTTGCCGTCGTAGCCAAAATAGCCGAGCGCACCGGCGTAGAAGCCGCGCTGGCGGTCCTCGATCTGTGCGATGATCTGCATGGCTCGGATTTTGGGCGCGCCGCTCACCGTGCCGGCAGGAAACGTGGCGCGCATGAGATCAAACGCTGTCTTGCCGGGGGCGATGCGGCCCTCGACCTGCGACACGATGTGCATGACATGCGAGTAGCGCTCAACCGTCATGAAGTCGGGCACCGTCACGCTGCCAAACTCGCATACACGGCCGATGTCGTTGCGCGCGAGGTCCACGAGCATGAGGTGCTCGGCCCTCTCCTTCGCATCGGCGAGGAGCTCCTTTTCGAGGGCAGTATCCTCGTCGGGTGTCGCGCCACGTTTGCGCGTGCCGGCGATGGGGCGAATTTCCACGAGTCCGTCGGTCAGACGCACATGCACCTCGGGCGAAGCTCCAACGATGGCAAAGTCGCCGGTCTCGAGGATGAACATGTAGGGCGACGGGTTGACCGTGCGAAGGGCGCGGTAGAGATCGAGCGGGGACTTGGCAAACGGACGCGAAAACCGCTGCGAACCGACAACCTGGATGATGTCGCCGGCACGAATGAACTCCTTGGAGTCCTCGACGCATTTTTCGAAACGCTCGCGGGTGAAATTGCCCGGCGGCACGGTGATCCTGGCGACATCAGCGATGGGTGCCGGCGCAAGCGTACCCGGCTGGCTGAGGAGGTCGAAGAGGTGGTGCAACTCGGCGACGGCCGCGTCGTAGGCGGCCGCAGGATCGTCCTCGAGGTGGGCGTTGACGCAGAGCCGGAGCGTTTGTTTCGCGCGATCGAAAATCAGCAGCGAGTCCGACAGCATGAAATAGAGTAGCGGCGTGCCGAGTTCATCAAACGGGGCCGCGGGCACAGTGGGCTCGATGCGCGTGATGTATTCGTAGCCAAGGAAACCGACGGCCCCGCCGGTGAAGCGCGGCAGGCCCGGCAGGCGCACGGGGCGGTGGTCGCGCAGCTCGGCCTCGATCAGCGTGAGCGGATCTCGCGGCGTGGGAATGGTCTGCGCAGGTTTTCCCGGCACGCGAATTTCCGTCGTGTCGGGGCCGCAGACAAAAATCTTTCGCGGACGGCAGCCAATGAAGCTGTAGCGCGAGAGACGCTCGCCACCCTCGACGGACTCGAGCAGGTAGGACGGACCGGCAGCCTTGAGCTTGGCGTAGGCGGAGACGGGCGTCTCGAAGTCGGCGAGCAGGTCGGCATAGACAGGGATGACATTGCCCTGGCCGGCAAGGCGGAGGAAGTCATCACGGCGCGGGAAAATGTTCATGGTGAGAAAGGCGAACGTGACTGCATGGCCCACTTGCCCCTCCGGAACAAATCAAAAACCACCCCGTCGCCCACGCACTGGCACGCGCGAAGACAACGGAGCGCCCCACCCAGCCGCGTCACGCCGGTGCCTCCCCACTGAGGGAGGCATCTTATTTTGCGGCGATCGTGGCCGCCGTCTGCCGCGCCGCCAGCTCCGTCGCCAGCACCTCCAGCGTACGCACCGTCGCGCCGCGGCTGGCCTCGGTCCATGCGCGTGCGGCGGCGGCCATGTGATCACGGCGTGCGAGATCACCGAGCAGCTCGACGGCCGCCGCGACCAGTGCGCTCGCATGCTCGACCTCGCGGGCCGCCCCCGCAGCGTCGAGCGCACGGGTAATTTCGCGGAAATTGCCCATGCGCGGGCCGTGCAGGAGCGGACGGCCGAGGATCGCCGCCTCAACGGGCGTCTGTCCGCCATCGTGCGGCGCAAGGCTTTTGCCGACAAAAACGAGGTCGGCGAGCTGCGTAAACTTTCGCAGCTCCCCGGTCGTGTCACCCACGGCCACATCCACCTCGCCAGTCGCGTCGCCCGTGAGACGGAAATGGAAACGCAGCCCGGAACGCTCAAGCACCGGACGGATTTCGTCGCGACGTTCGGCGTGACGTGGCACGAGCAGCAGCGAGACCGCGAGGCCCCGCCCGCGGGCGGCGGCGAGCGCCTGCAATAGCGCTGTCTCCTCGCCGGGCCACGTGGACGAGCCGAGCAGCACCAGCCCGGCGGGCGGCAGGCCGAGCGCGGCGCGGAGCCTCATTTTTTCCGTGTCGGCCAGCAGAGGAATTTCCACATCGAGTTTGAGGCTGCCGGTCAGCATGACGCGCTGTGCCGGCACCCCCAGCTCTCGAAAGCGTTCCGCGTCCTGTGCCGAGGCGGCGAGCACGCGCGTGATTCCGCCGAAAAACAGCCCGGCCAGCGGGCGGGCGCGCCGCAGCCGGCGGTGGCTGCGGTCGCTGAGGCGGGCGTTGACGCACACGACCGGCACGCCACGCGCACGCGCCTGCGCCAGGTGTTCCGGCCATCGCTCGCTTTCCATGAGCACAATGAGGTCAGGCTGCACGGCGGCCCAGGCGCGCCGGGAGAACAGCCAGAAGTCGGTCGGGAAATATCCGAGCGCAAGCACGAGCGGCGCGTAGCGCCCGCGTGCCTCGGTGTAACCGGTGCTGGTCGTGGTCGTGAGATAAATTTCCGCGCCGGCGGTGCGGAGCCCGTGCAGAAGCGGGCCGAGCGCGAGGATCTCCCCCACGCTCACGGCCTGCAGCCAGACCCGTGGTACGCCCGAAGTTTTCGGCGGCATTGGCGGCGTGACCCCGAAGCGCTGCGTGAAATGCCGCCGGTAGCCGCCACGCCGCCGCATGCGCCACAAATAATACGGCGCGGCGAGCAGCATCGCAGGCACAAACAGCAGCCGGTAGAGCCAGATCATGCGCCTCGCTCAGGATTGTCCGCCTTGGGAGGGAAAAGGCGTGGGCGTCTTCGTCCCGTCGTGCTGGCGAAATGAAAGCTTGAGATTGAAGAGCGGTAGCAGGCACAGCAGCCCGGCCACGGTCAGCACGAGCACAGCGTAGCCGGCGATGTCGTGCACCTTTTGCTCCATGCTGTGCTCGCCGTAGTTATAGGCCCACGCGGTCAGGAACAGCGCGCGCAGGATGTTCATGCCGAAGGCAAACACCACCGCGAGCACCACGAGCGAGACCTTTTTCCAGAACCGGTCAAGAAACACGGCGGCGAGGAACGATCCCGCAAAAAGGCATGCCGTGAACGAACGGATGCCCGAGCACGCCTCGGCCACCCCCACATCGTTCCGCTGCCCCAAAATCACTTCGGGCAGTTTTAGCACGTTGCCCTGCCGCTCCACCGCCAGCCCTAGCGTGTCAAAGGTAAAAAACACCGCACGTGTCACCTGCCCCAGCAGGAACAGGCTGAGCCGCTGCTGCACGACCGACACCAGCGGCGCCGACACCAGCCAGACCAAGGCAGGAAACACAAACAGCGCCACCAGCCGCACGCGCGCATCACGGCCCAGCCCGCCAGCCGGCGTCGCCGCGCCCTCCGGATCCGGCGCGCTCACAAAGAGTGTCGCGAGCAACAGTGCCGATGCTCCGACCGACACCGCCAGGGTGTGCGCCGGCGCGGAGCCGGCGGCCGCGCGCGAGGCCGCACCGACGAAAAAAATCACCGCACCGACGACCAGCGCCGCATACGCCGCCAGCGCCAGCGCGCCACCTTGCCAGCCCGCCGCACGCGGGCTGCCCGGTGCGGCGCACGCACGCACCCCCGCCATGATACTGGGCCAGCGATCATGCACCGCAAACGCCACAAACAACGGCACCAGCCAGCCAAAGGAGTAGTCCGACAGCGCCAGCCACCAGTGCGACTGCTCCCATGCCGTGAAGCCCAGATAGCCCGCACTCAGCAGCAACGCCGTCAGAAACGGCGCCGGCACAATGGCGGTCCACTTTTTCCACAAGTCGGTCATGGGCGGACGACAGGGATTGCCGATTCGTGCAGGCTGCGCCAGCAATTTCGCCCGCCGCTCAGCCACAGGCCGCCAACCGTGCCATGACGAACTCACGCACCGCCGGCTCCAGCTCCCTACTTTACGCGCGAAACCGTGCATCAATCTCGTCCCATGGCACTGAACCGCCGGCGACGAGCACCGGGGGCTTTTGCCCATCAAATTATCGCCTGCATCCACCAAGCTGTACGTGAAACCAGCTCCCGGCCACCATGTGACCGCACTTTCGTCGTCAGCCCGGCCGTAACAGAGTTGAAACCCGCTCACCGCACCCACCGCGTCATGCCAGCCGAATCGCCGGTGATACTGCCGCCAACCCGTCCCATGTGACCCAACTTCGCCAAGAGCATCGCGACTCCAATTTTAGATCATGAAGTGGGAAAACCTGCGCCCCACGGCTGTAGTTCCCAACCCCACCGCCCGGCTTTGACAACGCCCGCCGGTTCTGCTCCGCTTGCTCTCCCGTGAACTTTGAGTCGTTGCATGCCCATTGGCGCATGGATTACATCGCCGCACCGCGCCTGCCGGCAGGTGACACGCGCCCGTTTACCGAGCTGCCGGCGCTCGGTGACGACCGCGCCGCGCTCATCGTCCACCGCGCGCCGCTGTGCTACCTCATGCTCAACCGATTTCCCTACAACCCGGGCCACCTCCTCGCCATCCCCTTCCGCGAGGTCCTCGATTTCGAGGACCTGACCGCCGCCGAAAGCGCCGGTCTTATGGCTACCATGATCTTCGCCAAGAAAATCCTTGCGGCCGCGCTCAACCCCGACGGCTTCAATCTCGGCTTCAATCTCGGCTCCGCCGCCGGTGGCAGCATCCCGCACCTCCACGCCCACATCGTCCCCCGCTGGAATGGCGACACCAACTTCATGCCCGTGCTCGGCTCGACCCGCGTCCTCCCGCAGGCGCTGGAGGCAACCTGGGGAAAGCTCACGGCAGCAGCCGCTGAAATGAAGATGACGGAAGGCGGCGCGCGGAAACCTCCCGGCACCGCTGCTCCCCGCACTGTTTGACCGCGGGCTGTTTCGTCTTCCGCTATCCGCTCTCCACATTTCCTCCGTGCCGTCCAAAACCCTCCATTTTCCCAGCCCGCGCCACCTGCACTCGCTCTACGCAGGCCGCGAGGAAAACCTCGCGCACGCTGAACGCGTCCTCGGCGTGAAGCTCACCTCGCGCGACGACAAGCTCCATATTCATGCCGCCGACCCGGCCGATGACGCCCCCGATTCCATCGCATCCGCCAGTCCAAAACCGAAATCCCCCAAGCCCAAATCGGCCGCCGCCATCGCGGCGGCGGCAGAACTCTTCGGCTTCCTCGATAACGCCCGTGGACAGGGCCTCGCCATCGGTACCGCCGACTTCCACCGCTTTACCGACGCCGTCGCGCGCGGCGCGGCCGAGCAGTTGCGCGCCCTCTGCGGCTCGCCCCTCGTCGTCACCACGCCTCGCGGCACCATCGTCCCCAAGACCCTCGGCCAGAAAATCTACCTCGGGCTCATGCGCGACCACCCGGTCGTCTTCGGCATCGGCCCCGCCGGCACCGGCAAGACCTACCTCGCCGTCGCCCAGGCCGTCGCCGCGCTCCAGTCCGGACAAGTCCGCCGGATCATCCTCACACGTCCCGCCGTCGAGGCCGGCGAGACCCTAGGGTTCCTCCCCGGCGACCTTCGTGAAAAAATCCTGCCCTATCTCCGCCCGCTCTACGACGCGCTCCACGACATGCTGGACGCCACCGAACTGGCCCGCCTCGCCGAAAAAAGCCTGATCGAGATCGCCCCCCTCGCCTACATGCGGGGGCGCACGCTCTCCCACGCCTTTGTCATCCTCGACGAGGCGCAGAACACCACGCCTGAGCAGATGCTGATGTTTCTCACCCGCCTCGGCGAGGAGTCGCGCATGGTCATCACCGGCGACGTCACCCAGATTGACCTCCCGCGGGCCAAGACCTCCGGCCTGCTGGAAGCGCGGCGTGTGCTGACCGGCGTGCCCGGTGTCGAGTCGCACCACTTCGACGTCGCTGACGTCGTCCGCCACCCTCTCGTGCAGCGCATCATCGCCGCCTACGACCGGCATCGCAACCCGACCGGCAACGGGAACGGCCCTGGTGCGGAGGACAAACGATGACCGTAAAAGAGGCATTCGCCCAACGAGAGGCCAAATGGGACCAAGAGATTGGTATGACGGGCAGCAACTATTGGAAATTCGAGCGCAACGTGCTGCCGCTGCGCGACTTCTTTCGGCATCTGCCGAAGATTTTCCCGCCAGGCGGAACGATTATGTTTGAAGGTCTTGAAATAGGCCTAAGCGCCAAGGCGCTCTATGAAGAGCATCCCGCAAATTATCTGGCCAATGTATCCTGTGATACCATTCATCCGGTTCCGGTCAGCTACCATGTCGCTTACACGGATGAATTGATCCGAAAGCTTTGCCTGTTAGTCGAATCGCAAGGCATGGAGGCAGTATTCTACCACTTCAAAGGTTACACCAAGACGGAGGTCATTTTCTCCTTTCACAGTTGGAGAAACAATCTGGAGGGATCACTTTCGCTGGCCGGCAATTTGGAAGAATCCCGGGTGACGTCATTTGCCAACGCGTTGAACTGCGCAACCGAGCTCGTCCCTTTTCCGCACGATATGCATCAGAAACTAAGGCGTATTAACCAAGCCTTGAGCCCGCCGTGGTGGAAAAGATTGGCAAGATTGGTCTCCTCGAAAAAATAAGCCTGCATCTCCCTCCGTCTCGCCATGTTTTCCGTTTCAACCTTTTCAATTTTAGCGCCTGTGGCGTGAGGCCATTCCTTACCGTGCCTGTCAAAGACCAGCTCAAGCTACTCCTCGCCCGCCTCGGCGCGTCCGACCGCGCGGGCCGGGGCGGCGGCTCGGGCTCGGGCGTGCGGGAGTTTCTCGACGGCAGCCGGCTCGTGGCGATGCTCATCTTTGTTACAACGGTCGCGGTCATCGCGCTCATCAGCTTCCTCGGGTTCAGCACGGCGAGCCTGCCGGTGCTGCCGGGCCAGCTCGCGGGCGTGCGCGTGATCGCCAGCGCGCCGTTCAGCTATGAGAGCGCCGAGCAGACACGGCTGGCGAAGGAGCAGGCGCGCGAACGCGTGCCGCGCGTCTTCCGGCTGGAAAATGCGCCGCTGGAGAAATTCGAGGCCGCCCTGGCCGTGCTGCTGCCGGGGCTCGATCAGTTTGAGCAGGCGCACCCACCGGGAGCGGTGCCGCTGCTTGGCACGCGCGAAAACGCCCTCGGCACACTGGCCGAGACGTTCAACGCCCGCACGGGGGCCCGCGCCACCGCCGGAGAGATCGCCGCGCTGCTCGCCGCCGGCGACGCGAAGGCCCGCGCCGCCCTCGCCCGCACCGCCCTCGCAGCGCTGCACCAGATCGCGGCCGACGGGGTGCAGCCCAACGCCCCCGCCAGCGCCCCGCCAGGCAGCGTCAACGCCTTCATGCTCGCGCGGCCCGACGGCACGATGGCCGCGCGGCCCGTGCAGTCGCTGGCCGACGCGCTGACATTTCTGCGCGTGAGCCTCGCCAGCGCGGGGGTGCCGGCGGCGCAGCTGCAAGAGGTGTTCGGGTTTTTCAGCCGGGGCGTGACGGCCAACGTCGTCTTCGATGCCGCCGCCACGCTGGCGCGCACGCAGGCGGCGGTCGCCGCGCTTCGCCCCGTGACGGTGATTGTAGCGCGCGGCGAGACGATCCTCGAGGCGGGAGAACGCGTGACCGCAGCGCAGGTCGAAATGCTCGCCGCGCACCGCGACCACCTGCGGGCGAGCGGCGATGCAGAAATGCACGACACGCTGCAAATTTTTTACCGCGTGCTCCTCGTGCTGGCGATGGTGATGGCCGGTGCGATCTTCATCCGGCTGGAGGACCGCGCGACTCTCAACAGCAACGTCCGTCTGGCGCTGCTAGCGCTGGTGGTCGTGGGCAACCTTGCGCTGGTGCGGCTGAGCTACACCCTCACGAGCCTGCCGTTTTTCGCCAATGACCCCGACTCGGCCTCGCTGCTGCCCTATCTCGCGCCCACGGCCATCGCCCCTATCGTCATTGCGGTGCTGATTGACGCCGGCTCGGCCAGTTTCATGGCGCTGCTGATCTCGATTTTCACCGGGGTCGTCTATGGCAATCGCCTGGACCTGCTGGTGCTCACCTTTCTCGGCTCGATGGTGGCGATCTATGGCTGCCGGCATACGAGCCGACGTGGCGGCGTGCTGCGGGCCTCGGCCTTCGGCGGGCTGACGGTGGCGGGCTTTGCGCTGCTGCTCGGCGTGGCCGACCAGCTCCAGCCCCTCACTGTCGTCAAGCACATGGGCACCGGCCTCGGCACCGGCCTGCTGACCGGCGTGATCGTCGTCGGCCTCCTGCCGGTGTTCGAAGGGCTATTTAAGCGCACAACCGACATCACCTTCCTGGAGCTGACCGACTATAACCACCCGCTGCTGCGCCTGATGCAGCTCGAGGCCCCCGGCACCTACCACCACTCGCTCATGGTCGCACAGCTCGCCGAACACGCCGCCGCCACCATCGGCGCCAACCCGCTGCTCGCCCGCGTCTGCGCGCTCTATCACGACATCGGCAAGACCGGCCATCCCGAGTTCTTCGCCGAAAACCAGCGCCCCGGTCTCAACCCGCACGACATGTTGCCACCCGGCCGCTCGGCGGAAATCATCCTCGCGCACGTTGAGGATGGCGTGACCCTCGCGCACCAGCACAAGCTGCCCCGCTCCATCGTGGACGTGATCCGCCAGCACCACGGCACGACGCTCGTGCGGTATTTTTACCAGCGCGCTGTCGCGCAGTCGCGTGCGCCTTTCCCCTGTCCCCCGCACGGGACGGGAAAAAGTGGCAAGGAAAACGGAGCGGGAAATGGGACACCGACCGCAGGGGATTCTGCTTCCACTCCCGCCACCTTTTCCCGGCCCCCTTCCGCTACCCCGGTGGAAACTACCGGATTCCGTTATCCCGGCCCCCGCCCGCGCACCAAGGAAAGCGCCATCATCCACCTCGCCGATGGCGTCGAGGCCGCCGCGCGCTCGCTCCGCGAAGTCACGCCAGACCGCCTCGTCGAACTCATTGCACGCATCGTCCACGAGCGAGTGGATGAGCACCAGCTCGACGAAGCTCCGCTGACATTTGCGGAGCTCGGCAGCATCAAGGAAAGTTTTGCCCGCACGCTGCGCAATATGACCCACACACGGGTGGAATACCCTGCGGCCACCGGCACCGCCGCAGCGAATGAGACGGGAGACCGCCGTCCGGAGGCGGAAAGCTCTTCTGCTGCTCCGTGACGCCAATAAGCATCCTCCTTCGTCAGTCCTTTCCCTCCCGGCAAAAGAAAGAACGAGAAGGATAAGGGAGAAAGAACCCAGACCATGCCTGCCCGCGCGATCTCGATCACCAATCACCACCCACGTCTGCGTCTCGACCGCCGTGCCCTCGTCCGTGCGATCCACACGCTCGACGCCAATCATCCAGCCTTCCGGCTTCGCTCCTTCAATCCTCCAAGCATTCAGTCTTTTGCGAGCGGCGAGCTTTCGCTCGTTTTTCTGACCGACCCCGAGCTGTCCAGGCTCCATGCCGATTTTCTCGCCGATCCCACCCCGACCGATGTAATCACTTTTGAGGGTGATTCCACCCACGGCACGGCGGGCGAAATTTGCGTCTCGGTGGACGCGGCGTGGCGGCACACGCGTACGGCTGGCCTACGTCGCCAGGTGGTTGCTTCAGCAAGGAAAAGCGACGCCGCCTTTTCGTCTGAGCTTACGCTCTACGTCGTCCACGGCTGGCTGCACCTTGCCGGTTACGATGACCTTGTCCCCGCCCAAAAACGCGCCATGCGCCGCGCCGAGGCGCGCGCGCTCCGGCTGCTGCACTCCATGCAAGCGATGCCCGTCTTTGCCTTGAAAAGCATCTGACGGTGCCATGCCGCATGCCTTGCAGCCGTGGTCGCGTCCCTTCCGGTCTCAACGAGGCCCGCTCAACAACCTGCAGCCAAAAAACCTCGGCCAGAGGCTACCAGCCTCACTTGCCAAGGCTCTTGCGGAGGTCTTCGAGCTGGCCGGCGCTGCCGAGGAGCTGGTTGCGGCTGGCGATGAACTTGGCGTATTCGGAGATGAAAATCTTGCCCGGCGGGCGGAAATCGAAGTCACCCGGCTTGTCGCGGAAGAACTCGCGATGCACGCGTGTCCACACGAGGCGGCCGTCGGTATCAATGTTCACCTTGGTCACGCCGCGCTTGGCGGCGGGCAGGTATTCGTTCACGTCAACGCCCATCGAGCCGGCGATCTTGCCGCCGGCGGCGTTGATGCGAGCGACCTCGTCCTGGGGGACACTGGAGCTGCCATGCATGACCAGCGGAAAGCCCGGGAGCCGGGCCTTGATCTTGTCGAGCACGTCAAAGTGGAGGGACTGCCTACCCTTGAACTTGAAGGCCCCGTGGCTGGTCCCGATGGCGCAGGCGAGCGAGTCGCAGCCGGTCTTCTTCACGAAGTCCTCGGCCTCGGCTGGGTCGGTGAGGCACGCGTTGCCTTCCTCAACCTTAATATCCTCCTCGACGCCACCGAGCATGCCCAGCTCGGCCTCAACGGAGATGCCTTTTTTGTGCGCAGCGTCCACCACGCGCTTGGTGATGGCGACATTCTGGTCAAAGGGGTCGTGCGACGCATCAATCATCACCGAGCTAAAGAAACCGGAATCAATACACTCGTAGCAGGTCTGCTCGTCGCCGTGGTCGAGGTGAACGGCGAAGATGGCCTCGGGAAAAATCACGCCCGCCGCACGGATGATGGCCTCAAGCATGCGCTTGTCGGTATAAGCGCGCGCACCCTTGGAAATCTGGATGATGAAGGGGGCCTTGGAGTCGATAGCGCCACGGAAAAGGCCCATCGCCTGTTCGGCGTTGTTGATGTTGTAGGCGCCGACGGCATACTTGCCGTAGGCGTGCTTGAAGAGCTGCGCGGTAGTGACGATCATGGTGAGTGGAGCGGAGCAGGTTGCGCTCCATCGGAACGCGCGGCAAGGGGATTTTCTGCGGACCGTGAAGGCCTGACGAGACTTTGGCCTCCAAAAACGGAGGCTCCCTAGGAGGCCACGCCCACCCCAAGGACTGTCACGGCGATTATTCAATCCGGGGAAACAAACCCCGGCTTGTCGTGGTAAGGAAATGGCGGATGCCCTACAACCCAAGTGCAAGGCAAAGACCTCCCTGGCGGATCAGGGCGCTTGGCACCCACGACCGCATCACCAAACCGGCTGGCAGCCAATTCTGCCGCATGTTGACGTCAGCGAAAATCCCGCCGGCCTCACCCCATCGTGAGCTTCCCCGTGCTGTCGCCGAGACGCTCGACCTGGACGCCGTGCATATCGGCGAGGCCGAGGAAGAAGTTCGACATTGGTGTGGACTTTTCGAGCACGTTGAAGCGGCCGGGCTTCATCAGGCCGCCCGCGCGGCCGGCCATGATGATCGGCAGGTCGGCATGGTCGTGCTTGTCGCCGTCGCGGATGCAAGAACCATAGACCAGCAGGGTGTTGTCGAGCAACGTGCGGTCGCCCTCCTTGATTCCCTGCATCTTGCCCAGCAGGTAGGCGAACTGCTCGGCATAATACTGGTCGATCTTCTGGAGCTTGGCGAGCTGGCCCGGATTGCTCTGGTGGTGCGAAATGGGATGGTGGCCGTCACCCCCGATGCCGAGCCACGGGAAGGTGCGCGGGCTGGACTCGCTGGCGAGCATGAGCGTGACGATGGGCGTGCTGTTGGTCTGGAAGGCCAGCACCAGCAGGTCCATCATCAGGCGGATGTGCCCGGTGTAGTCCTCCGCGCCTGCCTCGTTGTGCGGGATGCCGGCGGGTACTTTCATCTCCGGGATGGTCGCACTCATGCTCTCGTAGGAGGCGATGCGGCGCTCGATCTCGCGGACCGACGTGAAATATTCATCCAGCTTGTGCTGGTCGGAACGGCCAAGCCGGTTCTGCAGCTGCTTCGCGTCGGCGCGGACAAAGTCGAGGATGCTGCTCCGTTCGGCCGCGCGGCGTTCCTTCGAAACGCCGTCCTCGGCGGAGGCGGCGCTGCCGAACATGCGCTCGAAGACGAGGCGCGGGTTTCGCTCGGCAGGGTTGGGCTGCGTGGCGGAGCGCCAGGAGAGGTTGTATTGGTAGGCGCAGCTGTAGCCGGTGTCGCAGGTGCCGGCCAGCTGCGGGGCCTCGCAGCTCAACTCGAGCGAGGGCAGGCGGAAATTCGCGCCTTTGGCGACAAGGCCGTTCGCGATGACCTGGTCGATCGAGACGCCGGCGCGGATGTCACGCCCGCCGGTCTTGAAGGCCTGGCAGCCGGTGAGGAAGGTCGCGCCGGCACGGGCGTGGTCGCCGCCGCCGTCGCCGTTGGAATCGGCCTTGTGGTGGTCTAGGCCGCTCACCACCTGCAGGTCCCGCTTGAAAGGCTCCAAGGGAGTGAGCGAGCGGGTGAGAGTGTAGTCCGCGCCCGTTCCCTCGGGCCACCAGTTGGCGTTGTCCACGCCATTGGGAATGTAGACAAAGGCGCTGCGCATCGGAAACGGCCCGGCGGCCGCGCTGCCGGCGGCGGATGCCGCCTGCTCGGCGGCACGGAGCGCGCGGGCCGGCACGAGGCTCTCCATGAAGGGCAGCGCGACGAGCGCACCCATGCCGCGGACAAACGAACGGCGGTGGATCTGATGCGAGAACGGGGAGGACGTGGGGAAACTCATGGAGGGGAAAGGATCAGGTAAAGACCGGCGGAGTGCGCGATTTCAACGTTGTGCGACGGTGGGCACGGCGGATCCCGTGGCGGCGGGGCCAGACTGAGGCTCGCCCCGGCGCTGCTGAAAGGCAAGACTGTTCGCCACCGCCTCGATGTAGGCCGGGAGCGTAGCCCCGTTTTTGCCGGCATCCCCGACGATCCGGTCGATGGTCGGACGGTCATAGTAATCGGTGCCGCGGCCGATGGCAAAGGTGAGGAGCTGCGTGGCGAAATTCTTCTCGAACTCGGCGCGCCGCGCGCCCGCGAGCAGGTGCCCCAGCTCGACCGCACCCGAGACCTTCTCGCCGCCGGGCAGCTCGCCCACGGAGTCCACCGGCAGGCCGTTCTCCATGGTGCGCCAGGCACCGGTGGCGTCGAAGTTCTCCAGCGCAAAGCCGAGGGGATCGATGTCCTTGTGACAGATCGCGCATTCGGGCTTCTGGCGGTGGAGCGCGAGACGCTCGCGCACGGTGGCGGGCTGGTTGTCGCCGACGGTCTCGGGGAGGCCCGGGACGTTGGCGGGCGGCGGCGGCGGATTGACGCCCAGCAGGGAATCGAGGACAAACTTGCCGCGCAGCACGGGCGAGGTGCGGTTGGCATAGGAGCTCAGCGCAAGGATGCTGGCCTGGCCGAGCAGGCCGGCACGGCGCTCGGGCGGGAGCGAGGTGCGGACAAACTCCTCGGGCTTGCTGGGCACGGGCGGCGGCGCGGCCCCGCCGCGACCACGGCCGCCGGCGAAACCGGCCGCGCCGGCACCGGCGGCCCCGCGCGCGCCCCGACCCGCGCCGCGCGCGCCTTGGGCGGGAGGGACGGCGTTGGGATCGGCCGGCGGGTCGGCGGCGGCGACCACCACGCCACCGTCGGGCGAGGGGACGACCGCGACTCCGGCGCCGACGGGCGACGGCACCGGCGTTTGGTTGAGGCCGTAAAACCTGGCGAGCAACGGGCTGACGAAGGAATAGTCGGCGGTCAGCATCGTCGTGACGGGCTGGCCGTTGACCAGGAAGTCGGCGAAGAATTTCCGCGTCTCCATGGCCATGTCGGCAACGATGGCGGGGTTCCAGTTGGGATAGAGCTTGGCGTCGGTCTCGCGCTGCGGCAGGTTGCGCAAGTGCAGCCATTGGCCGGCGAAGTTGCGGACGAAGCGGTCGGCGCGCTGGTCGGCCAGCAGGCGCTTGATCTCGGAGTTGAAATTGGCGCGGAGCTTGCCTTGCGCGGCCAGGTTGCGGAGGCCCTCGTCAGGCGCGCTGCTCCAGAGGAAGTAGGCGAGGCGGCTCGCCAGCTCGGGCTCGCTGAGGGCGTAGTTCTTGTCCGCGGTCTCGTTCTTGCCCGGTGTCTCACCCCTGAACAGGAAGCTGGGCGAAACCAGCATGGCCTGCACCGCCGTCTGCCAACCAGCCTCGCGCGAGCCGCCAGCCGCGATGGTGGAACGGACCACCTCCGCCAGGCGGGTCGTCTCGTCGGCCGTGGGCGTACGGCGGAGGAGCGGCGTGGCGAGGCTGACGACCCCGCGGCTGATCCAGGCATCGTTCGATTCATTCTGTCGCGGCGTGCCGACAAGGGCGGCGAAGACTGCGTTGGGAACGAGCGGCTCGGGGTTGAACGGACCCTCGATGTTCACCATGTGGATCCAGAAATTGCCGCCGGCCGCCCCGCCGCCACCGCCCCGGCCGCCCCGGCCACCGCGTCCGCCCCGGCCCGCCGGCGCGGGTGCGGCCGGATCGGTGGGAACCGCCGGATCAGCGGGGGCCGCCACCGGCAGAGGCGGTTGCGGGCTGTAGTAGTCCACGGTGAGGACGTGGGTGCCTTGCACGATCTTCAGCTCGGGGATAGATTGCTTGAAGCCAAGGTCGCGGGTGCCCGTTTGCGTCTCCAGGTCCCTGGCGATGATCACGCCGTCCAGCTCGACATTGTAGCGCAGGTTGCCGCTGGGGCCGGTCGGGCCATTGCCACTGCCAGCCTGGGTGTCGATTTTGTAGGCACCGGTGGCGGGGACGGTGAAAGTCCAGCTCGCGCGCGCCGGGCCCGCCATTTTCAGCGTCGGAGGCAGGAACTCGAGCCCGGTGCCTTTCCATACTTCAGCCGAGCCGTAGAGCATGCGGCTGGGTGGCAGGCGCTCGGGCACGACCTCGCGCGCGATGGCGCGGGCGGCTGCGAGGTAGCGCTCGAAGAGCAAGGGCGAGAGCGTGAGCACATCGCCGATGTTGTCGTAGCCGTAGCCGGAGTCATCGTCGGGGAAATCCTGCGCGGGGTTGAACGAGACGCCGAGGATGTCCTGCACGGTGTTCTTGTATTCCTCGCGGTTAAGGCGGCGAAGGACAACTCGGCCGGCATCGGGGTGGGCGGGGTCAACCGGGTGGAGCACTGTTTCGAGCGAGGCGACAACTGTGGCGCGCGCGGCGGGAGTGGGCTGGTCGGCGTCGTGCGGCGGCATGATGCCGCGTTCCACGCGGGTGAGCACCCGCTCCCAAGTGTCGCGGTGGGTGCGCATGGATTCGACGGTACTGAGGGAAGCCGCGTCGAGGATGAGATTGCCTTTGGCCGTGGGAGCATCGTGGCACTCAAGGCAGTTTTTGGCGATGAACGGCCGGATGTTTTTGGCAAACAATGTTTCGGCGGGGATTGTGGCTGCTGCATCCGTCCCGGTGGTGACGGTCTGGCTGGCACCGGACCGTGCGTTGGTGCAGCCGATGATAACCGTCAGACCACCCAAGGTCAGGACGCTCAGGCAGAGGGGAATGACAGGACGGTTCATGGGATAAAATGAAGGTTAAAGTGAACAAAAGTTTATCCTTGCGGTCAAGGGCTCAGGCAATAATTTTGACCATTGCTTACACCATGAACCCAAATATTCCTCACTCGCATCGTCTGCTCTCCGTCGCGGCGGCCGGTTTTGCCGGTTTCGCTCTTATCGTCACCGCCTCGGTGCGCGGTGCCGCCACCCCGGCCACCCCGGCCGCCCCTGCCGCTGCCGCTGCCGCTGCCGCTCCTGCGGCGGCTCCCGCCGCTCCGGCCAAGGCCGTGGCCTTCGCCGACGTCAAGCCGCTGTTCGAAAAATACTGCTACGCGTGCCACGGCGGCGACTTGGCTCCCGCTGGAACGGCGCCCAACAGCGTCGGCAAAGGCGGCCTCAAGCTCGACACGCTGGCCAACGTCATCAAAGGCGGTCGCAACAGCGCCACGAAGCCCGGTATCGTCGCCGGCAAGCCCGAGGCGAGTGAGATCATCCACCGCATCACGCTCGCTCCGGATCACAAGGACATCATGCCGCAAAAGGGCAAACCCGCCCCGACCGCCGCCGAAGTCCAACAGATCGTTGACTGGGTCAAGGCTGGCGCGAAGTAACCGTTTGGAAACGCCTGCCCCGCAAAACCAATTCAACCCGCGCCTTTCAATGGCGCGGGTTTTTTGTTCTTAGTCTCCCTCCGGTTTCAGGTCAAGAAAGCAAGGGCAGGCCGTGCTCCACCGACCTCCTGTTGCGGCATTTTGCCGCGCTGCATTTGAGACCAAGGATTCCGCCTTTGTCAGCTGCGCATGAAAATCGCCTGCCAGCAGGCTCCTGCCGCAAGCCCGCTCAGTTTCCGGCGCCGCGAAGCTGCTGCGGCACATTGTTGCGGGTGTAGTCCTGATATTGCTGAAAGGCACCGTCGCCGAGGAGACTGTGGATATTGCGATCCACCTGCGCCTGCGCCTGGCTGACCTGCTGTCGCAACTGGTCGGCGTTCGCGGCCACATCAACCCCCTGCGCCAGCGCGGTTCTCAATGCCTCCTGCCCAACCAATGCACGTTGCGCGACCAGATCGTTGAATGCTGTGGCCTGCTCCGGACTGAGGTTGAGCTGCTGCACCAAGCCAGCATAAGCGTTGGTCACGATCGTCTGCGTCATGTTGCTAGCGAACTGCTGAATCTGGGGATTGTTGAGCAGCGCCCCGATCGCAGCCGCACCACGCTGACGGGCTTCATCGGCATTCGGGGCGGGCAGTTCGTCGGCCCCAGGGAGCGGCCGGGCCGGCATGGACTCCTGGACAAACGCGGGGGCCGGAGCTGGCGATTTGGCCGCTGCCGCCATGGAATCCTGCGTTTCGGCAAGCTGCTTTTTCAGGTCATCGTTCTGTCCGTGCTCCCACCACGCCAACCCACCTGCGCCGAGGGCGAGTGCCAGAAAAAGCCATGTGAACAGGCTTCCCCTTTTCACTGGCGCAGGCGGATGTTTTTGCGGCACGCGCGCGGATGACGAAGGAGCAGACAGGGGGGAAGAGACAGGTTTCATGGGAGTGGCTCCACCCAAAAACAAGCCTCGCGGCGGGATTGTCAACTCCAACCGCGAGGCCATATCCGGGCGGCCAGCCCGTGAAACCGGTGTATGTGAACACCCGCTGCCGACAAGGGATCAGTTGCCAAACTGGCCAGCACCGCCACCGCCGCCTGGAAACCCGCCGCCGCCACCACCGCCGCCAGGATTGCCAAACCCGCCGCCTCCAGCACCACCGGCGCCACCACCGCCGCGACCACCACCGCCGCGACCACCACGACCGCCACCGTTCAGTTGCCCCTGTATTTGGGAGTACACATCCACCCCGACGAGATTCATCAGCTGGTTGTCAATGGCATTGGTGTCGGCGGTGTTAGGATCGCCCGAATCCAACCGCGCATTGTTGCGAAGTTGCGTACGCTGCTGCAACAGGGTATCAAGCTGCCCGACTTGGGCATCGTTGAGCGCGATCCCATAATTTTGTACGATGGTATCGGCGCTCAAGCCGCCGCGACCACCACCACGACCGCCACCAGCACCACCGCGGCCACCGCGGCCTGTAGCGGCGAAACCGGTGGGATTGGTGCCGGGGTCTCCGGTGAGACCACCGACACCGGCACGAAGAGGTTGTGTCGTTTTCGCCTCCAATGCTTTGACCCGGCCATTGATATTGACCCAAGCGTAGCCGCCGGATCCGAGCGTGGCGAGCAACAGGGCGATGATGGCGTAGCTCAGGTTGTTCGACTTCGCCGGCGGCGCGGAGCGGGTCGAAGTGATCGGACGCTGAGTAGGGAGCGGTGTGGGCATGGTAAGGATGGTTGGTCTGTTGAGATGAAGGCGGGGACGTGGAAATATGGAGCGGGAGCGGCATTCTGAGGCAAGCCCAAGAATAGGTGCAGTTCAAGACGATGCCGGGAGGGCGGCGGTTTCAGACATTTTTTCTGGCCAGACAAAGGTGGCAATACCCACCGACCGGTCATAAGCCCGGTTGATTGGCGGGTGCCACCCCGTCACCGCCAGAGCAGCCCCGGTGGGGCAACGGAGCAGGTCTCACGGAAATTCTCC
Source organism: Opitutia bacterium (assembly GCA_947475065.1). GTDB lineage: Bacteria > Verrucomicrobiota > Verrucomicrobiia > Opitutales > Opitutaceae > CAIYUN01. The sequence continues at coordinate 3,228 of CANJLB010000021.1, read as the reverse complement.
CAACGTTCGGAACGGTGGTCAGCGGGGCGGGAACTCGAAGTCGGCCTTGGTTTTGGTTTTCGAGAGCACCAGAAAGGCGCTGAAAGGGGAGCCTCGCTTCGAGATCAGACCTTCGATGAGGTTGGTACGGCCTTCGTCCAGCAGCCGCATCAGCTCCGCCGGCGGAATCTCCTTCTGACAGATGTGTCGCTTCATCGTGAAAACGATGCGATTGTTCTGGTCGGTACGGCGCACATAATAGCTGTCGCCGGCGACAAGCACCTCGGCCCCGCCGAAGCCCTTGCTCTCGCCGATTTTTTCGGCCTTTGCGAGATCGGGCGGGGCCTTGGCCTTGCGGACGACAGGCTTGCCGTCTTTGTCGAGCTTGGGCGCGCGCGGCGGGAACTCCCACGAAAACTTCGCGCCTTCGCGCTTCAGCATCGCGTTGAACGGGCGGCCTTTTTTTGAAATGAACCCTTCGATCACGCCGGTTTTGCCATCGCGCACGAGCTCGATCGCGTGCTCACGGGTGATGGCCTTCTGGCACATGAGACGGCCGATGCGGAAGGTCTGTTTCCATGCACCCGGTTTCTCGGAATCCGGCTCGCGCAGGACATGGCTGGAGCCGACCTCGCACAGGCCCGCGCCGGTCGTCGGATCGGTCCAGTATGGCTCGACCGTGCCGAGGTCCACCTTGTCGCCGAAGTCATATTGCGCCTGCCATTTTTTGATCGTCGGATCCTTTTTATCTTCCACCTGCACGAGGCGGAGCAGGGCGGAGAAACGGTTGCGCGTCTTCGCCGAGATGAAGCCGTCGAGCGGGCCAACGGCACCCTTGGTGACCAGTTCGCGCACCTCGGTCTCCTCCATTCTGCGCCCGCCAATGACCTTGTAAATCATGAACTCGCCGTCCTGCGATTTGTAGCCGCGCAGCGTCTCGCGCAGCCGCTTGCCGTCGGTGGGCGACGGGATGTCCGTTTCGCGTGCGACCGAGTCGTCCTCCTCGAAGCCTTTCACGCGCTCGATGATCCCCTTGGTCTGCTCGATGACCTCGTCCATGAACTTGGCGCGGGCAAACTTGTTCTGTTCCATCTGGCGCAGCTTGAACTCCCACTCGCCGGTCATCGCGGGCTGCGTGAGTGCGTCGGCCTTCACCGCGCCGAGAAACTGGATGAGCTGCTCGGCCTTCGACGTCGGGATCAGCTCCCGCTGGCCGCGCTCCATGTATTTCTGGTTGATGAGACCGTCAATGGTGTCGGCCCGTGTCGCGGGCGTGCCGAGGCCGCGCTCCTTCATGGCCTCGGCCATGTCCTCGTCCTCGACGAGTTTGCCGGCACCCTCCATCGCGGAGAGCAGCGTGGCCTCGGTGTAGCGCGGCGGCGGCTTGGTCGTCTCAGCGTGCAACACGGGATCGAACGTCTTCGCCTTGGCGGGTTTGCCGTCGGCGGCGGTGAGCGCGGGGAGCGCCTTCGAGTCGGCGGAATCCTCGTCCACCGTGTTTTTCCCATAAACCGCGAGCCAGCCGGGAAAAGTGAGCACCTTGCCCTCCGTCTTGAACTCGTGGCCGGGTGCCACCGTGCTCGTGCGCGTCGTGATGTCGAACTCCGCCGCCGGATAAAACGCCGCGACGAACCGCCGTGCGATCATGTCATAGACCTTGGCCTCCATCTCATCGAGATTCTTCGCCTCCGTCGTTGTGGGGATGATGGCAAAGTGGTCGGAAATCTGCGCGTTGTTGAAAATGCGCTTGTTCGGGCGCAGCCAGCCTTCCGCCAGCAACTTGGTGGCGTGCGGCCCCAGATCGCCGCCGAGGTTGTTCAGCGTCTCCCGGCAGGTCGGGATGTAGTCCTCGGGCAACGCGCGCGAATCGGTCCGGGGGTAGGTGATCGCCTTGTGCCGCTCGTAAAGCGCCTGGGCGATCTGGAGGGTGCGGCGCGCCGGCAGCCCGAAGCGCGTGTTGGCCTCGCGCTGGAGCGTGGTGAGATCGTAGAGGCGCGGAGCGGCGGAAGTGCTCGCCTTTTTTTCCTCGGTCACGCCGGCCGGCGGCCGGCCCTGGCAGGCCGCGAACACCGCCTCGGCCGTCGCCTGCTGCCAGATGCGATCAATGCGATCGTGCTCATCGTTGTCCGCCTTCTTGAACTTTGCGCGCTGGTAGACGCCCTCGTATTTCCCCTTCGCCACCTCAAACGTCGCTGTCACCCGCCAGTAGTCGCGCGGCTTGAAATTGCGGATTTCCAGCTCGCGCGCATAGACGATGGCCAGCGTGGGCGTTTGCACGCGGCCGACGCTGGCGACGTTGCCCGCCCGCGAGCCGAACATCCGCTTGGTGAGCGCACGGGTGCCATTGATGCCGATGAGCCAGTCGCTCTCGCTCCGGCAGCGCGCGGCGTCGGCGAGGCCCGCCAGCTGTGCGCCGTCGCGCAGCTTTTTGAAGGCTTCCTGGATGCCGCCGGTCGTCATCGTCTGCATCCACGCGCGCTTAACGGGCAGTTTGCATTTCGTGAGCTGGTAGAGGTAGGCGAAGATGAGCTCGCCCTCGCGCCCGGCGTCGCAGGCGTTGATGACGGTGCCGATGTCCTTGCGGGCGAGCAGTTTTTTCAACGCGGTGAAACGCTCCTTCGATTGCTCAATGGGCTTGAGGCCAAATTTTTCCGGGATGATGGGCAGCATCTCCAGCCGCCAGAAGCCGTATTTTTTCTTGTCAATGTCCTCAGGCATCTCGAGCTCCACGAGGTGGCCGAGCGCATAGGAGATGACCAGATCGTCGTTCTCGTAGTGCTCCCCTTTCTTGGGGATTTTGCCCAGCGCGCGCGCAAGGTCGGCAGCGACGGAGGGCTTCTCGGCGATGACAAGGGACTTCATTGAGCCGCGAGCCGTTAGGCGGCGCACGCGACGAGCGCAAGAAATAGTTTTGGCGCGGAAAAATGGAGCAGCAGCGCGGAGGGCTCGAATTACCCTCGCCACACTGACACCCCCACCTTAAAAATTTGGCGTGTCTTAACGCTGGGCGAACTGCCTCAGCAGCTCAGCTCGCCCGCTGCCGCCGCCGAAGCAGCGCAACGCCCAACGCGCCCATCTATGGTCATAAGATTCGTCAGTCGGTGCAGTTTCAGGACATCCTATCCAGGTCAGTGTCAGGACATCCTAACCAGGGGGTAGTGAAAATCGCCGGCATTCTGCAAAGAAGCCGGATGCCTTGGAGAACCAACACCATGAAAGATGTCCGCAGAGAATTTGCCCTGAAAGCGC
>CANJLB010000020.1 GCA_947475065.1 Opitutia bacterium | reverse complement strand
CTCGTCGAGCCGGTCGAGGAAGTCGTTCGCCGGCGCGGCCGGCTGGAAGCTGTCGGTCAGTGTGAGTTGGGTGGCGGGCCGGGAGCGCATCGCCTACTCTGACGCACTCGGACACGGACGCGTTTCACCCGAGTTTTGCAGAGGTCTCGATTTAATTTAGCCCACCATCATCTTATGCGTAACCTCCGTCTATTCTTACTCTTATGTACCGCGTCTATTGTCGGCCTGCCCGCCTTTGCCGGTGCGCCCTCTGCTACGGTCAGATTTGTGGTGGTGGACAAGTCGCACGAGTTCAATCAAACGGGGCCATCAACCGTCACGGAGGATCCCAACCGCCCGTTCCGTTTTCATGTTGAAATTGATGGGGAAAACCAGTCGGGCAGCTTTCCCACCGGCCCCAATCAGATCACCTCGACCCCGGCCTTGTCAGGGGTAACAGGGCCGCTCAGCCTGGTTGCTCCCGACTCAAACAACGACCATTGGCGCTATAATTCCCCCTCCTATTCGAGCGCCAGCACCTTAAATGCCGACTACGGCGGCGGGATCTATACATTGCTGATCGGTGGCCAGACGATAAGCTTAAATCTGCCCGTCGGAAATGCTGGCAATGGTTTTCTTTTCCCTAATACGCCGCTCATCACCGCCACCGGAGCCACTTGGCTGCCAAACGGCACTTTGGCCTATGATCCCAGCAGCGGCCCGCTCACCCTTGCCTCGAACCTATTTTCCACCAACGCCGGAGCTACCGTGCATCTCGGTATCAATCTGGATTCGACGTCCGGTCAGCCGTTTTTTAACGATTTCTCGGCCGAGGCCTTTGGCTCTGGTCCCAGCAGCATCAGCCAGACCTATAATAACCCCGGCGAATTCATCTCGGGGTCCACTTATGAAGTGTCACTGGAATTCAACAACATCGTTGATGGTCCATTTCCGCTTTCCGGCCAGTTGAGTGGCGGGCAGGCCGTTGCCGTCTACACAGCCCGAACCACCCTCCACCTCCAGATCATTCCTGAACCCTCTGCCTATGCCGCTCTGGCCGGGGTCTCCGTGCTGGTCCTGGCTGCCTGGCGTCGGCGCAGCCGGAAGTAACCCGGCGGACACCGGCGGGGCGGTTCCGCTTGCGTCCGCGGTCAACTGCATCAGGTTGGAGCACCATGAGGCTTTTTCTTTCTCTCGCGGCGCTGGCTTTCACATTCCTGCTGGCCGGCTGCACCACATTTGAGAAACGGGCGGAGGAAAAATCTGCGGTCTTCGCCGCGCTCGACGAGCCCGCCCGAGCCCGCCTGAAGGCCGGACGGATCGAACTCGGCGACACCACCGATATGGTCTATATCGCGCTGGGCACGCCCGGCGCGACGCACGACCAAGTCACCGCCGACGGCAACGCAATCGTGTGGATTTATCACCGCCATTGGCAGGAATATGGGGGCGAGCGCGTGACGGGCTATCGCGCCGTCACCACGACCGCCTCCGGGAGCGGCACGCCGACGGTCATCTACCAGCCGGTGCAGGAAAGCATTTACCAAGACCGCGAGGAGGAGAGGCTCCGCCTGACGCTCAAGGACGGCAAGGTCACGGTGATTGAGCGGCCCAAGCCGTGAACCGGACGGGGACACAGCCGCCTCACTTCGCCGCCGGCCACCAGACATAGAGGGAAAAATACACGAGCACGCCGGTCACGCTGACGTAATACCAGAGGGGAAATGTCCATCGCGCCCATGCCCGGTGCCGCGTGAAGTCGCCGCGCAGCGCGAAGAGAAACGTGCGCGGCACCAGATAGGCGATGGCCATGGCCAGCAGGATGTGCGAAATGAGCATGGTGTGGTAAACCGTCGCCACCACGCCTTTCGCCCCGAGATTGGTATGGACGCCGCGGATCAAAATCTTGTGCGTGACGTAGCCGACGAGAAAAAGCGCCGATACCACGACCGCCGTCATCATCACGCGGCGATGCGCCTCCTTCCTGCCCGCCTTGATCAGCGCGAAGCCGGTGGTGAGCAGCACCGTGGCGAGGCCGTTGAGCGTGGCATTGAGGGTCGGGATGTCCTGGACGGTCATGGGAGTTTTAGAGCAGGACTTCTTAACCTCGAAGAGCCGCGAAAGCAAACGAAATCTCCGAAAGCGAGAGGGAGCGCGGCTTGACGAAAAATTGCAAACCGGTTCCGGCCTGAGCACCTTCGATCGCGGGTGGTCAAAATATCAGCCGGTCGGCAACGAGAGCGGCAAGCTGGAGCGGAAGCCAGAGGATGGAGGTGTAAAAGAGCTTTCGCGCCGCTTGGTCGCGCGTGTCGGCGCGCAGGAACGCCACCGCACGGGTGACAAACCACGCACCAAGCAGCAGGGTCGCGCCGAGGTAGGCCTGGCTCGCGGCGGGCATGCCCGCCTCGCGGAGGAACGACGGCAGCGCGCTCACGACGACGAGCGCCAGCGTGTTGAGCAGCGCCCAGCGGGCGACCCTGCCACCCTCGGCGTCGCGCACGGGGAGAAAGGGAAAGTTGACCCGCGCGTAGTCACCGCGGTGCGTCCACGCCACGGCCATGAAGTGGGGGATCTGCCAGAAAAACAGCAGGCCGAAGAGCACCCAACCGAGCGGGCCGACGCCATTGGTCGCGGCGGCCCAGCCGATGAGCGGGGGAAACGCACCCGCCACCGCCCCCAGCTCGACACTCCAGCGCGAGCGGCGCTTGGCCGGCGTGTAGCAGGCGAGGTATGAGACGATCGTGAGCAGCGCAAACAGCGCGGCCAGGCGCTCGGCTGGAACATGAAATTTTCCCGGTGTCACCACCAGCGGTCCGCCGAGCCGGAACAGTGCGACCAACCCGCCAATGCACAGCAGCCAGCCAAGCACAAAGGCCGAGCCACCCGTGACTCTGCCGGCGGGAATGGGGCGGTCGGCGGTGCGGTGCATCTGCGCGTCGGTGTCGCTCTCCATCCACTGGTTGAGTGCGGCGACCCCGCCGGCGCATGCACCGGTGCCAAGCAGCAGCAGCCAGAACCGCGGTGCGTCCCAGGCCGGCCGCGCCGCGAACCAGCCGACGAGCGTGGTGAGCACCGAGAGCAGGCTCAGTCGCGGCTTGGTGAGCTCGAGATAGTCGGCGAAACGGGCCTTGGCGGCGGCTGGCGTGGCCGGCGCGGAAATGGTCACGGTGTCATTCATGCGCGGAGGGTGGCGATGCTTTCAGCCGGCGCGGCCAGGCCGGGCGCGGCGGCGGCTTTGGTTTCAATGACGGACCGATGCGCCCACCAGGTCAGTCCAAACGCAGTCGCCAGCGTACAGGCGCCAACGACCACATGGGCGGTGGTGATGTAGGGCTCGCGCAATTTCCAGATGGCAAACGCCCCCAGCGTGATTTGCAACGCGACCAGCGCAACGAGCAGGCCGGCGGCGAACTTCATGCCCGGCCTGGCGAAGCGGTCACGCCAGATGGCGGCGGCCAGTGCCGGCAGCGCCACCGCAAGCAACACCGCCATGATGCGCGTGTGCGTGAACTGAATCGCAACCGGGAAATCCCAGTGCGGCGGCAGCAGCCCGCCGGTGCGCGTCGCAGCCGGAAAGGTCGGGATCGCCAGCCACGCAAAGCTGTGCCGCATGACAGCGGCGACGGCCAGTTGGACGAGCAGCAGTCCGCAGGCCACCACGCCGAGCCGGCGGACACCCCGCCCGGCCGGCACGGCTGCCCCGCCCGCACACCACGCCCGCGACAGGCTGAGCGCAAGGGCGAGAAGCGTGCAGACATAAATCTGCGCCAGCACGGCGTGCAGCATGGCGAACAGCCGGCCCACACTGGGGGTGAGCAGATTGAGATGCTGCTCGTCCAACAACACGCGCAGTCCGCCAATGAGTGCCTGCGCCAGCACCAGCACCACGGCAAAGACGGCCAGCTTCCGCACCCAGCCCCGGGCCTCGGCCCGCCACACCCAGACGGCGAGGGCGATGGTGATGAGGCTCATCAGCGCCGCGCTCAGACGGTGCGAATGCTCGGCAAACTTGTCGAGCTCGGAAAGCCAGCCTGTGGGGTTGAGCGAGCCGTCCGAGAGCGGCCAGCTTTTGAAGACCATGCCCGCCCCGATGCTGGTCGTGAACGCCCCCAGCATCACCAGCACGAACACCCACGCGCCGCCGATGGCCGCAAACCAGGCGAGCGCCGGCTGGTAGGCGGCGGTGCGGCGGGAGGCGGAGGATGTGGTGGACAGGCTCATGAGCGGTCGTGGTGCGATGGCGAGTGACCGACACTACCGCACGCAATGGCTTTGACAATTTTTTCCTTGGGGCGAAACCGTAGGCGCATGCAAGCCCTCCCGTTCCGCCCTGCCGCGCTGCTCGCCGCCCTGCTGCTCGCCGCCCTGCCCGGCTGCCGGCGCGCCACGCCGGCCGCAGCCCCGGCCCCGGCGGAGAAGCACTATCCCCTCACCGGCGAGGTTGTGCAGGTGGATGCCACTCGCAAAATCCTCCGCGTGCGCCACGAGGCCGTCGCAGACTACATGCCGGCGATGACGATGGAGTTTTCCGTCTCCGCCGCCGACGCGGCCGCCGCCCAGGCAGGCCAGCGCATCCGTGCCCAGCTGTATCCCGACGATCCACGCGGCCCGCGCCTCGAAAAAATCTGGCCCCTGGACCCCGTCGCCGAGGCGGCCGTCGCCGCCGCGATGGATGCGCTGCGGCAGGACACCGCAATGCGCGGCCGGCAGACCTACCGCGAGGTAGGCGAGTCGCTGCCCGATTTCGCGCTCTATGATCAGGAAGGGCAGGTCGTCTCGGCGGCGCGTTTTCGCGGGAAGCAGATTTTGCTCAACTTCATCTACACACGCTGCCCAATCGTCACGATGTGTCCCGCCGCCACCGCCAACATGATGGCCGTGCAGCGGCAGGCGCTCGCCGCCGGCGTGACCAACCTTCAGCTCCTCTCCATCACGCTCGACCCCGAATACGACACCCCTGCCGTGCTCAAGGCCTACGCCCAGGCGCGCGGCATCGATCCAGCAAATTTCGCCTTCCTCACCGGCCCTGAGCGTGAGATCCGCGACCTGTTCGCGCAGTTCGGCATTGATGCCGAGTTTAAGAACGGCCTCCTCAGTCACAACCTTGCGACCCTGCTGGTTGATCCCAACGGCAAAATCATCTGGCGGGTTGATGGCACCCAATGGAAGCCCGAGGAGTTTGTGTCCCGGATGAAAAAAGGATGAACCCGCCGCCCAACCACCCGGACAAACCCATTCGCGCTCCGACCGACTGGCGGCAGGCCGCGCTCCTCACGCTTGGCGCGCTGGCACTCTATTTCACGCTGCGCGCACTGCCGACCGGCACCAACCTGCACCAGCTCGATTTCCGCGTGACCGGCGATGGCGCCCTGGCGATGTGTGATCCGGCCAATCCGCAATTTGTCCCCGTCGTCGCCGCGCGCTCGCCGGTCACGCTGACCGTCACGCCGCAGCCCGGCGGCGGCAACCGCTTCCTCCTCCGTCTTGCCACCAGCTCAGGCAAGCCCATCGGCCCGGCCGGGCTGCTGGAAGTTCACACCCGAAAGCTGCATCTGCTGATCGTGGATCCCACGCTCCGCGACTACCAGCACATCCACCCCGAACCGACGGCGGTCACGGGCGAGTGGAGCTTCGCGTTTTCCCCGGCCTTCGCGACGACTTATCGCGTGTTCGCCGACTTCACGCCGTCCGCCACCGGCAGCAGCCTTTACGCAAGCGCTGACATTGCGGTCACCGAACCGGCCGACGCCACGGGCACCGCCTCCGAAGCACGCGGGAGGCTGCCGGAATGGCCGGCGGAAACGTGGCGTGCAGGACGCGACGGGGTCGTTTTCCAACTCACGCCTTCGGCGCAGCCCATCCATGCCGGCCAGCCGGTGGATTTGAACTTCACCCTTACGCACACCGACGGCGGGCTGGTGGCGCTGGAGCCAGTGATGGGTGCATTTGCGCACCTCGTGACTTTCGACGCGGCACGCAGCGGCTTCGCCCACCTGCATCCCGATCCGGCCAACGCCACCAATCTCGCTGCCGCAGCCGTGTCCGCTCCGTCCGCCCTGTCCGGCGCAACCGCGACGACGAACCCGCATCTCGCCTTCAAGCTCACGATCCCGTCGCCCGGCCACTACGTCATCTGGGCGCAGGTGAAGCTTGGTGGCCGCGAGCGGTTCGTGCCCTTCTGGTTCGAGGTTGCGCCGTAATCGCCGGTAGCTGCCCACCGGGCGCAACGCAGGCTGGACTTGCGCGCCAAAAGCGCAAACTGTCTGCCCTCGCGCACCCGGCTCACGCCAGCGCGCGATCTTCCCACCAACTTCCACCCACCGCATGAGAACCGACGCCGAAGCGACACCCGAGCCGGGCGTGCTGAGCTCCTTCTGGACTCACGTGGAGGAGTTGCGCCGTGCCATCATCCGCTCAGCCATCGCCATCGGCATCGCATTCGTGATATGTTTCGCCTTCGGAAAAGAAATTGTGGGCGTGCTCGATTACCCCTTGCGGAACATCGACATCTTTACCAAGCCCACCCCCACGGTGACATTTGAACTGGGCAAGGGCAAATTTGGGCCCTATGACGTCACCCGCGAGGAGTTCCCCGCGCTGCCTCCCGGCGACGCACCCCACGCGGTGTTCAAGTTCGGCACCAAACTGGTGGATGGGGAGCAAGTCGTGACACTGCGGCTCGATCCGGACGCTGATGCCAGTCAAAGCCTGCGTGTTAGGCTCAGCAATCTCACGCCCAATGAAGGTTTTTTTGTCGGCTTTCGGCTGGCAATCTATGCGGCACTGGTGGTCTCGTCCCCGTTTTGGATTTATTTCATGGGCAGCTTCATTCTCCCGGCGTTTCATCTGCACGAACGGAAAGTGATCTTCGGCTGGATGGGCTGGAGCGTGTTCCTGTTTTTGCTGGGGGTGTTGTCCACCTATTTCCTGCTCCTGCCGGTGGCGCTGCGCGCGTCACTGGAGTATTCGCACTGGCTGGGTTTTGATGCCACGTTCTGGCGGGCCGACTCCTATGTCAATTTCGTGTGCATCTTCATGCTCGGCATGGGGCTGGGTTTTCAGTTTCCGCTGGTGGTGCTGTTTCTGGTGAAGATCGGTCTGGTAAACCACCGGCAGCTCGCGAGCTACCGGCGTTACGTCATCGTGCTGTCGTTCATCATGGGCGCGCTGCTGACGACACCGGAAGTCATCACGCAGGTCGCCATGGCCGTGCCGCTTTGCCTGCTCTACGAGCTTTGCATCTGGATTGCCTGGTATTGGGACTGGAAAAAACGCCGCGCATCGGGTGTGATCGATACGTAATCCTGCCGCCGCCGCGCACCCGGGACCGCCAGACACGCACCGGACGCGGGCCGCACGGCAGTTTTTCCCGCTTGCGCCCGCCGCCGGGCGTTGCACTCATCGCCCCCTCCCATCCACCATGATCCCTCCCGAAACTTTTTCCCACATCGAGAACATCAAGAAACGTGCCGGCCACCTGTGGAGGTTTCTTTGACTGCGAACAAAAACTGCGTGAAATCGAGGCGATGGACGCCGAGATGGGCGCACCCGGCTTTTGGGACAACAACGACCGCGCCCAAAAGCATATCGTCAGGCTGAACGCCCTGAAAAAGGCGGTGCTCCCGGTCGTCGCCTTTCAGAAAAAATCCGACGACCTCGCCGTAATGCTGGAGCTCGTCGAGGCCGCGTCGCACGCCGAACGCGACAGCTACGCCCATGAGCTTACCACGACCGTCGCCGCAATGGTCACGGAGCTTGACGCGCTGGAGATCGCGTCGTTTCTCACGGGCCAGTTTGACCGCAACAACGCCATCTTCTCCATTCAGGCCGGGGCCGGCGGCACGGAGTCGAACGACTGGGCCGACATGATGTTCCGGATGTATATCCGCTGGGCCGAGCGCCGCGGCTTCACGCTGGAAGTGCAGGATGTGCAGCCCGGCGACACCGCCGGCATCTCCAAGGCAACCATTTTGATCAAGGGTGAAAACGCCTACGGCTATGCGAAAGCCGAGCGCGGCGTCCACCGCCTCGTGCGCATCTCGCCGTTCGACTCAAACAAGCGCCGCCACACCTCTTTTTGTGCCGTGGATGTGATCGCCGAGATCACGGAGGACATTGAGATTGAGATTCCGGAGGACGAGATCAAACGCGATGTCTATCGCTCCTCCGGCAAGGGGGGACAGGGCGTCAACACCACCGACTCGGCCGTGCGCCTCACGCACATCCCGTCCGGGATCGTGGTCGTCTGCCAGAACGAGCGCTCGCAGATCAAAAACCGTGCCGCCGCGATGAACGTCCTCAAGGCCCGCCTCTACGAAAAAAGACAGGACGAGCAGCGCGCCGAGATGGACAAGTTCTACGGCGAAAAGGGTGAGATTGGCTTTGGCAGCCAGATCCGCAGCTATGTCCTGCAACCCTACCAGATGGTGAAAGATCTCCGCACCGGCGTGAGCACCAGCGACACGCAAGGCGTGCTCGACGGCGACCTCGACCGTTTCGTCTACGCGTGGCTCCGGGCCGGCTGCCCGCGCCACCGGAACAAGGACATCCAGATGGAGGAGTAGCGCGGGCAGCCGGCCCGCGCACCTTCAGCCTGCTCCGCTCCATCCCGAACGCCCAAGCCGGTATCCGGCGGATGGTGATTCCGCCGCTTGAAAGTTGGAGACTGAGCGTTGAGTGTTGGCCGTCCGCCTCGAACCCTCCGCCGCACCCATGTCCCATCTCGCCTACGAAACGCTCCGCGCCGCCCTGGCGGCCCAGCCGTTGTTCGAGGCAAAGTCGTGGCAGCTTTCGCCCGCTGCGTGGCCGCTGACGGCGGAGCAAGTCGCACAGCTTGAGGCCATCGGTGCGGCATGTTTGGAATTTCACCAGGCGCTGGAGACACTTTACCTGCGCTCCCTCGCCGGAAAGAACCTGTTGCGCAACAAGCCACTCCTCGCCCCGTGGGCCGCCGACTACCTCGACCGCGGCAAGCCCGCCGCCCTCGTCGCCCATGCGCGCGACCCGCGCAACCGCGGAGTGTTTCCCACCGTCCTCCGCCCCGACCTGCTGCTCACCGAGGACGGCTTCGTGATGACCGAGCTCGACAGCGTTCCCGGCGGCATCGGCCTCACGGCGTTTTTGAACCGGCTGTACGGAGCGGAAGCCGCCGCACCCCCGGTGCTCGGCGCGAAGGACGCGATGATCAAAAACTTCCATGCCGCCCTCGCCGCCCTGCGCCCCACACTCCGCAACCCCCTCATCGCCCTTGTCGTGAGCGACGAGGCCGCGACCTACCGCCCCGAGATGGCGTGGCTCGCCCTTCAGCTCCAGCTCCTCGGCAAGCGCGTGTTCAGTCTCAGGCCCGAGGACATTTTTCCCCTTGGCAGCGGGCTGTTCTTCGACGTGGAGGGCAACCCCGAGCGCGTGGACATCGTCTATCGTTTTTTTGAGCTCTTTGACCTCGCCAACATCCGCACGGAGAAATTTTTCTTTGAGGCGTGGGCCGCAGGCGAGGTCGCGCTCGCGCCACCGATGCGCGCATTCCAGGAAGAGAAGCTCGCCTTCGCGCTCTTCCACCACCACCTGCTCCAAGATTTCTGGGCCGAAACGCTCTCCACCCCTGCGCTCAAACTCATCCGCACGCTCATTCCGCCCTCGTGGGTGATGGACCCCGCACCGCTCCCGCCCGGTGCGGTGCTCGACGGCCCGCGCGTCGGCGGCCGCGGGCTCGCCGACTGGCGCGACCTCGCCGCCGCGTCGCAAAAGGAGCGCGACCTCATCATCAAGATATCCGGCTACCACGAGACCGCCTGGGGCGCACGCAGCGTGGTGCTCGGCAGCGACTGCTCGCGCGAGGAATGGCAGGCAGCGGTGGAAAATGCCATCAACCTCGCGCCTCTTAACCTGCATATTCTCCAAGCCTACAAAAAACCCCGCCGGGTCGAGCATCCCATCTACCTTGCTGCGGGCAAAGAAGGCTTGCCCTCCGTTGCCTATGTGAAGGAAGGACGCCTCCGCCTCTGTCCCTACTATTTCGTCCTCGATGGTCGCGCCCGGCTCAGCGGCGCGCTCGCGACCTTCTGTCCACCCGACAAAAAAATCATCCATGGCATGACCGATGCCGCCCTGCTTCCGTGTCGGGTGTCGTAGGCAGGCGCGCTCCGTCATCAGGCGCAAAATGGCGTTGACGCTGGAGCCTGCGCCGGCTGATGTATCGGGCGTACCCATTGCCCCCGCACGCTCACAGCCCTGCCCTGCCCTGCCCTTTTAACCCGACCGTCGGCCTTCCCGGCCAAACGCCGCATTGACCGCCACCCTCCCTCCCAGCCGGCCCACTGACCCATGCGCGTTTTCCAAGTTTTTAAGATGCCATGTGAAAAGCACATTGTGACGCCCAAGCGCCGGCCACGCGCAGTCTTGGCTCTGGCCGGGGGCGCGGCGGTTTGGGCCGGCCTGATGGTCGCGGCCGCCTCCGGGGCGGCACCGGCCAGGCCGCCGGAAGCGCCGGGCGACGCGCGGGCCTTTGCGGTCGCGGCCATTGAGAAAAACTGCCTGGACTGCCACGACGCCGGCTCCGAGAAGGGCGGGATGCGGCTCGATCCGGCCGCCTTGGCCGATCCCGCGGCCGACCCGCAGCGCTGGGAGCGCGTCGTGCAAAAGCTCAGCCACCGCCAGATGCCGCCGGTGGGCGAGCCGCGCCCCGACGAGGCCACCTACAACCGGCTGCTCGCCTACCTGGAGTCGTCGCTCGACGACGACGCCGCGCGGAAGCCACAGCCCGGCCGCACCGCCACGTTCCGCCGGCTCACGCGCACAGAATACCACAACGCCGTGCGCGACCTCCTCGCGCTCGACACCGACGTGGCCGCGCTGCTGCCGAAGGACGAGGTCAGCCACGGTTTTGACAACGTGACCGTCGGCGAGCTCTCGCCGACGCTGCTTGAGCGCTATCTCGGCGCCGCGAAGAGCGTCGCCGCCGCCGCCATCGGCTGGGTGCCGAAGGAGGCCCTGACCCAGACCCATCAGGTGCCGGTGGACCTCACGCAGGAGCTGAACCTGGCGGACCTGCCGCCCGGCTCGCGCGGCGGGGCGACGGCGGGCTTCCACCTGCCGGCCGACGGGGAATACGAGATCTCGCTGCGGCTCGCCCGCGACCGCAACGAGAAGGTCGAGGGGCTGCGCCGGGTGCACCAGCTCGACCTGCTCGTGGACGGCGCGCCGGTGCAGCGCTTCACGGTCACGCCGGCAGGGCGGGGGCAGCGCGACGACGAGCTGGTGGACCGCAACCTCCATTTCCGCCTGCGCCTGTCCGCCGGCGAGCGCGAGATCGCCGGCACGTTCGTGCCCGTGTCCGCCGCGCTGCCGGAATCGGAACGCGAGCCCAACCCGGCCCGCTTCAATGCCGACCGGCACCCGCGCACCCAGCCCGCGCTCTACTCGATCACGGTCCTCGGCCCGTTCAACTCCGCCGGCCCCGGCGACACGCCGAGCCGGCGGCGGATCTTCGGAGGGGCCGCGCCGAAGGCCGGCGAGGAGGACGCGCGGGCGCGCGAGATCGTGGCCCGGCTGGCGCGGCTGGCGTTCCGCCGGCCCGTGACCGGCGGGGAGATCGCCGGGCTGATGCGCTTTTACTCGGATGCAAAGAAGCAGGAGGGCTTCGAGGCCGGCGTCGAGCTGGCGCTCCGCGCAATGCTCGTGAGCCCGAACTTCCTTTTCCGCGTCGAGACGGACCCGGCCGGCGCCGCGCCGGGCGCGGTCCACGCGGTCCCCGACCTGCAGCTGGCCTCGCGGCTTTCGTTCTTCCTCTGGAGCAGCCTGCCTGACGAGCCGCTGCTCGCGCTCGCCGAGCAAGGCCGTCTGCGCGAGCCGGCGGTCCTCCGCCGCGAGGTGGGGCGCATGCTGGCCGACCCGCGCGCGGAGTCGCTCGTCACCAGCTTCGCCGCGCAGTGGCTCTACCTGCGCAACCTCGAGTGGGTCAGCCCCGACGCGCGGCTGTTCATGGGCTTCGACGACAACCTGCGCCAGGCGATGCGGCGCGAGACCGAGCTGTTCTTCGGGAGCGTCCTGCGCGAGGACCGCAGCGTGCTCGACCTGCTGCGCGCCGACTACACGTTCCTGAACGAGCGGCTCGCGGCGCACTACGGCGTGCCCGGCGTCCAAGGAAGCCAGTTCCGGCGCGTGACGCTGCCGCCTGACGGCGACCGGGGCGGCCTGCTCACCCATGCGAGCATCCTCACCGTGACCTCGCACCCGAACCGCACCTCGCCCGTGCTTCGCGGCAGTTGGATCCTCGGCTCCATCCTCGGCACGCCGCCGAAACCGCCCCCGCCCAATGTGCCGCAGTTGAAGGAAAAAACCGACACCGGCCGCCCGCTCTCACTGCGCGAGCAGATCGCGAAGCACCGCGAGAACGCCACCTGCGCCGCGTGCCACGATCTCATGGACCCCGTCGGTGCCGCGCTCGACCACTACGACGCCATCGGCCGCTGGCGCGACAGCGAGGGTGGCGAGGCAGTCGTCACCACCGGCGCGCTGCCGGACGGCACCACGTTCAACGGCGCGCGCGAGCTGGAACGCGCCATCCTGAAGCGGCCCGAGCTGTTCGCGCAGACCGTGGCCGGGAAGCTCCTGACCTACGCCCTCGGGCGCGGTGTGGAATTCCAAGACGCCCCCGCCGTCCGCAAAATCGTCCGCGACGCCGCGCCGGACGGCTACCGCCTTTCCGACCTCGTCGTCGGTGTCGTGCAAAGTGTGCCGTTTCAAATGAGGACCTCCCCATGATCATCACCAAAAAATCCCTGAGCCGTCGCACCTTTCTCCGGGGTGCCGGCGCCGCCCTCGCCCTGCCGCTGCTGGACTCAATGCTCCCGGCCGCGACGCCGCTCGCCAAAACCGCCGCTCAGCCCGTCCGCCGGCTGGGCTACGTCTACATCCCGATGGGCGCCGAGCCGCACAAATGGCGGCCCTCCGCCATCGGCCGCCTTGAGCAGCTCTCGCCGACCCTCGAGTCGCTCACGCCGCACCTAAACCAGCTCACCGTGCTGTCGAACCTCGAGCTCAAGAACGCCTACTCGGCCGGCAACCATGCGACCGCCAACTCCGCATTCCTCAGCGCCGCGCGCGCCAAGATGACCGAGGGCAACGACTACGAGCTGGCCACGACCGTGGACCAGATCGCCGCCCGCCGCATCGGCGGCGAGACGCCGCTGCCCTCGCTTGAGCTGGCGATGGATCTCTCCACCGCCGTGGGCAACTGCGACAACGGCTACGCCTGCGTTTACCAAAACAACCTCTCCTGGGCCACGCCCCACGCGCCGCTCCCGGCTGAGGCGCACCCACGCGTCGTCTTCGAGCGGCTCTTCGGCGCCGGCGGCGGAGCGCTGGAGCGACAGGCCGAGTTGAAAAAGGACGCGAGCATCCTCGACTGGGTGATGCAGGACATCGCGGGCCTGCAACGCCAGGTCGGCGCGGCCGACCGGGCTAAAGTTTCCGACTATCTCGACAGCGTCCGCGAGGTGGAGCGCCGCATCCAGAAGGCTGGTCAGCGCGCCGCCGACGCGCCCGCGCCGGACCGCGACCGGCCCGCCGGCGTGCCCGAGGCGTATGCCGACCACGCCCGCCTGATGTTCGACCTCCAGGTGCTCGCCATGCAGGCCGACCTGACGCGCGTCATGACTTTCCAGCTCGCACGCGAGACCAGCAGCCGCACCTATCCCGAGATCGGCGTCACCGAGGGCCACCACGGCACCTCCCACCATTCCAACAACGCTGTGAAGGTCGCCAACCTCGCCAAGATCAACGCCTATCACGTCTCGCTCTTCGGCTACTACCTCGACCGGCTGAAGGCGACCCCCGACGGCGACGGCACCCTGCTCGACCACTCGCTCATCCTGTTCGGCAGCGGCATGGGCAACCCCGACATCCACGACCACATTGACCTCCCCATCGTCGTCGCTGGCGGCGCTGCGGGCACGCATCGCGGCGGCCGCCACGTCCGCTACGCCGAGCCCACCCCGCTCGCCAACCTCCACCTCACCATGCTCGACAAGATGGGCGTGCCACTCGACGCCTTCGCCGACAGCTCGGGCCGGCTGAAGGAGTTTTACGACCTCGCGCCGATCTGACCGAAGCCATGACCGGGCAACAAAAACTCACCGCCCTCGCCGCAGCCCTCGCGCTCGGCGCGACGGCCTTCGCGGGCGTCACGGAGGACGCCGCGCTGCTCGATGCAGCCCGGCAGGGCGACGCCGCCGGGCTGGCCCGCCTGCTCGCGGCCGGCGCTAACGCGGCCACCGCCACGCCCACCGGCGAAACCGCGCTGTATTGGGCGGCGCAGGCCGGCGATGCCGCCGGCGCACGCGCGCTGCTCCGCGCCGGCGCGAAGGTGACGGCCAACCGCTACGGCATCACGCCCCTGCACCTCGCCTGCACGGCGGGCGACACCGCCATGATCACCCTCCTGCTCGACGCCGGCGCGGAGGCCGGCCTCGCCACGATGGACGGCCGCACACCCCTGATGCTCGCGGCGCGCACCGGCCGCGCGGAAGCTGTCCGCGCACTCCTCGCGCGCGGCGCCGACGTGAAGACCTCCGAGCCCACGCAGCTCCAGACCGCGCTGATGTGGGCGGCGGAGCAGGGGCACCTCGATACGGTTAAGACGCTCCTCGCCGCCGGTGCCGACCTCAACGCGCGCTCCAAGGGCGGCTTTTCCGCGCTGCTGTTTGCCGTCCGCAGCGGCCGGGCCGCCGTGGTGGACGCGCTCCTCGCCGCCGGCGCCGACGCCAACGAGGCCCTCGGCGCCGACGCCGAGTCCGCCAGCCGCGCGAGCGCGCTCGCCCTCGCCGTGACCAATCAGCACTACGCACTCGGTGCGCGGCTTCTCGCCGCCGGGGCCGACCCGAACTATGTCTGGCAGGGCCGCACCGTGCTGCACCTCCTCACCTGGGTCAGCCGGCCCGGCGCGGGGTCCAATGACCCCGCGCCCGAGGGCTCCGGCTCGATGGACCGCCTCGCCTTTGTGCGCGAGCTGGTGAAACGCGGCGCCAACGTCAACGCGCGCATGACCGGCGGCCAAAACGGCCCGCGTACCGTCCTCAACCTGCGCGGCGCCACCCCCTTCCTCCTCTCCGCCCGCACCGCCGACGCCGAGCTCATGCGCCTGCTCGCACAGCTCGGGGCCGACCCGAAGATGCCCAACAACGACCGCACGACTCCCCTCATGGTCGCCGCCGGCGTCGGCGTCCAGTCGCCCGGCGAGGATCCGGGCGACGAGGCCGAGGTGCTCGAGGCCGTGAAGCTAGCCGTCGAGCTCGGCAACGACGTGAATGCCGTGGACGCGAACGGCGAGACCGCCCTGCACGGCGCGGCCTACAAGTGGGCCGCGAGCACGGTACCCTTCCTCGTCGCCAGCGGCGCGCGCCTCGAGGTCTGGAACACGAAGAACCGCAACGGCTGGACGCCGCTCCGCATCGCCGACGGCGTGCATCGTGGCATGAACCTGCGCGGCTCGCCCACCACCGCCGCCGCGCTGCGCGAAATCATGCGTGCCGCCGGTGTCTCCACCGAGGTTGAGCCCGAGACCAACATCAGCGGCGGCACGAAGTGACCCCGTCCGAGACGGGTGTCAAAGGCCTGTCAAAATCATGTGCCTGTTCACCTTGCGGCATTACGTCTTCGATTTTCCTCCAGTGCATCCCTCATGGCAGGCACAACAATCTTTAGAAATTCATCGGCGGCATACAGGGTGTTGCGTTTCAAGTTGTAGGCCGCATACGGGGCGGTGTAAATCAGGTCGGGGCCGCCCGAAAGTGCCTTGAGCCAGACCACCTGGGCGGGAAGTCCATTCGGATACATGTATTCCAAAAGGCGCGGCTCATATTGTCCGCCCTTCAGTTGAGCCAAGTTCGCCACACGCTCCATGGTTTCGGCGAGCCACCTGGTCCGATTGCCAAATTCCGGGCCAAGGACTGGGCCTGTCCCCTTGTGATTTACCTCAAACCACAAACTCTGGTATGGCTTCCCGTAAGCACTCAGTGCGTAGTAAAAAAGCGTTGGCTCGGCGGCGGTTGGCATCTCGCCAATGTCGAGATCGAGCCTGTAACAGCCGAGTGGCTGGCTGACCTCCAAGGCCTTCGGTTCACGAAAGCGGCTTTGCGAATCAAATGACCCAAACATTTCCAAGATCATCGGCCATGCGTTCGGCGGCCCGCTGACAAATTTCAATAGGCTGGACGGATCAGGCGTCGCCCTGACCACGATCACATCCGTCGGAATTTTGACCACGACGGGTGACGGCGGCGGTTGTAGACTATTCCATGCGGCGGCCGCCACAATGCCCGCGATGAGCACCACGGCAGAAATGACGCGAAGAAAACTTTTGGCTTTCATGCCGGGGTGCTGGTTGAATCCCGCGCGGAACCAGCGAGGGCAAGCGTGATGACGCCAATCACCCTCCGCCCCGGCCAGCGCCTGCGGATACCATGAGTCAGCTGGTAGCAGGAAACGGCTGAACCTTCACTGCGAGCCAACACTTGCCATCCGTCATGGGCGACAACGGGGGAAAACCAAATTTTGCATATTTCAAGACAGCTCTCCGGCGTCTCCAGTGGGACGACTGGGTGATATGGTTCGGTATGGGTGGCTACTGTCTGCTGACCGCATTCCAAACGGGTTATTGGCTGCTCTGGCTGGGCGCAATTCTATTGCTGTTCACGGGTCTGGCAAAGCTCACCGCCCAAACGTGGGCCTGGCATCTGGCACTGGTCGTGTTTGCACTGGTCGCGTTGGGTTTCGCCGTGCGGCTTGGACAGGCGGTCACCGCTTGGCGCATTTTGTTGTTCGCAATGGCGGGCTACGGAATATGGAACCACTGGAAGACCCGGGAGGAGTGGCGACCAACGGTCGAGGATAAGAGCCCGGCAGATGCTCCCCCGCCGGTGTCGCTGGTGTTCTGGCTGAAAGAACCGCGGTATCTGGACACAGCCATGGTCAATCAGGCCGCCGAACGGGCGTTTGGCAGGCCATTCGGGAAAGAGGACGACGACGAGTGTTTTGTCGCGGGCGACGGACCGACATTTGTCATCCGCATGCCGGACACCTGGCTGATGCTGCATAATTTTCCCCGCAACTACTTCGACGATCCCGAGCTGGTGGCGGAGAAACTGCGCGAAATGCGCCGCGCCCAATATGTGCGGCAGCATGCGGCTTGGCTGTCGGTGGACATGCTGGCAATAGGTCCACCAACGGAGCGGGAAGCAGTCATGGCCCGTCTCGGGGTCATGCTCGCCGAACTGGCCGACGACAACGTGCTAGCCATCTACCATCCCGGAAGCAACCGGCTCACACCATGGGAGCCGGCGATGAAGGCCGTGTTGGCCGGTGGCAAACCGTTGCAACTTTTCGATGAGCAGTCGTTCGTGCCGGTGCTGAAGGTGGCTGGCGATGACGCCACGATGGCGACGGCGGTGGCGGAAGCCCGGCGGCGCTGGCCGGAGTTTGTCTCCGCGTTCCACGCCAGCCAAAATGGATCTCCTTTTTCAATCAAGGCACCGGTAACAGAAAATGGGCATACAGAATTTATCTGGATTGAGGTGAAGAGCATCAGCGCCGGACAGGTCCATGGGCTGCTGGCCAACGAACCGGTGAATCTCGGTGCCCTGAAAATCGGTGATTTTGTGAGTGTGCCGGAGGCCCATGTGAATGATTGGTGTTATCAGGGAGCTCCTGACGGGCTCCCGGTTGGATTGTTCACGGTCAAGGCCGTGATTGGAAAAAAAAGATGAGAGGCTGCGTGGTGCTCACTCCCTGTCGGATGATTTCCAGAACCTGAGGTCAACGTTGCCCAAGTTGGGCTCCAAGGCCGCGAACTGCGGGCTCATCGGGGGCTCATCGCCCTGCCAAAGTTCATGGTACGACGCCCATGCGTCGCGCACATTCACTTGTTGCACGCCGATAGCCGGACGGTTTGTTGGTGGGCGTGTCCGCTGGTGCGGATACCGCTGTGAAACCTCACCCGTCCGCCCATTTTATCGATCTGTTCCAACCCGTCACCCGCGGGCGGTGGGACCGGCTGACGCCGCTGGCCCTCGCCGCATTGGGTGCGATCGGGGTGGCGTTCATTTACAGCGCGCAACTGGCCGCGCCGCAGCACAACTGGCCGGGCCAGGTCAAGTGGTTGGCAGTGGGCGCGGCTCTCTACACGGCGGTGGCGCTCGTGGACTACCGGGTCTGGCTGGGCGTGGCCCACTGGTGCTATCTGGCCGCCGTGGTGCCGCTGGCACTGGTGCTGATGCCGGGGCTGGGACACGCGTCGGGCGGTTCGCAGCGCTGGCTCGACCTCGGGGTGTCCAAGTTCCAGCCATCGGAAACGGCGAAGATCGGCGTGCTCCTCCTGACGGCGAGCCTGCTGGTGAGCGCGAAGCTGGCCACGCCGCGCGAGGCATGGCGCACGCTGGGCAAATTGGCGCTTGCGGCGGGAGTGCCGATCTTCCTTATCCTGCTGCAACCCGACCTGAAGTCGGCCATTGTCCTGCCCCCGATGATCTTTTCGATGCTCTACGTCTCCCGGCTGCCAACCCGCTATTTTCTGTGGGCGTTGGGTGCGGCGCTGCTCGTGGCGACGATCGTCGTGGGAGACGCGGCGCGCTACAAAAATTTCGTCGTGGCGCAGGCCGCGCCCGGCCAGCTCGCCCCGTTCAAGCACGAGGACAAAAACTGGTCCGGCTCGTGGGTGCCGTTGCGCGACTACCAGCGCAACCGTCTCGTGGCGTTTCTCTGGCCCGAGCTGGTCAGCCCGATGGGCGACGGCTGGAACCAGAGCCAGTCGCTCATCGCCGTCGGCAGCGGCGGCCTCACGGGCAAGGGCTGGACCCAGGGGCCGCAGACGCAGCTCGGCTATCTGCCGCGCACCATCGCACACAATGATTTTATCTTCTCGGTCATCGCCGAGGAATTAGGTTTTTTGGGAAGCCTCTTGGTTCTCAGCCTGTTTGGTCTGGTTCTGTTCAACGGCATCCGCATTGCGGGCCTCGCGCGCGACCGCTTCGGCGCGCTGCTGGCGCTGGGCGTCACGGCGATCTTCGCCGTGCACGTGTTCGTGAACATCGCCATGACCATCGGGCTCGTGCCCATCACGGGCATACCGCTTCCCTTCATCAGCTACGGAGGCTCCTTCGTGCTCAGCTGCTGCCTGCTGCAAGGACTGGTCCAGAGCGTCTATCGCTTCCGAAAGGATTTCCCATGACCCCGGGACTTACTTTCCGCGATATCGTCCGCCCTGCCGGGATTTCCTGCGCACCAGCCGCCAGGCCGGAGGGCCCCGTGTCCCCCAACCAGAAAGACACCCACCATGAACGACCAGCCAACTCCCGCCGGCACCCCAACCGACGTCCTTTCCCACCACGATGAGGAACTCGCCCAACCCCCGCCCAATGGCTCTTCCGAGCCCATTGATGCCGCCGCGCTGAAGGCCGGCGCCCTCGAACGGGCCAGGCAGCGACCCTTGCTCCAAAAAATCCTCGCCGTTTTCCAGAAGGAAAAAACGACCTTTCGCGAGCTCATCATCAACGCCGAGCCGCTCGAGAAGCGGGTCGCCCTGCTCGTGGACGGCACGCTCGCCAAGTTCGAGATCGAGCGTGAATCCGACGACCGCATGGTCGGCGGCATCTTCAAGGGCCGGATCAAGAATCTCGACCCCGGCCTCAAGGCCGCCTTCGTGGACATCGGCTACACCAAGAACGCGTTTCTCCACTACTGGGACATGTTGCCCGCCGCCGCCGACTCCTCCGTCGAGGTGGTGCGCGTCAACCGCCGGAAGGACGTCGCCCCGCGGGGTGCCGAGCCCACCGTCAAGGACATCCCCCGCCTCTACCCGCCCGGCAGCGAGATTGTCATCCAGGTGACCAAAGGCCCCATCGGCACCAAGGGTCCCCGCACCACGACCAACCTCTCACTGCCCGGCCGCTATCTCGTGCTCATGCCGTTCTCGGACGAGTGCGGGATCTCCCGCAAGATCGAGGATCCCAAGGAACGCACCCGCCTCCGCCAGCTCGTCAACAAACTCACCATCCCTGAGGGCATGGGGGTCATCGTCCGCACCGCCGGCGAGGGCAAGAAGGAGCGCTACTTCGTGCGCGACCTGCACCTGCTGCTCAAGACCTGGGCCGGCATTCAGCAAAAGCTTCAGAACGAGAAGGCCCCGACCACGCTCTACATGGAGCCCGACATCGTCGAGCGCACCGTCCGCGACTTCCTGACCGAGGACGTGGACCGCGTGCTCATTGACAACGCCGCCGACCACGCCCGCTGCCAGGCCTACGCCGGGCAGATTTCCCAGCGCAGCAAGGGCAAGATCGCGCTCTACAAGGACAGCATCCCCATCTTTGAGCGCTTCAACATCGAGAAGCAGATTGAGCAGACCTCCCAGCGCCGCGTCTCCCTGCCCAGCGGCGGCGAGATCGTGATTGACGAGACCGAGGCCCTCATCGCCATTGACGTCAACACCGGCTCCCACCGCCAGCGCGCCGGCGATGAAAAGAACACCCTCTACGCGGTCAACCTCGAGGCCGCCGCCGAGATGGCCCGCCAGATCCGCCTACGCAACCTCGGCGGCCTGATCATCATGGACTTCATTGACATGAAGGAGCGCCGCCACCGCAACGCCGTCTATGAAAAGATGGTCGAGCTCATGTCCGACGACAAGGCGAAGACCCACATCCTCCCCATCTCCGCGCTCGGCATCATGCAGATGACGCGCCAGCGCCACGCCGAGTCGCTCTCAAGCAATCTCTACACGGACTGCCCCTACTGCCGCGGCCGCGGCATCGTCAAGAGCGCGACCACCATGTCCGTCGAGCTGCAGCGCAAGCTCTCCTCCGTCGTCCGCCGCCTCACCACGCGCAACGACGGCAAGGAATACTCCCTGCGCGTCCTCGTCCACCCGAGCATCCTCGAACGCCTCCGCAGCGAGGATGCCGACCTGCTCGTACGGATGGAAAAGCTCTTCGGCGTGAAGCTCGCCTTCCGTGCCGACGCCGCCTATCACGTCGAGAATTTCAAAATCATCAATGCCGTGACGGGCGAGGAGTATCGGTAACGAAAATCGTTCTCCTGCTTCTTTGTTCAGTCTCCGCGCCGGCCCGAAAGGCCGGTGCGTTTTTTTACTCATCCACCCACCGCCACGGCCATTCCAAGCCGGGTGAGAAAGCTGCCCAATACCCGGCACAGAAACCGGATGCCCGCGGAGCGATACCGCTGCGGCAGGCGCGATGCTCACCCTTCCCGCTGCCTCTGCGCCAGTCTCAGGCCGGTGCGTCTGACGCCTTCACCCGCCGCCCTGCCGGCCACCACGCTGTTGCGGACCATTGTTCGCGGTCGTGCCAATGGTTTGAACGCCGGTCGGATTTGGCAGCGACCCGGTCGTGTTCGGCCCCAAGGCCCCGTTACTGCGCGCCACCAGCGAACCGCTGTCCAGCGGCAATCCCCGCGCCACGAGGCTGGCGGACGACAGCACAGTGCTGGGCCCAGGGGCCGTATTCGCCGTCCCGGCGGACCGCTGCCCCCGGTTTCCCCGCGGGCCCGGCACGGTCAGGCCGCCATACACCAGCGTTGGCTGATACTGCGGCGGGACCAGCGCTTCCACCGCCGGCTCGGGCGCGACGATCTGCTGCACAAAATAATTGTTCACCACCGTCGGCGCCGGAGCCTCGAACCCGGCCGAGGTGTTCTCCTGCGCAACCCGGGCCACTAATTCGGCAGGCGATGGCAAAACGTCGGCCAGTGTCATCTGCGCAACTGCCGGGCCTGCCTCGGCCGGCAGCATGGCCCGTTCCGCCATCAGAGGCGGCAGCATTGCATTCGTCAGCTCCAGCAGGGCGACCGCCGACATCAGCTGCGCAGTTTGAACCAGCTGCTGGTTGGCTGCGGCCAGATCTGCCTCTGCCGGCGTTGGCACAGCCTCGGCAACCGTTGAGGGCTGTGCCGCCTTCGCCGCCTCGCGATTCTTGGGCGAACAACCGCCGGCGGCACCGGAAAGCGCCACCACCAGGACGGCCAGCGTGGACAGGAGGGGTTTGGTAAGGCAACGCATGGGAAAGCAAGGATTATGACGACTGCTGATGACAGATGTTACGACATTAGTGCGGCTGTGCAACCCCGATTCGTGCGCCCGCTCAGGCAAGGTTGAAGACCAAAAACTCCGCATCCGCCCGCGCGGCGAGCACGAGGGTCGCGACGTTTTCCACCGCCGCGCCGTCACCCTCGCCCAGCATTTCACCCGCCAGGTCGAGCGCGCCGCGGATCACCTGCACCCACCCGCCGCGCCCCGAGCCCAGCGCCAGCGTGAGGGATTTTCCCGCCACCAGCCGGCCGAAATAAATCTCGGCATCGGCCCGGATCGCCGTCGCACCGTCGCGCGCTTCGGCGGCAAACAGCAGCGTGAGCGCATCGGGCTTCGCCGCGCCGCCGAGCGCCCGCTCCGCGTAGCGCGGCGCACCGCCCCGCTCACCTGGCCGCAGCCAGACTTGCAGAAAATGCGCCGCCCGCTCCTTTGACGGGTTGAATTCGCTGTGCCGCACGCCCGAGCCCGCGCTCATGTATTGGAGGTCGCCCGCGCGAATGACCCGCCCGTTGCCCAGGCTGTCGCGGTGCTCCAGCTCTCCCGCGATGACATAGCTGAAAATCTCCGCGTCGCGGTGCGGGTGCGTTCCGAAGCCGCCGCCCGCCTCGACGATGTCGTCGTTGAGCACGATCAGCGAGCGGAAGCCCATGTATTCCGGATCGTGATACTCGCCAAACGAAAACGAGTGCCGGCTGTGCAGCCAGCCCAGCTCTGTCTGCCCGCGCGCGTCAGCCGGACGCTTGGTGACCTTAGGACTGGATGGGTTGGCCGGAGGATTTTTCATGGCCGGAAGATGCACGTTTCGTGCCGGTGAGCAAGGTGTGCAGCAGCACCGCCGCCGCCGCCGAAACATTGAGCGACTCCATCCTCCCGCTGCCGGGAATCGTGACGAGCCGCCCGCAGGCCGCCGCCACATCCGGCGCGAGCCCCTGCTCCTCGTTCCCCAGCACAAGGGCCACCGGCCTTGGGCTTTGAAATTTGGATTTTGGGGTTTGGATTTTGGATTCCCCCCCCCGCCCTCCGACTCCCAGCTCCTGACTCCTGGCTCCTGACTCCTGCCTCCTTAAGCCTTCCTTCAACCCTTCAGTCCTTCCCCCTTCCCGCACCGCCGCCCCCACCGTTTCATAGCCGGCCGCCGCCAGCTCGCGGCAGAACGCCGCGAGGTCGGGCACGCGCCACAGGGCCAGCTGCTCCAGCCCGCCCTCGGCCACCCGATGCGCCGCCTCATTGGGCAGCGCCGCACCCGGATGCGCGGGAAGCACGATGTGCTCCACGCCAAAAAACGCCGCCGTGCGCGCGATCGCGCCGAGGTTGTGCGCATTGCCGATGCGGTCGAGCAGCAGCACCGGCGCATGGCGTGCGGCCCACACGGCAATTTCCGCCGCCGTGGGCGGACGCAGCTTCGACGCCGCGACGACCGCCACGATGCCGCCGTGGTGAACCGTGCCGGCAATTTTCTCCAGCTCTGCCGGCTCGACGCACCGGTAGATTTTGCGAGCGGCGGCCAGCGCCTTGCACATCGCGCCGATCTTGCGGCCGGTCTCGTAGTCGAAGAACAGCCGGTAGATCGAGGCCGCGTCGCGTTCAAACCGCGCCCGCACCGTCGCCAGCCCGCAAAGGCAGATTTCGTTTTTGGTCATGTAGATTTTATATCCAAAATTTTTAACCGCCAATTAACGCGAATTTACGCGAATCTTCGGAAGGGAAGCAGCGAGCATTCCATCAACAATCCAGCGTCTCTGAAAGGCGGATAAGTTCTTTGGCGAGCCTAATTGCTTCATTCCTAGTCAATTCAACCGGGTCTCCGTAAGCATCTATTGGATCAATCGCCTTCAGGTGAATTGCTTCCTGCTCAATCCAAAGTCGGACATCGGGATGATTTTTATCAGTGCTCATATTAGTGGGATTAGTGGCTAAAAATATCCGTGGTTCGGATTCGCGTCTATTCGCGTCCATTAGCGGTTTAAAATACTTTTCAGTTCCCGCAGCAGTCGCTCGTTCTGCGCCGCCGTGCCGACCGTCACGCGCAGCCACTCCGCCATCCCGTAAGGCTGCAGCGGACGCACGATCACCCCGCGCTTCTGCAACTCGGCAAACACCCGCGCCCCCTCCCCCACCCGCACCAGCATGAAATTCGCCACGCTCGGCACCGTTTCCAGCCCCAGTGTCCGAAACCCCGCCGTAAGCTGCGCCAGCCCCGCGCCGTTCTCCCGCCGGCACCGCTCCGTGAACTCCCCGTCGTCCAGCGCCGCGCACGCCGCCACCTGACCGATGGCGTTCACGTTGAACGGCTGGCGCGAACGGTTCAGCAGCGCGGAGATTTCCGCGCTCGTGTAGCCGTAGCCCACGCGCAACGCGGCGAGGCCGAAAATTTTGGAAAACGTCCGCAGGCACACCACCTGCCGTCCCTCGGCGATCAGCGGACGCAAGTCGGGCGGGTTTTCCAGAAACTCCGCATAGGCCTCGTCGTACACCAGCACCACTTGCGCCGGCAGCCCGCGTGCAAACGCGAGAATCTCCACCTCCGTGTTCGCCGTGCCCGTCGGATTGTTCGGGCTGGGCAGGAAAACGAGCTTCGTGCGCGGCGTCACCGCCGCCGCGAGCGCGCCGAGGTCGTGGCGGTGATTGACGAGCGGCACCTCGACCGGCTTGGCGCCAAAGAGCAGCGTGACGAGCTTATAGACCACAAACGCCGGAACGCCCATCACCGCCTCGTCGCCCGGCCGGAGGAACACATGGCCGAGCAGCTCGAGAATCTCGTTGGAGCCGTTGCCCGGTACGATCTGTTCCGGCGTGAGCGCGTGCCGCGCCGCGAGTTTCTGCCGCAGCGCGAAGCAGCCGCCGTCCGGGTAAAGCTGCGCCTCGCCCAGCGTCGCGCGCGCTGCCGCGACGGCCTTGGGAGACGGGCCGAATGCATTTTCGTTGGACGCCAGCTTGATGATCGTGGCGGGGTCGAGCCCGAGTTCGCGTGCCACCGTCTCAATCGGCTTGCCCGGCTCATAGACCGGCTGCGTGAGGATGGCGGGATTGACGAGATCGGCGAGCTTCATGGTGGATTGGATAAAGGCAGGAAAAGGAGGGAGATGGGCAGGAAACCGGCAAAATCGGAGGGAGATTGGTAGAAAAGAAGGGAAACGCACTCACTCACCGGGCTAAAGGATTTAATGTCAGGATTGAGGTAGGGCCTGCCCGCTGGAGGATTCTCAATCCCCTCGTCCGATTCCTGACTTCCTGGCTTCCTGCGTCTCCTGTCTCCTGACTCCTTCCATCCTGAATCCTTCAGAGCCTCCCTTCCGCCATTCCGCTGCCCCCCCCTCCTTCTCACCCCCGGCTCGGTACATGGACAACCTGCCAGTGGGCCGACGATTGGCTCCCGCCTCCTGGAGTCAGCCTGCCGGACCTCACTTGTCCGTTTTTTCCAAGCGAAGACCGGCGAGCTTGAATTCATCGCCCGTGCCCAGCCCCAGGACCAGAAAGGCCGAACCAGGAGGGATGACGACATCGGGCGCCGCGCCGCCTTCGGAAGCACCGGCCAGCCGGATCGAATACTGCTTCCATGGGTCGTTTGTGCTCTTGCTGACAGGGACACTCGTCGGTTGGCCAAGCGGTTTGCGGTCGGCATCCAGGAAAGCAAAGGTGAAGCGGGTGATCCCAGCGGTCAGGCCGGAAAGTGTGTAGCCCGCGCCTGAGAGGCTCACCGATATCGGTCCGGACTCGACGCGGCTTCCTCCCGAAGCCAAGGCGGGTGAAGCCAAGGGGACGAGCGTGGCATAGCCATCGCGGGTATCAGGTCCGCCGTATTCCCGGATCGTGCGGCCCGGGCGCAGCCAGTTCCATCCCGGCACTGCCATGACTCCGGCCAGACTGCGTTCGGTCACAAAGCCCGGGTTGGGCAGGAGATTGGGGCCCGACGGCGGGGGCAGCGGCGGCTTGGCGTCGGCCTGGCCGGTCGCCGTCGTGCGGGTGTCCACGGTGCCAGCCTTTGCCTGGTCCAGTTCCGTCTGCATGGATTGGAGCTGACGATCAAGCTGACTGCCACTCAGCCCGGGTCCGCCGTTTTGGGTGGTTGCCGCAGTGTGAAAGGCTTGGATCAGGTCGTCGGCTTCGGCCAGCATGCCGGCGGCAATCAAATCATGGACCAAGGGCGTGCCACCAAGCGCCAGCCCTCCCGGCTGGGACAGGCCCATTGTCAGTTCCTCGGCCGCAGTCCTCAGGCCGGAGGCAACCATGGTGCGATCATCCAGTTTAACGCCCAGCTCGGCAGATTGTCGGGCGATCATGGGGGCGAGGCGTGACCTCATGATTACCTGGGAACGGGTGACCAGCGTTTGCAAGGTGTTCAGAACCTCGGCCATGATGCGGGCCGCCGCAGGCCGCTCTTCGGGCCAGCGGGCCAGCTCCTGTGCGAGCATGCCGAGATGAATCACGCCTCCGTTGGGCAGCGTGGCCGCTTTGCCCGTCTTGAGGAATTGGTCCATTTGGGCCCAGTAGGCCGGGTCGCGTGATTCGATCCGGAGCATGATGCCGAAAAGATCGTCGGTGGCCTCTTGCGCTGCATCGAGGTACAGCTCGATCGGATCCCGCCGTCCGATGCCGGCCCGCAGCTTTTCGCCCAAGCCCAGCTCCACGGCCATGGCCAGAAGATCCACGGTCGGCTCCAACGTGAACTGTCCGTTGCCCGTGCCATAGGAGTTGCCGTTGAAGAGAACCCGGCGCAATGTCGCCGCCGAACCGCCCGTGGTCGGACCCGGAGCGATCTCCCGGGCAAAATACTTTTCCAACAGCGAGGCGGCCGCTTCCCGCTGGCCGGCCAGCTGGAGCCGGCCCGCCAGCGTCAGCAGGGACGCCTCATCGGTCGGACTCCCGGCCAGATCCACCGCCTTGAGAAAGAATCGGGCCGACTCGGCGGGATGATTCTTTTTCGTCTTGTCGCTCAAGGATGTGACGAGGCTGGCGAGATGGGTTCCCTGGCCGGATACCCCCCACGGCGAGAGGGTCTCGACCATCGTCGCCAGTTCCGGGATCTGGCCCGACTGTTCAAACACCTCGCCCACATTATCAACGATGCTCATGGCGGCGGCGGGATCGGCTTTGAACAGGCTGACAAACGCCGCGACGGCGTCGCCCGCCCGACCGACCAGCAAATCATACAGGGCGGCGGCCACCACCAAGCGGGGGTTCGGCGGTCCCGCCGCCGCGGCGCGGGTGAAGTATTCCGCCGCCTCGCGCTGGCCCCCACCTTCAATATCGAACTCAAGGATATCGGTGGCACCCAGCCTCCCGAAGCGGACTTCCACATCGGTGCCAACCAACGATCCCCGGAACGCCAGAGCCGTGAAAGTGCTCTCATTGAGGCCCTGGCCCGCAGGCATAAAAGCTGACACTTCACCGTCGCCAGAAAGCGGCCGGTGGAGAAAATATTTGCGGGGCGTGTAACTGGCCGTGTAGCCCGGGACGGTCAGCACAATGGTGCGATCACTCCAGCTGGCGAGGCTTCCCGCCGCGCCCGCACCGATGGGCGAAAACTGCCAGGGAGGAGGCAACGCACCCGGAGCTGTCGCCCCCTTGGGGCTGGTCGCGGTGGGGGCAACGCCGGCCTCGCTCACCCCCAGGCTGGACCAGGAAAAATTTCGCGTCGCCTCGTCGTCGTTGATGGACAGCACGCCGGCCATCGCACGGGACCCCAGATTCAGCCGGTGCGAGAACACCGGCAGCCAGTTGGCCCCATCCGTGGAAAACGAGGCCGTCAGGCGGTCGCCCATGCGTCCGAGCTTAAACCAACCCGATGACGGGACTTCACTTGCGATTTCTGCATAGAGCCAACGTTTGGGCTCAACCTTGTAGCTCAGTTGCAGTCCCTGGCGTCGGTTGCCGATGAACCGGACCACCGGGAAATCAGAATCCAGCGAAGCCCGCAACATCAGCCCGAGGGTAGCATCTTCCGGCACCGACTCCAGATCGGGCAACCGAACCACGACCGAACCATCGCCCTCCATCGTTCGATAAACGAAATGGCCGGAATCGAGGCGGTTCTGACCCGACCCTCCGGTCACGACCAAGTCGCCCGGGCCCGGCCCGGGCTGCATGGAGCCCGCCAATGTCGCCATATTGCCCACCTCAGCCTCCTGCCAGGCGGGCGGCGGACCGGCACCACCAGCGGCGTTGCCCTCGATGGCAAACTGCCCGAAGGAGGCAGTGAGCGGAACCGGAGCGTTGCGTTGCACCCATACCCCCACCAACAGCGACGGCCCAACTGACACCGTGGCATGGCCGACCGACGTCCAATCGGTACCGTTCGTGGACCTGAAAGCGGTGAACTCGGAGCCTTGGCGCGTGACCTTGAGCCAATGGGCCACAGGCAGGAGAAAACGAAACTCCCTTGTCAGGTCCGAAGCGGTGGCATAGGCCTCGCCGGCCTGCCAGTTGAGTTGCCGCGATCCCGGGTCGTCGCCCAATTTTTTCAGGATTTCGGCGATATAATCATCAAGCCGGTCCAAGGTCTTCAAGGCACGCAGGGCATCGTTGCGCAGGAGATCGGGCTCAAGCCTGGGATTCGGGAAACCAGAAGGATTGATCATGGTCCTGGTCATGCCGGCGAAGCGATAGATCTGGGAAGGCTGGAGCGGATCCCGGCTGAGGATCTGCCGCGCGAGCGCAGACGCCGCTGGTACGTTTTTCTCCGCCACCATCTGGAGCAGTTGCGTCTGCAACTGTGAATCGCTTGTTGCCACCTGGGCCTGCACCCTTTGGCCCAGACCGCAGGTGAGCAGGCCCATGATGACCAGCCAACGGAAGCGGGAACGACGCAGGGGAAACGTGGGTTTGTGGCGCACGGAATATTGGGGTGACCGCATTCATGGCACCGGATCGGTCCCTGTCAACGCGCAGTCACCAGGAGAGCCAGCCCAGAGGGAGCCAAAGCAAATGTGGCGAGGCCGGCATGCCACCTGCACCGGAACCTCAATCTGTCTCCGTGCCCTCCGTGCCCTGTCGTTCAAACCGTCGCTCCGATTCCTCGCTTCCTGCTTCAGTTACCGAGGTCGCAGGCCGTCATCAGCCATCCGATCTCGCTCTCAGCTCTGGACTCTCGGCTCTCAGCTTTCCCCTCTCCTGGCTTCGATTATCTTTATCCGACATGGACGCGCATCGATCTAACCTTTCGGTTGCGCGCCCCGCGGTTTACCTGTGCGCTCGCCGGTTCCATGCAACTCGACATCCCGCCCGGCGACTTCGCCGGCTATCTCTTCGACCTCGACGGCACGCTCATTGACACCATGCCGGTGCATTTCATCGCGTGGCAGGCGGCGTTGCAGGATGCCGGGCTGCGCGGGCCGCTGGACGAGGACTATTTTTACAGCCTGGGCGGGATGCCCACGCCGCGCGTGGCCGAGCTGATGGGCCAGCGTTACGGGCTGACGCTGGATCCGGACCAGGTGAGCCACCAGAAGGAGCTGCGCTACCTCGACGTGCTCAAGTCGGGGGTGCCGCTGATCGGCCCCGTCGTGGAATTTGCCCGCCGCATCGCGGTGACGCATCCGCTCGCCATCGTGACCGGCGGCACGCCGGACGTGGCGCATCCTTCGCTCGCCGTCTCAGGGCTGGCGGAGCTGTTCGACATTGTGATCACGCCCCACGACGTGCCGGCGGGCCGGGGCAAGCCTGCGCCCGACATGTTTCTCCTGGCGGCGGAACGCATCGGGGTGCCGCCGGAAAAATGCCTGGTGTTTGAGGACGCCGCCCCCGGCATCGCCGGGGCGAAAGCGGCCGGCATGCAGGTCGTGCTGGTGCCGAGCCGGGGGTGAGAGAGAGGGGGGGCAGGAGTCAGGATGGGAGGAGTCAGGAGACAGGAGCGGAGATGATTCGACGCGGAGGAGAAATGTTCTTTGGTTCTGGGTTTTTCGTGCTTCTGTATCGCGTGCAGCGGCCCTCTCTTCCATTTCCCAAAAAAAGAATTCCATGGCGAAATACCTCATCTCATTTCCAAGCGCAGCGATGGTCGTACCCGATGGCGAATGGGAGGCGGTTGGTCGCGACGCACACGCGGTAATCGACGAAGCAAAAGCCGCCGGCGTCTATGTCTTCGGCGGCGGTATCGACGAAGCGGTCCCGCCGGTGCTCGTCTCGGCCGATGGCACGTTCTCCGCAGGCGGATACTCGTGGGCGCCACCGCTCAATGGCGGCTTCACGGTGCTCGAACTGCCCTCTCGCGAAGAGGCTGTCGCGTGGGCCGCGCGCATGGCGAAGGCCTGCCGCTGCCACCAAGAGCTACGAGTGTTCGGGTTCGATCCCGCTTCTTAAGGTCGGTGGTATGAGCGACAAAGGGACACAGGGCACAGAGCAAGACGGAGAGATCTCGGAGAAATTAGCTCAGACACTTCTGGGACGTGGGCTAACCATGCGCTGCAGCTTACACGGGTTCGTAGTCCAGATACGCCCCGAGCCATTTCTCCGCTTCGGAGCGGGAGATGGATTTGCGCCTCGCGTAGTCTTCGATCTGATCCTGCCCGAGTTTGCCGACGGCGAAATATTTTGAATCGGGGTGGTTGAAATACTGGCCGCTGACACTGCTCGCGGGGTGCATAGCGAAATTCTCGGTCAGCGTAATGCCCGTCGCACTCTCGGCAGCCAGGAGATCGAAGAGGAGGCGTTTTTCGTGGTGATCGGGACACGCGGGGTAGCCTGGCGCCGGGCGGATGCCACGATATTTTTCGCGGATGATGTCAGTCATCGCGAGGTTCTCTGTGCGGCCGTAGCCGCAGAGATCGCGGGCGCGTTTATGCATCAGTTCGGCGAGCGCTTCAGCGAGGCGGTCGCCCAACGCCTTGGCCATGATGGCGGAGTAGTCATCATGCTTCGTCTCAAACTCCTTCGCGACCTCATCAACGCCGTGACCGGTGGTGACGGCGAAGCCACCGAGCCAGTCGAGGCGGCCGCTGTCGCGGGGGGCGATATAGTCGGCAAGGGAGTGGTTGAACTGGCCGGCGGGCTTCTCGGCCTGCTGGCGGAGGAAGCGGAACGTGGTGAGCACACGGGAGCGGGAGACGTCGGCATAAACCTCGACGTCGTCACCGATGACATTGGCCGGCCAGAAGCCGATGACGGCACGGGCGGTGTAGCCTTTCTCCCGGACGATCTGCGCGAGCATCACCTGGGCCTCGGTGTAGAGCAGGGTGGCCTGCTCGCCGACGATGGGGTCCTTCAGGAGATCGGGAAAGCGGCCGTGAATTTCCCAGGCGGAGAAAAACGGGCCCCAATCAATGAAGGGGACGATTTCATCGAGGGTGAGGGGCAGGGCGTGACCCCCAGAGGAAAAGACCCGCGTGCCGATAAACTCAGGCGTCGGGATGTCCACGGTGGCCCAGTCGGTGGGCTGGCGACGGGCACGGGCGTCAGCGAGCGGGAGCAGCTTGCGCGCGCCCCGGCGGTCGGCGAAGTCCGTACGCTGCTTTTCCTGCTGGGTGCGGATTGCGGCGACATAGGCGGGCTTTCTGCCGGGACTGAGCAATTGGGAGACGACGCCGATGACCCGCGAGGCGTCGAGCACGTGAATGACCGGCTCGTCGTAGTGGGGTGCGATCTTGATGGCGGTGTGCGCGGCGGAGGTGGTCGCGCCGCCGATGAGCAGCGGGAGCTTGCACCCCAGGCGTTGCAGCTCCCTGGCGACGTGGACCATCTCATCGAGCGAGGGCGTGATGAGGCCGGAGAGCCCGATGATGTGGGCCTGCTTTTCGTCGGCGGCTGCGATAATTTTTTCACAGGCCACCATGACCCCGAGGTCCACCACCTCGTAGTTGTTACAGGCGAGGACGACGCCGACGATGTTCTTGCCGATGTCATGCACGTCGCCTTTCACGGTCGCCATGATGATGCGGCCCTGCGCGCGGGGCGTGCCGCCATCGGCGACGAGCTGGCGTTTCGCCTCCTCCATAAATGGCTGGAGGTAGGCGACCGCCTTCTTCATCACGCGGGCACTTTTCACGACCTGAGGGAGAAACATCTTGCCGGCGCCGAAGAAGTCGCCGACGACGCGCATGCCGTCCATCAGCGGGCCCTCAATGATGGTGAGCGGCTGGAGGTATTTTTGGCGGGCTTCCTCGGTGTCGGCGTCAATGCAGGCGTCAATGCCCTTCACGAGCGCATGGGAGAGGCGCTCCTCGACGGTGCCGGAGCGCCACGCGTCGGCCGTGGATCGAGCCACGCCCGGCGTGGGGCCGGCGTCCTTCGCGGCGGCCTCCTTCGCCTTGATGGCATCGCCCAGCGTGACGAGGCGGTCGGTGGCGTCGGGGCGGCGATTGAGGAGCACATCCTCGACGTGCACGAGCAGCACCGGGTCAATCTCC
Organism: Opitutia bacterium; assembly: GCA_947475065.1. GTDB lineage: Bacteria > Verrucomicrobiota > Verrucomicrobiia > Opitutales > Opitutaceae > CAIYUN01. Next base: position 36,648 of record CANJLB010000020.1, on the reverse strand, counting down.
TCATAGACCTCCAGCATGGTCGGGTTGACGATCCCCATGTCCATCCCGGCACGGATGGCATGGTAGAGGAACGCCGAGTGCATCGCCTCCCGGACGACATTGTTGCCGCGATACGCAAAGGAGATATTCGACACGCCGCCACTGACCTTGGCATGCGGGAGGCTCGCTTTGATCCAGCGCGTGGCCTCGATAAAGTCCAGGGCGTAGTTGTTGTGCTCCTCGATGCCGGTGCCGACGGTAAGGATGTTGGGGTCAAAGATGATGTCTTCGGGCGGGAAGCCGACGACCTTCACGAGCAGGCCATACGCGCGCGTACAAATGCGAATTTTGTCGGCGAGCGTGGAGGCCTGCCCATTTTCGTCAAAGGCCATGACGACGACCGCCGCGCCGTAACGCAGGATGGCACGGGCCTGATCGAGAAACTTCGCCTCACCTTCCTTGAGCGAGATGGAGTTGACGATGCCTTTGCCCTGAAGCGTTTTCAGCCCGGCCTCGATGACCTCCCACTTGGAGGAGTCCACCATGAAGGGCACCTTGGCCACCTCGGGCTCGCTGGCGAGCAGGAGCAGGAAACGGTTCATCGCCGCGACGCCGTCAATGAGACCTTCGTCCATGCAGATATCAATGACGTTGGCTCCGCCTTCGACCTGCTGACGCGCCACGGCGACGGCATCCTCGAATTTGCCGGCCTTGATGAGCTTGGCGAATTTGGGCGAGCCAGCCACGTTGGTTCGTTCACCGATCATGATGAACGTGCCAGGCTGCTGCGTGAACGGCAGCGAGCCAGATAGCTGCAATGGGAGCGTGGACGGGAGCGGCTGAAGGGAGGCCGGGCCGGCCACGGGGATGGCGGCCGCAGCAGCAGTTGCGACGGGGTCAGCAATGGGCTCCGGCCGTATGATTGTCAGCGAACGCGCGGGCCTGGGAGCGAGCGCCGTTGCAATGGCCGCGATGTGTTCGGGCGTGTTGCCGCAGCAGCCGCCGGCGATGTTGAGCAGGCCGCTGGTGGCAAACTCGTCCATGAAGCGGGCCATGTCGGCCGGGCCGAGGTCAAAGCCCGTCGGGGTGAGCGGATTGGGCAGGCCGGCGTTCGGGTAGCAAGATACAAACGTCTCGGCCCTCGCGCCCAGCTCCGCGAGAAACGGACGCATGAGGTCGGGACCGAGCGCGCAGTTGAGCCCGATGGAGATGGGTTTGACGTGACGGACGGCGTTCCAAAACGCGCCGACGGTCTGCGCTGAGATCATCGTCTCGCCCCCGCGCCCCACGGCGGCGGAGATCATGATGGGAAGCTTCACCTGATCCTCGGCAAACACCTCCTCGATGGCGACGAGGGCGGCCTTGGCGTTAAGTGAATCGAAGATCGTTTCGACCAGCAGCAAATCCACTCCTCCGGCGAGGAGCGCCCGCACCTGCCGGCGGTAGTCGGCCTTCACCTGATCGAAAGTGACGACACGAAAGCCGGCGTCGTCAGCATCAGGCGAGATGGAAAGCGAGACCGTGAGCGGACCGATGGCGCCTGCGACATAACGGCGGCGGCCGGTGGCATTGGCAATGCGGTCGGCCCACTCGCGGCACTGGCGGGCGGACTGAAGGTTGATGTCGTGGGCGAGCCCGACCAGGAATTTGTTTTCGATGACACCCTGGTAAAATGCGGGGTCCTTGCGACCGCCTTTTTCGCGCGGGTCCTCGACAAAAAATTCGCTTTGGGCAATGCCCGTGGCGGAAAAGGTGTTGGTTTCGATGATGTCCGCACCCGCCTCAAGAAACCGGCGGTGGATGTCGCCGATCTCGTTGGGGCGGGTGAGCGAGTAAATGTCGCCGTTGTTTTTGAGGTCCTTGAGAGCGTTTTTGAAACGGTCACCTCGCGCATCTTCCTCGTTGAGGTTGTAGCTGCGGATGGTTGTCCCCATCGCACCGTCAATGATCACCACGCGCTCCGCGAGGGTGCGGCGCAGGGCGGCTTCAGCGGTGGAAGGTGACAGGACGGCGGACATGGAGCCGGGAGAGGGGAGAGCTGTGAACCGAAACCGGAATTGTTTTAGCAGGAGGCCAGGAAGTCAGGAAACGGAGGGACGGATATTTGAACCACGGAGACACAGAGGGCATAGTGAGGTGGAATGCGGATTGCGGAATGGTTGCTTCGCATCCTTTGCGCCCTTCTTTTAAAGATTCTGATCGGATTGGCTGATGTCGGCCCTGGCGGGGCCTCGGAAATTTACTCGAAGGTCGCGAAGGACGCGGAGGGGATTGGTTTTTGGTGCTTCGTTCGGGATTCTTGATTGGCTGATGTCGGCCTGCGACCTCGTTAACTTGGTATTCAGCCTCCTAACTCCTAGCTCCTGCTTGGGCCGCCGAATTTGGCCATGGTTTTCGACGGGGTTTGTCACATCAGCATTTTTTCATACGCCGCCGAGTCGAACAGTGCCGCCAATTCTGCCGTGGCCGTCAGCTTGAGCTTGAGCATCCAGCCCGTCTCGTAGGGCGACTTGTTCACGGTTTCCGGCGCGGAGACGAGCGCGGGATTGATCTCAGTCACCGTGCCCGAGACGGGCATGTAAAGGTCGGAGGCGGCCTTGACCGACTCGACCACGCCGAACACCTGTCCGGCAGCCAGGGTCGCACCTGGCTTGGGCAGCTGCACATAGGTGATGTCGCCAAGGTTCGCTTGAGCGAAGTCGGTGATTCCGACGATCGCGGTGCCGTCGGTGGCGGCGCGCACCCACTCGTGCGACTTGGCGTAGCGAAGGTCGGCAGGTATCTGGCTCATAAGTTGTTTTTTAATGGCACAAAGGGCGGTTTAACGAGGCACAAATGTATTTTCTCACCCCGGATGTCCACCATGAGCGGCCCGGTTACGGCGGACGCCGGCACAAGCGCGGTTCCGATGGCTTCATTGAGCATCGGCGAGAGCGTGCCGGAAAGCACCCGGCCGGCCGTCGCGCCGTCGGAGCCGGTCACCGGCGTGTCGGTGCGGACGATCCGGCGGTCGCCGGTCCTGAAAAACACCACTCGCTTCGTCCCGCCGGCCGCATGCTCGGCGCGCAACGCCCCGGCGCCGATGAAGCCGCCGGGTTTGTCGAGCTTCACGGTCCAGCCGAGGCCGGCGGTGAGCGGTGAGATGTCCGCACTCAGTTCGTGACCATAGAGGGGATAACCCGCCTCAAGCCGCAGGCTGTCGCGGGCGCCCAGCCCGACCAGTTCCAGCCCGTGCGGCGCGCCGGCGGCGAGCAGAGCCTCGGCGAGCGTGAGGGCGGCACCGGGCGCATGGTAAAGCTCAAAGCCGTCCTCGCCCGTGTAGCCGGTGCGACTGATGAGGCAGGGGACACCCGCCACGGTTCCCTCGATAAAGTGATAGTATTTTACCAAGCCGAGCGGCGAGCCGGTGAGCGACTGCACGATGGCCGCGGCGCGTGGGCCCTGCACGGCGAGGAGCGCGTAGTCGTCGGAACGGTCGGTGACGGTCACAGCGAAACCGTGCGCCTGCCCGCGCAGCCACGCGAGATCCTTGGCAATGTTGCCCGCATTGATGCAGAGAAAATAATCGTCCGCCCCGCGTTGATAGACGAGGAGATCGTCCACCACGCCGCCATTTTCGTAGCACATGGGTGAATAGAGCACGCGGCCCGGGAAGAGCCTGGTCACATCGTTCGTGATGAGAGATTGGAGAAACTTGCCGGCCTCCGGTCCGCGCACATCCACTTCGCCCATGTGGCTCACATCGAAGAGGCCGGCGGCGCGGCGCACGGCGCGGTGCTCGTCGAGGATGGAACGGTATTGGACGGGCATTTCCCATCCGGCGAAGTCCACGAGCCGTCCGCCGTGGGCAGAATGGAAATCGCGGAGAGGGGTGGGCCGGAGTGTGCTCATGGGGCGGACACGGACGCTACGGCGGCAGGGCCCATGATCTTGCGCCCGGTCCCGGGGCGGGCCGGATCGGAGGGGCCTTCCGCAAATGCCTCCATGCCGGCACACGAGCACACCAGGTGGCGATCCCCGTGAACATTATCAACGCGACTCACACTGGGCCAAAATTTGCCCGCGCGGGTGAAGTGATCGGGAAAGGCGGCAGCTTCGCGTGAGTAGGGGCGCGTCCACTCGTCGGCACAGACCACCTGCGCCGTGTGCGGTGCGTTTTTGAGGAGGTTGTTCGTCCGATCGGACGCACCCTTCACAACCGCCTGCATCTCGCCGTGAATCGAAATCATCGCGTCGCAGAAGCGATCGAGCTCGGCCTTGGACTCGCTTTCGGTCGGCTCGATCATCAGGGTGCCGGGGACGGGGAAGGAGAGCGTGGGCGCGTGGTAGCCGTAATCCATGAGACGTTTGGCGGCGTCCTCGGCGTCAACGCCGGATTTCTTCCAGGCGCGCAGATCCACGATGCACTCGTGGGCAACGAGGCCGGCGTTGCCGCGGTAGAGCACGGGGAAAAACGGGTTGAGCCGACGCGCGACGTAGTTGGCATTGAGTATGGCGCATTTGCTCGCCTCCGCGAGGCCGTCGGGGCCCATCATCCGGATAAACATCCAGGGGATGACGAGGATGCTGGCGGAGCCGAACGGGGCGGCACTCACCGTGCCGCGCCTGGCGTTGGGAGTTTTCGATTTTGAACCGGTGGGAGCAGGGGCGAAAACGTGGCCGGGCAAAAACGGCGTGAGGTGACTGGCCACGCCGATGGGGCCCATGCCGGGGCCGCCGCCGCCATGCGGGATGCAAAAAGTCTTGTGCAGGTTTAAGTGGCAGACGTCGGCGCCGATGTGGCCCGGCGAGGTGAGGCCAACCTGCGCGTTCATGTTGGCCCCGTCCATATAGACCTGCCCGCCGTGCTCATGCACGATCGTGCAAATGTCGCGGATGCCGGATTCAAACACGCCATGGGTGCTCGGGTAGGTAACCATCAGGGCGGCGAGGTCAGCGGCGTGGACGGCGGTTTTGGCGCGAAGATCGGAGAGATCAATGTTGCCATTGGCATCGCAGGCGACCGGCACGACCTTGAAACCGGCCATGGTGGCGGTCGCGGGGTTGGTGCCATGGGCGCTGGTGGGGATAATACAGACCTGCCGGCGGCCCTCCCCGCGCGACTCGTGCCAGGCACGGATGGTGAGGAGACCGGCATATTCGCCCTGCGAACCGGCGTTGGGTTGGAGCGAGACGGCGGCGAAGCCAGTAATTTCCGCGAGCCACGTCTCAAGGTCGCGGAAAAGCTTCGCATAGCCGAGCGACTGCTCCGCGGGCGCAAACGGGTGCAGACGTGCGAATTCCGGCCACGACACGGGGAACATCTCTGAAGTCGCGTTGAGCTTCATCGTGCAGGAGCCGAGCGAGATCATCGAATGAACGAGCGAAAGGTCCTTCGTCTCCAGCCGCCGAATGTAGCGGAGCATCTCGTGCTCGGTATGGTAACGCTGGAAGACGGTCGCGGTGAGAAACGGCGCCGTGCGGGCCAAAGGCGCAGGGAAATCTGCCGCGAGGCTCCCGGTTTCCGGCAGTTGGGCCGACGCGTTGAACAGGACCAGCAACGCCCGCACCTCCTCGATGGTGCTCGTCTCGTCGAGCGAGATGCCGACGGTGTGCCCGTCAATGTGGCGCAGGTTGATCCGCCTGGCCTGGGCGGCGGCATGAATCTTTTCCGCGTCCACCCGGCCTACGCTGAGCGTGTCGAAAACCGGCCCGGGGTTGACCGAAGCCCCGGCAGCGCGGAGGCCGGCGGCGAGCAGTTCCGTGAGCCGCTTCACGCGACGCGCGATTTTTCTCAGCCCGTCGGGGCCGTGATAGACGGCATACATCGAGGCCATCACGGCGAGCAGCACTTGCGCGGTGCAGATGTTGGACGTGGCTTTCTCGCGGCGGATATGCTGCTCGCGGGTGCCCAGGGCGAGGCGCAGCGCGGGGCCGCCCTGCGCATCCTTGGAGACGCCTACGAGGCGGCCGGGCATCTGGCGCTTCAGGGCGTCCTTCGTGGCGAGAAAGCCGGCATGCGGCCCGCCGAAGCCGAGCGGCACGCCGTAGCGTTGCGCCGAGCCGACCGCGATATCCGCGCCAAACTCGCCGGGCGCGCGGAGCAGCGTCAGGGCCAGGAGGTCGGCTGCGACGATGGTGAAGGCGCCGGCGTTATGCGCGGCGGTGAAAAACTTCTCGAAATCGTGGATGCTGCCGGTCGTGTCGGGATATTGCACCAGCACGCCGATGCAACCGGCCGCAAGTGTGCAGGTGCGGTGGTCGCCCACCACCACGGCCACGCCGAGCGGCTGCGCGCGCGTTTGCACGATATCAATCGTCTGCGGGTGGCAGTGTTCTGAAACGAAAAAGCTGGGTGGTCCCGCGGCGGCGGGTTCGCCCTCTTTCAAACGATGGCACATCATCATCGCCTCGGCGGCGGCGGTGCCCTCGTCGAGCATCGAGGCGTTGGCAATTTCGAGGCCGGTGAGGTCGCCCACCAGGGTCTGGAAATTGAGCAGCGCCTCCAACCGGCCCTGTGAAATTTCCGCCTGGTAGGGCGTATAGGCGGTGTACCAGCCGGGATTTTCGAGGATGTTGCGCTGGATGACGGCGGGGGTGTGCGTGTCGTAGTAGCCGAGGCCAATGAGGCTGCGGAACATCTGGTTCTGGCCCGCGATGGCGCGCAACTCGGCGAGCGCGGCGCTCTCGCCGGCCGCCGAGGGCAGATTGAGTACGCGCGGCAGGCGGATGGCGGCGGGCACGGCGGCGTCCACGAGCGCGTCGAGCGACGGCTGGCCGAGCGAGGCAAGCATCGCGGCCGTTGCGACGGCATCTTCACCAAGATGACGCCGGGGAAACGTGTCGGTTGGCGCGAGCGAGGCAGCAGCTTGGCTTAGTCCCGGCTCCAGGCCGGGGGCGACTGATTCGTTGCGTGGAGCCATCATGGCTGACGTTCGCCCAACCGAGTGGAAATGGATCGCCCAAGGCACCGGGGACTGGCGCTCCACGCCGAAGCGGAACTCCGTCGCCCTCGCCCGCCAAGGTTTCTCCCCGATGGACTGTCGCCGGGTATTTTGGTGTTCATGGAAATCCGTTTATTCATGCGAAAATGGGCTTTCTGGTTTGAAGAGACCGCTGCTGGATAAGGACGCGACTTGAAAGAATCCAGCCATTAAACCGGCGCCCGCGCGGTGAGCAAGACAAATATCGTTGCATGAGCATATGTTTATAGTTTAAATTTTAAGGATCTCGTTCCCGGGGCGCAGACTGCGGCCGGCGGGTGACCTCGGCCGCGTCAACTTGCCTGCGGGATCTGCGCCCTGAAGCAAATCGGAGCCAAGATGGCAGGACTTCACTCCTTCGGCTCGTATCCCTGCCACATCCACCGGATGATTTCGGGAAAAATGGAAGCTCCTTGGTTTGCGGTATGGCCACCGTCGCCAAAAACATGGTTCACCCGGTAGCGCACCGCCGGCGACCCCGCCGCCGCCGCGCCACGGCCGCCACGCGGCGGATTGGCGTTGGCCCATTCCAGCGAAGACACCATCTGCTGATTGGCGAGATACCAGTTGCCGTATTGGTTGTTCAGGTCGTTGGAGCCGTCCTGAATGTAAACCGTCAGCGGCTTGATGGGGGTCGTCCGGATGAGCGTCGGGTAAATCTCCCCGCCGGACACCGCCGGCTGGCCGCCGCGCGCGGGCTGGCGGCCGATGGCGGTGAAACTGCCGAAGCAGCTGATGACCTTGCGAAATTGGTCGGGCCGCTCCCATGCGACGGTGAAAGCGCAGATCGCGCCTGACGAAAAACCCGCGATGGCCCGGCCTTCGGGATCCTTGGTGAGCCGATAACTTTTGCCGACCTCGGGCAGCACCTCGTCAATCAGAAAGCGGGCATAACGGTCGCCGAGCGTGTCGTATTCCATCGCGCGGTCGGCCTGGGAGCTGGGATCAATGAAAATACCGATGGTGACCGGCATCTCCTTCTTCGCAATGAGGTTGTCAAACACCACATCAAGATGCCAGGCCCCGGGGTCGCGGATGTAGCTGTCGCCATCCTGCCCGACAAAGACCGCCGCCGGCCTGGTCCCGTCATACTGCGCCGGGACATAGACCTGATAGGTGAAAGTGCGGCCGTCATACACCTGGCTGGTGAGGGTGGCCTTGGTGATTTTGCCCCTTGGCACACCTGCCTGCGGCTTGGAATCGGGACCAAGGACATAGTTGTCAACGCCGGCGGGAACACCGGCCGCGCCAACGCCACGCTGGCCACGCTGGCCGCCACCACCACGCCCGGCAAAAACCGGCGTGAGCTGCGGACGCTGCTCTTCGGTGAGCAATGCTGCGATTTGGGCCTGGGCGGCGGCACTGGCCTGCGTGGCCGCCGTCTGCAGCGGCCCAAGACTCTGCTGGGCCTGGCTTAATTCTTCGAGCAACGGGGCGATCTGGGCGGCCTGCCCCTCGTTGAGGCTCAGATCAGTCTTGAGAACGTCCAATGACGGCAGCGCTGGCACGGCATTGCCGCCAGCGGCCAGGGCGAAAGGAGCCGGCAAAGCCAGCGCGAGCACCAACAGGAGGCGGGAGTTCATCGGGAGAATGAAAAGGGTTCAAAGTCAGTCTGGACGGGCAGTCATGCATTGGAATATTTTAACGCGTTTTTACGATGAAAAATAGCGGTGAAAGAACACAGTTTTCTTACGCAAAATCTCATGCGAACCCAGCCAAGAAGCCAGAGGCCAGTGGTCAGAAGCCAGAAATAATTCCGCAATCCGATTTCAGCTTTCAGCTACTCCGCTCTCAGCTCTCAGCTCTCGAACGGAAATTTTAGCAGGAAACCAAGAACCGATCAGCCAATCCAAAGTCCGAAATCAGAAATCCGTCTCCTGGCTTCCTGGCTTCTGAATTATCCTTATCCGATTTTCACGATCCCTCCGACCAATCCAGACTGTAAAATTCAGAAGCCAAGAAACCAGGTTACCGAGGCCGCAGGCCGACATCAGCCAACCAAGAACGAAGCACCAAGCACCAGAAATCGATTGGGCGCACGACGCGCCTGTCGCTTTGCTCGGTAACAGCCTTTCAGCCCTTCAGCTTTTCCTCCTCTCCGTGCCCTCTGTGCCTTGTGGTTCAAACCGGCCGACCTCCCGGCTTGACAGCCTAAATTCGTGAGTCTCCCTTGATTCGACAACCCTCTTGTGGTTCAGGGGCCAAACTGCACCGCGCTCTTGATCCAATCCCTCCTCAAAGCACGAAACGCCTGCCAATCAATCCAGATCAAGCGATGGCGCGTTCCAGCCACTTGGCGCGGGTGCGGCCGAGCTTGTTTCTGCCATCAGATTCATGGTGTTTCCCCAACCCCAATTATAATAACACCTCCGGTATGAAAACTAAACTCAACCTGGCAATCATGCTCGCAGCGGCATTGACGCTGCCCGTGGCCCTGCTTTTGACGGCCAAGGCGGCCGTGGCAGGTCGCAATGCCCCGCCCCGCCCGCAAGGCCCCTGCGACATCTACGCCGCCGGCGGCACGCCCTGCGTGGCCGCCCACAGCACGACGCGCGCATTGTCCGCAGCCTATGACGGCCCGCTCTACCAGGTGCAGCGCCAGTCGGATGGCAGGACCCTCGACATCGGCCTCGCCGCGCCCACGGCCACCGACGCCGGCGGCCACGCCGACGCGGCTGCGCAGGACGCGTTTTGCACCAACACCCTCTGCGTTATCACCCGCATCTACGACCAGTCCGGCAAAAGCAACCACCTCCTCCAAGCGCCCCCCGGCACCTTCTTCGGCCCGGCCAAAGGCGGCTTTGACACCCTGCCCATCGCCGACATGGCCCCCATCAGCATCGGCGGCCGCAAGGCCTACGGCGTGTTCATCATGCCGGGCATGGGCCTGCGCGCCAACGACGCCACCGGCCTCGCCATCAACGACGAGCCCGAGGGCATCTACTACGTCATTGACGGCACGCATTACGACAGCGGCTGCTGCTTCGACTACGGCAACGCCTCGACCAACGGCCGCGCCGTCGGCACCGGCACGATGGAGACGACCTACTTTGGCACCGCCACCGCGTGGGGCAGCGGCAGCGGCCCCGGACCGTGGATCATGGCCGACATGGAGGCCGGCCTGTTCTCCGGCTACAATGCGAAGCAAAACCCCGGCAGCCCGACCATTGACAAGTGGCGCTTCGTCACGGCCGTGGTGGACGGCGGCGGCGGCAACCAGTGGGATTTGCGTGGCGGCAACGCGCAGCAAGGCGGCCTGACCACCTTCTACAGCGGCCCACGCCCCGGCTCGCCCGACAGCAGCGCCTATTTCCCGATGAGCAAGAAGGGGGGAGTCCTGCTGGGCAACGGCGGCGACAACGGCAACGGCTCGTCCGGCACCTTCTACGAGGGCGTGATGACGACCGGCTACCCGACCGAGGCCACCACCGACGCGGTGCAGGCCAACATCGTCGCGGCCAAATACGACGTGCCGCCGGTGCAGCTGTCGCGTGTCACGACGTTCACACCGGGCTCGTCGCAGGAAGTTATTGTGACGTTCACCAACACCACCGACGAGTCCGCGACGGACGTGTCTCTCAGACTTGAGTATCCCGCCTTTTGGGGGTCCCCTGGTCTTATATCGTCAAGCGGACCTACCACTGGAGTTAGTTTCCCTAAGGCTAAGTTAGTCGCACCGGGCGAGAGCGTGAGCACCAGCTGGCCACTCGTGACTTACCAGACAACCGGCGCGGGACTCCTCACCTTCAAAGCCGAGTGGACCGGCGCGATCACGCGCCTAGCGCGCTCCGAAACGGCGACCGCGCGCGTGCGAAATGTCCATCCGGTAAAAATCAACGAGGTTCTGCTCGGCTCCGGCACGGGCCAGTTCATCGAGCTCCACAACGCCGGCTCCGCCGTGGTGGACATTTCCAACTGGACGCTCGTCAGCACCGCGAGCCAGTGGGCCTCCGTCAAGCTCGCCACCATCCCTGCCGGCACGAAGCTCGCACCGCGCGGCTTCTATCTGCTCGGCCTCGCCAGCTCGGGCCTCGCCGCCCCCGCCGGCGCAGGCGACACCACCATTAACGTCCGCAGCACCGCCGGCTTTGAGGCCGGTCAGGAGATCACGATTGACGGCGAGACCCACAAAATCGCCGCCGTCGGCACGCCCGCCTCGGCCCTGACGACCGTGTTCATCCCCGTGTCCACCGGCCCGTGGCTCACGTTCCCCGCCGGCTCCACCCACCTGCCGGTGACGAACGCCGCCGGCTTCGAGGTCGGCCAGAAAATCGGATTGGACCTCGGCGGGAATCATGAGGTCGCCACGGTCACCGCCGTCGGCAAGGCCGCGACGCAGACCACCCTCGCGGCGGCGGCCAGCGCGGGCGCGACCAGTCTCAGGGTTGCGGCGGCCGCCAACCTCTCCGTCGGCGATACGCTCACCATTGACACCGGCGGTCGCAAAGAGCTCGCCATCGTCAGAAGCGTCAGCGCACCACCAGCCCCCGCTGGCGCGGCTCCGGACGGAGCGCCTCCCGCCGGCGCGGGGCGCGGCGGCCGGGGCGGACGCGGCGGCGGCGGGCAGAGCGCGGAGGTGGTGCTGGCCGCGCCGCTCAAGCTCGACCACGCCACAGGAGTTGACGCTTCCTCCCCAGGCACAGGCATCAGTTTCACGCCGGCCACGAAGTTCGCGCACACCAGCGGCGATGCGGCGCAGGCGCTCGGCGGCGGCCTCACGCTCGACCGCCCTCTCGCCCAAGCGCACGCCCACGGCACGCCCGTGCTCAACCCGCAGGCCGCGGCTACCGCCTATCAGGGCCCGTCCGCGCCGAACCAATGGTTCGGCAGCGTGCTCGCCACCGGTGCCGGCTCGCTCGCGCTCATGGACGCCGGCGGCGCCGTGGTCGTGGACGCGATGGTCTATGGCTCGCAGCAGAGCAGCTCGAGCGCGAACGGCACCATCGCCAGCCCCGAGCTCGCCACCCTTGAGGGCGACCAGGGCAAGGGCGGCAGCATCGTGGTCGTGCCTGCCGCCGGCCGCGGTGGCCGCGGGCGGGGCGCTCCCGCCGCCGTGCCGGCTGCGGTGCCCGCGCCCAGCCGGAGCGCCGCCCGCCTCAGCGACGGTGTGGACACCGACAACCTTTCCGCCGACTTCCAGTTGCAGACCGCGACGCCCGGCACGGCCAACCAGCGGCCGCAGTGAGGGTGAGTTTTACGAGTCCATAACTCCCTCGCGCCAAACCTGGCCTTGGTCGCGCGGGACCGTGTCGGGCTTGGACACGGTGGGGCTGACTTTGAACGCCTATCTCGGTTGGCATTACGTCGCCCGCGTGACGGTGATCAGATGCGGTGGTGGAAGCGCGCGCGTCCAGATGCTCGGCAGCCGGTGGTCAACGATCTGATCCGTTGTTGCCCGCTGCTGTTCAGCTCTACCGGTGTTCTGGAGCTGCCGGAAGCCCTGGCCATCTTTGCCGGTCGCTCATGGGATGCTTAGGAGGCAAGGGCGATGCCGATGCTGGGCTGACAGTGGTCCGAGTTCCTGAAACCCAACCTCCTACCCCACCCCACTGCCGGGTTGATTGGCCAGATCGGCCTCACCGCCATCGGCCTGTTGCCCGCAGCGCCAAGGTCATGGAGGGCGCATGCTGGCCCAGTTGGGCTAACGGGGCTTTGGGCCTGACGGTCGAATATATTTTTACGTATCGTCGTATCCGTATTTGTTGTTTCTTATCTTGACACCAAGAAGCCGAGACGTTCCGCTGGCGGGCGATTGCATAACTACTGCGACCAGAATCCAGCGGGCTTCTTCTCCAAGATTTATCCATCGCATGAACAAAACGGCCATTCCCGAAACCATCACCAGCACACCCGGCGATCCTCGCGCGCCGAAACGCGGTGCCAATGGCCAATCTCATCCTCCCATCGTTCCCGATCCCGCCATCTCCACCCTGCTGGGCGGGCGCCGGCCCCTGCGCTCATTGGAATTTTTTGCGCCGAAGGATGACACGGGCAGCGAGGCCCTGCGCATCGCTTCTGAAGCCCTCCAGCACATCCGGCCAGATTTCGTGTCCGTCACCTACGGGGCGGGTGGCAGCACCCGCGACCGCACCGCCCAAAGCTGCGATTTTCTCCGTCACAATTTTGGCCTCACCGTCATGCCACATCTGACCTGTGTCGGCCATTCCCGCCACGACCTGACGGAAATCATTGACCGCATTCATGCCGGCGGCTTCCGGAATGTCATGGCGCTGCGCGGCGACCCTCCGAAAGGGGAATCCGACTTCAGCCCGTATCAGGATGGCTTTCATCATGCCAGCGAACTGGTGGCCTTGATCAAATCCCGCCATCCCGATGTGTGCGTCGGGGTCGGTGGTTATCCGGAAAAACACCCGGAAGCACCTTCGCTGGATGCCGATCTGGCCAACCTCAGGCTCAAGGTGGATGCCGGAGCGGATTTTATCACCACCCAGCTCTTTTTCGACAATACGGCCTATTATCGGTTTGTTGATCGCTGCCGGGCTTTGGGCATCGCCATCCCCATTGTGCCGGGCATCCTGCCGGTGCTCTCGCTCAGACAAATCCAGCGATTCACCGCGTTGAGCGGGGCGGGGCTGCCAGGGCGGTTGCTCACCCAGCTCGAGGCCGCTGGCAATCATGACGAGACTGCCGAAATGGTCGGCATTGATTGGGCGCTGCATCAAATCCGGGACCTCCTTGCCCATGGGGTGCCCGGCTACCATCTGTATGTTCTCAATCGCGCCAAAGCTGCGCTCGCGCTCACCGCCGGCCTTGCCGCCTGATTCCAAAATTACTTCCGCTCTCCCGACTGCAAAATTCAGAAGCCAAGTTACCCAGGCTGCATGGCCGACATCAGCCAACCAAAAACGAAACACTCAGAATAGATATGGAAATCAGGAACTCAGGTTACCGAGGCCGGCAGGCCGACATCAGTAACCATGAACCGATCACGCGCCCAGCTCTGGACTCTCAACCTTCAGCTTTTCCGCTCCTGGCTTCCTAGCTTCTGAATTATCCTTATCCGAATTCCACGATCCCACTCCGACCAATCCAGACTGCAAAATTCAGAAGCCAAGTCCAGCCTTGCCTACGAACAATGACCTTCCACTTTCAATCCGCGTGAACGCCTCCTGGGACATTCTTAAAGCGTTATCCGATGCAACCCGGCTTCGCCTCCTCTCGTTGCTCATGCGCGAGGAACTTTCCGTGGCTGAGCTCCAGGATATCCTGCAGATGGGCCAGTCCCGCATTTCATCGCAACTGGCGATCCTTCGCCGCGTCAGCCTCGTTTCCGACCGTCGTGATGGCAAAAGCGCCTTCTACTCCATCAAGGCCGCGCTTCCGGCCAAAACGCTCGCCCTCCTGAAGGCGGCCACGGAATCGGTGGCGGACCTGCCGATGGTGCTCGAGGACCGGGAGAATCTCGACCGGGTTTTTCGAAAGCGCCGCCGGACGCAGGAACAATATTTCAATCTGGTCGCAGGCCGGCTGGGCAAAAACTATTGCCCCGGCCGTTCCTGGGAGGCGATCGGCCACCTCGCGCTGCGACTGGCACCGGCGATTGACATCGCCGATCTCGGCGCGGGCGAAGGCCTGATTTCACAGCTGCTCGCCGTACGCGCACGATCCATCACGTGCATTGACCGTTCTCCGCGCATGGTCAAGGTCGGCACGGAGCTTGCCCGAAAGAACGGCCTGGCCAACCTTGGCTACAAGCTCGGAGACATTGAGCACGTCCCGCTGCCCGACAAATCCGTTGACCTCGCCATCCTCAGTCAGGCGCTTCACCATGCGCAACACCCCCAAATCGCGATTGACGAGGCTTTTCGCATCCTGCGCCCGGGTGGCCGGCTGCTGATTCTGGATCTCGCGGAGCACACGTTCGAAAAAGCCCGTGAACTTTATGCCGACGTCTGGCTAGGTTTCAAGGAAAGCACGTTGCAGGCCTTTCTCAAAAAGGCCGGCTTCACCAAAACCGAGGTTACCGTCGTTGCCAAGGAGGAGGCCGAGCCGTTTTTCGAGACGTTGCTCGCCAGCGGAGATAAGATGGGGAAATAAGCCCCCGCGCACGCACAGCACTGCAGCATCGAGTCACGGGGGGATCGTCAAGCGGACCTCCCCCGTGATCAATTCTAGGCAAAACCGGGCATCAGTCCCGGAAGGTCTGTTGCGCGAGCCGGTAGAAATATTGGCGCCAGACCTGGTAGTCGTGGCCATAGCCGACATCTTCGCTGAAGATGTGCTTGATGTTTTGTGCGGTCATCGCCTCGTGCGACGAGCGGGCGCCGTTGATGGCGGTGTCCTCGGTGCCGGCGCCGACAAAGATTATCTTGTAATCCTTGTTCGCCGTCGCCGACCTCTCCGGACTGTTGGTGATCGCATTCGCCCCACCGCCGCTCATGCCGCCGACGACAGAGAAGACTTCAGGGTGCGCGAAGCCGATCTGGGTGGCATGTCCACCGCCCATCGAGTAGCCCATGATGGCGCGACTATCCTTATTCTTGATCACGCGAAAATCCTTTTCGACGTAGGGAATGACGTAGTTGAGGATCTCCTTTTCCATGGTCCAGCCCGCGCCGCCACCTTGGCCGCCGGGGCCGGCTCCGCGCGCCGCGACCGCCGGAGCGGCCGGGGCACCCGCGGCACCCGGGGCGGCAGGAGCTGCGCCGGCACCCGGAGCACCGCCCGCGCCGCCACGCCGTCCGCCACCACCGGCACCGCCCGGACCCGCGCCGCGCGCCGGGGGCGTGTAGCCGAGCGACTTCTGCAATGCGGCGATTTCCGCCACTTTTCCCATGGATGTTGTGACTTCGTGACCGAAAGGCATGACGATGATCGCGGGGACGGCTTTCCCCTCGGCGATGAGATTGTCCATGATGTTGTGGGCCATGCCGGACTGCGTCCAACCACGTTCGGAGTCATTGTTGCCGTGCAGGAGGTAAATGACCGGGTAGCTCTTGCCGCTGGTGTTGTAGTCGGGCGGCGTGTAGACGACCACGCGGCGGGGGGACTTTGTCTCTTGGCTCAAGTAGTGGTGCTCGGTCAGGTTGCCGTGCGGCACGTCGCGAAACATCATGAACTCGGCCTCCTTGCCGGGAACCCCGACCACGCTCTTGTAGACGCCGGGGACGCCGGTGGCCGGGCGGACGAACGTGTTCATGGGGTCAGGCGTCGTGAGCCCGTCCACGGTGAACCAGTATTGATAGTAACTGGGTGTGAGCGGCGGGGTGGTGTAAGACCAGATGCCAGAGGCTTCGTCCTTGACCATGTCGTAGCCGGCGGAGCCGTGGACGGTGACTTCGCCGAGCTTGGGCATATCGGTGACCACGCGCACAGCTTTGGCGTTGGGTGCCAGCAGGCGGAAGGTGAGCGAGCTGTTGGCGTTGACCTCGGGGGAGCGGTAGGCCGAGCCGGGACCGGATTCGACGCCGGGACCACCGCCGCCGCGTCGGGCACCACCGCCAGCACGGCCGGCGCCACGCGCGCCGCCATCGGCGGGAGCGCCGGGCGGATTGTTTGGGGTTTGGCCCTGGACGGAGACGGCGACAAGGGCGGCGAGCGCCGCTGCAGAGAACGTACGATAGATAGAGTTCATGGGATGAGGTTAGGTGACAGATGGAGCAGGTTTCAATGAAATCGTGCAGATATTTTGGGTGATGTTGGCTTGGCGAAGAGTTGGTTCAAGAGCAGAAGGCAGGTCGCAATTCCGAAGGATCAGAGTCCGGTCCAGCGATAAGTTTCGCCTTTGGCCAGCTTCACCTCGCGAGTCACCGCGCCGTAGCGCAGCTTTGCGGTGCCCCCGTTGATCGAGCGGATGGTGGCAGCGGTCAGTTTGCCATCGCGCCAGGTGACATCCACTTCATACGGGCCGCGCGCGCGCAGTCCTTGCACGCTCCCGGCCGGCCAGGCGGAGGGCAGCGCCGGCAGCAGTTCGATCTCGCCATTTTGGCTTTGGAGCAGCATCTCGGCGATGGCCGACGCGCCGCCAAAGTTGCCGTCGATCTGAAAGGGCGGATGCTCGTCGAAGAGGTTCGGGTCGGTGCGGCTCGGATCGAAAAGGTTGCGGAGGATGCTGTAGGCGCGCTCGCCATCAAGCAGGCGGGTCCACGTGTTGATGCGCCAGGCGATCGCCCATCCGGTCGTGATGTCGCCGCGGGTGTTGAGCGTGACCTTGGCGGCGGCGGCGAGCTCGGGGGTGGTGCGGGGGTTGATCTGGTTGCTCGGGTAGAGCGCATAGAGGTGGGAGATGTGCCGGTGCTGTTGCTCGCGTGCCTGCGCGTCCCAGTCGTCGAGCCATTCCTGGATCTGCCCCTGCGCGCCGATCTGAATCGGGGCGAGGCGGGCGCGGGTCTGGTCGAGCTGTTTCCGAAAATCGGCATCGGTGCCGAGAATTTCCGCCGCCTCGATGCAGCGCGTGAAGAGGTCGCGGAGGATCTCCTCGTCCATCGCGGGCCCGGCCGCGACGGACGTGCCGAGCGGATGGACGTTTTCGGGCGAAAGCGAGGGGTTGGTGACCAGCCAGTGGCGCTTCGGGTCCTCCTGCAGGGTGTCGAGGAAGAACTGCGCCGCGCCTTTCATCACGGGATAGACCTCCTTCAGATAATTTTTGTCGCCGCTGAACGCGTAGTGGTCCCACAGGTGCAGCGAAAGCCACGCGCCGCCGGTGGGCCACATGCCGTAGTCCGCGCCATCAATCGGCCCGGTCGCGCGCCAGAGGTCGGTGTTGTGGTGGGCCACCCAACCGCCCGCGCCATACATCGTCTTCGCGGTGCGCGCGCCGGTCTGGGTGAGGTCCTTCACCAAGGCGATGAGCGGCTCGACGCATTCGCCGAGGTTGGCGGTCTCGGCCGGCCAGTAGTTCATCTCGGTGTTGATGTTGATGGTGTATTTGCTGCCCCACGAGGGGCTGAGGCTTTCGTTCCACAGGCCTTGCAGGTTCGCTGCCTGGCCGCCGGGACGCGACGAGCTGATGAGCAGGTAGCGCCCGAACTGGTAGTAGAGCGCGGCAAACTGCGGGTCGTTGCCAGTGCGGAAATTCCGCACGCGCTCGTCGGTGGGGAGCTTCATCGCGTCGGTCTGGCCGAGGTCAATCGCGACACGGCGGAACAGCCGCTGGTGCTCGGCGACGTGGCGGGCGAGCAGCTTGTCGGCACCCAGCATTGCGGCGGCGGCGATGCGCGCCTTGTTGAGGGCGGTGGGGTCGCCGGAAACGTCCTCGAAGTTTTTATAACTCGTCGCCAGGGAGATCAGCACGGTGGCGGAATCGGCATCGGTCACGTTCACGGTGTTTTCGCCGGCGGCGACCTTGCCGCCCTCGGCCAGAACCCGGGCGCGAATCTCGAATTTCAGCGCGCCCTTGATGTTGCCGTGGTTGCCGTTGGTTCCCGACAGCAGCACCGTGCCGTCCGGCTCCACCGCGATGGCGCTGTTTTGCGGCGAGCGCAGGCCGGTGCCAAACGTAAGCGCGCCTTTTTTGTCCGCCGTCAGGCGGACGACAATCACCTGGTCCGTCGGGCTGGCGAACACGCTGCGCGTGTAGCGCACGCCGTTGGCCGTGTAGCCCACGCCGGACACCGCCGTGTCGAGGTTGAGGTCGCGCTGATAATCGTTGACCTGCGTGCGCTCGGGAAACGTCAGCAGCAAGTCGCCCGCCGTCTGGTAGGACGCCTCGCCGCGCGGGATGGCGAGGACGTTGTTGGTGACCAGGGTTTTTGCCTCGGCGTATTTGCCGTCAAACACGAGCTGTCGCACCTGCGGAATCGCGTCTTTCGCCAGCGGATTCACCGGGTCATAAGGGCCGCCGGACCACAGCGTGTCCTCGTTGAGCTGAAGGATTTCCTGGTTGATGCGGCCATACACCATCGCGCCGATGCGCCCGTTGCCGACCGCCAGCGCCTCGACCCAGCGGTTGGCGGAACGCTGATACCACAGATCCAACGGCCCGGACGCGCCCGGTCCGGCGCCGGCGAACTGGACGTTCGGCTCGGCCGGGGCCACGGGGCCGCCGCGCCCGCCCCGGCCGCGCCCGCCGGGGCCGCGCTGGGGCGGGCCCGGCGGCTGCGCAGGAGGCAGCACGGACCCGCCGACGAGATCCGGCGGCTGGGCGGCGGGCGGGGCGGGCTGCGCCGGGGCGGCGGCGAAAGCTGCCATGACCAAGAGCGACGCCAGGGACATGGTCAGGAACGGTAGCAGATATTTTAATTTCAAGGGACCGGTCATGGAAGGGGGATAAGCCGCGAGTGACTGGACCGCGCACGTCCGAGGGACAGGATAGCAGCCTCAGACTCGCAGGATGTGGTTGGGCTTTGGGAGGGTAGCTTGGCTCAGTTGCTGAAAAGCAGCGGGGCGAACTCATGCAGGCTTTTGCGCCAGGTCTGAAACTCGTGCGCCGTGCCGGGAGCCACATAGTAAATGTGCTTGATGCCGGCTTGCTCAAACTGGTTGTGGGCCTGAAGGCCTGCGTCGGGCTCCTTTGATCCGCGGCTGATGAAGAAAACATTCACCTGCTTGGCGAACTCGTCGGGCCTGGTCATGAGGCCGTTGTAGCCGGTCGCAGGGGCGGGAGCGCCGAAAGGTGCGCTGAAAATCCCGATGGAGGCAAACTTGTCGAGGTTGGCCTGGGTGATCTCGTAAGTCTGCGAGCCGCCCATCGAAAGGCCGGCCATGGCGCGGTTGTTGCGGTCGGTGAGCGTGCGATAGCTGGTTTCGACCATGGGGATGATCTCGTTGACGAGCTCGGCCGCGAAGCCCGCGCCCATCCCGCCCGCCCCGCCGCCGCCGCCGCGCGCGCCACGCGCCGGTGGGCCGCCGGCCGGAGCGCCAGGCGCGCCCGCCGCTGCCACCGGAGCGACGCCGGGAGGGGCGCCGCCCACACCGGCCCGTCCGCCAGGAACGCCCACGCCCGGAGCACCGCCGCCGGGAAGTCCGCCGCGTCCGCCACCAGCGCCGCCACGCGCGCCGCGTCCGCCGCCGCCAGCGCCGAAGCCGGCGGCAAGCCCGCCGTCGGAGATGACGATGAGCATCGGCTTTGCTTTCCCCTCGGCAATCAGGTTGTCGAGGATGAAGTTGGTCCGGCCTTGGACGGCCCATGCCCGGCGATCCTCGCCGAGACCGTGCTGCAGATAGAGCACCGGGTAACGGGCGGCGGGGTTTTTGTCGTAGTCGGGCGGCGTATAGACGAACACCGACTTCGTCTCGTTGGCCGACTTCGAGAAATAAAAGCGCTGGCGGATCTCGCCGTGCGGCACGTCCTTGGCGTTGTAGAAATCCACGCCGGCCTCCGGCACCTCGATGCCGCTGTGCAGGTAGCTTGAGCCGAAGAAGCTCTCGCTCGCCGGATCGGCCACGGCCGCGCCATCAATGATGAAATTGTAATAATGGAAGCCCGGATCGAGCGGCGGGGTCGTGCCCATCCAGACGCCGTTGTCGTCCTTGGTCAGCGCAAGATTGCCAAACGAGACGCGCACGGACTGCGCCTGCGGAGCGCTGATGCGGAAGGTGGCGCGGCGCTCCGAGTCCACCTTGGGATACTGCTGGCCAATCATATTGGTCGAGGCTGGCCTGGCATCAGCAGCCTCGGCCTGAACCACTGACGTCGCCGCCACCGCCGCGGGGGCTGGGTTTGTCCCAACGTCGCCGCCCGGTGTGGCGGCAAACGCGGTCACTGCAATGAGGGTAGCAAGCAGCATCAGGCCTGGCTCAAAATGCAGCAGTCCGGGTCTCGGGCTAAAGTTAGTGTTCATAGGGGTTAAGATAATTTCTAACAACCGCCCTGGTCACTCCATCCATTCCCAATGGAGATAACGCGCAATGCGATGGATATTCCAGTCGGTACTTGCCAAACCCCAGCCGGCCAGGCTACCCCATCGCCGTGTCACGCACCTCGGTCCTTTCTCGGGAACCCGTCCTCTCAACCCAAGTGTCAGGATCGCGATATTTTTTCCTCGGGCTGACGGGGACGAGCCGCGCGGGCGTGATACCGGCCTACGGAGGGTTCGAACATTGCGACCCCGAATATCTCGTGCAGCGCGAGGGTTTCCGTTTCCATGCGCTGGAGCTTGTTGCCGGCGGTGAAGGCACCGTGCGCCTCAACGGAACCCAGCATCCGCTGCGCGCGGGCAGCCTGTTCCACTACGATCATTCCACGAGGCTGGAGATCCGCACCGATCCCACCCGGCCAATGGCCAAATACTTTCTCTGCCTCACGGGCGCCCGCGCCAGGACACGGTTGCGTGCCGCCGGCCTCAGGCCCGGCGAATTCCTGCAATTGCCCATGTTCATCGAAGTGCAACGCCTGTGGGACGAGGTGATCCGCGAAGGCGGGCATCATCGGCGCACCGCCGGACGCCTCTGCGCCGCCTTGACCGAGGTGCTGTTGCTCAAGATCGAGGAGCTGGCCAGCCTGTCCGTGTCGCCCGGCTGGGCGGCAGAGGAATCTTTTCTGCGCTGCAAGGACCTGATCGAGGCCAAAATCACGTCGCTTGGAACCCTGACTGACATCACCCGCGCCACTGGCGTGAGCCCCACGCGCCTGAGCAGGCTCTTCCGTCGCTACCAAGGCCTCAGCCCCTACCAGTTCCTGCTCCACCGCAAGATGGCCCTTGCCGCCGAATTGCTCATGAACCCTGCCACCCTCGTCAAGGTGGCTGCCGCCCAAGTGGGCTTCACCGATCCCTACCACTTTTCACGCTGCTTCAAGCAGTTGCACGGCGTTTCCCCAAAGGGCTTCCAGCAGTCGCTGAAACATCTATGAGCCTAAATTCCGCAGCTCAATTTGACCACGGATTCCAGCACCAAGAACACAGATTAATTATGGAAATCAGGAATTCAGGTTACCGAGGCCGCAAGGCCGACATCAGCCAACCAAGAACCTCGGCAAAATCTGAAAACTAAAAGCTAAAAACTGAAATCCGATTTCAGCTTTCAGCATTTCAACTCTCAGCTTTTCGCACCACCGCGTTCTCCGCGTTCTCCGCGTTGAACTGAATTTCAACTGCGTTTTTTAGGTTCAGTGTGGCCGCCGTAGAAGAATGAAAGCAGATCGGTGGCGGCCGACCTGCCTCGTTTCCTCACCCCTTCAGCATTTGCTTTGGTTTCTCCATTCCAATCTGTTCATTCGGAAGCTTGTGATCAGACATTGCCGAGGCGGCCGGTGGAATCGCCAAAACGGTCCACGTTCTTGACGCCCATCCGGTCAATCATGCTGAGGTAGAGGTTGGTGAGATTGGCGGGCTCGTGCTGGACGAAACGCCCAGGGGTAAGCGAACCGCCGCCGCCGCCGGCGAGGATGATGGGCAGGTTGGCGTGGGTGTGGCGGTTGCCGTCGCCATTGCCGCAGCCGTAGAGGACCATGGAGTTGTCGAGCAGGCTTTTGCCATCCACGTCCTTCGTCTTCTCCAGCTTGTCGAGGAAGTAGGCGAACTGCGTGGCATACCACTTGTCGATCACGCAGGTTTTGGCCACCAGATCCGCTTTGTTGCCGTGGTGGGTGCAGTAATGGTGTCCATCGGGGATGCCAATCTCGTCGAAGGAGCGATTGCTGCCATCGCCTGCGAGCAGGAAGGTCGCGACGCGGGTGTTATCCGTCTCAAAGGCGAGATGCAGCATGTCCATCTGGAGGCGGACATATTCCGTGAAGCTCTCGGGGATGCCGGCGGGCGTCGCGTTGGAGGGCGACGGATGGCTGCCGACAGCCTTCTCGGCACGCTCGATGCGCTGCTCGATCTCGCGGATGCTGGTGAGATATTGGTCGAGCTTCTCCCGGTCCCGCACAGAAAGCTCGCGTGGGCGGCGGTCCGTGCCGGCCGCGGCGGCCAGCTCGCGGGCGATCCCGCGGCCCTCGTTGGTGACATAGTCGAGGATGGAGCGCTGCTGGCGCTGGCGCAGGAGGAGGTTCTGCCGGCGCTCGGCGGGCAAACCGGCGCCGAAGAGGCGCTCAAAGAGCAGGCGCGGGTTCACCTCCGGGGCGACGGGCGAGGTGGGCGAGGCCCAGGCCATGTTGTGCTGGTACACGCAGGCGTAGCCGCTGTCGCAGTCGCCCGCGGTGCGGAGCGTGTCGCAGGAAATCTCGAGCGACTTGAACGGGGTGATGTGCCCGACCTGCTGCGCCACAATCTGGTCCACGGAGACGCCCGAGCGGAAATCCGCCCCCTGGGTCTTCTTGACGCGCACCCCCGTGAGGAAGGAGCCGCCGGCGCGGCCGTGGTCGCCCGCGCCGTCGGGACCGGCTGTCGCCGGCTCCAGACCGAGGCCGCCGAGCACCTGGATCTTCGACTTGAGGGGGTTCATCGCCTCCATCGTCTCGTTCAACTGAAAATCGGCGCCCTCCCCGCTGGGCCACCACTTGGACGGATAGGTGCCGTTGGCAAACTGGAAGAACGCCATGCGCAGCGGCGCGCCGGTCGGCGTGACCGCTCCAACCGCAGCGGCCTCGGCCAGTGCGGCGGCGTTGAGCCGTGGCAGAAACGACTCAAACGCGGGCAGGGCGATGGCCGCGCCCATGCCTCGGAGAAAGTGGCGGCGGCTGAGGCTGTGATACCGCTGGGCGGCGGCTTGGCGGTTGGTGGAGGGGGGCGTCTTCATGGGATTAATTGGGCTTGGGCCAAGGGCAGGGCCGGTTTGGCTGCGGCCGGGATGGAATATGGCAGAATGCGCTGCTGTTGAAATGGGGCCGACTCGATCACGCCCATCAGGAGCGAGGAAAACGAGCCCTTGTTGCGCTCCATGTCGGCGACGATCTTGTCCACGGTGGGGATGTCGTAGTATTCCATCCCGCGCCCGACCGCGTAGATCAGCAGCTTTTCCGTCAGACATCGGTAAAAATCCTGTTTCCGCCCGGTGGCGAGAATCTGCTTGAGGCCGCGGATGTCGGCGAAGGTCTCGCCCGTCACGAGCTGGCCGGCGGGGTCGATCGGCTGGTTGAGCTCTTGGGTGCGCCACGTGCCCATCGCGTTGAAATTCTCCAAGGCCAGCCCGAGCGGGTCCATGCGGTTGTGGCAGGAGGCGCACAGCGCGTCCTCCCGGTGGGCGGCCATGGACTCGCGCATGGTGGGCACATGATTGGGATCCTTTGGCTTCAGATCCTCCAGAGCGGGCACGTTGGGCGGCGGGGGCGCCGTGGGGGCGTTGAGCAGGTTTTCGAGAATCCATTTGCCCCGCTTGACGGGCGAAGTGCGGGTGGGGTTGGACGTGATCATCAGCACGCTGCCCATGGTGAGCAGGCCGCCGCGCGGGTTGTCGGGCGCCAGTGTGACCTTGCGCAGCTCAGGGCCCTCGATGCCGGTGATCCCGTAGGCGGCGGCGAGCGTGTCGTTTAGGAAGGTGTAGTCGCTGGTGAGGAACTCGTCCACGCTGCGGTCCTCGCGGACGACGTGCTCGAAATATTTTTCCGTCTCCTGCTTGAGGGACTCGCGCCCGGCCTCGCTCAGGACGCTGGCGGGGCCGCCACCGGCACCGCCGCCGCCGCGCCCGCCGCGGCCACCCCGGCCGCCGCGCCCGCCGCCACCGGCCGGAACAGCCGCCACGCCGCCATCGCGGGCGAGGATCTCGGCGGAGTTGAGGGGCACGGAGGTTACCAGGCGGGTCTGCAGCCACTGGCCAGGGAAGTTCTCCATGAACGCCGAGGCGCGCGGGTCGGCCAGCATGCGTTTCACCTGCGCGGCGAGGTTGGCGCGCAGCTTGCCGGCGGTGGCTAGCTGGCGCAGCTCGTCGTCCGGCATGGTGGACCACAGGAAATAGGAAAGGCGTGAGGCGAGGGAGGGCTCGTCCACGTCGGCAAACGGCCCGGCCGTAGCGGACGGGAGCGGCTGCTCCACCCGATAAAGGAAACGCGGGGAGGCCAGCACCGCCACCATCGCCCGGGAGATCCCCTCCTCAAACGTGCCCCCGGCCTGGGTGTAGTGCAGCTCGGCGATCTCCACCAGCGGGGCGACGCTGTCGTCCGCCACCGGTCGGCGGAACGCCTTGGTCGCAAACGCGCCAAGCACCTCCTTGGCGTAGGCGCGGCGCTGGGCCGGATCGGCCGGGACGGTCTCGCGGCTGAAGAACCGCGCGTAGTTGGTGGTGGGCACCCAGCGCGCGGGATCGAGCGGCCCTTCGAGCCGAACGCGCTTCAGGTTGAATTTGTTATCGGCGCCCGCTCCGCCCGGCCGAGGCTGGGACGCCAGCGGCTTGACCGTAACCGAGACCATATGCGCCCCCGGTTCCCAGTGCACCGGGAAGGTCGGCTCCGAGTCCTCGTTGCTCGCCCAGCCGTACTCGTTTTGCGCGACCTGCTTGCCGTCGATGAAAATCGTGACCTGAGCCCGCTGGGGCACATAGATGAAGTCGCCCCGCAGGTTCTGCTCGACCACCACCCGATAGTCGCCCCCCTCCTTGATCGTGAAGGCATGGCTCACGGTCGCGTCCTCGGTGTAGGGCATCGCAACTGCGCGCACGCCGAAGACGCCGAGCCCTGAGGCGCGGATGATCTCGACGGCGGCGGGCGAGCCGTCGTCATACATGAAATCCGCTGGGGCGGCCGTCACCAGCCCCGGCACCCGCCCGACCTGCGGCACGGCCTTGTCCACGACGGTCTGCGCAGCGGCGAGGTATTTCTCCATCAGCAGCGGCGACATGTTGAGCACGTCGGCGACGTTGTCGAAGCCGTAGCCGCTGTCGTCGTCGGGGAAGGTCGCGTGGGTGTCGAAATCCACGCCCATCAGGTCCCGGATGGTGCTCTGGTATTCAAAACGGTTGAGCCGGTGCAGGGTGACCCGGCCCGGGTCGGGCCGCGTGGGATCCAGGCCAAACGCGGTCGTGATGATCCAGCTCTCCAATTTCGCGCGCTCATTGGCGGTCAGCGGATTGTTCGCATCGACCGGCGGCATGAGGTGGGCGCGCGTGTTGCGCAGCACCTTCAGCCAGAGTTGCGGGTCGTTCGTGATCCGATCCGCCGTCAGCTTGTCAAACGCGAGCCCGGCCTTGCTTTCACCCCCACCGTGGCAATCGTAGCACCGCTCCTGCAGGATGGGCTGGATGACTTTGTGAAATGCCGATTGCCCGGGGGTCTCCGCTGCGACCACGACCACGGGAGCCGCAGGGGCCGAAGCTACAGGTGCCGGTGCCGCTTCCGAGGT
This sequence comes from Opitutia bacterium, assembly GCA_947475065.1. Lineage (GTDB taxonomy): Bacteria > Verrucomicrobiota > Verrucomicrobiia > Opitutales > Opitutaceae > CAIYUN01. The sequence continues at coordinate 10,592 of CANJLB010000020.1, read as the reverse complement.
CTTCGCCGAAGTGCAGGAAACGCCTGCCAGGACGCAAACCAAGAGTGCTGACACGCCAAACCACACCGCCACCAGATGCAGCCGGACAGGATTTTTATCTTTGGCGGAGGGGTTTGGCAAACGAGATGAGGGAGGCATTTGGAATGAAAAGTAATCAGTCGGAATTATGGGCTGTTCGGCGATGAGTTCAATCATCCGCGTTCCTTGACCGTAAAGTTATGAGTCAGAACCTTCAGTGGTTTGTCCGCAGTATCGCGATCAGCGAACACGCGGAGAAGGTTTGTTTTCATAATTTTGTCCTTAAAAACGGTCGTTGGCGAGTACGCGCCTATGGGTTCAACAGGTCAATCAGTCAGGCTTAATGGCACGGAACCGGCCCATTCCGCGCCGCACTTTGCAAACTGCGGGCAGGACTGGCCTCAAGGGCTGTACAAACAACCCAAGGGTTGGGACACTGCGGCGAGGTGGCGATGATTGTCTGCGACATGGGGTTTTGATTAATTGAAAAGTAATTTGTTCATGCATCCATCTCCACCCATTCCAAATGGAGATAGCGAGCAACGAGATGGATATTCTTGTCAAATCTGCCCAATCCCGGTTGTTCCGGCTCATATGTCGCGCACCGCCCCCCCTCCTGAGAGCCCGTCATCTCAAACCAAGGGCCAGACTTGGGGTGTTCTCTCGGCTGCTGGGGTCGCACCGCACGGGCGTGATTCCGGCCTACCATGCCCCTAAAATGGGAGTTGATTTTCCTGCCATGTTCGCTCCCCTTTGAGATCAGAAGGCTCTGCTTTCGGTCGTGAAAGCGTTTTTATTTGACCGTAAAGTGACTGCTTTGTCGCATCACATCAGGGATTGCATTGGCGTTGACAGCTCGGCGGCGAGCCCCCCACACCCCTGCCCACCCCAGATTCCTGCCGTCCTTTCCTAATCCGCAGAATTCCATCCAAACCGCCATGGCTTTTTCCTTTGATTACCCACTTTGCATTGTCGGTAGACTCCTCCTCCAAAGTGCATTTTCCTGCTAAGAAGAGCAAAACTCCCATCCATGAATCCGACTTCAATTTCCACCCGAAAATCCAACGGTGTCACATTTGTTACACTGTCGCTCCTGCTCACGGTCGGCACACCGGTTGCAGCATCCTCCGCTTCAGCTTCTCCGGGTGGGGCCATGCCCGCTGCCACGAACGCCATCCCTGCCCCCGGTTCAAAGCTGGCAGCGGCGGACGGCCCCAAGGTCATCACCGCAGCCGATGTGACGGCCGAGAAGGTCGGCAGCTCCATCCCCGCAGCGGCGATCGGCGAGCCGGTGGGTGCTGTGAACCTCAGCGCGCCGCGCTGGGTGGATGACGCCAACGGTGGCTATGGCGTGGTGGACGGACAGATCCTGCCCGTGGATCCCAAGGGCAAGCCCATCAATTTCCGGGTGGCGCTCCCCGCCAAATGGCAGCGACGCGGCCTGCAGCTCGGCGGCGGCGGCATGAACGGCACGATCCCCGGCGTCACTGGGGGCGATGTGGCGCGTGGCTTCGCCACTTACGGTAGCGACTCGGGGCATCAGCAAGGCGGCGGTGGCGGCTTCCCAGGCGGCGGCGCTCCGGGCGGTCCTCCGGGCGGCGGACGTGGTGGCGCTCCGGGCGGAGGGTTCCCCGGCGGCGGATTTCCGGGCGGCGCGCCCGGCGCGGGCGGACCTCTAGGCGTGGGTGGCGGTGCCCCACCGGCCCTCACAATTGAAAATTTGAAGACCGCGCTCACTCTCACCGAGGCGCAAGTCGCCACGATCACGCCCATCCTCGACGACATCAACAAGGGCCAGCTGGCCCTGACCGCCGAACAGACCCGGGTGACCAGTCTCCGCACCAGCCTGAGCGATCGGATCACGCCAATTCTCACTGACGCGCAAAAACCGCTGCTCGCCCTGGCACTCAATCCTGCGGCCGGCGGCGCTCTGGCGGGCGGCTTCCCGGGTGGCGGCGGATTTCCCGGCGGCGTGGGTGGAGCCCCCGGCGGTGGCCGCGGCGCTCCGGGCGGCGGTCTCCCTGGCGCGGGCGGCCCCGGCGGTGGTGGCGGTGGTAACGACTGGGCCGTGAACGACGAGGCGATCAAAAATCTCGGCTACATGCAGATGAAGAAAACCCACGACGCCGCCATGGTCATCATGGAGCGCGTCTATGGCGAGCGCCCGCGTTTCAATTACTACGAAGGCAATTCCCAAGGCGGCCGCGAGGCGCTCACGGTCGCGCAGCGCTATCCCGCCGACTACGACGGCATTCTCGCCACCGTGCCGATCCTGAACTTCTCCTCGCTGATGCTCGCGCCCGAGCTGATCCGCATCCAGGAGAAGCCGGCCGAAAACTGGATCCCGCCCGCCAAGGCCACCGCCATCCGCACCGAGTTCATCCGCCAGGCCGACAAGCTCGACGGCCTCGAGGACGGCGTGATCAACAACTATGTGGCCGCCCGCGCCCTGTTCGACATGTCACAGGGTGACCCAAAGCGCAACCCGTGGGCCGCGCTCCGCGGGCCTGAGGGCAAGGACCCGAACCCGCAGGACACCTCGGCGAATGCCAAACTCTCCGACGGCCAGATTGAGACCCTCAAGTTTGTCTACAGCCGCTACAAATTCGCCACCCCGCTTGCCAACGGCGTGACGAGCTTTGGCATGTGGGTGCCCAACACCGATGTCTCCGGCAGCGGCCTGATTGAGAGCCGGCGCTACCGCGGTCAGGAGGGCGCGGCAGAGAACGCCCCGATGCACTCGCAGCTCGGCATCGCCGGCGTGACCGGCTTCCTCATGCAGGACACCGCGGCCAACCCGCTCGACTACGTCGAGGGCGGCAAGTTGAACAAGCGTCGCGAGGAGATTTCCCAGTGGCTCGACTCCACCAACCCCGACCTCTCGGCCTTCTACAAGCGCGGCGGCAAGATGATCGTCACCATCGGCACCAACGACACGCTCGCATCGCCCGGAGCGCAGCTCGACTACTACCAGTCTGTGCTGGACAAAATGGGACGTGCGACGGTGGACGCGTTTGCCCGCCTCTTCGTGCTGCCGCAGGCCGGCCACGGCTCGAACGGCAACAGCTACGGCACCACCGGCGCGGGCCAGCCGGCGGCTTCGTTCTCGATCCCCAACCAATATCCCAAGCGCGACCTGCTCATCGCCTGGGTGGAGAAAAACGAGGCTCCCGCCAAGACCCTCGTCGTCACGGCCGGCAGCCGCAGCCTGCCGCTCAACTCCTATCCCAACTACTCGAAATACAACGGTGGCCCGCCCGAGCAGGCTTCCTCCTATGAGAGTGTCGCGCCCTGAGCGCCCCCCGCCTCCTCCCGGCCAGTCCTATGCGACCCTCCCATCTGACCGCCGCCGGCCTGCTGCTGGCCACCGCGTTCCTCGCCGCCTGCTCGACCCTTGCCACCGGCTCCTCCACCGCCGGGAAAGTTCTCGTCCCCGCCGCCGGCTGGGATTGCGGGATGCCTGAAGGCATCCCGCCTCCCGAGGCCGGCGTCCTCGTGCTTGAGGCCGAGGTGAAGCTCGACGCGATCTACGATGTCGGCCCGACGCCGTTTGGCCAACGTCAGGCCGTCGTCACCCAGACCGGCACGATGAAGGGCCCCAAAATCGAGGCCACCGTCCTCGCGGGCGGGCTGGACTACCAGCTCACGCTGCCCAACGGCGTCGTCGAGGTGGAGCAGATCCTCGTCCTCCGCACCAGCGACAACCGTTGTGTCATCATGCGCAACGCCGGCGTCGGCACCAGCGCCACCGACCTCCGCCTGGTGTTCGATTTCGAGGCATCCACCACCGGCACCTTCGCGTGGCTCAACACCGGCAAATTTGTCGGCCGGCGCACGATTGATGCCGCGACGAAAACCATGCGGTTCACTATCTACGACGTCTCTGCAGTGCCCGCAACGGCGCAAAACGCACGCATTACGAAACCTGCCGGCGTGCCGCCGCAGCCTTGGGATTATCGTCACGCCGTAACCACCGAGCAAAAGGGCGACCCTATCGTCACGGAAATCGTGGGCGTGGACTTTGGCAGCAACCAACAGGTGCAGGCCGGCAAGCGCGGCAACCGCAATGTCATCCCCATCACCGGCGGGACGCTGTCTGGCATGATCACCGGCAAAGTTCTTTTCGGGGGCGCGGACTATCAGACCACTGGCGGCGGCGGCCCGCCAATTGACGCGCGCTACCTCTGGCAGACTACCGAGGGCGACATCATCATCGTCCGCAACACCACCAACCCCGGTATCGGCTTGGTGCCCACCTTCGAGACCCGCACCAACGGCAAATACGCCTGGCTCAATTCAGGCAAATATCTCAGCTCCGACCCCGGTTTCGGAGCCGGCGGGCTGAGCATCTCCATGTTCAAAAGCCGCTGACCGAGCTTCCATCACGCATGACCATTTTGATCATCGGAGCCGGGCCCGGCGGGTTGATTGCGGCGCTTCATCTGCATCGGCTCGGCCATGACGTGAGGGTGTTTGAGTCGGTTCCGGCGATCTGCCCGTTGGGCGTCGGGCTCAATCTCCTGCCACATGCAGTGCGTGAGCTGACCATCCTCGGGCTGGCCGGGGAACTGGCGGCGATTTCAATTCCGACCGCCGAGCTCGCCTACCACAACAAACACGGGCAGCTCATCTGGCGCGAGCCCCGCGGGCTCGACGCCGGCTACCGCTGGCCGCAGTTCTCGGTGCATCGCGGGCGGCTCCAGATGCTGCTGCTCGATGCCGTGGTGAAAGCGCTCGGCCCGGAAAAGGTCCGCGCCGGGATGCATCTCGATTCATTCGCCCAGGACGTCAGCGGCGTGACCGCACGCTTCATCGAGCGCACCAGCCGCGTGCCCGCCGGTGAAGTCCGTGGCGACATCTTGATCGGTGCGGATGGGATTCATTCCACGGTGCGCCGCGCCTTCTATCCCGACGAGAGCACCCCGCCATATTCTGGTCGCATCTTATGGCGGGCGACGACAGAAGCACCACCGTTTCTGACCGGGCGCACCATGATCATGGCCGGCCATGCCAACCAGAAATTCGTCGCCTATCCGATCTGCCCGGACGCGGCCACGCGCGGAAGGTCGCTGGTCAATTGGATCGCGGAATTGCAGATGGGAGGAGACCGGGCGCCCATCCCGCGCGATTGGAACCGGCTCGCCGACAAAAGCCGTTTCGCCCCCATGTTCCAGGACTGGCATTTCCCCTGGCTCGATGTGCCGGCCCTGATCGCCGGCGCGGAGGCCGTGTATGAGTTTCCGCTGGTGGACCGGAACCCGGTGCCGCGCTGGAGCTTTGGGCGTGTCACTCTCCTGGGCGACGCCGCCCATCCCATGTTCCCCGTCGGATCGAACGGAGCTTCCCAGGCCATCCTTGATGCCGCCGCGCTGGCCGAGGCACTGGCGACGCACGCAGATCCTGTCGTCGCACTCAAGGGCTACGAATCCCGCCGTCTGGAACCAACCGCGCTGATCGTGAAGACCAACCGCAAGCACGGCCCCGAGGTCGTGATGCAGATGGCGGAGGAACGGGCGCCGCAGGGATTCCAGGACATTGCGGCGGTGATTCCGCGAACCGAACTGGAAGAGATTGCGAATCGCTACAAGGCCATCGCCGGATTTGATCGCGACCGCCTGAATGCCAAGGGCCATGACACCCCGGCGTTCGCTCCCGGGGCCGGGAGCGATCCCGCCGCGAAAACTCCGGTTGCCTCGTGACCCTCCGGACCTCGGAAATAATGCCAACTGCGCCCATCTCACCCTCACTCCCGGCTCCCCGGCTGGATTTCGCCTTTTCTCTTTCAGTCGAGGTTGGCGCTCCGGTCGAGCTTGGCGTCCTCCCCGAAGGCATACGCCGCTGGATCCCGATCACGGGAGGCACTTTTGCCGGCCCTCGGATCAGCGGCCGGATTTTACCCGGTGCCGACTGGCAGACCATGCGGAGTCAGGATGTGATCGAGATTGATGCCCGCTACGCCTTGCAAACGGACGACGGCGCGGTCATCTCCATCTTGAACACAGGCCTGCGCAGGACGGGAAGCGCTGAAGCCGGAGGGCCGCCAAATTCGGCCGAAGTCTATTTTCGGACGATGGCCTGTTTCGAGACCGCTGCGCCGAAGCATGCCTGGCTCAACCGGTCCATTTTTCTCGGCACCGGTTCTCGCTCCCATGACATCGTGAGCATTGCATTATGGCTGGTGCTTTGACCCTCCCATGCAAGACTCCGCCCCCAAGGCTTCGACTGATCTGGCGCCGGTTCTCGACGAAGGCCGCTGGTCGGGCTACCTGAAGTTCACGGTCCTCCTTTCCTCCCTGGCCGTCGTGTTCGACGGCGCCGACCTGCAGCTCCTCTCGTTGGCCATACCGGCCTTGATGAAGGAGTGGTCGCTGCTGCGCACCGACTTCGCGCCGCTCGTCGCCATTGGCATGGTGGGAATGATGATTGGCGGCGCCGGCGCCGGCATGGCCGGGGATCGTTTTGGGCGCAAATCGGCGCTGATACTCAGCATGGTGGTTTTCGCCCTGAGCACTTTGGCCATGGCGTGGGTCCATGGCATCGCCACCCTCAAGGTTCTGCGCTTCTTCGCGGGCATTGGACTCGGCGGTGCCATTCCGAATGCCGCCACCCTCGCTTCAGAATATGTGCCGCGCCGACACCGCCCTTTCGCCGTAACCCTCGCCATTGTCTGTGTGCCGCTCGGTGGAATGCTGGCCGCTTTGGTGGCAGGGTGGGTGTTGCCGGCTCACGGCTGGCGCACGCTGTTTTTTCTTGGCGGGGCGGTCCCGTTGGGATTTGCCGCCGTGCTGCTCTGGCTGATGCCCGAGTCTCCGCGCTTCCTGATCCAGCAGCCGGCCCGCTGGCCGCAGCTCGCCCTCATGCTGCGCCGGATGGGCCGGGAGATCCCGGCCGGGACCGTTTTTTTTGATTCACGCGAGCAGGCGAAACTCACGTCACCTCTGACCGCGCTATTCTCTCCCGAATTTCGCCGCGATACGATGGCGCTCTGGCTGGCTTTTGTCAGTGCCCTGTTGGCGGTCTATCTGTGTTTCAACTGGCTGCCCTCGCTGCTCAGCGAGGCAGGCTTGAATGGCAGCAATGGCCTTCTGGCCTTTAATTTGGGGGGAGTCGTGGGTGCGATCGTGGGTGCCTTGCTCATCACCCGGCTTGGCTCGAGGCGGGTGATGCTGGGGCTGGCCTTCATCGCCGTGGTGGTCACGGCGGTTTTTGCCTCTTTCCCGATCACCAAGGAAACCCCGCCTCTGTCAATCTGGACCCTGCTCATCCTTTCCGGCGCGATGATCAATGCCATGCAGGTCACACTCTATGCCCTCGCCGTTTATGTCTATCCGGTCGGGATGCGCGCCACGGGCGTGGGTTCGGCGGCCTCGTTCGGGCGCATCGGCGGCGTGCTGAGTTCCTATGCCGGCGCCTGGGCAATCCAAGCTGGCGGCAGCGCTTGTTTTTTTGTTCTCATCGCCATCATGCTCACCGTCAGCGGCCTTGCCATCGCCCTCGTACGGCGGCATGTGCCGGTCCTCGCCCGCATCCCATGATCCTTCCGAAATCAAACCGCCTTACGTCCGACCAGCTCGCCGAAATCACCAAAATCGTCGGCGAGTTCGGCTGCAACCTCCAGCCGATCGTCGGTGCGGTGCGCACCATCTACGCCATCGTGGGCGACGAGCGCGACGAGCTGATGATCAGCCGGCTCGAGGGCCTGGACTGCATCGAGCGCGTGGACCGCATCCAGTCGCCTCACAAGCTCATGGACCGCCGCTCCGACCTCGCCAGCCATCGCATCCGCATTGGAGGGGTGACGCTGGGCGAGCGGCTGCTGGTCATCGCCGGGCAGTGCACGATTGATCCCAGGAACCCGAACTATTTCTACGAGACCGCCGCCGCCGTGAAGGAGGCCGGGGCCGATGTCATCCGGGGGGGCGTCTGGAAGCCCCGCACCAATCCCTACACCTTTCAGGGCGACAGCAAGTCGCTGGACATCCTGCTGGAGGGGTCTCGCCGTACCGGCCTTCCCGTGGACGCCGAGGTCATGGACGAGGCCCAGCTCCGCCTCGCGCTCGACGCGGGTGTGCCGATGCTCCAGGTGGGCGCGCGTAACGCCCTCAACTACTCGCTGCTCCGCGCCATCGGCGCCGCTGTGGCCGGCCGCGACACCGTCGTGCTGCTCAAGCGTGGCCTGCACATGGGGCCGCTCAATGAGTTCATCTCCGCCGCCGAGTATATCGTGAGCTTCGGCAATCCCAATGTGCTGCTCTGCCCGCGTGGCACGTCGCCGGCGCTCGACGGCTACCGCAACCACCCCGACGAGAGCATCACGCCCCTGCTCAAGGAGAAGACCTGGGCGCCGGTTGTGGTGGATCCCTCCCACTCCGTTGGCAAGGCCGCCTACGTCCCCGCCTGCGCGCTGGCCGCCGTGGCCTACGGGGCGGACGGTCTCTGCATCGAGGCGCACGTCGCGCCCACCAAGGGCATCGGCGACGACCCCAAGCAGGCGCTTACCCCCGACATACTCAAAACCACCATCGCCCAGGCCAGGCAGCTTTGGGCTTTGCGCCGGGGTTGAAAAACTCCAGATCCTAAACTCAACCGCGCAAGGTCCGCCGCCTATCTTTATCCATGTGCAAGCAAACCTCATCCTTTCAGTTCAGTCGCTTTTTTCTGCTTTCCGCCGGCCTCGCGGCCTGCGTTCTCGGCAGCCTGCCGGCGTTCGCCGCCGAAGCGGCCAGACCGGGCGTGTCGGTGCTCTTGGTGGACACGGACCATGCGGCTGGAAAGATTGATGACCGGATCTACGGACAGTTTCTTGAGCACATCAATCACTCCGTGGTGGACGGCCTGTATGCCGAGCAGATCCGCGGACAGGGTTTTGAGGCCAACGATTTCAAGGACTACTGGGAATCGTTTGCCGACCGGGGGACCGTCGAGGCGGTCGCGGCAAAATTCGAACAGGGCGAGCGCAGCCTGCAGCTCACCGCCAGACAGGGCACCGCAGGCGTTCGCCAGGGGCGGGTGTACCTTGAGGCGGGCGTGTCCTATGACGGTTCGGTGTGGGTTGAAACCACGCAGGAAGGCCTGCAGCTCAGCCTGCGGGTCAGGGATGCGGCGGGCCGCGAGCTCCTGCAGGTGCCACTGACGGTGAGGGGCGCGGGCTGGCAGGAGGTGCCGTTCAAATTTGTGAGCCCCGCCACGGACCAGCAGGCCGCGGTGGAGATCGTCGCCACCGGCACGGGCACGGTGCTGGTTGATTTCGTGTCGCTCATGCGGGCGGAAGCCCGCGCTCACGGGAAAATGCGGGCGGATCTGGTCGCGTCCTTGGATGGGCTGAAGCCGGCGTTTATCCGCTGGCCGGGGGGGTCGTTTGCCTCGATCTACAAATGGAAGGATGGCATCGGCCCGGCCGCGACGCGCAAAATGAACCCTAACACCATCTGGGGTGGCTATTCCGACTACTACGGGTTTGGCACGGACGAGTTCATGGAGCTGTGCCGGCAGTTGAACTCCCAGCCGATGATCGTGCTGAGCGCGACCGACACCGAGCCGGCGCAACTGGAATATGCCATGGACTGGGTGCACTACCTGCTGGATCCGGTCACGACCGAGTGGGGCCGCCGCCGGCTGGCCAACGGCCATGCCGCGCCCTATGCGGTGCCCTATATCCAGATCGACAATGAGCCGATGAACCACCAGCTCAGCCCCGAGGCCTACGCCGCGATCGTCAACCTGTATGGCCGCCGGCTGCGGCAGATCGCCCCGGGAGTGAAGATTGTGGCCTGCGGACAGAAGCGCTCGAACGACCTGAACTGGAGCCAGAAGCTGATTGATCTCGCGGGTGATAACTTCGACATCCTCGGCTGCCACAACTACGAGTATGAGCCCGAAAACTACGCGACCGGCATCCGCCGGATCGAGGACTACCTGACGAAAGTCTGCGACTACATCCGGGGCTCGGCCCATCCCGCCATCCGGCTGGCGGTGTTGGAATGGGGCCTGTGCCGCACTTATGACTGGCGCGCGGGCCTCCACGCCGCCGGCAGCCTGATCAGCTATGAGAAGCTGAGCCCCACCTTGGACATGAGCTGCCCCGCGCTGCTGCTGCGCAACACCACCGACGACCCGGAGTGGCGCGCGTGGATCTACCATGACCATGTCTCCTGGTTCGCGGGCTCGGGCTACGTGGTGGAGAAGCTGTTCCGCGCCCATTTCGCCCCGCAGCGCTACGCGGTCACGTCGGGAACCTTCAAGGACATCCCCAACCGGACCGAGTTCTTCGATAACATTTCCCAGATGAAACCGGAGGACTGGACGCCGGACACGGTTGATGCGGTTGCCTCTGGCAGCACCGACGGCCGGCGGATCGTGGTCAAAGCGGTCAATTACGATGGCATCCCGCATCCGCTGCTGGCTCGGTTCCAAGGCACGCGGGTGCCTGCCCGGGCCACCGTGACCGTCCATACCATCACGGCCGCCCCGACCGACGAGAACTCGCTGGCGGAGCCGGCGAAGATCCATCCCGTCGAGACGACCATGGTGTTTGCACGCGACATGGTGTTCAATCTCGCGCCCTACACGGTCGT
>CANJLB010000019.1 GCA_947475065.1 Opitutia bacterium | reverse complement strand
GGAACCCGGCGCAGCTCCCGTCTCCACTCACCGCGGCCCCCTCCACCATGCTGCTTTTCGTCCTCAAACCTCTGCTCGCCTCGCGCAAAAAAACTTTCCGCACGCTGGTCTCGGCAGCAGCGGTGTGTTTTTCAGAGGATCCTTAAGTTGAACGTGAACTGGCTCTCCTGCGAGGCCTGCATGACGCCGATGATCACGGTTCCATTGGTGCTGTTCCAGCCTCTCGTCCCACCCAAGGCGATGCTCGAGGCGGTGACAGTCATCGTGGTGCCTGCCGCCGGGTTCGCCAAGACATAGCTGGCGCCCCGGCCGTTGGTGATGGCTCCGAACGTTTGCAACGTGGCCCCGCCGCCAACGGCATTTTGCAAGACCACCTTGGCATCGGTGGTCTTGGTTCCGTCAAAGGTCAGGTTGCCGCCGCTTGGCAGCAGGTTGGCTGCGTTCGAACCCAGGTTCGAGAAATCGAGCGTGAGCTGGCCGCCGCTGATCGTTGTGGTGCCGGTGTAGGTTGCGGCAGTCGTGGGATTGAGGATCAGGGTGCCGGAGCCGGCCTTGATGAACCCGGCGGTGCCGGCGAGGACCGTCGCGGTGTTGTTGCCGATGGTGGCCGACACGCCGGTCCCCGTCGTAATGATGTTCGTGGTGCCGTTGAGCGTGAGCGTGCTCGCGCCCTGCAGGCTGTAGCCGGTGGTGCTGAAAGTGAGGTCGTTGGCGGAGACCGACGCGATGGTCACGGTGCCGGCCGTGCCGCCGAAGACGGCGTCGTTATTGGTCCCGGCATTGGGCCAGACGACATTGGTTGAGCCGTCAAACCAGTTGGCGGTGGTGTTTGTATCCCAAGTCCCCGTCCCGCCTTGGGCTCCTGTGGTGCCGACCCCGGCACCGTCCCAAAAAAGCGACTGGGCCTGGGCCGGCAGCACTGTGAGGAGCGCGACGAGCGCAAAAAGAGGTCTCATGATTGGTAAAGCAACGGATGATGGTGTTTTGATCGGGAGCCATACGAGAGCCGGACGCTGGTTAATCGGATTATTGGGTGTGAAGACAAGGGAAATGGGTCATGGACACCGATTTGGCTGAATCGCTCAAAGAGGCGCGGGGCGGATTGGCTTGGGCGAGCGCCAAGCGTGTTGCGCGAGCGGGCGAATTACGGGCGACATTGACCGGCCCGAACTTGCTCCGACCTGCTACCCTCTTGGGTGCCGAGGGTGTTTTGAGGACACAGATAACCGGCATGTAACCGGCATGTAGATTTTTCTCCGAAACCAAAAAACGACCTATGTCGTTGATGGAAAATGGTGGCAAGTCCCGGAATCGAACCGGGGACACAAGGATTTTCAGTCCTCTGCTCTACCAACTGAGCTAACTTGCCATGAGTGGAGGGGCAAGGGCAGCGCACCCCTCCGGCGGCGTCAACGCGATTTTTGTCCGGGCGGCACAACCCAACCTTGCGACTTTTGCCTTGGCTCCGACGAACAGGTCGCAAACGCTGCCACCAAGATGATGAAAATCGCCCCGAAATTTCTCAAGGAACAACTGCTGCCGACGGTGCTATTTTTTGCCTGTGCCTATGCGGTCACCTGGTTTGGGGTGCTGGACCGGGCCGAGTTCATTACGATTGATTACCAAACCCGGCTCAGGGCCCAGCTGGCGCAGAAGAAACCTTCGGACAAACTGGCGTTGGTGGGCATCGGCGAACCGAGTCTCAAGGGGCTCGGCCGGTGGCCATGGAATCGCAGTGTGCATGGCAATTTTATTCAATTGCTGAACGCGGCCGAAACCCGCGTTACGTCGTGGGATCTTTTGTTCACCGAACCTTCCAAACTGGAAAAAGAAACGCAGAGGGAGGCAGATGCGATCACGACGGGGGTGCTGTCGGCCCTGAATGGCAGTGCCGGCAAACCTGCCGAACCGACTGCCGAGCCCAACTTGGCAGGGACCGTCAAGAAGGCAACGGTGGAGGCCATCACGGAGCTGGCTGGCGACTCACTCTTGGTTGATGGCATCAAGATCGCCGGCACCGAGCCTAAGACCACGGTAGTGCTTAGTGCATCGTTTGGCGAAAAAGCCCGTTCGGCTGAGGAAAAAGATATCGGCATCCTGCCCGGGAGCCCCGAGGCAAAAGCCTCCACCTTGCGTGCATTGCCAAAGGTGGAGGGGGATCGTTCGCGCATCCTCACCGATCCGCTGATGCTGCTGCCGGCGGGTGAGCTGAGCCAAGTGGCTGAAATCGGGTTTGTCAGCACACCGCCAGGCAGCGATGGCATCCGCCGCTGGGTGCCGTTGGTGGTCAGGGTGGGTGACGAGGTTTACCCGACGCTTTCGTTGCAAAGCCTCCTGAAATATTGGGACGTAAAACCCGACGATGTGGTGGTGCGCCTCGATGATGCGATCTTGGTTGAGACCAAGGAAGGCCAAAAACGCATCCCCATTGATGATCGCGGCCGCTTTTTGGTGAATTACCGCTACCTGGCTGATGGGATTCAGCACTTTGATTACTTCACGTTGTTTGACCGGCTGATCGCCATTTTTGTGGAGAAAAAGCCCAATGTCGAGATGCCCAACGTGAATGGCCGGATCGTGATCGTGGGCCAGGAGGCGGACGGACTTTCGGACATTGGGCCGTCTCCATTGTCCGCGCTCACACCGCTGGTGATGGTCCATGCGAACGTCATCGAAAACGTGCTCTCGCAGGACTACGCGCGGAAGGCCCCTTCCGGGCCGGTGTGGCTGGCGGCGTTTGCGTTCGGGCTGGCCGGGCTGAATTTTTTTTCCCGGCGCAAGCTGCGTGACCACGCCCTCTTCTCGCTCGGTCTTCCTGTCATCTACGCCGTTGCGGCGTATTTTTCCTGGGCGCAGTGGAGCCTCTGGCTGCCACTCGTCGGTCCGGTGCTGGGGTTTGTCTCCTTGCAGGTGTTTGAGGTCGGCCGGCGCGTGCTGGCCGAGCAAAAGGCCAAGCAGGAGATCAAGAGCATGTTCGGCACCTACGTCTCGCCTGCGCTTGTCAGCAAGATGATTGACTCCGGCACGCCGCCGCAGCTGGGCGGCCACGACGACGAGATCACGGCGTATTTCAGCGACATCCAGTCGTTCTCCACGTTTTCGGAAAAGCTCGGCTCCGGCCCGCTGGTCGAGCTGATGAACGAATACCTGACCGCCTGCACCGACATCGTGCAGGGCGAGGGCGGTGCGGTGGACAAATACATCGGCGACGCGGTGGTGGCGATGTTTGGCGCACCTCTGCCGTTGGCCGATCACGCCTATCGCGCCTGCGTAACCTCGCAGCTAGTCCACCTGAAGCTTGCGGAGCTGCGGGCCAAATGGAAGGCCGAGGGCGACAAATGGCCTCAGATCGTCTGGAACATGCAGACGCGCATCGGCCTCAACAGCGGGGTCTGCATGATCGGCAACATGGGCAGCCGCTCGCGGTTCAACTACACCATGATGGGTGACAACGTGAACCTCGCCGCGCGCATGGAGAGCGGCTCAAAAGCCTACGGCGCCTACACCATGATCTCAGAGGCCACAAAGCTCGCGTGCGAAAAACATGGCGGCGACCGGGTCGTTTTCCGCTTCCTGGACAAGATCGTCGTCAAAGGCCGCACCATCGCCGTGCCCATCTACGAAATCGTGGGGCTGAAAGAAAACGTCACCACGCAGACGCGGGAATGCCTGGGCGTTTTTGCCGAGGGCATCACGCGCTATCTTGCGCAAGACTGGAATGGGGCCGAGGCGCTGTTCCGCAAGAGCGCCGAAATCGAGCCGAACATCCCCGGCAAAACCCCCGGGGTGGAGAACAACCCGTCGCTCACGCTCATCAAGCGTTGCGACTATATGCGGGCGCACCCCCCGGCCACCGCCACCGGCTGGGACGGTGTGTATGTGATGAAGGAGAAATGAAACGTTTGGGTGTCGGCCCCCCATACCCGAAACTTTCGCTTGACCCCCTCAAAAATAGTGCTTGCGCTTCGGGTGCTACTAGTTTGCATTTCGCTTCACCAACACACCGCACCAATATTTTTGAACTTTCCTGCGCCATGAAAACCACGCCTGTCCGTTCTCTCCTGCTAATGGCCGGCCTCGTGCTGGGCTCCCTCTCTGCCGTCGCGGCCAGCGCGCCCAATGAGGCTACCGTGCTCAAGATCACCGGCACTGCCACCATGACCATACCCGGCGGCGCTCCGCAGGCTCTCCAGCTGGGCTCCAAGATTCCCCAGGGCGCGACCGTCAACACCGGCCCAGGTGCGGAGCTGCACATCCAGCCGTTTGACGGGACGGTTACCACCATCAATGCAAACACCTCGGTCACGATGGATAACCTCTCCCTTCAGACCGACAACTCCGGCAAAATTACCAAGCAGAGCGCCAAGCTCAATCTCCGCTCTGGCAACATGGTCTCGACGATTGATCCCACCAAGAAATCCATCAACGACTACGCGGTGAGCACCCCCAAGGGCGTCGCCGCCGCGCGCGGCTCTCAGCTCAGCACGGGCGTGCAGCCGGGTGATGTTGTGACAATTTCGGCCAATGCCGATTCGATCTCTTTCACGCAGGCCAATGGCACGGTTGTCACCATCAGCCAAGGCAGTGTCTTGGTCACGACACCGGGCGCCGGCGGCGCAGCTGCAACAACTGCGGTCGTGACGCTCGCTTCATTGGCAAACAGCACCACCCCCGAAGCCGTTGCCGCCAAGGCCGCCATTCAGGCCGGTGTGACCGCGATGGCCACCGTCTTGCAGAGCAATCTGGGCGGACTGAGTGCGCAGGGGGCCACCGATCTTGCGGCCAAGGTCGTTACCATTGCCGTTATCGCCAACCCCACCGGTGCGGCGGCGACGACGGCCACCATCGTCAATGCCATGACCACCACGACCGCCGAGAATGCCAACGGTGCCGGCTCACAGGCACCCAATGCCAACGACGCCACGGCCATTGCGACCATCATCAATGCGGCGACGGTGGCGGCTCCCGAACAGTCTCAGGCCATCGCCAGTGCCTCCAATGCCATCGTGCCGCCCGCATTGCAGGCGATGATCTCCAAGGTGGCATTTGATAACGCGCCTCCGGCCCAGCAAGCCGCGATCCAATCTGATTTGGCGACGGTGAAGAGCAACCAGGGTGAGGCTGCTCCTCCCCCGCTCCAGAATGTTGCGCCGCCTGTGGTTCAGCCGGTCGTGCCCGATGCAATCACTCAGCCCCCGACCCCAAATACACCTCCGTCTCAACCCACGCCGACGGAGAACACCACCATCGCGATTCCCTGAGCGCCGGGCGCTTAGATCACTTCCCAAGCACAACCGGCGTCCCAAAAGGACGCCGGTTTTTTGTTCGGGCATTCCTAAACTCGCTTTGGCCCAGTTGCAGCCAGCCAGCTCGCCGAGGCCGGGAGGGTGGGACTATGAAGGGCGAAACAGGAGCAAAGATGGCATCACCATACCCAGCATAAGACTGAGTCCGCGCCCGTGGTTTGTCCGACAAGCTCTCTGGGCCTATACGTAGGAATCACTTTTCTCCTTCAAGAAACGAGGCCTGCCGTGGTGTCTGTGGCATCGTCATGCGGCGGGCGGCTTCGTCCTCGGGCGTGACGTTCAGGTGGCGGGGCGGCTTGGTCGCCTTCTGCGCGACCGCCGCCTCACGGTCGGCCACGATGCGATCGCAAATCTGGTGGACGTGCATCCGCAGCCATTGGGCGGTGCTGCTCGCCGGCGTGTAGTCGGCCGGGCCGTAGCCCGAGATGCGGCGTGTCTGGAGCAGCCGGTCGTTCTGGGCAAACTCGTCGCGCCGCTCTGGGTTATAGACCGCATAGCCCCGTCCGCCGCCGCCCTCAACGACGGCGAAACTGGGCACGTCGCTCGGGCCGTCGGCGATGTAGATCATGTTTT
This sequence comes from Opitutia bacterium, assembly GCA_947475065.1. Lineage (GTDB taxonomy): Bacteria > Verrucomicrobiota > Verrucomicrobiia > Opitutales > Opitutaceae > CAIYUN01. The sequence continues at coordinate 63,252 of CANJLB010000019.1, read as the reverse complement.
GCAGCGGGATGCGGCGGTCTTCGGCGGCCATCTTGGCGTTCACGTCAATGGCGGGATTTTTGTTCGTGCCCTTGTTGATTTCGAAGATGGCGCGGGTCTTGGTCGTGTTGTCAATGACGAGGCCGATCTGTGCGATCTCCGCCGAGGGCGGGTCGAGGGGCAGGTCGCGCTGCTGCAGGAAGCCCGGCTGGAGCGGGTTCTCGATGAACTCGCACGCCCACACGCCGTCCACGTGCGGCGCGATGGCGCTGCCGCGGATCATGGGCGCGAGGCCGGTGCTCACGATGTAGTGTTCGAGCGTGATGCCGTGCCCGGTGTATTTCGGCTTCTCGCGCACAAAGCCCCGGGCGAGGTCGAAGAATTCCGGCAGGCCGGGATAAAATTTTATTTCCGCACCGCAGTCCTGCAGCATCCGGTTGTTCAGGCCGGCGAGCGGCCCGGCCTGCACATACGTGAGCAGGTGGTTGAGGTAGGCGATCTCCGGCGAGAGGTGGTAGCCGCGCTCGCGGTAGCGCGCGGCGAGGGCGTTGGTTTCCTGCCAGAAATTGGCCTCGTCAATCGCATGGCGGCGGAACAGCGGCGACTGCATGTATTCCGGGATTAAGGTCTTGTCGAAATCCCAGATGAGCGCGATGGTGTTCTGCGTGAAAAGGGTCGTGGCCATTTTTGTTGCGCAACACCGCTAGCGGACGAACCGTCCGCCGCCGCGATGGCACGCGGCCAGCCAAGCCGCCCGTGCCGCGCCGCGCAATCCGCAAATCAGCCCCGCGCCTTTCGTTTTTTCGTTCCTGTCCCACTGCGACCCACCGCCTGCCGCCTTTTGCCCCGTGGAAACCCTCCCTGACATCACCCCCTTCCAGCGCCGTCTCGACGAGCTGAGCGCGCGCATGGCCGCACCGGGCTTTTATACGGATGCGCGGGCGGCGGCCGAGGTCACGCGCGAGCAGCAGAAGCTGGCGGCGCTCGTGGCCGATTTCCGCGCCTGGGAGAAACTCGGCCGCGAAACCACCGAGGCCGAGGCCCTGGCCGCGTCACCCGCCGCCGACGGCGCGTTGCGTGAGCTCGCCGCCGCCGAGCTGCCCGCCCTGGCCGCCCGCCGCACCGGGCTCCGCGACACCGTGCTGCGGGCGATGATCCCGCCCGAGCCCGGCGATTCGCGCAACACCATCCTTGAGCTGCGCGCCGGCACCGGGGGTGAGGAAGCGGCGCTCTTCGCGGCCGAGCTCGCGCGCGCCTATCAGAAGTATGCCGACGCCCAGGGCTGGCGCGTCGAGCCGCTCGGCGGCAGCCCGAGCGAACGCGGCGGCCTGCGCGAGGTCAGCTTCCTGGTGAGCGGCACGGATGTTTGCAAGCAGCTCAAGTTTGAGAGCGGGGTCCATCGTGTGAAGCGCGTGCCAGTCACCGAGGCGGGCGGCCGCATCCACACCTCCACCGTGACCGTCGCCGTGCTGCCCGAGGCCGGCGAGGTGGACGTGAAGCTCGATCCGCAGGACCTGGACATCACCGTGATGCGCGCGAGCGGCCCCGGCGGACAGGGCGTCAACACCACCGACTCTGCCGTGCGGGTCGTCCACCGGCCCAGCGGCCTGGTGGCGTACTGCGCCGACGGCCGCTCGCAGCAGAAGAACAAGGCCAGCGCGCTGGCCGTGCTCCGCTCGCGGCTGCTCCAGCGCAAGGAGGACGAGGAGCGGGCGAAATACGCCGCCGACCGCCGCAGCCAGATTGGCACCGGTGACCGCAGCGAGCGCATCCGAACCTACCATTATCTCCAGAACCGCGTGACCGACCACCGCATCGGCTTCACCGTCCACAGCCTTCCGCAGGTCATGGAAGGCGGTTTTGGCGAAATTATCGCCGCCCTCCAGCGCGCCGACTTCGAGGAAAAACTGGCGGTGCTCACCGGCCGGACCGGTTGAAAACAGCCTGGCTCCCATGGGCGGTCCCAGCTACCCGCGCATTTCGCAATCACCCCGTCCACATAACCCTCACCCCATCGCCAACCCCGCGCTTCCGCTGTGTCTTCCCTTCTCGAAATTATCAAAAAGACGACCGATTATCTCGGCGGCCGGGGGGTCGAGTCACCGCGCCTCAACGCGGAGCATCTCATCGGCCATGCGCTCGGGCTGAAAAGGATGGCGCTTTACCTCCAGTTCGAGCGGGTCCTGACCGAGGCTGAGCTGGAAACAATCCGCCCCATGGTCCGCCGCCGCGCGCAACGAGAGCCGTTGCAGCACATCCTGGGGGAGACGGATTTTTTTGGGTTGAAGCTCAAGACCGACCGGCGCGCGCTCATCCCGCGTCCGGAGACGGAGCTGCTCGTCGAACTCGTCACGCAGCTCCTGTCTGCGGCACCCGCCACCGTGCTTGACCTCGGCACCGGCGGCGGTGCCATCGCGCTGGCGCTCGCCCGGCACTGGCCGGCCGCGCGTGTGACGGCGGTGGATGCGAGCGATGACGCGCTGGCGCTGGCCGGTGAAAACGCCACGGCGCTTGGTCTGGCGGAGCGCGTCACCCTGCTCCGCTCCGACTGGTGCGCCGCGCTGCCGGCCGAGGCGCGTTTCGACCTCATCGTGTCCAACCCGCCCTATCTATCCGCCGCCGAGACTGCCGCCGCTACACCGGAAGTGCGCGACTTCGACCCGTCCGCCGCGCTTACGGCCGCCGAGGATGGCCTCGCTGACTTGCGTGTGATCGTCGCCACCGCACCCACCTGGCTCAATGCCGGCGGCCTGCTGGCGCTGGAGACCGGCATCGCGCAACACCCCGCATTGTTACGTCTCGCCACCGAGGCCGGCTTCATCCGCACCGAGTCGCGGCAAGATTTGACCGGGCGCGACCGTTTTATTTTCGCCTGGCGGACGTAGGGCCGGTGCGTGATGCCGGTTTCGGTGCCGACCAAGCTGCCCAAGCGCTCCCCCCGGCTTACACCGCAGGTTACCCCTGCTGCGAGGGGATTGAGAATCACCAGGCTTCCAACCTCGCTCGATTTTGGCGCCGCTCCCTTACTTCACTTCCAGCGTCCACTGTTTTGCGCGGGCATTCGCGGCGATGGTCACGATGTAGCGTCCCGGCTTGAGTGTGCCCGGGGGCACCGTCAGCAGCATCGCCGCGTCCGCCGAGCGGGCGCGCAGGCTGCCGATGATGGGCTCGGCCTGCGGGACGACGAAGAGGTGGTTGCCGTTGCGGAAAAGCTGTGCGCCCGTGAGCTGCTCGTTGGCCGAAGCCAGTGCGCAGATGAAATTGATCTGATAGGGCGCGCCTGCCGCGCTTTCGGCCGCTGCGCCTGCCGCCGTGATTTCCGCCGGTAACGACGGTGGCCGGGGCAGCGTGGTCCGCAGTCCGTCGGGCAGGTGGCCGGGGGCGTCGCTGATGGTGGCGTCGGGACCGAGGCGCGTCCGGGCGCCGGCCGGCTCGGCCGGCCGCTCGGTCTGGGCTTCAATCCGCACCCACTGGGCCGCCGCGGCGGCACGTTTGTCCATTTCCGCCGCCGCTTCGTAGCCGGGTCCGGGCTTGCGGAAATACAGTGTGATCGGGGTGTAGATGGCGATGAACAGCACGATCGCGAGGGCGATCCACTTCATGGGCCACGGGGTCTTGTTGGCGGGCAGGCGTGGGCGGACGGGCATGGAGGGGAGTAAGGTTGGTGTCGGCCAAGGCTTATGGCTGATTGGGCTATGGCTGAAAATGGCGAAATAGGCGACAACCAATGGCGCGCCGGAGGTCGGTCCTCTCCTCCCTTGCTCCGGGCGCACTTTCCCGGCTTCGCCTCTGTTCCACGGCGGTGTGCGGCCATGAGGTCGGCCCCTGCACCAGCAAATACGTTTGCGCCATGCCGTTGCCGGGGCTTCGCTGGCGGGCTCCATGAAACTTTGGTCCCAGTTTTTCATTCCCACGCTCAAGGAAAGCCCCGCCGACGCCGAAATCGCCTCGCACAAGCTGCTCGTGCGCGCGGGCCTCGTCCGCAAGCTCGGCGGAGGTCTCTATACCTACCTGCCGCTCGGGCTGCGGGTGATGCGAAAAATCACGCAGATCTGCCGCGAGGAGATTGACCGCGGCGGGGGTATCGAGCTGGAAATGCCGCACCTCCATCCGGCGGAAAACTGGGTGCAGGGACCGCGCTGGTCCGCCGCGCGCGAGATCATGTTCCGCACCGACAGCGCGGGCGACGGCAAGCGCGCCCCGCGCGAGCCGGAGTTCGTGCTCGGGCCGACGCATGAGGAGGTCATCACGCCGCTGGTAAAGGCCGAGATCACCAGCTACCGCGACCTGCCCAAGAACTTTTACCAGATCGCGACCAAGTTTCGCAACGAGATCCGCCCCCGCTACGGCCTCATGCGCGCGCGGGAGTTCGTGATGATGGACGCCTATTCCTTTGACGTGGACGACGCGCACGCCATCGCCAGCTACGGGAAAATGAAGGCCGCCTATGAGGCGTTTTTCCGCCGCATCGGGGTCACCGCCATCGCGGTCGAGGCCGACACCGGGGTGATGGGCGGCAGCCATTCCCACGAGTTCATGGTGCCGGCCGAGATCGGCGATGACGACGTGATCTATAACGAGGCCAGCGGCTACGCGGCTAACCGGGAGAAGGCCCGCAGCGCGCTCGTGCCGGCCGGCCTCACGGATGCCGCGCCCACGGGTGCGACCGAGGAGTTTGCCACGCCGGGCATCGTGACCATCGCGGCGCTCGAGGCCGCGCCCCATGCCGTGCCGGCGGACAATCAGTTCAAGACGCTGGTCTTCATGGGCGACGGGAAGCCGTTTCTCGTCATCCTGCGCGGCAGCGATGAGCTGGAGGAGGCCAAGCTGGGGTCGCTTGGCTTCACGCTGTTCCGCGCGGCCACGCCGGAGGAGATTGAGCCGGTCATGGGGGCCAGGCCCGGCAGCCTCGGGGCGGTGCGCGGCACCATCAAAAATCCCGGGGCGCTTGCCGGCGTGTTTGCCGACGCGGCGATCCGCCTGATCGGCAACGGTGTGACCGGGGCGAACCGCGACGGCTTCCACCTGCGCCACGTCAATGTGACGCGCGACCTCGCCATCACGAAGTTTGGGGACTTCCGCCGCGTGCGCGCCGGCGAACCCGATCCCACCAATGGCCAGCCGTTGCAGAGCCGCCGCGGCATCGAGGTCGGCCACATCTTCAAGCTCGGCACCAAATATTCCGAGAAATATGGCGCGGCCTACACCGACGACCAGAAGCAGTCGCACCCGATGGTGATGGGCTGCTACGGCATCGGCATCAGCCGCACCTTGCAGGCTGTGATCGAGCAGAGCCACGACGCCGACGGCATCGTGTGGCCGTGGGCGGTCGCGCCCTTCCAGGTGCTCATCTGCGTGCTCGACCCGCAGCTGCCCGAGGCGATGGAGCTGGCGAGAAAGCTCGCCGTTGCCGCCGAGACCGCCGGGGCCGACGTGCTGGTGGACGACCGCGCGGAGCGCCCGGGCGTGAAATTCAAGGACGCCGACCTCATCGGCCTCCCGCTACGCATCACCATCGGAGGCAAAGGCCTCAAGGAAGGCATTGTCGAGCTGAAGGCGCGCACCAGCAAAGACGTGCTCAAGCTCCCGCTTGCCGAGGCAGAGACGCGGATCGCTGATGCGGTGCGGGTTAGGGCGGGCTGATAGGATCGTTTCTTGGCGTGCCCATGAGGTAATCGCGGCTGAGTAAAACGCCGCCGAACCAGAGGCTCAGCCCGAGCAATGCCGGCACTATGTGCCGCCAGTCGGTATAGCCCACCCAAAGATGCACGCCGAGCGCCGCCGCGTAGGCAGGGAAACCCAATCCTATCATCGCCAGCCATAGCCAGGCGGCGCCTTTCCGGTAGCACCATAGCATGGGGAGCAACATCGCAACCCCGGATGCGAGCAGCATCCCGCCCAATGTCGCGCGGTCATGGGCGATCACGCCCATCATGCGTGAGCCCAACGCTTGCGCTTGAGTTCCGGTGAGGCACAAATAATCCAAATCCTCGGTCACGAAAACTGAGGTCATGCCGATCCCGAGAATCACGCTGCCTGCTATGAGCAGACCGGTGGCGTGAATAATCCAGAACAACTGGCCCCATTGGGCGTATCGCCAGATGGCGTTCTCATCGTCCACCACATGCTCCTGAGCAGGTGCGCCGCCCGGCCGGCTTACCATGATTTGCACGGTCAGTTGCATCAGCACTGCGGCAACGAAGGCGTGCAGGGTGTCGAAATAGCCAAAGCCAAAGAAGGCGAAGAAACTTGAAAATCCCGTGAGGGCCGAGGCCAACACTGCGGTTTTCGCGCCATGTACGCTGCGCCGGATGCCATGCCAGCCAAGCATAAGGTAGAGCGCGCCGAGCCCCAGCATGGTCCCGGCGAGGGTGCCCCGATCATGGGCCATGAACGCAAACAACCGGGGTGAATTTCGCCGCAGCGTGTCCGCCGTCAGGTCGAGATAATGCTCATCGTAGGGCAAAAGCACTCGTGTCAAGGCCAGCCCCAACGTCAACGCGCCGCCGGCTGCGAGTGCAGTGCCGAGCGCACAGCTCCAAAACCACGAGCGGCGTGCGGACGTTTCTTCATCCACCGGCTTACGGTCGTGGCTGGGTGCCATCTGAGATAGCAGCGCCTCGTTACACCGTTTCACCAAACCTGGCCCATGAAAAACCAGGCCCGCGTCCACCAGGATGAAATTTGCTCCAGCCTCCCGCAACGTGACGGCATCTCGTGGATTCGCCACGCCACCTGCCAACACCAGGGCGGCGCCTTCGGCCAGGCGCGCCCGCCACGCACGCACCTGTGCCGGCAGTTCCACCGGCATGGTCGCCGGAACCCGCCAGCCAGTTGCTGACTGCTTGGTGCCCACTTGCAGCACGACTCCTTTTCCCCTCTCCACCGCGTCGGATGGCTCCTCGTCCCAAGCCAGCACCGGCAGATTTTCTCCCGACGGCAGCAGCAGGCGCTCCCGTCCATCGGCCCCCGTCAGGCGTCGGAGCAGGGGGCGTGCGATGCCTTCCGGTACCGGCATGACGACGGCCTGCCGTGTCCCATCGTACAACTGCCGGTCATTGCCACGGACAACATTTTGGCACGCATCCGCGAGGATTTCGATGCCACCCACGCCAAAACGCTCCAAGGCGCGGGTGGCGCATCGCTCAGGATCAACCCGCCAGCCCAGCCCGATCGGCGAAGGAAAATCTGTGCCGGCAACCCGCACCGCGAGCCGGGGGTCCGCCTCCATATGCCCGAGGAAGTCGATGATTGCTCGGCCCGTGCCGCTTTTGCCGAGCGTACCGATGACGCCCAGCGCTACGGCCCGGCCTGCATTGCCAGGCAGGCAGAAGAGCACCCGTTGGGCGACCGTTCGATAAAACCAATCCGGCATAATCGTTCCAGCTTGGCAGCCTCTGGTCTGATCTCCAAGTGCAGTATTTTGCCGACCAAGCCTATCGGGTAGGCTGCCGAGCGAGGTGTGACATAATTATGGTCGGGAGCCGGGCCGGTCGTATGCCTGGACATAGGATGGTTCTCATCTGCGGAACCCTTCGGCTGGGCCACTTTGATCGGTGAGCCCCGAAAGGGCGCAACCACATCGGCGAATCAGTGCTGCCATGAATCAGGGTTTTCTTAAAATGCCTCGGTCATCAGTTGATCGCTGTGACGGGGGGCAGGCCGCAGGACTTGTCCTGAAAATCACTTTTTCAACTTCACCGCATACTCCGCGACGCGTTTGCCGAGCAGTTCGCCGGTGAGCTTGTCGGCGGCGTTCGGTTTGACCTCGGTCGGCTCCTGCCCGGCCTGCGCCATCGTGCCGCTGAAGCTGCCGAGCTGGTTGACGCCGTTGGGCTGCATCGGCATTTCGCCGAGGCCGACCCAGACCATGCCGTGCTGCATGGCGAGGGTGAAAAAATACTGCAGCGTGCTGAATTTGTCGCCGCTGGGACTGTTGGAAACGGTGAAGCCGGACGCAACCTTGTCGCGCCAGGCGCCCGTGAACCATTTCCCTGCGGTTGCGTCGGCGAACACCTTGAACTGTCCCGCCGGGCCGCCCATGTAGGTCGGGCTGCCGAAAATGATGGCATCGCTGGCGTCGAGCCGGGCGAGCACTGCGTCGTTTTGATAACGGCCTTTCACGATGTCGTCCCCGCTGATGGCAAGGAGATGGGTTTGGACACCCGGGACGGAGGCCGCGCCCTTTTGCACGGCCTCGGCGAGCTTGGTGGTGTGGCCGGTGCCGGAGAAGTAGATGACGGAGACAGTGGGCATGGTGGATGGTGGCGTTGGTTTGGCTTGAAGCAGAGGGATAAAAAAGACCACCCATGCGGGTCGCTTGGCTTACGCTGAGAGAGCGGTGGTACGCGTTCTCATCGGTGGGCGGGAGCGGGTTCCATGCGGGCCGCCGCGCCGGTTACTTTAGCTCGAAGGGCTGGTTGCCTTTGATATTATACGGGCTCGCGCCCGGCAGCATGTGCACCGCACCGGCGTCAATCTGGATTTTTTCCGCCGCCGTGGCCTGGATATACACGGGGCCGGTTCGCGACACGGTTTGTTTGTCGCCCTTGCGGAGGGTTGTGAGCGGAAGAAGCACTGGGCCGTAGTTGGCGTCGGCGTTTTCCTTCCATACTTGCACGCTGACAGCGTCGAGGGCGATGATGACAAACTGGGTGGCGGGGGCGGATTGGGGGGCGGCCGGCGTCTCCGTTGGAGCAGAGTGGGCGACGGCGGGCGCGGCGGCGGCAGTCTTGGGCTTGGGGCTGACGAGCGAACTCAGGCCCCAGCCGGCGGCAACGATGACGAGGACGACGAGGCCCACGGGCTTGAGGAGGTGGAGCAGCAGAGCGCGATCAGAGGGCGCATCGCCGATGGGGAGCTTGCCGAGATTCTTGGACGCAGCCCGCGGTGCGCTGCGGGGCGTGGGCTTGTGGCTGGCAGGCTTGTGAACCGTGTCTGCCGCCGGCGTCGAAGTTTCGGCGCGGACGGGGGCATCGGCGGCGGAGCCGAACTCCATGCGCCCATACACCTCGCGGTTCACGGAGCGGCCGGGATGCGAGCTGTCGGCATCAAGATCGTCGAAGTCGCTGACAAGCTTGTTGGCGGGGAGGCCGAGGTAGTGGGCATAGCCGCGCAGGAAGCCGCGGAGGTAGATAGGCGAAAGGCCGATGTCGAATTTGTTGGCCTCGAGCTTTTGCAGGTAGTCGCCTCGGATTTTGGTGGCCTCCGCCGCCTCGCGGAGGGAGACGCCCTTGCGCTTGCGGGCTTCTTCAAGGCGTTCGCCGATGGTCTGCATGGGGTGGAGTTAGGGGAAAGAATCAGGGAAGGAAAGGAGGAATTCAGAAACCATGATGCCATGAACTTGGCACGCAGGTTATCAGAAAAATCTGCCGACGGCTTCGCTCATGGTTTTCTGGCTTCCGAATTCTTCACATCGAGTCCAGGTCTTTCAAAATCTCCCTCGGGCTGGAGCCGTTTTCGGGGCCGACAATGCCACGCTCCTCCATGAGGTCCACGAGACGGGCGGCGCGGTTGTAGCCGATGCGGAGGCGGCGCTGGATCATCGAGGTCGAGGCGCGTTTTGTCGAGCGGAGCACATCGAGCGCCTTCTTGAGCAGCGCCTCGTCGTCGAGGTCGGCATTGTCATCGGCGTCACCGGTCTCCTCGAGCTCCGCCTCGGCGGCGGCGCTGTCAATCTGCTCCTGCACGGCGTGGGCGTATCGCGGCGGGCCGTTTTGTTTGAGGAACTCGACCATCGCCTGCACCTCCTCGTCGGCGACAAACGCGCCTTGCGCGCGCACGAGACGCGACGTGCCCGGCGGTGAGAAAAGCATGTCGCCGCGGCCGATGAGCGTGTCGGCGCCCTTGCCGTCGAGGATGGTGCGCGAATCCACCTGCGAGGCGACCTGGAACGCGATGCGCGAGGGGAGGTTGGCCTTGATGACGCCGGTGATGACGTTGACCGACGGGCGTTGCGTCGCGATGATCAGGTGGATGCCGGCGGCGCGGGCGAGCTGGGCGAGGCGGGCGATGCTCGTCTCGATCTCGGCGGGTGCAACCATCATGAGGTCGGCCAGCTCGTCCACGATGGCGACGATGTAGGGCAGGCGGGCGGGGACCTCGAGACCGTCGTCAGGCAGGGCCCCCAGGCCTTCCAGCGTGGGCGCAGTGTCGGCGGCGGGCGTGGCGTTTTTCTTGCGTGAGTTGAAGCCGGCGATGTTGCGGACATTTTCCCGGGCAAACATCTGGTAGCGCTGCTCCATCTCGTTGAGCAGCCACTTGAGGGCGGCGGGCACCTTCTTCGGCTCCGTCACGACAGGAATCAGCATGTGCGGCAGCGAATTGAAAATCTTCAGCTCGACGACCTTCGGGTCCACCATGATGAGACGCACATCCTTCGGGCTTTTGGAGTAGAGGAGGGAGGCGATGATGGCATTGATGCACACGGATTTGCCCGAGCCGGTCGCGCCGGCGATGAGGAGGTGCGGCATCTTGGCGAGATCGGAGACCAGCGGGCGGCCCGACACATCCTTGCCGAGTGCGATCGGCAGCTCGGCTCGGCCGCCGGCCCACTCTTCGCTCTCCAGAATCTCGCGGAGGCCGACGGGTGTGGGATGGAGGTTGGGCACCTCGACGCCGACGGCGGCTTTCCCCGGGATGGGCGCGAGGATGCGGACGGACTGGGCGCGCATCCCGAGCGCGATGTTCTTGTCGAGGCCGGCGATTTTTTCGACGCGCACCCCGGCGGCCGGCGCCAGCTCGTAGCGCGTGATGACGGGACCGACGTGGATCTCGCCCGGCGTGACCGCCACATCGAACTCGCCGAGGATGCGGACGAGGTCGGCCATGTTGCGCTTGTATTCCTCATCGCTGTCGGCGGCGGGGCGCACCTGCTCCTTGAGGAGCGAGAGGGGGGGGAACCGGTAGTTGGCATCGTCGCTCTGCGGGAGGATGATCTTGGCGGCTTTCTTCGGTTCGGCGGGCTTGACGATGGCGAGACCGTCCTTGGACGCGACCGGCGAGACGACGGCGGGTGCGGGCTCCTTGTCCTTGGGCGTTTCTGCGACTGGCGCGGGCGTATGGCGGGTGAGCTTGAGTGCCGGCGGAGCCTTGGCCTCAGGCGGACGCGGTGGGTGGGCTGAGACCGGCGTGGCCGGAAACACCCCTGAGGCCGGCACAAAGCTGCCCCCCGGAGGCGGCGCGGTTTTGACTGGCGCCGGCGGCGGTGGCGGAGCGGGAGCAAAGATTTTCTTCGGCGCGGCCGCGTCAGCCTGGTTCTGGGCGCGGGCCTGCGCCCTCGCCGCACGCCAGTCGTGCAGCCGGTGCAGCAGCTTTTCAAACGACACCCCGATGTCCTTGGTAAAGATGAAGACCAGCGCCACTCCATACACGCACAGGAGCAGCGACGCCGCACCGAAGACCCCGATGTTTTTCTCCAAGGTGGTCACATAGAGCCAGTCGCCCAGCTTCCCGCCCAGCCCGTAGGGAAAAAAGTCGCTCGGCCGGAACCGCAGCATCGCCGCCAGTCCGGTGCCGGCCATCACCGCGACGACCATCGCCGTGAACCGCGTGGCGACGAGCCGGCGTGCGTTCCACACCGCCAGCCAGACCGACCACAGGCAGAACACCGGGACCAGCCAAGCGGCGGTGCCCAGCCAGACGAAGCCGAGCCGGGCAAAATCCGTCCCGAGCCGGCCCATGAAATTGTCCGCCACCTTCAGGGTGGTCGAGCCTTCCAGCATCCAGCCCATTTGCCGCGGGTCGAAGTCCACCATGGCCACCAGCAGCCAGGTGCCGGCAAGCAGCCCGATGAGCGCAGCCAGCCAGTTGGGCCGGTAGCGCGGCTCGGTGCCCGACGGGCCGTCGTTTGGGTTTGAACTGGGAAACTTCGCCATGAATGGTTGCGCGGCAGGCCGCGTGTCCACAGTTCATGCGCGCCGGCTGCCCGGTCAAACGCAATCCGGTTGCCGATTTCCGCCGCCCGGCATTTTCACCAATTTTTCGCGCTTCGCTCCCAATCTTATGGATGAATTTCTCCGCTTCCAACCGCTCCCTCAGGAGCGTGTCTGGGGCGGCCGTGCGCTTGCCACTGCGCTCGGCCGCACGCTGCCGCCGGGCGACCGGCCCATCGGGGAGAGCTGGGAGATCGTGGACCGGCCCGAGGCGCAGTCAGTCGTGGTGGGAGGTGTGTTTGACGGGCTGACGCTGCGGCAGGTGATCGAGCGGCATTCTGCCGCCGTCATGGGGCCGCGCTGGCCGGCGGGGAAACCGTTTCCCCTCCTCGTCAAGTGGCTCGACTGCCGCGAGCGGCTGAGCCTGCAGGTGCATCCGCCCGCCGCCGTCGCGGTGGCCCTCGGCGGCGAGCCGAAGACGGAGAACTGGTTCGTCGCCGCCGCCGAGCCCGGTGCACACCTCATCGTTGGGCTGAAGTCCGGCGTGACACGCGAGAAATTTGAGGCGGCGGTCGCCGCCGGCACGGTCGAGTCATGCGTGAACCGCTTCCCCGTCGCGGCGGGCGACTCGGTTCTCGTGCCCAGCGGGACCGTCCATGCAATTGACGGCGGCAACCTCATCCTCGAAATCCAGCAGAACTCCGACACGACCTACCGCGTGGACGATTGGGGCCGGGTGGGGCTCGACGGGAAACCGCGCCAGCTCCACGTCGCCGAGTCGCTGCAATCCATCCTCTGGGACGCCGAGCTGCCGCCGGTGATTAAAAATAAAGCTCCGCGTGGCCGAAAGATGTTTGGGCAACCTGTGCCCGAGGAGCCTGCGACGTTGGCCGACACGAGCGAATTCCGCATCACTCGCTTGCATGTAGCCATGGGAGGCAGACTTGATTCTCATGCTGGTCAGCAACCGCTTGTTCTCAGCGTCATCGAGGGCCGTCTCGCCTCGGCCAGCGAGGAAGTGAAACGTGGTGACAACGTGGTGCTGCCCTTTAAGGGGAAGTTTACCTTCGTCGCGGTGGAAGACTCGGTCGTGATCATTACATCAGGCTTTGCTCCGGTCGAAGGGCAGTTGCGGTATTATCGTTTGTTTTGCCGCGTGCTGACCATGCTGTTGACCGTCAGCAAAGGAGACGGTCCCGCCGGGTTCGATGACCGTGATGTGCTTCGCATGAGCGTGGTCGCGTTGGGTTGTTCAGGCGTGTTCGCGGTATGGTCGTATGCTGGCGGAAGCGATGATGGAGCTGTTTTTCTGATCGGGTTCATTGGCGGGTTTGGCGGCAGTCCCACCTGCCTGTTACTTTCGATCTGGCAGATGCACCGCTACCGCCGCACAGGGAAGGCGCTGCTTGCGGCAGTCATTGGGGCGGTTGGGACGCTGGTCAGTTGGGGTGCGGTCTATCTTCGGGTGGCAGGCAAATTCTAGCCCCGCCGGTCGTGCTTGAAGAATCGCCCCAGTCCTGCATGGTTGCCCCCTCGCCATGTCTGACACCGCCGATTCTACCAACGTAACCATTGACCCGGCCATCCCGCCGCCCGCCGCCACGAAGACGCCGGAGGACGCGCTTGCGGTGGCACGCGCGGAGGCTGCCGCCAACCGTGACGCCTACCTCCGTGCGATGGCCGACCTGGAAAATTTTCGCCGCCGCACCGTGCGCGAGAAGGACGAACTGCGGCAGTTTGCCTCATCGCGGGTGCTGGAGGACCTGCTGCCCGCGCTCGACAACCTCGCCCTCGGCCTCGCCGCCGCGAAGGCCCCCGGCGCCGACCTCAAGACGCTGACCGGTGGTGTCGAACTGGTCGTGCAGCAGCTCAAGGCCGCGCTGGCCAATCACGGCCTCAAGGAGATCAGTCCCGCCGGCCAGCCGTTTGATCCGCACCAGCACGAGGCGATCGCCCACGCGACCAGCGCCGAGGTGAAGGAGGAGCACGTCCTCACCGTCGTGCGCACCGGCTATTCGCTCAACGGCCGGCTGCTGCGCCCGGCGAGCGTGATTATCTCCAGCGGCCAGGCGAAATGAAACCAAACCACGGAGATTTTTAACACGAAGATCACAAAAGGCGCGAAGATCGGAAAAGATTTTGATCCGGCCAAACCTTCGGGTTCTTTGCGATCTTTGTGTAAAACTGATTTCATAAAAACCAACCATGGCCCAAGAAGATTACTACGCGCTGCTCGGCGTCGAAAAGACCGCGGACGCGGACACCCTCAAAAAAGCCTACCGCAAGAAGGCCGTGCAGTATCACCCGGACAAAAATCCGGGCAACAAGGAGGCCGAGGAGATGTTCAAGAAAGTCTCGCACGCCTATGAGGTGCTGACCGATACGGACAAACGCGCGGCCTACGACCGGTATGGACCGGCAGCGTTCGAGGGCGGCGGGGGAGCGCCTCGCGGGCCGGGCGGTGGCGGGGCCGGCGGCTTCGGCGGGTTCCACGATCCGGCGGACATTTTCCGCGAGGTCTTCGGCCAGGGCGGCGGCGGGGGCGGGATTTTTGAGCAGATGTTCGGCGGAGGCGGCGGGGGTGGTGGCGGCCACGATGGCGCCGACCTGCGCTACGACATGGAAATCACGCTGGAGGACGCGGCGCGCGGGCTGGAGAAGGAAATATCGTTCCGCAAGGCGATGACGTGCGCGCGTTGCGACGGCCAAGGCGCCGAGCCCGGCGCGAAACGCACGACCTGCCCGACCTGCAAGGGCTCGGGACAGGTGCGGCGCAGCGGCGGCATCATCACCTTCACCCAGACATGCCCGTCGTGCGCGGGGGCGGGCCAGCGCGTGGACAAGGTCTGCACCGCCTGCCGTGGTGAGGGCCGCGTGCCGCAGACGACCAAGCTCACGGTGAAAATCCCCCCTGGCGTGGACACCGGCTCGCGCCTGCGCTCCTCGGGCAACGGCGAGGCCGGCCTCGCGGGCGGGTCGGCGGGCGACCTCTACATCGTGCTCACGGTGAAAGACCACGAGCTGTTCGAGCGGCAGGGCGACGATCTGTATTGCGAGGTGCCGGTGAAGTTCACGCTCGCCGCACTGGGCGGCAGCATAGAGGTGCCGACGCTGTTTGGGAAAGCCTCGCTGAAAATCCCCGCTGCCACGCAGAGCGGCACGACGTTCCGCCTGCGAGAAAAGGGCATGCCGAGCCTGCGTGGTGGCCGGCAGGGCGACCAGCTCGTGCGCGTCCAGGTCGAGGTGCCGTCGAGCCTGACGGCGGAGCAGCGGAAAATCCTGGAGGACTTCGCCCGTGTGAGCGGCGACGCCGCCGAGCCGACCTCGAAAGGCTTTTTTGAGAAGGCGAAGAAATTTTTCTGAGGATCTTTTCCGCTCTTTGAGCGCAATGATGCGAAGAGGCGGTGTTTTTAAGCAGGAAACCAGGAGGCCAGGAGGCGGATTTCTGATTTTGGGTTGGGGATTTTGGATTGCTTCGGACTCCTGGCTCCTGACTCCTGCTTGGCGGTTCTTGGTTTCATGGCTTCCTGCTTAAATTTTGCTCTCCGGCTTTGCTCCTTCGCGTCTTTGCGCTGAAAATCGGGAAACACCATTGTGACTTGCCAGCAGGGCGGACGTATGGGCGATAATACGCACGGCCCATGCGCATCGTCCTTCTCGGTTCCGGCCGCGGCTCCAATGCCGAAGCCATTCTCAAGGCCCAGTCGGCCGACCGGCTCGGCCGTGCGCGTGTCGTGCAGATTTTTTCAGACCGGCCCGACGCCGGCATTCTCGAGCTCGGGCCGCGCTTTGACGTAGCGGCCCGGTTCGTGGATCCGGCGCCATTCAAGACCAAGCTGGAGGGTGAGGGCGAGGCCCGTTGGATCGAGGCCATCCGCGCGTGCGAGCCGGACCTGATTGTGCTCGCGGGCTTCATGCGCGTGCTCAAACCGGGGTTTCTCAATGCCTTTGCCGGAAAAATCATCAATCTGCACCCGAGCCTGCTACCGAGTTTTCCCGGCCTCGACGGCATTGGGCAGGCCTTCCGTGCAGGGGTGAAGGTCACCGGTTGCACGGTGCATTACGTCACGTTGGAAGTGGATGCCGGCAAAATCATCGAACAGGCGCAGGTGCCTGTCGGGCCGGGCGACACCCTGGCCACGCTCACCGAGAAGGTTCACGCCGCTGAACATGCGCTGCTGCCGGCCGTGATCGCGCGGCTGAGCGGGGAAACCGGGGGTTGACGGGGGAGCGCGTGCCGTGCGGGGAGAGGCCAGAAACCGGCCTTGTTCCGCATCAAAAACCTTCGCCAAGGGGCAATTAACCTCAGGTCAGCCCGAGAATGTTCCCATCGTCATCAATGTCGATATGTTCGGCGGAGGGCACCTCGGGCAGGCCGGGCATGCGCATAATTTCGCCGGCGATCGGGATGAGAAAGCCGGCGCCCGCCGCGATCTCGATCTCGCGCACGGTGAACGTGAAGCCGGCCGGCCGGCCGAGCAGCGCGGGTTTGTCGGAGAAACTGTATTGGGTCTTGGCCATGCACAGGGGCAGGCCGGAGAGGCCGAGGTCGGCGATAGTCTTGATGTCGGCGCGCGCCTTGGGGCCGAACTCGACGCAGCCGGCGCCGTAGATGCGGGTGGCGAGGGCCATGATCTTTTCCTCGACGGTCTCGGTGAGCTCGTAGGCGAAGCGCGGCTTTTTTTTCGGGCTGGCGGCGGCCTCGACGAGCGCGGCGGCGGCCTCCCTGGCGCCTTCGCCACCCTTGCCGAAGTGGTCGCTGACGACACAGGGCACGCCGATGGCCGAGCAGAGAGAGTGGAGCAGCGCGGCTTCCTCGGTGAGATCAGGCGGAAAACGGTTGACCACCACGACGGGGGCGATGCCGAAAAACTTGGCGTTTTCGATGTGCTTTTCGAGGTTGGCGAAGCCGCGCCGGATCGCATCGGCGTTGGGCGCGAGCAGCTCCTTGACGGGCACGCCGCCCTGATACTTGAGGGCGCGGATGGTGGCGACGAGCGCGAGGGCGTCGGGCCACAGGCCGGAGGCGCGGCACTTGAGGTCGAGAAATTTTTCGCCGCCGAGGTCGAAGCCGAAGCCCGCCTCGGTGACGGCATAGTCGGCGAGGCTCAGCCCCATGCGGGTGGCGAGAATTGTGTTGGTGCCCTGCGCGATGTTGCCGAAGGGGCCGCCATGGATGATGGCGGGCGTGCCTTCCAGGGTCTGCACGAGATTGGGCAGGAGTGCGTTTTTGAGCAGGGCGGCCATCGCCCCGTGCGCATGGATGTCGCGGGCATAGACCGGGCGCTTGTCGTGGGTGAAACCGACGAAGATGCCGCCGAGCTTGGCCTTGAGGTCGGCGTAGGACTGTGCGAAGCAGAGGATGGCCATCACCTCGGAGGCGGCGGTGATGTCGAAGCCGGTCTCGCGGGGGATGCCCGAGCCGCGCCCGCCGAGGCCGATGACCATCTTGCGGAGCGCGCGGTCGTTCATGTCAAACACGCGCTTCCAGCGGATGGTGAGCGGGTCGAGGCCGAGGTTGTCCTTCTTTTTCTGGAGCTGGTTGTCAATGAGCGCGGCCAGGAGGTTGTGCGCCTTCTCGACGGCGGGGAAGTCACCGTTGAAGTGGAGGTTGATGTCGTCGTGCGGCACGACGCGCGCCTTGCCGCCGCCGGTGGCCCCGCCCTTCATGCCAAAGACCGGGCCGAGTGAAGGCTCGCGCAGGACGACGACCGCGCGTTTGCCGAGCTCGCTGAGGCCGTCGGCAAGGCCGATGGAGGTGGTGGTCTTGCCTTCGCCCGCCGGGGTGGGCGTTACTGCGGAGACGAGGATGAGCTTGGCCCGCGCGGCCTTGGCAGGATCAATGAGACGAAGCGGGAGCTTGGCCTTGAAACGGCCATAGGGCTCCAGCGCCTCGGCCGGGATGCCGAGCTTGGCGGCGATCTCGGTGATCAGGTGGGAGGGTGCGCCTACGGAGAATGCCGGCGCAGGGGAAGGGGCGCTGGATGCGGCCATGAAGGGGTGGGGGACGGGGAAAAGACCGACAGAACCGGCGCAGCACCGGGTCAATTTGATGATCTCCACGCCGATGGCGCGGCAGCCACGCTCACTTCGCCACCGTCACAAATTTCCGGTCGCCGAGCCAGGTCACAAGGAGTGACGGCCACGCAAGCGGCCCCGCCGACTTGAAGTTGCCGAGGCCGAAGCCGTGCGCGCCAGAGGCAAAAACATGCAGTTCCACCGGGACATTGGCCTGATGCAGCCGCAGGTAGAGCTGGGCGATGCTGTCGGAGATGGCGCGGTCGTCGGAGGCGGAGACCATGAAGGTGGGCGGCGCGGCCTCGGGGGTCACGGCCTGCGTGCCGCCGGGATACACGAGCACTTGGAAGGAAACCTTGGAACTCAGGCGGTCCACCGGATCGGCGGCCGCCTGGTCAATCGTGTCGGGCCGCATCGCGGCACGGGCGACGACCTCCGCCCCGGCGGAGAATCCCATCACGCCGATGGCCTCGCTGCGGAGGCCCCACTCGCCAGCGTGGCTGCGGATGAGGCGGAGCGCACGCTGGGCGTCGGCGACCGACTCCTTGTCAACGGCGTAGGTCGAGCCGGGTGCCTTGGCGAGGCGGTATTTGAGCACGAAGGCGGCGACGCCGTGGTCGGCCAGCCACTGCGCGACGTTGTAGCCCTCGGTGTCAATCGCGAGGTTGGTGTGGCCGCCGCCGGGTGCGACGATGATCGCCGCGCCGGTGGCCTTGCCCTTCACCGGCAGGTAGGGCGTGATCGTGGGCGCGTGAATGTTGGTGACGCTGATGTAGTGGATCTCCTGCCAGAGCTTGTGGGTGACCAGTTCTTTCTCGGCCTGCTTGCCCTCCGAGCCCGGCGCGACGCCGGCCCAGAGCGGGATTGAGGCCGGATGCGCCGGCTCGGGCGCGGGGCTGCCGGACACGATTGGCGCTTCGGCTGCAGCGATGAGTGGCAACGGGACAAACGCGACGACAGAAACGAGCAAACAGAGTGTGGGGGAAAGATGGCGGATGGCGGGGGATTTCATGGGGATAACAACGGACGGGGGTTGGGCGTACGGGGGGAATTCCCATCCGAAGGCTAGGATGAGTCAATTTGAAACTGCCGGGGTTCAGGCGTGCGGTCCGTCCACTTCCCTGCTTCATCGCCCTTCTTCGACGACCTGCAGCGCGGCACGCAGGTAGCCGAGGGCGTAGGCCATGCCGGAGTGCCACGGAGCGGCGCAGCTCATCTGCGGCGTATGGTCGGGAATGAGCACGCCATCGTAATTGTTCTTTTTCAAAATCCGCAGCACGCGGATCATGTCAATGTCGCCGTCGTCCACGAACGCCTCCTTGTAGGTTGGCACCTTGCCGCGGACATTGCGGAAGTGGACATAGGCGAGCTTGCCCTGTGCGCTGTAGCGCTCCGTCGCAGCATACACGTCTCCCTCGGTCATCTCCGCGATGCTGCCAAGGCAGAACTCGAGCGCGTTACGCGGGCTGGGGTGCAGGTCGATGAGCTTTTGGTAGAGGTCCGGCTGGTAGACAAGCCGCGGCTGCCGGCGCAGCATCGGCACGGGCGGGTCGTCGGGATGCGCGGCCAGCGTCACGCCGGCCTCCTCCGCCACCGGCAGCACGGCCTCAAGGAAGTCCTGAAGCCGCCGCCACAGTTGTTCGTGGGTCGCCGACGGCACGTTGCCGGCGGGAGCCTTGGGATCGTAAACCATGTTCCACGCCATGCCGTTGGGCAGCGGCGTGTCGTCCCCGCCCTCCATGCCGACGGACTCGGCGTGGCCGCGCGCAAACGGCCCTTTCACACGGGCGGCGACGCCGGCGATGGAAAAATTGTAGCCGATCACGGGGATGCCGGCTGCGCCGACGCGACGGATGAGCGTCTTCACCAGTTCCAACTGCCGCGCCTTTTGCGGGCCGTCGAGCAGCACGTCGTGCCAGTGCGCGGGGTCGAAATTCTCGATGGCGGCGAACTCCACGCCCTCGGCGTGCATGTCGGCCTTGATGGCCAGCAGCTCCTCGGTGGTCCAAAGCTTGTCCGAATCGCCGGCGCGACCCCAGCCTTGCTGGCCGCCGGTCGGCTGGTTCTCGCGGTCCTCGTTGCCCTTGCCGCCGTGAAAATAGTCCACGAGGTGCGCAACAATGTGGGAGCAGCCCGCCTGCCGCGCGAAGCGGAAGTTTTCGCGCGTCAGCATGTGCCGGTAGAGGCCGAGGCCGAGTTTCATGGGAGAGATTTTTAAGCGCGATGACGCAAAGGGGCAAAGGTCGGAAAATTAATTTAAGCAGGAAGCCAAGAAGCCAGGAACGGAGGCGGGATTCATAGCATGATCGGATTTCTTGGTTTCGTGGCTTCCTGCTTCAGCCGGTGGCTTTGCGTCTTTGTGGAATCGCGCTTAATGATCGAAAAACTCAGAACCCCATGCTCACGCCGCCATCCACCGGGAGGATCGAGCCGGTGACAAACTTCGCGGCGTGCGAGGTGAGATAGACCGCGGCCCAGCCCACATCCTCCGGCTCGCCGAGCCGCGCCATCGGCGTGCGGCTGATGATCTTGTTTTTCCGGGACGGATCGCCCGCCAGCGCCTTGCGCGACATCGCGGTGTCAATCCAGCCGGGCGCGATGGCGTTGACCCGCACGCCGTGCGGCGACAGCTCGGTCGCCATCGTGCGGATCATGCCGATCATTGCCGACTTCGCCGCCGCGTAGGCCACGACGAGAGGGATGCCGAAAAGCGACGCCATGGACGCCATGAAGATGATGCTGCCATGCTTGCGCTCGATCATGCCAGGGGCCACCGCGCGGGACAGCGCGTGTGCGCCAAAGATGTGGGTGCCCAGCACCTGTTGAAACTCCTCCGGGGTTGTATCCATGGCCGGTTTCTTCAGGTGGATGCCGGCGTTGTTGACAAGGCAGGTGACCGGCCCGTGCGTGCGGGTGATGCGCTCCACAAGCGCGCCGGCCGCATCGAACTGGGTGATGTCATGCACGACATAGGTCGCGCCGTCGCCAATGCCCTGCACCGCTGCGGCCAGCTCGGCCTCACGCCGGCCGACTAGGGTTACATGGGCGCCGGCCGCATGCATGGCGCGCGCGATGGCGAGCCCGATGCCGGTGCCGCCGCCGGTGATGAGCGCGTGCTCGCCGCGCAGGGAGAAAACTTCGGGAAAGGCGGGCATGGAAAAATGAGGACGGATTCCGGATTTCAACGCAAACGGGTGAAGCTGATTAAAGCAGGAAGCGAGGAAACCATGAAACAGAGACAGTCATGTTTTGAATTCGGGTCCGTTCCTGGCTTCTTGGTTTCCTGCCTGAACTCGGATGGTCTTCTCCTCTCCGCGTCTTGGTTTGGAGCATGGGATACTATCAATGCGTCCGCGCGAACTCGTCCATCTTGCGGCGGATTTCGCGTGTGTGGTCGGGCGTGCTGCCGCAGCAGGAGCCGATGATGCCTGCGCCGGCGGCCAGCGCGGCCGGCACTTCGCTCGCGGTGTCAACGGGGAGCTGCTTGTAGACCGCCTTGAGATTCTCCAGAATGGGCAGGCCGGCGTTGGGCTGCACCATGATGGGCAGCGTGCAATGCTCGCGGTAGATTTTGGCCACCTGCGCCGCCCCCTTCATGTCCATGCCCGTGCCGCAGTTCAGCGCGATGATATCCGCGCCGCGTTCCTGGGCGAACTCCGCCGCCCGTTCCGGGGTGACCCCCATCATGGTGACGTAAAACGTGCCGTCGGCTGACAGGTCGTAGGCCAGCGAGGCGATGATGCTCGGGGCTTTGGCCGCCTTGGCGGCGTCAATGGCGAGGCCGAGCTCTTCCAGCCCGGTCTGCGTCTCAATGATGATGGCGTCGGCCCCGGCCGACACGAGCGCGGTGGCCTGTTCTTCCAGCGCGGAGCGGGCGGCCTCCTCGGTCAGGTCGCCGTAGGGCTCGAGCAGCGCGCCGAGCGGGCCGATGTCGCCCAGCACATACCCGGGCCGGCTGCCAAACGCCTCGCGGGCGATGCGGACACCGGCGGCATTGATTGCGGCCAGTTCCGGCTCGTGGCCATGGCGGCGCAGCATGATGCGGCTGCCGCCAAAGGTGTTGCTCAAAATGCAGTCCGCCCCCGCCTCGGCGTAGCGGCGCTGGATGGCGAGCACGCGGTCGGGATGCGTGAGGTTCCAGGCCTCGCCGCAGTTGCCCTGCTCGAGACCGGCGAGCATGAGCTGCGTGCCCATCGCACCGTCGCCGACGAGACGGCGTGTGCGGACGGCTTCATGAAGGAGAGGGAGCATGGTAAAAAGCTGGTGGAGCGCCGAGTCCAGCACCGTTGACGGCGGTGGGAAACGGCGTTGGCAGTCATCCGTTGAACGGAAGCGGAGCGGGCCACGGTTGCCTCACAATCCCAGCGTGTCAACGCCGGCCCCGGCGGCCAGCACCTCGCCATCAAAGACGATCGTGCGCGGCTGGCGGAGGTTGGCCACCGTCTCCAGCGGCGAATGACGCGTGAGGATGAAACGGCTGATGCAGCCGGGCGCGATCCGGCCGAAATTTTCCCGGTAGGCGAAGCGGGCGGAACCCGCGCCCGTGGCGGCATGGATGACTGCGAGCGAGGGCAGCCCGGCGCTTTCCATGAGCTCCAGCTCACGCAGCAGGCCGAGACCGTGCGGCACACCACACGAACCGGCGTCGCTGCCGGCGACGATGATCACGCCCAGCTCATGCGCCTTGACAAGGCTGGCGGCATGTTGGTCGAGAATTTTCCGGAGGTTCTCCACGACAGCGGTGTCCCAGCCCATCAGGCCGGCATGGTCCACTTGGGCTTGCACGGGCGCGAAGGTCGGCACCCACGCGGTCTGCCGGTCGCGCATCCGCGCGAGCTGGTCGTCGCGGACGAAGTAGCCATGCTCGACTGAGTCCACGCCGCCTTCAATCACGCGGTCAATGCCGGTATCGCCCGAGGCGTGGGCAAAGGTCTGGCGACCGTAGAATTTTGCGGCGGCGGCGATTTCGGCGATCTCGGCGACAGTCATCTGAGGCTCGGTCGTCACCGCCCCAACCTTGAAGTTGATGATCCCGGTCGGGATGAGCTTGATGCGGTCGGCCCCGGCCCCGACCCGTGCGGTCACGCATGCGCGCGGCGACGGATAGTCCTCCAGCGCGCCAGCCATGAAGCTGCCATAGCGGCCCCGGTGGAAAATCGCCGCGCCGGGACTTTCGTAGTAGGGCATGAGCGGGCGGCCGGTTTCCGCCGGCCCCGCTGAGCCCGGACCGGAACGGGGGTCGGCGACCCCGGCGCATGGGAGACCTTTGCCGAGCCGGCTGAGCGCGAGGCCCACGCCGTCCTTGTCGCCGGCGTCGCGCACGGCGGTGATGCCGAGACCCACCAGTTTCGCCAACCGGTCGCCGGCACGCACGAACAGTTCGTCGGGCGTTTGTTTCAGGCAGGCCGCGCGCTTCACGAGGTCGAGTTCGCCGCCTTCAAGAAAGAGGTGGGCATGCGCCTCATGGAGGCCGGGCAGCAGCGTGGCGTCGGGCGCGTCAAGGTCGGGCTGGTTCTGCCCCGCGCGCAACGCTGCTGGAGGCGGGGTGCGGCCGTTCGCGCCGACGAACCGGATCGCCTTGCGGTCATACACGACATGCGCGTCGCGCAGCGGCGCGGCGGCCGTGCCGTCGAGCAGCGTGCCCACGCGCAGCCAGACGCTTTGGTCGTCACGGGCGGCGGGCGGGAGCAGGTTCATGCGGGCATGGGAAAATCAGCCATAGGCTGGGCGGGCGCGGCCACGGGGGCAAGGCGGCGTTGCCAGAACGGCTCCCCGCACCAGCGGGTTTCGCTGGCGTAGAATATGTGCCGTTGGTGCAGGAAGCGCCGCCAGAGCGCCTCGCTTAGCGCGGCGTACTCGGCGAGGCCATGGGTGGAGCCCGCCAAATTTTGGAGCACGCCTTGGGCGGCGCGCTGGCCGCTGAACAGTGCGTGAAACAGCCCCTCGCCTGACAGCGGATCGAACGACTGGGCCGCGTCACCCACGGCCACCCAGCCGTCGCCATGGCAGGCGGTGGGCCGGCTGGAGTTCGCGGAAGTGAGCCTGGCCACGGTAGTGCATGCCGGGTTGGGTGATGGCAGCAGCGCACGGATGAGAGGAGCTTCGTCCACCTGCGCCCAGAACCATGCGGCTTCGCGCCATCGCTGTTGGTCGGGCAGCAGGTCGGCGTCGGTCTGAAACGAAAAAATGCGCCGTCCGCCGGGCATGAGCGCGGAATACCACCATCCGCCTGCGCACGCTTCGAGATGGGTGCGCGCATCTTCGTCCCTACCGGTTGGGGCCGCGACGACAGCGTAAACCGCTACGAGCCTGTCCACCGCCGGGCGGGTGACGCCGAGCTGCCGGGCCACGACGGAGCCGCGGCCCGAGGCGTCAACCAGCCAGGTCGCGCGGAAAATTTCGTCACCGGCGGCGACTTCCCACCGCCGGCCGTCAGCCGCGCCGGCCGTGCGTTGGATCGTCTGCGCGGTACAGCCGCGCCACACCCGCGTGCCGGCGGATTCGGCGGCAGCGAGCAGCCCCGCCTCAAACTGCGCGCGGTCGAGCTGCCAGGCACTGCCGTGCGGGTTGAAAATAAAATTTTTCTCCACCGGCCCGCCGTCGCCCCAGACGGAACAAAGGCCGGGCGAGGGCAGGTGGCCAGCGTGGAGAAAGCTCTCCCACACACCAAGCGCCAACAAAAGCTGCCGCGACTCCGGCGCGAGGGTCTCGCCGATTTTCCACTCCGGTGCGGGCCGGCCCTCCAACACGGCGCAGCGGCGGCCCGCCTGGGTGAGCGTGAGGGCTGCCGCCGCACCCGCCGGGCCGCCACCGATCACGAGCACGTCGGTTGTTTCCATGCGGAAAAGCTTCAGGCGCGCAGCCGCCAGAGCAAGTTCGCGTCGCCGGGATCATTGGGCTGTTTGGGCATTCTCCGAAAGGTAGGGCGGGGCCGCCGGCCCCGCCGCGCCTTGCCCGTGGCCAGCGGCTCTCCAGACGGCGCGACCAGCGGTCACGCCCTACCTTGTGAGACGCCCGCTCACCCCAGGCGCGCTTTCTGCCCGATGGTGCGGAGCAGCCGCGCGACGCGCGTGAACGCCCCGGCGGCTTCGCCGCCGTCGGCCGGACCGGCCGGCGCGGATGCCGCACCGGGCCGGTCCTCGGGCAGGGGGAGCGCGGGCCGCGACTCGACGAACATTTTTTCGGGCAGCCCGGCGGCGTCCTTCGCGCCGGGGCGCTCCTCGATGATGCCGAGCTGGTGGTAGCCGGTGACCATGTCGGCAATGTCCTGCTCCACGGGGAAACCGCGAAACCAGTCACGGCGCCGGGCAAAGGCGGCCCGCCGTTGTGCGAGCGGGAGTGCGGGATTCATGGCGGTGAGGTAGTCTTTCTCGGCGAGCACCTGGTTGGGCACGCGTGCAGGCCAGAAGGTGGGCAGGCTCGGCGAGGTGCGGAACTGGTCGTAGGCCCAGAGACAGCTGGCGGTGTCGGTCTGCCACGGCACAGCCATCCAGCGGGTGAGATCGCCGGCGGCGAGGCCGGTGAGCGGGCCGGGTTCGGCCAGCGCGACGCGCGGCGTCAGCACGTTGCCATAGTCGGGCTCGGGCAGGCCGGCCGGCCGGCGGCGGAAACGCAGCGAGTCGCCGTAAAGCGAGCGGCGGCGGATGGGCCACGTGACCTCGCAGCCGGGATGAAACGCATCGGCCACGCACCCGTCGAGCGCGGCCTGGTCGAGCGCGGCGGGCTGTTCGGCCGGCGGAAGTTCGGCCAGGGTTTTGGCGGCGGGCCGGGCGGTGGTCAGGTCGCTGATGAAATCCCCGTCGGCCCATCGTTTGAGGCGGCCAAGCTGAGTGTCTGACAGGCCGGCCATCGTGTGGGGGATGCGCTTGGTCACGTCGGGCTCCTGGCTGTTGAGATAATCCCAGCCATCGCCGTAGAGAAAAGGCCAGAGCGATTTGCCGAGATTTTTTCCGGCGGGGTTGCGGAACTTGCCGTAGATTTCCCTGCGGAAATCCTTGTTGGCGGCGGACGCGTCGGCAAGGCGGGGCAGAATTTTTTCCACGTCGTAGGGCGCGCCGGAGCCGAAGGTTTCGGCGAAGCCCTGGTTGACCCATTGCAGGCCGGACAGGCGGCGGAAAATCGGTGCAATGTGGCTGGCAAAGGAAACCCGGTCCGTCGGCGGCGCGAAACCCCAGGTGATCGCGAGATCGTGGAGCAGGTCGTGCAAGGTGCGGACGGTCTTCAGGCCGGGCGCATAGTTGGGCGGGCCGGCGACGACCCACGCGCCCTCGACCGGAATCTCCATACCGTCGAGCGTGACTTTGGCGTCCACCGGGCCGTCGGAAGTGTCGTCATGCCAGTCGCGGTTGTTGGAAAAATCCTCCGGCGGCCGGCCGGTGCGCGAGCGCGACAGGCCATGGCCGCCGAGCACAAGCAGACGGCCGGCTTCGTCGGTGCGGAGCTCGCCAAGCGGCACCGGGAGGTTGAAAAATTTTCCGCTGTCGAACTGATAGGCCGCACCCGCCGTGGACCGGCCTGCGATTGAGCGAGGGCCGGGATCAATGATGAGCTGGGAGCGGGCCGCGCCGCTCACCTGGGGGTTGCGCCGCCGCGAGACGGCCGCCCCCGGCTGTGCCGCTTCCGGCAGGTCGAGCGCGAGCTGAAACTCATACCATGCCGCCTTTTTGTTGGCGAGGTGGGCGGTCCACGTGATGGTCGTCGTGGCGTCGGGCGTGAGCTCGCGCACGGCCTCGCCGGCGGCGTTGTAGCCGTAGAGGCGGAAGCGTGCGGCCTGCCGCTTGAGCGCACCGGTCGCGTCCTTGTAGGAGCCGGGCGGGAGCGTTGGCTCGTCGGTCACCTCGGGGCCGATAAAAACCCCGTCGCGGCTGTTGCCCACGCGGGCAACGCCGAGGGCGGGATGGATTTTGGCGCGGATGATTTTCGGGTCCCGGCCCGCCGTGGCGGCGGACGCGCGCGACGCCAGCCAGCCGGCGCCCGGCAGCGTGGCAAGGAACGCGAGAAATTTGCGTCGGGTCAGCATGGGGCGGCCGGACGCTGGCCGCCGCCGCCGGTGAAGGCAATCCGCCAGTTGGCGGACTTGGTCAAAATATTGCTTTGGCGGCTGGCGTCGGAGCGGGTCCGGTCGCTGCCCTTTTGGCCCTCGCAGTTCACACAGCGGAGAAAAGGCGGGAGCCGAAATCCGGAGGCCGGGATCCAGACGGGGCGGTTTCCCCTCGACGTTTCTGTCGTTTTGCCTTCCGTGTCGGCACACATGATGCCTGACCGGCCCATCTCCGAGCTTTTCTCGCGGTTACGTCCGCTGCGCTCGTTTGAATTTTTTCCTCCCAAGGACGATGCCGGCACCGAAATGCTTTGCGCCACCGCCGCCATGCTCCGCCCGCTCGCACCGGACTTTGTCTCCGTCACCTACGGGGCGGGCGGCACCACGCGCGACCGCACCGCACGGACGTGTGAGCTGCTCCGGCGCGATTTCGGTTTCACCGTCATGCCGCACCTCACCTGCGTGGGCCACACCCCGGCGGAGCTGGCGGAGCTGGCGGACCGCATCCATGCCGGCGGGTTCCGCAACATCATGGCCCTGCGCGGCGACCCGCCGCGTGGCCAGACCACCTATGTGCCCCGCCCCGACGGCCTAGGCCACGCCAGCGACCTCGTCGCGCTGCTCAAGGCGCGCCAGCCCGATCTCTGCCTGGGTGTGGCCGGCTATCCCGAGAAACATCCCGCGGCGCCCTCGCCCGAGGCCGATGTGGCCAACCTCCGGCGCAAGGTGGACGCCGGCGCAGCCTTTGTCACCACGCAGCTCTTCTTCGACAACGCCGTCTATCACCGCTTCGTGGAGCGATGCCGCGCCGCCGGCATCACCGTGCCTGTCCTGCCCGGCCTCATGCCCCTGCTCTCGCGACGGCAGATCCAGTCCTTCGCCGCCATGTGCGGCACGGCGCTTCCCGCGCCGTTGCAGGCGCGCCTTGAGGCCGCCGGCGAGGACCCCGAGGCGGTCGAGGCCATCGGCGTGGACTGGGCGCGCGAGCAAATCCGCGACCTCATCGTCCACGGTGCGCCCGGCATCCACCTTTATATTCTCAACCGCTCGAAGGCCGCGCTGGCCCTCGCGGATGATATGGCGGGGTGACTGGCCGCTTACCGATCAGCTTTTTTCTAAGCCCATCACGGCAGCTTGGTCTCGGCGACTTTTTTGCTCTGCGCGGCCCGATAGGCGTCGAGGGCGGCTTTGATATTGGCGTCACCGAGGGCGAGGATGGCGGCGGCAAAGAGCGCGGAGTTGATGGCCCCGGGTTTGCCGATGGCGAGGGTCGCCACGGGGATGCCGCCGGGCATCTGCACCATTGAGAGGAGCGAATCGAGGCCTTTGAGCGAGGCGGACTCGATCGGAACACCAAGCACGGGCAGCGGCGTGAGCGCGGCGGCCACGCCGGCAAGGTGCGCCGCGCCACCGGCCGCAGCGATGACGACCTTGAGCCCGCGCGCCTCGGCGCCGCCGCACCACTCAAAGGCGAGCTGCGGGGTGCGGTGCGCGCTGATGACGCGCCGTTCATGCGCTATGCCGAGGGCGTCGAGCGTCTGCGAAGTGTGTTGCATCGTCTCCCAGTCGGAGGCGCTGCCCATGATGATTCCAACAACAGGATTGGCCATGCGCATGAATCTGGGCGCTGGCGGGCAAGGTGTAAAGCGCAGAGCGGCGTGTCCGTGCGATCACTCTCCCGACATCCGACGCTGCCGGCCATGAGGATCGGCCCTAGTTCAGACCGCTTTTTTCGACGCGCGATGACGGCGATAGGCGACGAGGCCGAGGCCGGCGGCGAGGAAGATGGCGCCGTAGGTCGAGGGCTCGGGAACGGGGGCGATCATGCTCCAAGTGCTGTCATAAGTGATCCATGCCGCCGCCTCGCTGTAGCCTTCAAACTGTATGCGACCGAGCTCGGGGGTGACATTGAGCGAGGTGTTTTTGACGAGGATGAAGGTGGTGAACTCGATCCAATTTTTGATGAGCAGCGTGCTGCCGCCCGCGATGATGAGGTCGTCGAGATAGAGGTAGGCGGGGGTGCAGACATTGCCGCCACCGAAATCCACGACCGCGTTGCCGTCAATGGTGAGGGTGGCAAAGGTCTCGGTGAAGCCGCCGAGATCGAGGGTGGCGCGGTTGGCTGAGTCGGTGCCGTGGAGGGTGACAGCGGCGGTGTTGGCGATCTGCTCGTTGGCGCGGATCTCGAGGCGGTCCAGTCCGCTGAAATCGCCGACGGAGATGTTGCCGGCGAGTGCCGTCACGCTGTCGCTCTTGGCGAGACGGAGGGTGCCGCCATTGACCGTGGTGTTGCCGGTGAGGGTGTTGGCGGTGGTGCCGGAGAGGACGAGCGTGCCGGTGTTCGCCTTGGTGATGCCGACGGTGCCGCCGCCGCTGTTGTTGGCGAGGACGGAGCTGATGGTGAGGGTGGAGGAGGGGGCGGTTAAAACGATGAGCTCCTGGCTCAGGCTGCTGGTCCCGCCGGCGGTGAGGGTGCCGCCGCTGATGGTGGCGGCGTCACCGGTTTGCAGGAGGAGACCGCCACTCTCAAGGTTCAGAGTTTTCGTGGCGGAAATGGTGAGGGTCTCGGTGGTGGTCAGCCGGAGGGAATTGATGGTGGAGCTGTTGGTGAGGGTGGCCGAGGCGCCAAGGTCGAGATTATTGGCCGACGTGGCAGTATTGACATTGGTGCTGTTTCCGGAGGCAGCGGTGATGCTGGAGTTGGCGCCGCTGTGAGTGGCGAAGCTGTCATTGTCCACGGTGGCATAGGCCAGGATCCCGTCATTAAGCGTGGGAGCGGAGACAATGCGGATGTTAGGGTTGTTGCTGCCGCCGCCCATGGTGCCACCGCCGCCGCCACGGTTAAAATCCACCGTTGCGCCGGCGCTGCGCGTGAGACTGCTCAGCGTCAGGGTGACGGTGGTGCTGCCATCGCTGTTGGCGATGATGATGTTGTCGGTGTTGCCACCGAGGGTCACGGCGCCGGCGCTTTCGGTGGTGGTGCCGGTGTTGCCCAGCAACTGGAGGGTGCCGGCGGAAAGACTGATGGTGGCGCCGTTGGCCAGCCGTTGGCCGTTGCGGGTGGCGACGTTGTCCAACGTAAAGGTACCGCCGTTTTGGACGACCAACGTGGTGATGCTGTTGAGCGTGCCGTTGCCGGAGAGCCGTAATTCGGCACCGGAAACGGTGACGGTGCTGGCGAGGGTGTTGGCGGCCGTGCTGGTGAGAACACCGGATCCGGTGACGGTGAGGCTGCCGTTGCTGAGCACGCCGGTGAGCTGCGCATCAATGGTGGCGGAGCCGTTCTGCACCCGGATGGTCTGGGCCGTGCCGTTGTGGTTGAGGGCGTTTTGAAAGATGAGGGTTTTGTCGGCGCTGCTGGACCCGAGGATCAGGGCCTGCCCGTTGGCGAGGAAGCCGCTGGTGGTGCTCCAGCTGAGCGTGGCGCCGCCGCTGAGGCTGACCGTTCTGTCGACGCCAGCGGCCGAGAATCCACCGTCGCTGGTGAACTGGACCTGATTGGCGCCGGTGCCGAGATTCTGGGTGTAATTGGCGTTGTTGAGTTCCAGGACGCCGCCGTTGAGCTGAAGGTTCGAGTTGGTGGAGAGCGCGCCGCTGGTGCTGATGCGCAATGCCCCGCCAGAGATGACGGTGGCTCCAGTGTAATTATTGCCGGCGTTGGTCAGCTCCAGCGTGCCGGCACCGGTTTTGATGAGGCCGCTCGCCCCGGTGCCGGTGAGCGCACCGCTGAGCTTGGCGTCCACGGCGGCACTGCCATTGTCCACGATGACGGTGCGGGCGGCGCCGTTCAGAGCGATGGCGTTTTGGAAGTCCACCGTGTTGTCGGAATAGGCGGAGCTGAGGATGAGGCGCTGGCCGTTGCCAAGGAAGCCGGCGGTGCTCGCCCACGTGAGCGCCGCGCCGTTGCTCAGGCTGACCGCGCGGGCCCCGCCGAAGGCCGAGAAGCCGCCGTCCCCTGTGAACTGGACCTGGTCGGCACCGGTGCCGAGGTCGCGGGTGAAAGTGCTGGCAACGCCGATCTCCAGCACGCCGCCGCTCAGCTGCAGATTGCCGCCGCTGGGAGTGCCGGTGGCAAAGCCGCCCGGCAACGAGTTGCTGGAGGAAGTGACGCGTAGCACGCCGGCGTTGATGATGGTCGCACCGGTGTAGCTGTTGCCCGAGTTGGCGAGTTCGACGACACCATAGCCGACCTTGGTGAGACTGAAGCCCCCGGAGACGACGCCGGTGAGCTTGAGGGTGCCGTCGCGCGCGCCCACGGAGCTGTTGGCGGCGAGCACGACGGCCCCGGCGAAAGTGTTCGTGCCGCCGTCGCCATAGAGCGCACCGATGTCGTGGCCGTTGAAGGCCCAGCCGTTGCCGCTGATGGTGACGGTCTCGGCCGTGGTGTAGTTCACGCCGCCGCGAAAGGTGAGGGACGCGTAGTCGGTGACCGTGGTGCCGCCGGTGGTGTTGCCCAGCGCATTGTTGGCGGTGACGACTGTCTGGCCGGCGTTGAGGATAAAGTTGCCGCTGTAGCCGGTGCTGGCGGCGTTGATGGTGAGCAGGCCAGATCCGTTCTTGGTGATGTCGCCACTGCCGCTGATGGCGTTGTTGAAATTGACCGCGCCGGTGCCGTTGACCGTGATGGTATGCGCGCTGAATGAAACCGTGCCGTTGAGACAGAGCGTGCTCAGGGAGTAGTTGTTGATCCGCAAATCCTCGACGACGATGATGTTGTTGTTGATGTGGTGGTGGGCCTGCGCGCCATTGTAGTCGTTGACGTTGATCGAGGGCAGGCCGACCTGGCCGGGATTGCCCAGCGTGAATACACCGGAGCCGGTGAGCGTGTAGTTGTAGCTGGTGTCGAAGGTGAGCGAGCGGACGGCGAGATCCACGCTCATGTTCACGGTCTGTGGCCCGGAGGAGGGGCGGTTGGCAAACAGGATGTCCGAATCCGGTGTGGGTGTGAGGTTGTTTTTGAGCGCGTCGGAGTTAAACCAGTTGTTGTTGGCCACCCCGGGCCCGGTGCCCCATGCGGTATTGCCGGCGCCGTTGTCCCACTCATAGGCTCCGGCTTGGAAAGGGGACATGGAGACCTGAACGTTGCGGACCTCCTGGGTCTCGTCGGCGTTGCCCGTGCCGGCGGTGAAGCCGATCTTGAAATTATCCGGCCGCTGAAAGGCCGACAGGTCGGTGGTGAACGCGGTGCTAAAGGA
The DNA here is from genome assembly GCA_947475065.1 of Opitutia bacterium. GTDB lineage: Bacteria > Verrucomicrobiota > Verrucomicrobiia > Opitutales > Opitutaceae > CAIYUN01. The sequence continues at coordinate 31,147 of CANJLB010000019.1, read as the reverse complement.
GCCGCTTGTGCCGAATTTCATCTGGACGGTGAGCTGGTTGTTCGCGTCGAGCGTGAGGTGAAACGCCCGGTAATCCGCGCCGGTCTGGTCAGGCCGGGAGGTAAGGGTGGGGAAGTCCATCGAGGAGGACAGGGTGGTGCTGGCGGCGATGAAGTCCCAGCCGGTGGCGATGTTGCCGTCGTAGTCGTCGGGGCCGCGGACGGCGATGCGGTTGGGATAGCCGGTGGTGGTGCCGTTGGCGATGGAGGTGCCGAGGCCGCCGTCGCGGCCCTCGGTCGCGCCAGAGAAATTGCCCCAGTTGTCGAAGCCGAAGCCCAAGTAGCCGCCGGGCATGCCGGAGCGGTCCACCCCGCCGCCGCCCGCGATCGTTTTCTGCGCGTAGCCGAGCGAGCCGCCGTAGGCGCCGGGCAGGAAGTTGCTGGCGTCCTTGCTGGCATCCACGAGGAAGAACGTGATGCCGTCCGCGCCCGTGCCGTCCGCGAGGAGGTTGTTGTGGCCGTTCCAAAACGCATACTCAATGGTGATGTCAATCTGGGCGTTGACCGAGAAAATCTGGGTGTCGTAGAGCGCGTAGGTGGACTGGTTTTGCAGGCTCTCGGTTAGGCGCAGCCAGCCGGTGCCCGGGCTGTCCACGGTGTTGGCCGTGAGGTAGGGATTGGTCGAGGCCGTGCCGCCGAAGACCCAGCCCGGCGCGGTGGTGCCGGTGAAGTTTTCCGAGATCGTGATGGTCTGTGCGCTCAGGCTGCTTCCGACGCCCAGCAACAATCCGACCGCCATCAAGCCGCCGAGGCAGCTTGAAATACGGCGGGGAAATCGGAGGTTGGTCAAGAGGCGGAACACGGCGGTGACTTGCTTGCTGCCAATCTCTTCCTATCGGTACCAACTGTCAATAGTAAAATAGGGGTTTAACCCCAGCTTATGAGGCCCGAACAGCTCAATCCCATTCGTAAGGTTCAGATCGGTTTGATTGGTTTTAAGTTATTGTATATCAAAGCATAGACAACATCGAGCGACATGGTAGGCAAGGTGGGGAGCAGCCGGCTGATGAGCCGGTCTTGGCCGGGGGTTCGCAAAATCTCGGCAAATGAGTTCAAAGTATCGGGCAGCCTGCCGCCCGCAGCCATGCGAATCCACTCGGCGATTTCGCCTTGGATGATGTCGTCCCGCCCCGCCGCCGCCGCGCAATACATCGCCAGCGCCAGCGGCAGCCGTGCCGCGTCGGGCGGCCCGGCGTCACGTCGCCACGCCTCGGCCAGGGCGGTCAGTGCTTCCGGCAAGGGAAACCGGATCAGGTGCGCGCAGAGCAACGTCACCTCCGCGTCGTTGAGGCGCGGCCGGGTGGCCAGAAATTTTTTCAGCTCACGGCTGCGCGTCGGGTTGTCACCTGCCGCTGCGTAGGCCGCCCACAGGAGCGGTGCGATGTCACGGTCGGGCAGATGGCCGCGCGCGGCCACCAGCCCCTCCAGTGCGTCGGCCGTCCAACCGCCGGCCAGCAGCCGGTCAATCCGGTAAAACCACGCGTAGCCCGGCGCGTCCGCCGGCGGCCACGCACGCAGCCGGGCGTGCAGTGCTTCATCCGGTCCGATGCCGCGCAACGCCGCCGCCTCCAGCGCGGCCACCTCGCGCCACGCGGCCGGCAGGTTGCCCGGTGCGGTTGCCAGCGTTTCCAGTGTCGCGGCGTCGCGTTGCTGGCGGCACGCAAAAACCAGCGCGTTCAGCCACACCGCCTCGCCTGGCTGCGTCGCCAGTTCCTCGCGGGCCAGCTTGGCGACGTCCGCGAAATCGCCGTGCGTGAGCAGGGTGTAGAACCACGCCCGCGTTACCTCCGCCCGTTTGTCCGGATGCTCCGCGCGCAGTCGGGTGTAAATCTGCGCGGCTCCGCGCAGGTCGGCCCCCTGGATGAAATGAGCAAGCAGCAAACCCGTCGCGTAGTCCGTCGGGTCGCTCCGCCATGCGACTTGCAGCGCGACGATGGTCTCGCTGATGCGGCCGGCTTCGAAGTCCGCCCGCGCCTGCCGGAGAAACAGCTCCGACTGCGCGCGGGGAAACGCGACCCGCAGGGTCGGCAGCCACACGACTTGCTGAAATCCCAGCGCATAGCCGCGGGCGCGCAGCAGCCCGAACAGGGCCAGTGTGCCCGCCAGATAGGCACCCGCCACCACCGCGAGCCCGGTCGCCGCGGCCCGGCCCCAGAACGGCCGCACGTCCTTGGCATTCACGCTGCAACACCAGCGTCCGTCGGCCCCGCGCTCCAGCAGCGGACAGATCCGCCGAAATCGGGCCGGTTTGGCCCAGCCAATCACGGCCTCGCAGCCTGTGACGTGCGCCGCGCCGGAGTCGCTCGGATGCTGGCACGGGCAGCGCCCGCGGGCGCCACGCAGGCGGTACCAGCCCTTGCGGACGTTCCAAAACAGGAACCCCCACGCCGTTCGCAGCAGGTCGTTGATCCAGCCCTTCATGTGGGCGCACCCTGCCGCATGGTGCCGTGCGTGGCAAACGCAAAGACAGGTTCAGGCTGCTCCGATCAGGGGCTTTCAACCCGCGATGGCCAGTCGCCCCCGCGTCAGTGACCCGCGCCCGCCGCGTGCTCCTGAATGTATTCCTGCTTGAGGCCCAGCTGTTCGGGCGCGTGCAGCACGAGCATCTTCATGCGGATGTCGCCCGGCACGCTCTTCGCCGTCGCCTTCGAGACGACGATCATCAGCGTGATGGCGATCGGCACGGCCCAGATCGCCGGCTGCTCACACAGGATGCGCAGCAGCGGGTGCTGCTGCCAGAATCCGTTCAGCGGCTTGAAGCTCGCGAAGAGTTTTCCCATCGGTCCCGGGTCGGTCGCGAGGTTGCTCGCGTTGTTGAGCGTCGCCGCGATGAGCGCACACAGCCCGCCGGTCAGCATCCCCGTGGCTGCGCCCGCCATCGTCATCCCGCGCCACCACACACTCATGAACAGCAGCGGAAAATAGCTCGCCGACGCGATGGCAAACGCCTGCCCGACCATGAAGTTGATTTCCAGAGGCTCGACAAAGCAGCCCAGCACCACCGCCACGCCGCCGATGAGCACGGCACACCACTTGAACATCCGCAGCCGCTCCTCGGGCGTGGATTTCGGCCGCAACATCCGCCCGTACACATCGTGTGCGAGCGCGCCCGTCATCGAGACGAGCAGCCCGCTGAAGGTGCTCATGAACGCCGCAAACGCGCCCGCGCAGGTGATGCCGCTCAGGATGCTGCCGAGTACGCCGAACTTCGCGCTCAGCAGTGTCGGCAGCTTGAGCACCACCTGGTCGGTGCCCTTGATGCCGGTCAGGCCGGTGTAAAATTCCGGCATCAGGTTGCGTCCGATCACGCCGAAGACTGGCGGGAAAACATAGAACACCCCGATCAGGATCATCACCCACATTGTCGTCCGTTTGGCCGCAGCTCCGTCGGGATTGGTGTAAAAACGCACCAAAATATGCGGCAGCCCGGCCGTGCCGCAGACGAGCGCAATGATGAGGGAGTAAGTGTAGATCAGCGAATAGGGCTTCTGATACTTGTCCAAAAATGCCTGCTGTTCCCCTGCCGGCAGAGCGGCGGCGGCGGCCTTGACCGCCTTGGTCGTGAGCGGGCCGAAAGGTGAGATCCACGCCGAGTCTGGCGGCGCCTTGCTCACCAAGGGGCGCCGGCCATCAATGATGGGAGCCGCGGCGGCGGCTGCCGCCGTCGCAGCGGGCGCAGCAGGTGGCAGGGCGCTCGCGACCGCCGGTCCGGGGGGCGTGGTGGCGGCCGGTGCGACGACGGCGGGCGGCGGCGCGATGCGCCCGTCGTTCACCTTGAGCTGCTCGTTGTAAAACCCATGCACCGCCATCAGCACGAAGACCGGCACTGCGATCGCGAACATCTTCACCCAATACTGGACCGCCTGCACCAGCGTGATGCCCTTCATGCCGCCGAGCGCGACGTTAAGCGTGATCACGCTGCCCACCAGCAGCACGCCCGCCCAGTAGGGGATGCCGGGGAAGATGTAGGCCAGCGTCGTGCCGGCGCCCTTCATCTGCGGCATGGTGTAGAAAAACCCGATGAACAGCACGAAGCACACGGCGATTTTCCGGAACAGCGGCGAGTCGTACCGGCCTTCCGCAAAGTCCGGGATCGTGTAGGCGCCAAACCGGCGCAGCGGCCCCGCGATGAACAGCAGCAAAAACAGGTAGCCGCAGGCGTAGCACACCGGGTACCACAGCGCGTCGTAGCCCGACGACATCACCATGCCCGCCACGCCCATGAACGACGCCGCCGAGAGGTATTCGCCGGAGATCGCCGAGGCATTCCACCCGACCGACACCGACCGTCCCGCCACAAAGAAGTCGCTCGCCGTCTTGGATTGTTTCGCCGAGCGAAACCCCATCCAGATCGTCACGGCCACCGTGATGAACGAGAAGCTGAAAATCCAGCCATCGACGCCCTCAAGGAAGGCGAGCGGGAGCAGGGGAAAAAGGTGGGAGGGCATGGAGCGTCAGAATTTGCCGGGGTTGCCGGTTTGGGCGGATTTCACCTCGTCGTTTTCCAACGCGATGGAGCGCCTGATGAAAACCGCCGAGATGATCCACACGAAGGGGAAAAACAGCACGCCGAGGATGAGCCAGGTCAGCGTGAAGCCCGCCACGCGTGTGGCCATCAGCTCCGGTGCGAAATAGTTGAGCAGCGGCAGCCCGAGCAGCACGACGAGAAACGTCGCCGCGCAGGAGATGGAGAGGCGGAGCTGGCGGCGCATGAGCGAGTGGAGAAAACTCTCGCTGTGCACCTTGTCGGCGACGGGATCGGACGGGGTGGGCATGATGCGCACGAAAAAGGCAGAGGTCCCGCCGTGATGCAACCCGCTTTTCGCGGTTGTATGCAGAGGTTTCCGTAGTCCGCCTCGTGAGTGGCGGGATTCGTGCGGGTGGCCCGTGCGCTCCGCGCGCGGCAGGTGGAGCCGCGACGTCCTCGTCGCGCTCTGGAACTCATGGCGGTGTCTTCGCCGCGTCTGCGCGCTGTTTATTAATTCTCGCCCTTTCCCAAACGAAATTGACGAGGAGCAAGAAAACCGGCCAAAGCAAAAAACTCGCCCAAGCAATGAGCTCAAAGGCAGGATCAACCCATCCCGATAAAGGGCGCAAGCACTCAGCCTGATGGTGTCGGCAGTGAGCACTAAACTGACGAAGCCACACAACCACCAAAGATATTTTGATTGAGGCATGACGGCGTCATGCCGCACGAAATTCAAAAGCTTGAACGCAAGAATTAAAGTTCCGGTCGGGAAAGCCCCGACAAAAAGGCCACCAAAAAACATCAGGCCAGCAGCCGCCAGGCTGCCATGTGAGGCCGGAGTAATGGAGTCCGGTTCCATTGTCGCCGCGAGGACAGAGATGACTACAATAGCTACGGCGTAGCCGAACCAAAAAAACGTAAGCTGGAAGCAGCGGTTTTGGCGGCGTTGCTGGAGGCTCATCGCTCATCGTGAAATATCCCGCTGCGTCAGCACCCGAAACCCGCGAGTGTGCAGTGCCTGCGCAGCGACGTCGGCGTCCTCGAGGTTAAGCGCGAGCGCGGCCCGGCCCTCCGGCCGCTTGATGAAGCTGTAGACGTAGTGGATGTTGAGCTCGGCCTCCAGCAGCGCGGCGAGCACCCCTTTCAGGTCGGCCTCGTCGGCGATCTCCACCGCCAGCACGTCGCAGAGGGTGTGGGGATAGTCGTTGTTGATGATCAGCTCGCGGGCCTTGTCGGGGTCGTCTACGATGAAGCGGAGGATGGAGCTGTCGGTCGTGTCGAGCACGGTGAGCGCCATGATGTGGACATCGTGCGCCCTGAGGAGCGCCGTAAGGTCGTGCAGCCGGCCCACGCGGTTCTCGGCGAAGACGGAGAATTGCTGCACGGGATCGGCGGCATTGAGCGTGGCGGGCATGGGGCGGGTCTGTCGGGCAGGCTGGAGCGCCCGCCCCACCGGGTCAACCGCGGTGTGAGCGGTCATTTTTCACGGAACTTTTTTCCTGTTGCCGTTTCGCAGGGTCATTCTCATTCATTTTGTTCCCAATGATCGAAGTCAAAAACCTTGTTAAGGATTACGGCTCCAAGCGTGCGGTGGATGGCGTGAGCTTTGTCGTCCGGCGTGGCGATATCCTCGGCTTTCTCGGTCCCAACGGCGCCGGCAAGTCCACCACGATGAAGATGATCACGGGTTTCCTCCGGCCCGATGGCGGCACCGCCACGGTGGACGGCGTGGATGTAACCGCCGATCCCGTCGCCGTGAAGCGCAAGCTGGGCTACCTGCCCGAGAGCGCGCCCGCCTATGGTGAGATGACGGTCGGCGAGTTTCTCGGTTTTATCGCCGAGGTGCGTGGGTTCCGTACCGCCGAGGCCAGGCGTGCCCAGGTGGACCGTGCCCTCGGGCTCACCCAGCTCGATCCGGTCCGCCACCAGACCATCGAGACGCTCTCCAAGGGCTTCAAGCAGCGCGTCGGCCTGGCGCAGGCGCTGTTGCACGACCCGCCGGCGCTCATCCTCGACGAGCCGACCGACGGCCTGGATCCCAACCAGAAGAATGAGGTGCGGGCGCTCATCAGGCGCATGGCCGCCGAGAAGGCCGTCATCCTCTCGACCCACATCCTGGAGGAGGTGGAGGCGGTTTGCACCCGCGTCATCATCATCACCCAGGGCAAGGTTGTGGTGGACGAAACGCCCGCCCAGTTTCGCGCCCGTCAACCCGGTGCCCGCCTTGACGAAATCTTCCGCCGCCTCACCTGCGGCGACGACTGACAGTGCCGGCCCGGCCTCCCCCTCCGCCTTCCTTCCCGCCTTCCTTTTTCTCCGCCATGCAACAGATTTGCCCGCTTTTCAAACGCGAGTTCCTCGGCTACTTCCGCGCGCCGGTCGCCTATGTTTTCCTGATCGTGTTTCTGGTGGCCTCGACCGGCCTGACCTTTCTGGTCACCCATTTTTACGAAAACAACGTCGCCTCGCTCGACGGTTATTTTTTCTGGCACCCGTGGCTCTTTCTTTTCCTGGTCCCCGCCGCCGGCATGAGGCTGTGGGCCGAGGAAAAGCGCACCGGCACGGTGGAACTGCTGTTCACGCTGCCGGTCACGACGCTCGAGGCCGTGCTCGGAAAATTTCTCGCGGCGTGGGCGTTTCTCACGCTGGCGATCCTGATGAGCTTCCCGCTCCTGCTCACGCTGGCCTACCTCGGCAACGCCGACTGGGGCGTGGTGTTCACCAGCTACGTCGGCAGCGTGCTCATGGCGGGTTCGTTTCTCGGGGTGTGTTCGCTCACGTCGGCGCTGACCAGGAACCAGGTCATCAGCTTCGTCCTGAGCGTGCTCGGCTGCTTCGTCCTGATGCTGCTCGGCATGAACTATGTGAGCGGCCTGGCTTCCGCCTACCTGCCGGTCGGGCTGGTGGACCTCATGGCCAACTTCAGCTTCATGACCCATTTCGAGCCCTTCCGCAAAGGCGTGATTGAGCTGAAGGACGTCATGTTCTTCCTCTCGCTGACCGGCTTCACGCTCTGCCTGAACGTCGTCGCCCTCGAGCGCTGATGCCGGGCGATTCCGACTTTAAGACATTCCGACCCTCCTCTTTTTACTTCCATGAAACTTGGTCTCAAAGCCTTCGCCGTTGTGCTCTTGTTTGCCGGCCTCGTGCTCGTCAACTACCTCGCCTCGCAGCTGCCGGTGCGCCTCGACGCCACGGCGGGAAAAATCTACACGCTCTCGCCCGGCACGCGCGCGTTGCTCGCCAAGCTCGACGAGCCGGTCACACTCGACTTTTATTTTTCCAAGGACGCCGGGGGTCTGCCCATCCAGATCAAAAATTATGCCGACCGCGTGCAGGAGATGCTCCGCCAGTATGTCAGCGCGGCCAAAGGCCGTCTCGTCCTCAATCTCATCTACCCGCAGCCCGACACGCCGGAGGAGGAAAAAGCGGCTGCGGCCGGCCTCCAGCCCATCGGCGGGCGCGAGGGCGAGCCGGTCTATTTCGGGCTCGTCGCCACCCACGCGGAGAAATCCGTGGCCCTGCCCGCCATCACCGACCAGCGCGAACAGCTGCTCGAATACGACCTTTCGCTCCTCATCAACGATGTCCGGCAGGTGGACGCTCAGAAAAAGAAGCTCGGCCTCATCACCAGCCTTCCGCTCCAAGGCAGCAGCGCGCAGGACAGCATGATGCTGATGATGATGAGGCAGCCGTCGCAGCCCGGCCAGTATGTTGCGACCGAGTGGGCGCGTAATTTCACCCTCGTGCCCGTTGCCTCCACGGCCGACAAGCTCCCGGACGGTTTGGCCGCGCTGGCGATCATCCACCCGCAGCTTCTTTCCTCCAAGCTCCAGTTTGCCATTGACCAGTTTCTGCTCGCAGGCGGCAAGGTGTTGATCGCAATTGATCCGGCCTCAGAGTATTTTCGCGGCCAGGGCGGCCAGCAGCCGATGCTGATGGGCGCCCCGCCCCAAAATATGATGAGCAACCTCCCGACGCTCTTCCGCGCGTACGGCGTGGCCTACAACCCGCAGATGGTGGCCGGTGACCTTGAGCACATTCTGCCCCAGACCTCGCGCACCGGGGCGATGATCCGCAACCCCACGTTCATGATGCTCGACGCCAGTTCGGCCAATCCCCAGTCGCCGGTGACGTCGTTGCTCAAGTCATTTTGGCTCCTCGGGGCCGGCAGCTTCACCGTCACGCCCCGGCCCGGCCTCACCGTCACCCCGCTTATCGAAACCTCGGATAAGGGCGGCGAAATCCCGGCGATGGCGTTGCAGCTGTCCCAGCAGGACGAACTCGCCCGCCAGATCGTTTCGCCTGGCAAAAAGACGGTCGCGGCCCTGTTGCAGGGAAAATTTCCCACCGCCTTTCCCGACGGCATGCCGAAGGACGAGCCCTCCGAGGACAAAAAGGAGCCGGCGGCCCCGGCGGTGCCGCCGGCCCTGGCCGCGCCTCCGCTCAAGGAGTCCAGCGCCACTTCGACACTGATGATCATCGCCGACACCGACTGGCTGCTCGACGACGTGATCTTCAGTCCTCAGGCCCGGCAGCAAGGCATGCTGGTGCCGATGAATGACAACCTCGACCTAGCCGGCAATGCCCTCGATTTTCTGGCCGGCTCGGACGAGCTCCTCTCCATCCGTGGCAAGGGCGCGGCGGTCCGACCATTTCAGGTTGTGCAGGAGATGGAGGCCACCGCCCTCAATCAATTCAACGCCCGGCTCACCGCCCTTGAGTCCCGCCTCGGCGACGTTCAGTCCAAGCTCAGCAGCCTGCAGGCCAAACGCACCGACAGCGGTCGTCTCGTCGCCTCGCCCGAGATGCAGGCCGAGATTAATCGCTTCGAGAAGGACCGGGCCGCCATCCGCCTTGAGCAGCGCGAGATCCGCCGCACGCTGCGTGAGGACGTGAATAAGCTCGGCCGCGACCTTCTCTGGGTCAACCTGCTCACCACCCCGCTGCTCGTGGGCGTGTTTGGGTTCTGGTTCGCCCGTGCCCGCCGCCGCTGACCGGCGCGTCGGCATTCCGCCTTCCGATCCTGAGACTTTCAGTCCTCCTATTGCCGCCGCTTCCGTCCGCTCGATTCCGGCCTCCTGACTCCCGTCCAGCATGAAACTCCGCACCCTCGTCCTTGTCGTCACAATTCTCGCCGTCCTTTCCGGCGCCGTCGCCCTGCGCAACCGCCCGCCCGCCGCGCCCGCCGCCGACGCCCGTGTCGGCCAGCCCCTGGTCGCCACCGAACTCGTGGAAAAGGCCACGGTCATCCGCCTCGCCGACGCCGGCAAGACCGTCGAGCTTAAAAAATCTGCCGAGGGTGGCTGGCGGGTGGCTTCCTATTTTGATTTCCCCGCCGATCTCGCCAAGCTCGCCGGGTTCGCCGGCGACCTCACCGAGGCCAAGATTTCCCGCCTCGTCACCACCAGTCCGGCCGCGATTTCCCGCCTTGAGTTCAAGGACACCCGCGTCCAGCTCCTCGACGCCGCCGGCCAGCCGCTCCTTGACCTCGCGCTTGGCAAGAATGCCGACAGCGGTGGCGGCCGTTTCGTGCGCCTCGCCGCCGAGGAAAAGGCCTACCTCGCGAGTCTGAACTCCTTCCTCGACTCCGATTCGAAAAACTGGGCCGACACCTTGCTGCTCCAGCTCAAGTCCGAGGACATCGCCAAAATCGAGCTTAGCTTCCCGGCCGACACAGCCACGCCACCCCGCGCCGAGACCACGGTCACGGTCACCCGGGCCAAAAAAGAGGAGCCTTTCGTCGCCGAGCACCCGCCGGCCGGCCAGCAGCTCAAGGCCAGTGCCTTCACCACCGTCCTCAGCAACCTCACCTCGCTGCGCTACACCGACACCGCTGCGACTGACGATCCTGCCGTCGCCGCGGCCAAAGTCGCCTCGCGCAGCGTCCGGCTTACGACCTTCGACGGCAAGACCATCGCCCTAACGCTTGGCCGCAAGCCCGAGGAGAAAAAGCCCAGGCCCGTTGCCGTCCCTGGTTCCGTTGCTCAACCTGCACCGTCACCTTCGGCCAGCACGGCGACGAAGGAGGGCGAGTCACCCGCGAAACCGGCCGAACCGGAGTTTGATGTCATTCCCGCCGGTCCGGTCTTTGTCACCATCACGCACAGCGATGCGCCGGCGCCCGTTAATGCCCTCATGGCCAAACGTGCCTTCCAGATCGCCGACTTCATCCTCACCGCCTTCCCGCAAACCCCGGAGGAGATCTTCGAGCCGCTGCCAGCTCCGGCGGCCACCGTGCCGGCGAAATGACAGGCACGATCTTTGTGAGAGCCCGCCGAGCTCTTTATGCCCGTTTTACGCCCGTTTATTTCGTATTTCTTATGACTGGCGCTCTTCTTTCAATTGCCGGTTTGCACCGATGCCAAGCCTACCAAACCCGGTCACCCGCTTTGTCGCAAATGGGGAAAGCAGAAGGAGCGGATTTTAAATAGTATTATTATCCAGTCCGACCGTTTCAACGATAAAGGTCGCTCCGGGTGACTTGCCCACCTCGTTGCGCTGGTCATCAGAATCACCGCCACTTGGAGTATGGTGCGGTTTCCGCCCGCGGCCGTGCGGTGAAGGCCGATTTTGTGTCCTTTACGGCTGAGGCCTTGTTCCTCTTTCATCTTTCCCGTCCCCATGCCTGCCGCCCCTTTTCTCCACGACGACTTTCTGCTCACGACCGCGACCGCGCGAGAGCTCTATCACCGCCACGCTGCACCGTCGCCCATCTTCGACTACCACTGCCACCTGCCGCCCGACCAGATCGCCACCAACCGACGGTTTGAAAATCTTTTCCAAGTCTGGCTGGCCGGCGACCACTACAAATGGCGCGCGCTCCGCGCCAACGGCGTGCCCGAGGAACTCATCACCGGTACAACCACCTCCGATTACGACAAGTTCCTCGCCTACGCGCGCTCCGTCCCGCAGATGGTGCGCAACCCGCTCCACCACTGGTCGCACTTGGAGCTGCGCCGGTATTTCGGGATTGATCTGCTCATCAATGAGGCCAACGCGCCCAAAATCTGGGAGACCGCCAACGCGCAGCTCGCCACCCCCGCGCTATCAGTCCACGGAATCCTCACCGGCTCCAAGGTCGCCGTCGTCTGCACGACCGACGACCCCGCCGATTCGCTGGAGCACCATGTCGCCATCGCCAGGTCCGGCCTCGCCACGCGGGTCTATCCCACGCTCCGTCCGGACAAGGTGCTGCTGGTCAATGCCCCCGCCGCCTTCAACGCGTGGTGTGACCAGCTCGCCGCCCGCAGCAACGTGGAGGTGAAGGACCTCGCCTCACTCCTCACGGCCCTCGACCGCCGCCACGCTTTTTTCCATTCGCTGGGCGGCCGGCTCTCCGACCACGGGCTCGAGTCTGTGCCCGACATCGGCTGCACCGAGCGCGAGGCCGCCGCCATCTTCGCCGCCGCGCGGGCCGGCACCGCTGCCACGCCCGAGCAGACGGCGAAGTTTGCCGTTTTCATCCTGCTCTTTCTCGGCCGGCTCGACGCGCAGCGCGGCTGGACGAAGCAGCTCCACCTCGGCGGACTCCGCAACAACAGCAGCCGCCTCCTGCGCCGCCTCGGCGCCGACGCCGGGGTGGACTCCATCGGCGACTTCGCGCAAGGCCGCGGTATCTCCCGCTACCTCGACACGCTCGACGCCGAGGGCGCGCTGCCCAAGGTCGTCCTCTACAACCTCAACCCCGCCGACAATTACCTCTTCGCCACGATGGCCGGCAATTTCCAGGACGGTGTCACCGCCGGCAAGATTCAGTTCGGCTCCGGCTGGTGGTTTCTCGACCAGCGCGAAGGCATGGAGTGGCAGCTCAACGCGCTTTCCCAGCTCGGCCTGCTCAGCCGCTTCGTCGGTATGCTGACCGACTCGCGCAGCTTTGTGAGCTATGTGCGCCACGAGTATTTCCGCCGCCTGCTCTGCCGGCTCCTCGGCGAGGATGTCGAGGCCGGCCTGATTCCCAACGACGAAGCCGCGCTCGCCAGCCTCGTGAAGGACATCTGCTACGGCAACGCCAGCCGCTACTTTGGGCTGGAGACGGGGAAGTTTTGATGAGCGGGATTGAACTACGGGAAAAGCTGTAGCTCTCTGGCTCGGGGAGCGCACCCGTCCCGGGTGCTGCCGACGGCGTCCCGCCGACGGCTCCGAAGTCCTCGGCGTGACGGCGAGGACGGCCTGCGAGACGCAGGCGCTCCCCGGAATCTGAGATTACGGCAACGCCAGCCGCCACTTTGGGCTGGAGGCGGGGAAGTTTTGATGAGCGGGATTGAACTACGGGGAAAGGCTGTAGCTCTCTGGCTCGGGGAGCGCACCCGTCCCGGGTGCTGCCGACGGCGTCCCGCCGACGGCTCCGAAGTCCTCGGCGAGACGCCGAGGACGGCCTGCGAGACGCAGGCGCTCCCCGGAATCTGAGATCAAGGCGCTCAACCCTTCCGCTTGATCGCGTGGAAACCCATCTCGCGCCGTGCTTGGTGAAGGTTAGGGGCGGGTGCCGGACATTGCGCTTCGATGCGGTCACAATTTGTGACCGCATGGGTTTCCAGCCTTCGGTTTCAAGATTACAATTTGTGATCTTAAACTTCGTCACTCACTCCCACGCCCAGAACCGGGCGACTGTGCCGGCGGGCACCTCGGCGGGGCCGGGGGGCAGCTCGACGAAGCCGTCCGTGCCGACCAGCTCGGCGAAGTCGCCGGAGGTGTTGCAGGCGACCGCATGCGCCGCGCGGCGGCCGTCGGGCGACGTGACGAGCCGCACGGCGTTAAGGCGGGTGAGCGCCGCGTGGCCGGGCGTGGCGTTGGCGAGCGGCGTCCAATCGGGCCGCGCCGGCGCGGCACCGAGCATTTTGCCGAGAGCGGGCACGACGTAGCGGCGGAAGCACACGCTGGCCGAGACCGGGTTGCCCGGCAGCGCAAAGACCGGGGTGCGTTGCGGCGTCACCCCAAACCAGAATGGCTTGCCCGGGCGCTGGGCGACACCGGCAATGATTTTCTCCACGCCCAGCGCCGCGAGCACGGAGGGCACGAAGTCAAACTTCCCCTTCGACACGCCGCCGGTGAGCAGCACCACGTCGGATTCCATGATCACGCGGCGCAACGCGGCCTCGATTGCGCCGCGTTCGTCGCGCAGGTGCAGCCGTTCGATGCGGGCGGCCAGCCCGCCGCCGAGCAACGCGGCGCGCAGCGCGTGGTCGTTGGACTTGCGGATTTGGTGCGGGGTGATGGCAGGGGCGTCCACCTCGACCAGCTCGTCGCCCGTGGCCACGACGGCCACGTTTGGCCGCCCGCCCACGCTCAGTTGTGCATAACCGCATGCCGCCGCCACCGCGATCTCGCGCGGGCTGAGCCGCACGCCTGGCGGCACGAGGGTGGCGCCGGCGGCAAAGTCGGAGGCGCGGCCGTGGACATTCTGCCCCGCCGCCAGCGGTTCGGACAATGTCACGCACTGCGTTGCCTGATCGCGGGCGGCCTGCTCATAGGGCACGACGCAGTCTGTGCCGGTCGGCAGCACCGCGCCGGTCATGATTTCAATGCACCCGTCATCGGCTTTTAAGGCGAGCGGCGGCGCGCCGGCGGCCTGTGTGCCGGTGACACGGAAACGGCGCACCCCGGCGGCCCATGCGGCGGAGCGCAGCGCGAAGCCGTCCATCGTCACGCGGTCAAACGGCGGCAGGTCGCGATCGGCCACGATCGGCGCACGCAGCACACGGCCGTGCGCCGCCTCGAGCGGACAAGGCTCGGCGGGGAGAGGGAAAATGTTTTCGAGAACGATGCGCTCGGCCTCGGCGGGGGATGGCAACATGGGGGAAATGGCGGCGTGAAAAACATGGCCGGCACAACGCGCGATGGCCAGCGCGCATTTCTGTTCCGAGGGTAGGGCGGGCCCGCTGGGCCCGCCACGATTGAGGGGTGGAGCGCGTTGACCTCAACGCGCTATGGGCCGGTCGCTCTCAAACCAGCGCATTGGGGTCAATGCGCTCCACCTTCCACAGCCCGGAGCGGCGCGCCCAGCGGTCGCGCCCTACCTTCAGGCAAATCGCCTTGCCTCTGCCGGTACGCGGGCCGAACTTATACGGGCATGAAGACGAAGCTCACCTTCGCAGCACTGCTGGTTGTGGCTCCGTTGGTGGCGGCTGCCACGCTGGTCTGCTGGCAGCCTGCCCGATGGGGTGGCTCGATAAATCCGCTGGCAATTGCTGGGATTGCCTTTTTCGGGGTCTTGAGCGTTGGCTTTTGGCCGACCTACATTCCCGCTTTGATTATCACTCCGTTGGTGATGAAGCGCGTGTCTGCATCCCGGGCTTTCATGCGTCTGCCCCTGCCGGCGCTCATTGTTTTTTCAATGCTGATTGGAGCACTCGCTGGATTCGGTGTGATCATGCCGGTCCTTCCGATGGAGTCCATGAATTCAGATCTGGTCTTGAACTGGGTCAGCGCATTTGTGGTATCCGGAGCAGTTACCCTTGCTTTGATATCTTTGATCCACCGCTTTGTCCCCTCGCCTGGCGCACCTCCTCCAATTCCGCAGCGCACAAAAGGATGACCGCGCCGGGATGACGGCTTGGCATAAGAGTTGGTTTTTCCATCGCATTGTGCTTTTGTGCGCGCCGACCATGAGTGACCTCCGCGACCCGTTTCAACGTCCGCTGCGCGACCTGCGCATTTCGGTCACGGACCGCTGCAACTTCCGCTGTCCCTACTGCATGCCGGCGGAGGTGTTTGGGCCGGGCTACGCGTTCATGAAAGACCCGCAGCTGATGACGCTCGCCGAGCTGGTGCGGATCGCGCGGGCGTTCACCATGCTGGGCGTGCAAAAAATCCGCCTGACCGGCGGCGAACCGCTGCTGCGGGCCGACGTGCCCGACCTGGTCCGTGCGCTCAAGCAGGAGCTGCGCGTGCCGGACGTGGCCCTCACGACCAACGGCTGGCTGCTGGAGAAGCTCGTGCCTGCGATGTGCGCGGCCGGGCTCGACCGCGTCAATGTTTCGCTCGATGCGCTCGATCCGGCCATCGCGGGCCGGATGAACGGCCACGGCCTGGCGCCGGACCGCGTGCTGCGCGGCATCGCCGCCGCCGGGGCGGCCGGGCTGCCGGTGAAGCTGAACATGGTTGTGCAACGCGGCGTGAACGACGGCGAGATCCTCGCGCTGGCGGAGTTTGCGCGCGAGCGCGGGCATACGCTGCGGTTCATCGAGTTCATGGACGTGGGCAACACGAACCACTGGGCGGCGGCGCAGGTCGTGCCCGCGCGTGAGATCGTGGAGCGGGTCGGTGCGCGCTGGCCGCTGGAACCGTCGGCCCCCGCCTATCGCGGCGAGGTCGCGGCGCGCTACCGCTACCGTGACGGCCACGGCGAGATCGGGCTGATCTCGTCGGTCACAGAGCCGTTCTGCCGGGACTGCCATCGCGCGCGCCTCTCGGCGGATGGGAAAATCTTCACCTGCCTGTTTTCTGCGCTTGGCTGGGATCTGCTCGGCGCGCTGCGCGCGGGCGCGGACGACGCCGAGCTGGTGCGCTACGTGGGCCGGGTGTGGGGCGGCCGGCTCGACCGCTACAGCGACGAGCGCGCCGAGGTGCTGGCGACCGGCGAGCCGCGCGCCAAGGTCGAGATGAGCTACATCGGCGGGTGAGGGCGGTGGTGGTAGGGCGGGGTCGCCGAACACCGCCGCATTTGCCGCGACGCATTTCCCGAGGCGGGGTTCGGCGACCCCGCCCTACATTTTCCAATCACTCCGTCACGACCGGCAGACGCTCGACCCGCACGCGGCGCAGGCGCTCGACCGCCATGTCCTCGGCGGTCATGCGCATCTCGCCCACCGTCACGTTTTCGCCCCGCCTCGGCTCGCGGCCAAACTGGCGCAGGGTCCACACGCTCACGTTTTCGCGTGGCTGCAGGTCGGGGAAATTCCAGCCGGTCTCGGCCTGCAGCTCGCGCATGGTGAAGAGGCCGCTGACGACGATGGCGTTCTCCGTGTGTTCAAAAACCGGCCCGCGCTCGATGTCGAACTCGTCGCGGATGTCACCGACGATCTCCTCCAGCACGTCTTCGAAGCTCACGAGGCCGGCGACGCGGCCCGCGTCGTCGAGCACGAGCGCGAGGTGCGTGCGCGACTTGCGGAACAGCTCAAGCATCGCGTGGATCGGCGTTTTTGTCGTGAACGTGAGCGCGGGCCGCAGCAGCGGCTCGAACGGCGCGTCCGGCCCGAGCGCCTGGATCTGCCACAGCCACTCGCGCACGAGAAGCACGCCGGCAATGTCGTCGAGTTCCCCCCGGTACACGGGGAAACGGCTGAAGCCGCTCGTCTGCGCGAGGCGCAGGTTCTCCGTGTGCGGCTGGCCGAGCCGCAGCGCGACAATCTGGTCGCGCGGGCGCATGATTTGCTGGGCTTGCGTGTCGCGCAGGCGCAGGGAGCGGACCATGAGGCGGTTGATGAGGGCGTCGCCGGGGTGGGCGTGGCGGGCGTGGCTGAAGACGTATTCCAGCTCCTCCGGGCTGAGGTGGTGCTCGCCTTCGGTCGGGTCGAGGCCGAACAGGCGCAGGAGGCGGTTGGCCGTGCCGTTGAGCACCCAGATGAACGGGAACAGCGCGTAGTAGAGCACCAGCAGAGGCCCGCCGACGAGGAGCGAGACGCGCCGGGGCCGCTGGATGGCGAGCGATTTGGGCGCGAGCTCGCCGAGCACGATGTGCAAAAACGTGATCACGCCGAACGCCACCGCAATGGAGACCGTGGACACGGTGGCCGTGTCGGTGATGCCGATCCGCCCCAGCAGCGGCGCGAGCCGGTGAGCGATGAACGGCTCGCCCACCCAGCCGAGGCCCAAGCTGGCGAGGGTGATGCCGAGCTGCGTGGCCGAGAGGGCGGCGTCGAGGTTGTTGAGCGCGCGCAGGGCAAGCTTCACGCGCCAGCCGCCGGTGGGGGCCATCGGCTGGAGCTGGCTGGCGCGCACCTTGACGAGCGCGAACTCGGCCGCGACAAAGAAACCGTTGGCCGCCACGAGGGCGAGAATGACGAACCATTCGCCAAGGATGCTGAGAAAAGTATGCATGTCGGAAGCAGGCCCATGCCAGCGCAACTCTCCTAGCAAAGCAAGTCGCAGGCCGCTGGTGCGCAAGCCGTAAGGCTTTCGTCTGAAAAAAACCGGGAGGGAACCCGGAATCCGCGACCCGCCTTCACGGCGAGGGGGCGGTGGGCGGCGGCGAAATCGATCGCTTCGCGGACGCCGATGGGTTTGCCTCCCAGCAACCTGTCAGCAACCTGCCAGGAATTTCCGGCAACTTCCGTTTGCCATTTTCCCGCCACGCGCGAACTTCCGCGTATGCCCGCATCATGCAAGACCCCTTCACCGGCAGGCCGACCTGCATCCAAGGCCGGCGCCTCCCCGGCCCGGCCGGGCGCGCCGATCTTCAGGACGATCACGAGCGACGACTGGCGGCGCTCCATCGTCTCCGCGCGGTCGCAGCCGAATGTGGCGTGGCAACAGATCCAGACCGCGATCTCGTCACGCTCCCCGAAGACGCCGTAAGCCTGCTGGAGCTGGGCGACCCTCTCTGGGCCCGGCTGGGCGCGGCCATCCGCGAATGGCGGATGCTGACGCCGCTGCGCATGCTGGAAGATTTTGGTTTTCCCGCCGGTCCGGCGATCAATCTGGAGGAGGCCAGCCCGCGGCTGCGCTACTTGCACAGCGGAGTGGAAGCCTCGGCGTTCGTGGCGCTGGCGGACCAGTCGGTCTATAAATTTTACCGGCCGGCCGAGGGCATTGACAAGCTGGTGGGCAGCACGTTCGCTTTCCGCCCCGGCGATGAGCAGCTGCTGCAGGCCGAGGCGTGCCCGGGTGATTACCTCGCGCTCTTCGAAAAGCTGCTGCTGATTGACGCCCTCGGGATGGCGACGGAAATCGTCGGGGTGACGCCCGAAGGCATCGTGGTGGCGAAGCAGACGCTCGGTGACCCGCTGCCGCAGGGCGACGACACCTCAGGCCGGCTGCCGCCGGGGCTGATCGAGATTCCCTCGCGTTTCCTGCGCGCGAACCGCGACCACCCGAGGCTGCTGTTTCATGGCGCGGAAGGTGACGGGCGGCTCCGGGCATGGCTCGTGGCGGACATGCATGCGCGCAATTTAGTCCGTGGGGCGGATGGCGCGCTGTATGTCATTGACCTCGTCGCCGCGCCATGGCCCGACCCGCCGGGCGGCCCACTCATCGCCGGCTGGCTCGCGCGAGTGCGGGAGAACCCGTCGGCCGGCCTGCTCGGTGCGTCGGCAGACGAGGAACTGTAATGGGGTGGCGGCGCCGCCCCTGCCGCCACCACGCTTGGATCAAATCTCACGGGCGGACCCTTGCGCTTCCGGCCTGCCTCGTGTGAGACAGCAAAAAGAGCGCGGCTTGCGCCGCGCTCAGGAGGTTGGGCTAAAACGATGGATCAGTCTGCGCTCACTTCGCCGCCGGGGCGGCGGGAGCGGCTGCGGGCTTGGCGTCTGCCGGCTTGGCGGCGGGTGCCGGGGTGCCGGATTCACGCGAGAGGTAGTTGAGGATGTTTTCGGCCTGCTTGGCCGTCACACCCGTGTCATGATAGACGATTTTTCCATCCTTAATCAGATACGCTTCGCGGCTGGCAAAATTGAGGCCGCTCTGGCCGAAGGCTTTCACGACCTTCTTGTCCGTGTCGGCAAGCAAGGGAAAGGGGAATTTGTATTCGTCATGGAACTTTTTCTGGGTCTCGACATCGTCCACGCTCACTCCGACGACCGTGACTCCCTGCTTGGTCAGCTCGTCGTAGTTGTCACGCAGTGCGCAACCCTGGGTTGTGCAGCCTGAGGTGAAGGCCTTCGGGTAGAAATAGACGAGGGTGTATTTGTGCGCCTTATAAACCGCGGCGAGATCGAGCGGCTTGCCACTCTCGGACATGGCGGTAACCACGGGGGCGGCATCGCCGACTTGGAGCGGGGCGGCACGCAGGAACGCGCCAAGGGCGAGGAATAATGCGGTGGGAAGGAAGAGGCGTTTCATAGAGGCCTGAGACAATGGGGAACGGAAGGAGTTTCGCAAGCCCGGAGTAAAAGGGGAGGCCGGCCGGACGGTCCCCGGACCGCCGGGATGCGGCCCGCCGTCACAGCGTCAGCCAGCGGGGTTATCCCGTGCCAGAAACGTCCGCAGCTCCCCGGCCATTTTTAGCCCGAAGCCCGGTGTGGCCGCGATTTCCTGCACGCTGGCCGCGCGCAGTTTTTCGATGCTGGAAAACTGCGCGAGCAGGGCGGCGCGGCGCACGGGGCCGAGGCCCGGAAAATCGTCGAGCACGCTCTCACGGATTTTTTTCGAGCGCAGGTCGGCATTGTAGGTGTTGGCGAAACGGTGGGCTTCGTCCCGCAGGCGCTGGAGCAGGCGCAGGCCGGGGTGCGCGGGGGGCAGGCGGAGCGGGGCGCGTGCGTCGGGAAAGATCACCGTCTCCTCCTTTTTTGCCAGTCCGATGAGCGGTGGCGGGTTGAGGTCGAGCGCGAAGAACGCCTTCAGCGCGGCCCCCACCTGACCGCGCCCGCCGTCAATCACGACGAGGTCGGGCCACGGCTTGCGCTCCTCCGCGAGCCGGCGGTAGCGGCGGCCCACGACTTCCTCCATCGCCCGGAAGTCGTCGTTGCCGACGAAGCTTTTGATCTGGAAGCGGCGATACTGGTCCTTGTCGGGCCGGCCGTCGGCGAAGCGCACCATCGAGGCGACGACAAACGTGCCGGAGATGTGCGAGATGTCGAAACACTCCATCGTGCGCGGCGGGGAGTCGAGGCCGAGCGCCGCCTGCACGGCCTCCAGTGCCGCGTCATCGCGCGCGGGGCGCGTGGGGTCGGCGCGCTCGAAGCGGCGCGTTTTGCGGAGCGTCTCCTCCAGCGCGAAGACGAGGTCGCGCAGCTCGGCGGCCCTTTCGAAGGCCTGTTTGGCGGCGGCGGCGGCCATCTCGGCGCGGAGCGCGGCGAGCCACTCGCGCGACTTGCCTTCGAGAAACTCGCACGCGGCGGCCACACGCGCACCGTAGGCTGCGGCGGTGACCGTATGCTCGCCGCCGTAGATTTCCTCGCGTACGTCGTCGTACAGTTTCCACGCGCCGTCGGGGAGCCTGGCCGGCGTGGCATCGGCGAGCAGGATGCCGAACTGGCGGCGGAGCTGGGCGAGCGTTTTCCGCAGCAGCCCGCTGTGGGCAAACGGCCCGAAATAACGCGAGCGGTCATCCTTGCGCAGCCGTGTGAGCCGGAAGCGCGGCAGTTCCTCGGTGAGGTCCACGCGCACGAGCAGAAAGCGCTTGTCGTCGGTAAAGTCGGTGTTGTAGCGCGGGCGCCACTGCTTGATGAGCTTGCCCTCGAGCAGCAGCGCCTCGGGCTCGGATTTCACCCCGATGGTGTCGAAATCGGCAATGAGACCGATGAGCGCGCGGATCTTCGGCTGCACGATGGCGCGCGCCCGGCCGCGTTGGAAGTAGGACGAGACGCGTTTCTTCAGGCTTTTGGCCTTGCCGACGTAAATGATGCGCCCGAGCCGGTCTTTCATGAGATAGACGCCCGGTGTGTCCGGCAGGGCGCGCACCCTGGCCTTGAGGTTGGTCGGAGCGGAGGCTGGCATTTTCGAAAGTTTGTCCTAGCCTGCCCCTCGCAACAAGCATGCTTTCCCCGTCCGCCTCCACTTTTGCCGCCGCCGAGCCCGCCCTCGGGCCTCCGCGCTTCGAGCTGCTGACGCTCGGCGACGAGCTGTTGCTCGGTCTGACCGCCAACAGCCATCTTACGTTCATCGGCACCGAGCTGGGCCGGCGTGGCGTGCAACTGGCGCATCACGCCACCCTGAGCGACGGCGCGGATGACATCGCCGGGCAGCTCCGCGCGAGCTGGGCGCGCGGCACGGTCGTCATCCTCACCGGCGGGCTCGGCCCAACCTGCGACGACCGCACCCGCGAGGCCGTCGCCGCCACGCTGGGCGAGGCGCTCGTGCATGATCCTGCCATTGAGCGCGCCATCGCGGAGCGTTTCGCCCGTTTCGGCCGCCCGATGACGCCGAACAACCGCCAGCAGGCCATGAAATTTTTGCGCGGCGAAGTTCTGCCCAACCCCCACGGCACGGCGCCCGGCCTCTGGCTCGCGCGCGACGGCCGGGTGCTGGTGTTGCTGCCCGGCCCGCCCAACGAGCTCCGGCCGATGTTTGCCGACCACGTCGTGCCGCGTCTCGTGCGCCTCGGCCTGCTCGCGGAAGGCGAGGCCTATGTGCAGCTGCGCACCGCCGGCATCGGGGAGTCGGCCCTGGAAACAAAGCTCGCTCCTCTCTTTGTGCCGCACGGGAACGCCCTCTGCGTGGCCTATTGTGCACACGAGGGGTTCGTGGACGTGCGCCTGAGCTCGCCCGACGGGCGGCTCGCTTTCGCGCAGTTGGAGGCGCTGGCCGCCATGTGTGCCGGACTGCTCGGCGAGGATTTTCTCTGCCATGGCCGCGACTCGCTCGCGAAGATCTGCGCCGACCTCCTGCGGACGCGGGACAAGCGGCTGGCCGTGGCCGAGGCCGCGACCGGAGGGCTGCTGGCGAGCGCGTTCTCCGACCTCTGCGGCGCGCACAAGTTTTTCGCCGGCGGCGTGGTGTGCTGCTCGAACGACGCGAAGGTCGCGTTGCTCGAGGTGCCCGAGTGCCTGCTGCTCCAGCATGGCGCGGTGAGCGAGGAATGCGCCGTGGCGATGGCGACAGCGGCGGCGGAACGGCTCGGGGCCGACTACGCGCTCGCCGTCACCGGCAGCGCCAGCCCGACCGGCAGTGTGAGCCCGCAGTCCGGGTCTGGCGACAAGGCGGACGGCGGGGAGGAAAATCCGCTTGGCGCGATCTATCTCGCGTTGCACACGCCGCATGGTGCGTGGGCGAAGAAAGTCTGCTGGCCTGGTGCGCGCTCGACAGTTAAAATGCGCGCCGTCAACGCCGCCCTCGACTGGCTCCGTCGCGAACTGCTGCGGACGTGAGAGAGGTTTGTTTTTAACACATACGGGCGCGGAGGGACAGGGACGTAGAGGGCGGAGTCACGGAGAACGATTCAGAAACCAGGAAGCCACAAACCCAGCCGAACTAATTTCCTGGTTACTTGGCTTCCGAATTTTCCGCCCTTTCGCGATTTCGGATCGGTTCTTCTCCGCGCCCTGTGCGCCTTCGCGTCTTTACGTTGAAAATCCGGGGCGGCTTGGTTTCGCTCCCGCCCATGTTCCGTCTTTCCGCCGAGATTCTTGACCCCGCCGCGCTGCGACGTGGGCTGCCCGACCCGGGCGCAGGTGCATGTGTCACGTTCGAGGGCTGGGTGCGCAATCACCACGAAGGCCGGCCGGTGACAGCCTTGGAATACGAGGCCTACGGCGGGCTGGCCGAGCTGGAAGGTGCACGGATCATGGCCGAGGCGCTCACGAAATTTCCCATCGTGGCTGCCGGGTGCATCCATCGCACGGGGCGGCTGGAGATCGGCGGGCTGGCCGTGTGGGTGGGGGTGACGGCGGCACACCGGTCGGCGGCGTTTGACGCCTGCCGTTTCATCATTGATGAAACCAAGGCGCGTGTGCCCGTCTGGAAAAAAGAGCACTACGCCGACGGCGGCCCGGCCGAGTGGGTCAATTGCGCGGTGGTGAAAAAAGCCTGAGAGGCACGGGCGTTTCGTTTTTTAACCATGCAGTCTGATCGCGATCCCCAAGCTAGTTCAAGTAATGCCGCTGGATGGTAGTGTCTTAATTTGAAAGTGAACGACTACGTTCTCCGCTGTGGCCCAAAAATTAAGAGAACGAGCGCAAAAATTACGAGTATCTCCCCGCCGCCGATTTTAAATCTTGCGCGGGGTAGAGCGTAAATGAATGACAACCCCGATGATATAATGGCGGCGGCGACCAAGGCATATTTAATATGTTTTTTCACTTCAATTTCCCTCGATCGGTCGCAACTCCCCGACGATAGCGGCACGGACGGCGGTAACGGGTGAGATGACGGGCGGCAGTTGCAGGACGGCCAGCGTGCGGCTTCCGGCCTCTGTGTCGTAGACCCAAGCGTAGCCCGTGCTGGCCTTGGGATGGCCGATCAGGTCAAAGAAGAGGAGCCACCCATGGCGGCGTAACGGTCCAAGCTGAAGGTGCCGGAGCATGGCGAGAAGTATGGATCAACCTCGAAAATGGTCAATGCTTCCGTGGCAGACATAAAGCTTGAATGGCCGTTCACTCGAGCCCGCCGGCCATGCTGTCGGACTCGGGAATGAGGGAGGGATCGGCGACGTGCAGGCGGATGGACTCGAGATTTTCACGGACGAGCGCGCCCATCGACTCGCAGCGGTGGTAGGTGTCGCGGCGGTAGTGCGCAGCCAGCGCGGTGCGCAGCTCATGGAGATGCGCGGGCGGGGCGAGCGTGTCGCCCGACATGGCGGCGAGGAGCAAGGCCAGGCGTTCTTCGGAAACGGCGGCACGCTGGAGCATGAGCACCTGCTCCTCGCGCTGGTATTGGCGCGCAGTCTCGAGGCGGAGGTGTTTCACACAGAAGAGGGCGAAGGGGCGGTTGTCCTTGAAGAACTGCGGGCGGTAAAAGTTGAGCCGGCCCTCGTAGCTCTGCTGGTCGAAGTCCATCGCCCGGATGCGGACCTGGGCATCCTCAAAGTCGGGGGTGACGACGACCACGAAGTTGTAGCTTCGCATGTCGCCGAGGAGGCGGACGAAGCAGCGCTCGTTGAACTTGACGAGCTCCTTGGCGAGGCGGATGGGCTTGAGGTCGCGTCCGCCGAGGCCGCGGGCGATGAAGGCGTCGCCGGGGATGCCGGCGATGTGCTCCTCGACGAGGGTGGCGCCGCAGGTGAGATAGTTCATCCGGTTGGGTGAGAGGACATGCTCGAGTTCGAGGCCGTAGATGCGGGAGGCATCGGCGCGCTTGACGTAGAAGTGATCGGGATTGTCGTTGTAGGCGTTGACGATGCGGATGCGGAAGGGCGCGGAATTGCCGAAGGCGCAAAAATCAATGCGATCAATGTAAAGGTGCTGCATGACCGAGAGGTCGCCGTCCACGCGCAGGATGGCATAGACCTGCTTCAGCCCCTCCTGGAGCGACTCCATCTCCAGCTGGTCATAGACCACCGTCTCCCAGAGGGTGGGGAGGCCGGCGGCGTCGGCGAGCGGGGCGGACTCGGCAAAGCGGCGGAGGCGCTCGTAGGTGACGGGTAGGTCGCGCTCACGGCGGTAGCGGCGCAGGTAGTCGCGCAGCGGGGCGGCGACCGGGAAGCTGGGCTTGCGAAAATGCGGATGCGGGTGCGCGGTCGGCTGGGCGGCCATGCGCTCAGACAAACGGAGAACGGCGCAGGGCGAAAGGACAAAGGCGGGCGGCGAGCCGCCCTTTGAAGGCCAAGGTGTGGAGCCGTTTGGCGTCTGGCCACCAATATTCTACCGGTGGCCCGCGTTCACGGAGTGTCGTCAGTTCTTCGGCAGCGGCTTGAAGTTCTGCGGACCGCCGACGGATTGCATGCCGTTTTCGGTGCGGTCAAGGGTGGGATAGCGCGGGGTGCGGCGTTGGGTCGGGTCATGCGGCAGCGGGGCGCGGGGCGGCGGCGTGTTGTGGAGGAGGTGGTTGACGGTGTAGACGACCCAGGGGCCGAGCAGCGTGTGCTGGCCGTCCTCGCTCGCGATATTTTGCATGGTCAGATCGTAGAGCCGCCACGCCTCAAGGTTGTCGAGGTGGAGCGTGACGCGCCGGTGGTCGGCGGACACGACGGCAGAGCTGATGCCGACAGGATGGTTGTCATATTTCGACGAGCCGTATTCCTCGTGATAGTTATAGAAATAGGTCTTCATCGCGTAGGAGGCGGGGTTGGCGGCGGTCTCCGGGTTGACGGGCCGGGTGAACGTGAGCTCGAAGCCATCCTCGATGAGCTTCATGGCGGACACCTCCAGCGGGACGATCCCTTTCCAAGTGATGCGTTGCAGACCTTCCTCACCCGTCCAGGCGTCGTGAAACGTCTGGCCGACCCAGAGGCCCCCTTGGGCGTCGAAGGCGAGGCGGTTGTTGCCGCGATGGAACTTGGGGTTGGCGGGGTCGTTCAGGAAAGGTGAGACCGCCCCCTGCATCTGGCCGTCCACCTCCTCAAGCATCACGCGCATGAGGAAGCGTTGGTTCATTTCACCGAGGAAGGCCTGGCCGGCAAACGGACCGAACTTCCCTCCGGTCGTGTCCCAGAGCGGCTGGGTGGGGGAGTTGGACATGTCGCCGTAGGGGAACACGACCGCGGCACGCGTGCGGAGCGCGTCGAGCTCCTCGACCGGAGTGTCAATCGGCATCCGTCCGCCTTGAAAATCCTCGCGCCAGAGCAGGTCGGGCGCATGGCCGTAGAAACGGCCTTTCTGGATGTGGTAGAGCGCGCTCGCGCCAACCCAGTCCCCCTGGTTGTCAACGGCGAAGAGGCGGCCCTGCGGGTCCAGGCCGAGGCCGTTGGGCTCGCGCAGGCCGGAAGCGTAGGGGACGGTTTTGCCGTCCGGCGTGATCTGCATGATCCAGCCGCGAAAGGGCACCGGCGAGGTCATGCGGCTCCAGGAACCGAGCGGGTTGAAGAAGCCGCGGACCTCCGTGGTCAGCGGTGCGCCCTGATTGGACCCGGTGCCAAGGCTGAAAAAGAGGTTGCCCTGAGCGTCCTTCACCGGGCCAAAGGCAAACTCCGAGTAATTGCCCGACAGTCCGAACTGGTCGGAGACGGTTTTGAACTCGTCGGCTTTGTTGTCGCCGTCCTTGTCGGTCAGCAGCGTGAGCTCGGGCATCTGCATGACGAGCATCTGGCTGTTGCTCAGCGGCAGGACGCCAAGCGGGGTGTGCAGACCCTCGGCGAAGGTCGTCCACTTTTTCGTCTTGGCGTCGTAAAAGCACACCCAGCCCGAGTAAAAGGTGACGACCACGCGGCCGTCGGGCATGATGGCGAGGCCATCCACAGACCTGCCTCCCTCGGGCAGCACGATGTCCTCGACGTCGTAGTATTGGGCAAAGGTGCTGGGCTCGGCCTTGGCGATGGAAGACAGCGGCACGCGGTTGGGCGTGCCGCGGGCCGCGCGGGCGGGGCTGGCGGAGCCGGCGAGCAGGGCGAGGGCGAGCAGGGCAGGGAGGGCGGGGCGGAAGGGGTGCATGGGGAAAAGGGGCCGAAGGGGTTATTGGGCGGGAGTCCGGGCAGATGCCGGCACGGGCATGCTGATGGTGAATTCCTTCGCGGCGGCACCGGTGAATTTGAAAAACGCGCCCTCTTTCGTGCCGCCGGCGGCGGCGAGGCCTGCTGCGCCTTCCGCGGGGATGGCGAACCACACGGTTGCCTCGCCACCCGTGCGGAAACGGCGGACCAGCCTGCCGTCCCTGACCTCGGCGCGCTCGTGTATCGTGACGCCGTCCACCACGGTTTCAAACTCTGGGATGCGCTGTGCGTCGAGCGTGTAGCCCTTGAAATCAATCTGTTTCGGCACGGCGCCCGGTGAGGTGCCGAGGCGGAGCGGGTAGGCGGGCTCCTCGTAAAAAACATCGCCGAGCACGTCGGCCAGAAAGCGTTCGGCCACGGCCGGCATGTTGATGTAGCCGCCGGTCCAAGCGTAGCGGAAGCGCCCCGCCCCCGCATCCCAGCAATACGACACCCCGCCCGGCAGTTGCACGGCGATGGAGGCCGGGCCGGAGGCGGGCATCAAGGCCCGTTTGGTGACGGCGTGGGCGGTCACCGCCGCTGCTGACGTGGCGACTGGCGCGGTGCCGGCCGTCGCGGGCTTGGCCGGTGTGAGCGGTGTCTTCACCGGTGGCTGGGGATCGTTGGTCACCATCATGGTGCCGAACATCAGGAAGTAGTGGCCGGGAAACGTGCACACGTATGGATAATCGCCCAGCGTGGTTGGCGCGGTGAACTTGACGCTGGCAGACGAGCCGGCCGGCACGACCTTCGTGGACCAGAGCACGTCGGGCGTGGGTGGCACGAACTCGCGCTCCGCCGCGCCTGCGCCCAGCGTGAGAGCGGCCAGTCCCACGGCCTCGCGCGTCCCGGGCTTCACG
Source organism: Opitutia bacterium (assembly GCA_947475065.1). Taxonomy (GTDB): domain Bacteria; phylum Verrucomicrobiota; class Verrucomicrobiia; order Opitutales; family Opitutaceae; genus CAIYUN01. The sequence continues at coordinate 3,622 of CANJLB010000019.1, read as the reverse complement.
ATGACGAAATTATGGAGCATCTCTTCGGAGTTGGTGAAAATCACCTCGACCTCCGCGCCCGGCCGCACCGAGAAGGCGCTGAGGTCAAACTTCAGCCCCGGAATCGTGCCGATGCGGATGACGGTGGGCGCCTCGGCGGCGTGCAGGCCGGCGGGCAGCGCGGCCAGGGCGCACGTGACCATGGCGGCAATCAGTGGCAGGCGGGCCGGCAGTTTCCTAGGAGACAGACCCAGGGGGCGGGTGAGGGCACGGACAAGGGGGTGCATCCAACCACTTTGGTGGAACACGGCCGGTGAGGGAAAGAGCAATTATTCTGGCTGGCAAGGGAAAGCCGATGGACAATTTTGGCGCAAAGACGCGAATAGGCAGAGGAAGGGAAAGGGTTTCGGCAGGAACCGCTTTCCGTTCTTCGCGTCTCAGCTTTTCGGAGTATTGGTATTTACAGTAAGAAGCCCGGTGCAGACGCTCACTTGCCTATCGCTTCAAGCACGATGCCCGGGGTTAACACTTCGGGTAGCACCCGGCCCTCCGCACTGCCCGGCAGATAAACTAGGTCAAACGGCACCGCGCTGCGGCCCCATCGCGCCAATTCCTCGGCGATGAGCGCATCGCGGTTCGTCCAGTCGGCCCGGAGCAGGGCGATCTTCTTTTCACGGAAAATACGCCGCACCTCGTCCGAGCCGAACACGATTTTTTTGTTGGCCTGGCACGTCGCGCACCAGCGGGCGGTGAAGTCCACGTAGATGATCCGCCCTTCGGCGCGCAGTGCGGTGACCCGCTCCGCGCTCCATGGCTCCCACTTCAGGTCGTCCGCCGCCGGGGCGTGCGGCCAGCCGAGCCATGCGCCCGCCGCGAGCAGCGCCACGCCCGCGACGATGCCGGCGCGCGCACGCGCCGGCTTGGTGCCCGGCCCGGCGAACCGTCCGTAGCACCACGTTGCTGCTGCGACGGCGGTGAGGCCGAAGATGGCGTTGAGCTGCGCCTCCGCCTCCACCTGCCCGACCAGCACCCACGCGAGCGCCCCGACTGTCGCATAGAGGGGAAACGCGAGAAACTGTTTCAGGGTCTCCATCCATGCGCCGGGCCGGGGCAGGATTTTCACCGCACCGGGAAAAATCGAGAGCAACAGATACGGCGCGCTCAGCCCCAGCGCGATCGCCGTGAACACCACGAAGGACGGCCCCGCCGGCAGCGCCAGGGCCGTGCCGAGCGCTGGTGCGAGGAAAGGCGCGCTGCACGGTGTCGCCACCACGGTCGCCAGCACACCCGTGAAAAACGAGCCCAGATAGCCCGACTTCATCTGCAAGCCCCCGCCAACCGCAGTCGCGCCGAGGCCGAACTCAAACACTCCGCTCAAGTTCAGCGCGAACACAAGCATCACTGTGGCGAGGCCGAACACGAAGCCCGGCGATTGGAGCTGAAAGCCCCAGCCGAGCTGTTCGCCGCCCGCCCGCAGCGCCGCCAGCGCGCCCGCCAGCGCCCAGAATGACAGCAGCACGCCCGCCGTGAACATCAGACCGTGCCGCACGACCTTGCGTCGGTCTGCGCCGGACTGGTTGACGAAGCCGAGGATTTTAATTCCCAGCACGGGAAAAACGCACGGCATGAGGTTCAAAATCAGCCCGCCGAGAAATGCGAGCACGAGAGCGCCCGCCAGCCCGCCCGCGGGCATCGCGACGGCAGGCCCGGCCACGATCATGAGCGGCACGTCCAGTTTCAGCCCAGGCAAAGCCGGGCCGGCTGCCACCCAGCTGCCTTCCGTCCGCACCACTCCCGTCAGCCGCTTAAGGCTGGCCTCGGCCGACGACGAAATGGTGAGCTTGAAGACCAGCGCGCTGGCCGGCTCCACGGCAAAGCCTTGCGGCTGGTCATAGGCCACGAAATCATTGTCGCCAAAAAACCATGGTGCGGGCGAGGCGGCGGGCGGGCTCACGCCGGCGGGCGGCGTGAGGCGGAGCGTGATCGTTTTGCCCGTGCGGGTGGCCTCAACCTGCCAGCCCTCGACCGGGCGCGGAAGTGCGGCGCTGGCGGAGGCCACCGCCATGCTGTCGGGGGCCGGATCCGGCACCGGTGCGGTGGCGCTCACGGGCAGTGTGAGCGAAAGCGTTGCGTCGCCGGGCACGCAGTCCGTGTTGCACATGAGCCACTCGGCCTTGGCCTTGAGCGTGACGGTTTCGCCGGGCTTGAGGCCGGCGGGCGGGATGAGGGTGACCGGCAGATAGACGGTGCCAGTGTAACCGTTGCCCGTGATGGTGCCGTGCGTGTCAATGATCTTGACCGGTGTCGGCCACTGGATTGCGCCGGCTGTCCAGCCGGGCGGCAAGTCCCACTTGAGCGTGGTCGCGTAACCGGTGCCGGCAAAAATCCAATAGGTGTGCCAGCCGGTGGCGTGTTCAAGCCGCAGGGCGACGGTGAATTCGCGGCCTGGCTGCACCGACGCTTCGGCGGCGACCAGCGAGGCTTTGACATGCTGTTCGCTGGCCGTGAAAAACGCCGCTCGCGTCGTGCCCGGTGTGAAGAACACGAGGAGCGCGAGGACGGCGGAGGTGAGCGCGGTGGCGGGACGGGAGAGACAGGCGGGCATCGGGCGGAAAGTCATGGAGACAGCGGACGCGGCCAAAGTGCCGAAATTGTTGACCGAAGCGAGCGCGTAAAGGCCGGGCCGGTCTTCGCAGCCGAACGGTGTGCCTTGCGTCCACCCGGCCTCAGACAAGGTCTTCCGGCCGGTTCCAGTTTGCAAACCATGCGGCGCGTTCGGGCGCGATGGGCACGGCCTGCATCAGGCCGGCCGCTGCGGCGCGCTGCAGCAGCGGCTGCAAGGCCAGCTCGCGCCGTCTTAGTGCCGCCTCCGCCCATGCCGCCAGCTCGCAAGGATAAATCGCCGCGAGCGGTTCAAAGGCTTCACCGTCGGCCCCATCCACGTGGACGCCCGCCGCGCCGCAGCCCGGCGCGCACGAGCTTTGCAGGTCCAAGAACCAGTCGGCCGGCAGCGCGGGCAGATCCACCGCGAGCACGAGCAGGTGCGTGCCACGGCAGCGAGCCAGCGCCGCCGCGAGGCCCGCCAGCGGCCCCGCCCCTGGCACGGCATCGGCCAGGCGCGTGACCTCCGGCGGCACCCATGACTGCTCCGCCCGTGCCGACACGAGCAGCTCGGCCGTGCCCGCTGCCGCGAGAACGGCGAGCTGCCGCCGCCATAACGGCCCATCGGCCGTTGGCAGCAGTGCCTTGTCGCGGCCCATCCGGAGCGACGCTCCGGCGGCCAGCAGCACTCCGCTCCATGTCATGTGACGGAGCGTGGCGTAGCGCGGGCGGCGGGCCAAGGCCAATTCGGGACTTGCCAAGCCCGCCGCCGGCGTATGCAGTGGCACTCCCTTTTTTGCCCGGGTGGTGGAATTGGTAGACACGCAGGTCTCAGAAGCCTGTGCCAAAAGCATCGCGGTTCGAGTCCGCGCCCGGGCACCATTGTAGCTTCGCTGTAGCTTCGCTCAATACTTGTGCTCTTTCAGAAAGGGCCGAAAAACCCCGAATTACCCCGAATAAGCCCGACCGCCAGCGACTTACGTGAGCAAAATACGTCGTAGAATGGCAGGCCAAAAAGGCACCTTTACTGAATACTTGTGCT
>CANJLB010000018.1 GCA_947475065.1 Opitutia bacterium | reverse complement strand
CCCGGTTCATTTCGTCGAGAAACTGGTCCGCACGTGTTCGTTTCGTCAGGCAACCGAGCGAGAGGAAGGTGATTTGTTGGCTCATTGCTACTGTTACCCTATGGCTGCTAATATGTTCCCTGATTTATTTGGGTTTTTCAGAGGCTCCTCAACGTAATAGGTGACGGTGACAGGAGGCATGGGAGGAGGAGTTGAGGATTGCGGAGTGCCGGAATGGGCGGAGGGACGGAAATTTGAACCACAAGGCACAGATTGCACAGAGGGCGGGTTGAGGCTTGGCTGGCTTCTGGCCTCCAGGCTCAACTTTCAGTTCTCAACTCGCAGATTTTCCGCTCACGACAAGAAATTTAATCAGGAACCCAAAGTTACCGAGGCCGCAGGCCGACATCCGCCAACCAAGAACGAAGCACACAGCACCAAGCACCGATTGAGCGCGTGACGCGCCTGTTTTTTCGCTCGGTAACAGCCTTTCAGTTTTTCAGCTCTTCAGCCTTTCCGCTTCTCCGTGCCCTCTGTGCCACTGGGGTTCAAACTTCCGTCCCGGGGCCTCGGTCTTTGCGCTTGGCCAAAGACATTTCGTCCTAGACTGTGCGAGCTCGGGGTTGCCTTGGTGGCGGCCGGCTGTCAGGCCAGCGGCATGTCGAAGGCACCTCTCCGCAGTTTTTTCTACTTGCTGTTGCTCGGCGGGGGGTTGCTCACGCTCGCTTTGGTGGTGCGCTCGGGCATCATGGCGCGTACCAATCCCGGGCGGCCGATGAGCGCCGCAATGCGTGAAATGACCGATCCGACGAAGCATGTGCTCACAACCGAGGAGGAGCAGGGCATCGCGGAAAAATTTCCCGGCGCGCGCGAGAACAAGTCCGGCCTGCGCCAGATCGTGCGCGCGCCCGGCGACGGTCCGGTGGCGCGTGAGGGCCAGACGGTGGCGATCCATTATGAGGCGAGGCGGCTGCTCGACGGGACGCTGTTTGACAGCTCGCGGACGCGCGGCACACCGCTGCGTTTTGTCCTGGGCACCAGCCGGCTACAGGGCTGGAATGAGGCCTTGCGGACAATGAAGGCCGGCGAGCGGCGCACGATCATCCTGCCGTGGTGGCTCGCCTACGGTGAGGAGGGCAGTCAGCCGGAGGTCGCGCCGCGCACGTCGCTGGTGTTCGAAATTGAACTGATGGAAATCCGGTGAGCGACACCTGTCAGCCCTCGATGTTGTCCGCCCCTCCGCCCCGCGAGCCGTTGCCCGTGGTTTGTGCGCTGATAGAGGACGATGCGGGTTGCGTGCTGGTGGCGCGGCGGGCGGCGCATAAGCACCTCGGAGGCCGGTGGGAGTTTCCGGGCGGTAAAATCGAGCCGGGTGAATCGCCAGAAGCCGCGCTGGTCCGCGAAATCCGGGAGGAGCTCGGCTGTGAGGTGACGCCGGCGCGGGCGTTGTTACGCCGCCGGCACGACTACGGTGCGGGGTCGGTGTGGGTGGAGCTTATTCCGTTTGTCGCGCGGCTGGTGCCGACCAGCCCGCCTCCACGGGCAATTGAACATACGGAGTTGAGCTGGGTGTCCGCTGCAGGGCTGGCAAGGCTGGATCTGGCCATGGCGGATCGTTTGGTTGCCGCCGAATGGATCGAAATAAGCCATAAAACCGGCAGCCCTTAATGCCATTATATGGCATAAAAAACAAAATGAGGGCTTGCGCCATATGAATTATTTTCAACAATCGCAGTGGTTTTCTTACTTTTAACCGAGTCTGAAAGCCAAATTAAACCAAAACCAAACCACACATGAATACATCCAAACTCACCGTTGTCGCGGCGTCCTTGCTGGCGCTCGCTTCGACGGTTTCCGCTGCCGACATGTCGTCTGTTAAAATCAGCGGCTACCTCGTCGGTGCGTATCAGTATGAGAAAGTTCGCGGAGCGGCTTCGACCGACTCCTTGTTCGGGGCTCCTGCCTTGACCAACTTCCTCAGCAATGGGGATGGCGCCCGTATCAACCTCTCGGCTTCCGAGGGCAAGGTTTCCGGCAACGTCAGCCTCTATTACGTTCCAAACCTCGCTCCCGATGAGCTCGGAATCCTTGATGCCTACGTCACCGTGGCGCTGGACTCCGGCTGGTCCGTCACCGCCGGCAAGTTTTACGGTCCGTTCGGCTACGAGCCGTTTGACTCGCCCAGCATGAACGCGATCACCTACGGCAACGGTCTCGCCACCCTGATTCCCGCCAATGACAACATCGGCGTGCGTCTGGACTACAGCGAGAAAGACTGGTCTGCCAACCTCGCCGTTGTGGACTCGCTCTACAACACGGCTGGCAACACGTTCGCCATTCAGGACACGGACGCCGAGCTGAAGGACACGAAGGCCATTGACCTGTCGTTTACCTACAAGGGCATCACCGACCTCACCCTGTTTGCCGCCTACGGCTACCAGGACAAGGGCACGGTTGCCGCGACCAACTCGACGGCCAAGTCCATCTCGCTCTACGACCTGTGGGCGAGCTACAACATCAGCAGCGACCTCGTCGGTGCGCTGGAGTACGTCTACTCGACCAATGCGGCCGACTCCGGCGCCTACGGCTCGCAGTGGCTGGCCACCCTGAACTACGCTTGGGACAAGCAGATCTCCACGGCTTTCCGTGTTGGTTACAATGTCCATCAGGCCGGCGTTTCGGGCTCCAACGGCACGCAATACACGATCGCCCCGGCCTACAAGGTCAGCGACCACTTCACCGTTCGCGGTGAGTTTTCGCACAGCTCCATCAACGGAGCCGCCAGCGCCAATTTCTTTGGCCTGCAGGGCGTCTTCACGTTCTGATCTGGCTTCCGCCCAATCTGAACCTGACCAAACTTCGGCCGGGCGCTGGCAGCAGCGCCCGGCTTTTTTGTGCCTGCCTGGGAGTGCGCTCAGCCAGGATCTGTCAAAGAAGGTTTGCCTTCTCCGTAGCTAGGGGGCGACAGCGCATGAAATCCATGTATGATTGTTATTCAGCTTATGGATAAAAAGAATTCATCTAAAACGGCCCTAAAATTTAAGATAGAGGTTGTGGGCTGGCAGATGAATTGCTTAGCAAGAGGAAGATTTTTCCTCCGTTTCGGAAGGGAAAGTCCATCCTAAACATCAAACAAACCAAACATGATTACATCAAAAAATAAGCTGACTGTTCTGGCGGCATCCTTGCTCGCTCTCGCCACGACGGTTTCCGCTGCTGACATGAGCAGCGTCAAAATCAGCGGCTTTGTGGCCGCTTCCTACCAATACGCCAAAACTTCGGGTGTGGCCGGAGTTGACTCGGTGTTCAGCGGAGCCACCTCCGTTGCCGGCTGGGGCGACGCCGCCAAAGTGATCTTTTCCGCCGGCGAAGGTCCCGTCAATGGCACCGTCAGCCTGTTTTATCTCCCCAACCGTGCGGGCGACGAGATCGGTGTGCTGGATGCCTACCTCACCTATGATCTGGGCAGCGGCTGGAGCGTCAAAGGCGGCAAATACCTGAGCCCGCTCGGGTACGAGGCTTTCAACATTCCCGACATGATCGCGATCACCTACGGCACGAGCATCTATGCCGTTCCCGCCTATCACTCCGGCCTGGAGCTTGATTACGGGGACAAGGAGTGGAGCGCCGGCCTCGGGGTGGTTGACTCGATCTACGGTGGCACCGGGTTCTTTGCGGGCGACAATTCGCTCCAAGGCAACAAGGGCATCGAGGGCTTTGTCTCCTACAAAGGCATTGAGAACACCGTTCTCTGGGCCGGTTTCGCCCATGAAGGTGCCGGCGGTCCGGTGGCCGGCCAGACCAAGGCCTTCACCGTGTATGATTTCTGGGCCAGCTACCAGCTGAACAAGGAAACCTCCCTCGCTGCCGAGTGGATCTACAACACCGAGATCGCCACCGGTGCGGGTTCTTCCAGCGCCTGGCTGGCGGCGGTGAACTATGCGTTCTCGAATGAGCTGTCCACCACCTTCCGCGTCAGCGGCGGTGATGCGACCTTCATTTCGGCCACCAACACCACCAAGTACACGCTGGCTCCCGCCTACAAGGTCAATGACCACTTCACCGTGCGCACGGAGCTGTCCATCATCAATGTGGCCGGTCCCGACACGACCTTCTTTGGTCTGCAGGGCGTCTTCAAGTTCTGATCGGGCCTTCGATTATCAAACTGATCCTGGCTTCAGCCGGGCGCTGGCAACAGCGCCCGGCTTTTTTGTGTCCGGAAGTAAAACTGTCGGGGGGGGACGATAACCATAAAGCGCACCAAAATCCCCGGTAGGGATGATCGATGAAATTCTACCGGCCCGAGGTTGGCACGGCCTTGGCAAGCATCCTGCTAAATCAAAAGCGTCTCTCATGACACCGCCGGCCGTCGCTCTGCGATGGCCGGCCGATTCCATACCCCCGCCGACCGCGTTTGACTTTCCCGGAGGCAAACGGCCGAATGGCTGTGCATTATGTTGAAAGAACTCGCCGCCACCAACGCCGCCTTCCCGTGGTTTTTCGCCACGTTTGCGTTTCTGTTCGGCGCGATTGTCGGCAGTTTTCTCAACGTTTGCATCTACCGCATCCCGGCGGGGCAATCCATTGTCACGCCGCGTTCGCATTGCGGGTGTGGCAAGCCCATCGCATGGTTCGACAACATTCCGATCCTGAGCTGGTTCATTTTACGCGGCAAGGCCCGCTGCTGCGGGCGGCCCTATTCCTTCCGTTACGTTTTCGTCGAGGCGCTAACCGGCGGGCTGTTCCTCGCATGCTGGCTCCTGTTTCCGCCGGCGAAGGCGGCCTGCGGCTGGGTGCTGATGAGCGCGCTGGTGGCGGCGACCTTCATTGACCTCGACCATTTCATCATCCCCGACCGTTTCACCATTGGGCTGGGTCTCGCGGGGGTCGCTCTGTCGGTTTTGGTGCCGGCGTTGCACGGGCATGGGCCGGACAGCCTCCGGCCGCTGCTGCCCAATTTGCGTTCGGGAGGCGACGCGATGCTCGGGATGCTCATAGGCGCGGGCCTTCTGGTTTGGATCGCCGTGCTGGCCGAAGCCGCACTGAAGAAGGAGGCGATGGGCTTCGGCGATGTGAAGCTGGTTGGTGCGATCGGTGCGTTCGCCGGCTGGCAGGGCGCGGTGTTTGCCGTTTTCGGCGGTGCGGTCGTGGGCACGGTGTGGGTCGGTCTCGCCGGACTGGTGCAAAAACTTTCCGGCAAAAAATCGGCGCTGGTGCTGCCGTCTGAGTCACCGGAGGGCCAGCCGGCTGAGCTGGGCTTCGGCACGCATGTGCCCTTTGGACCGATGCTCGCGATCGCCGGGGCGGCACATTTCCTCTGGTTGCACCATTGGATGACAGCCTACGTGGACAGGTTTGTCGGCACGATCACGGGCTCGTCTTGACCAGGTGATCCAGCGGGCGAATCGCCGCCGGTGTACCCGGTGCCAGGGCCAGCGGTGCGTCGGGGTCGAGGCCGAGCAAGGTAAGCATCGCCAGCCCGAGGAAACCGCCGCGACCGTCCGCTGCGGCCGAGCGCAGTTCGCCGACTTTTTTATCCTTTTGTAAGAGCGGTGCGAGGGGCCCTGGCGACAGGTCGGGGCCGGACACGCGCACGAGGCGGCGGCGGATTTTCCCGGTCCGGAGCCGCGCCATCACCTCCTGCCCGACATAGCAGCCTTTGGTATAGGAAACCGCCGTGACATCCAGCCCGGCCTCGTGCGGCAGGTCGCTGCGCCCGATGTCGGCCGGCACGGCCGGCAGGTTGTCGGCGAGGCGCATCAGCTCCATGGTGGTGGGGGAGATTTCCGGGAGCACAGCACACTTCGGCGGCGGCGACACGGCGGGCGCGAGCCACTCCCAGCTCTCCCCTGAGCTGCGCCGACCACGAAAAACGAATCCGTTGCCCGCCCGCACAAATTGTCCCTGCGGCGGCGGCACAACGCCGGCGGCCTGCCGCAGCCACGCCGGCGCGGCTGTGCCGGCCAGCGCCAGCCCGCGCCACGCGGCCGTGTGGTCTTCGACGATCACGTCATCGGCGACGACGTGGCCATCGAGCCATCCACGGATGTCTGCCGACGCGGAAAAATAGCTGACCAGCCAGACCTCGGCCGATCCCACCACGAGGGCAAAGCTATCGGCCAACACCCGGCCCTTGTGATTGAGCCACAGGCCGTAGCACATCTGTGATGCGATGGTCTTGGGCTGCAAATCCTGCGAAAATTGGCCCTGCAAGAAGCTCAAAGCATCCTCTCCCTTTACGCACAACACTGCTGCAGGCGACCACGGATGCTGCCAGCCGGGGGGGAATGGCAAAAAAATGTTAGAGTTTATTATGTTGTTCAAGAGCAAGTTAAGTTTCTTTAGCAAGCTTTCTGTTGACGCAGCATGGAATAAAGCTACTCCTTTGCCATTCCAATTTCTCCACTTCTCCCGCTTAGCGGGAGTTTTGGGGTAACTAAGAAAGCAAATGCCCGGTCGCTTAGGGGTAGGCGACCGGGCAACTTTTTGCCCAAATGACAAGGGTCGGTATGTGGTGGCTCCCAGTTTCCCGGATTGCCCAGACTTGCGCAACGGCCGTCCAACCTGCCAAGCTCGTCAGTTCATGCAGAAAACTTCCGACACCAATGTCGTCGAGACCCGTCCGCTGCCCTCACCTGCAACGCTGCTGGCCGAGCGGCCGAAGACGGACGCGCAGGCGGAGCTGGTCGTGCGCGCCCGCCGCGACATCCACCGGATTATTTTTACGGATGACAAACGGCTGCTGCTTGTCGTCGGCCCGTGTTCGATTCACGATGTGGTGGCCGGCCGTGAATACGCGCAACGCCTCGCCGCGCTCGCGCGTGAAGTCGCCGACCGTGTGATGATCGTGATGCGCGTGTATTTTGAAAAGCCGCGCACCACCGTCGGCTGGAAGGGGCTCGTGATGGATCCGCACCTTGACGGTTCACACGACATTGCCGCCGGCCTGCGCCTCGGCCGCGCGTTTCTGCTCGAGGTGCTCGACCTCGGCCTGCCGACGGCCACGGAGTTTCTCGATCCCATCACGCCGCAATACATGGCCGACCTCGTGTGCTGGGGCGCCATCGGCGCGCGCACGACCGAGTCGCAGACGCACCGCCAGATGGCCAGCGGCCTTTCAATGCCGATTGGATTCAAAAACGGCACCGATGGTTCCATCCAGACCGCCATCAACGCCATCAAGGCCGCCGCGCAGCCGCAGACATTCCTCGGCATCAGCCTCGACGGTGCGGCCGCCGCCATTGGCACGCGCGGCAACCCCGACTGTCACGTCGTCCTGCGCGGCGGCTCCCCGGGCCCCAACTGGTCGCCGGCGCACATCGCGCAGACCGAGGCGCTCCTCGCCAAGGCCGGCCTGCCGAAATCCATTCTCGTGGACTGTTCACACGACAATTCCGCCAAGCAGCCCGAGCGGCAGCCCGAGGTGATGCGCGCGCTGCTCGCCCAGATTGTCGCCGGCAACTCCTCCATCATGGGCGCGATGATCGAGAGCAACCTCTGTGCTGGCAGCCAGCCCTTCCCGCAGCCGAGGGAAAAGCTGCGCCATGGGATGAGCATCACCGACGGCTGCATTGACTGGCCGACGACCGAAAGCCTCGTCCGCGAAATCCACGCGGCCCTGGCGCCCCGCTTCCAATGACTTTTTAACGCGGAGGACCCGGCGAACACATTAAATAATTTATGGCTTCATTGCGGCGGCGCTTCAAGTTTCCTTTCCCGGTATTTCCTCCGTGCGCTCCGGGCTGCGGTGGTCCAAAACAAGTTTCCAACCTCCCATGAAATCCCCCATCCGTGTTGCAGTCACCGGAGCCGCCGGCCAGATCGGCTACTCCCTCCTTTTCCGCATCGCCTCCGGCGCGATGTTCGGCCCCGACCAGCCGGTCATCCTCCAGCTGATCGAGGCGCCCGTTGAGAAGGCTCTCAAGGCCCTCGAGGGCGTGGCCATGGAGCTCGACGACTGCGCCTTTCCGCTGCTCAAGGGCATCGTCCAGACCTCCGACCCCGCCGTCGGCTTCAAGGACGCCAACTGGTGCCTGCTCGTTGGGGCCAAGCCCCGCGGCCCAGGCATGGAGCGCGCCGACCTGCTCAAGGACAACGGCAGGATTTTCATCGGGCAGGGCCAGATCATTGATGCCGTTGCCGCCGCCGATGCGCGCGTCGCCGTGGTCGGCAATCCGGCCAACACGAATTGCATGATCGCCGCCTCGCAGGCGAAGCGCCTGCCCGCCGACCGCTTCACCGCGATGGTCCGCCTCGACCAGAACCGCGCGCAGACCCAGCTCGCCAGGAAAGCCGGCGTTGATCTCAACGCCGTCCAAAATATTTTCATCTACGGCAACCACAGCCCGACGATGTTTCCCGCGTTCGCCCACGCGACCATCGGTGGCCAGCCCGCTCCCGCGGTCATTACCGACACCGCCTGGCTGCAGGGCCCGTTCTGTGAGACCGTCGGCAAGCGAGGGGCCGCCATCATCGCCGCGCGCGGTGCGTCGTCGGCCGCTTCCGCCGCCAATGCCCTCGTGGACCATGTCCGCTCGCTCGTCACGCCCGGTGCGATTCATTCCGTCGCCGTGAAAAGCAATGGTCTCTACGGCTTCGATGCCAACGTTTGGGCCGGCATGCCCGTCCGCACCACCACGCCCGGCAGCTACGAAGCCATCACGGGCTATGCGATGGACGACTTCGCCAAGTCGAAGATCGCCGCGACCAACAAGGAGCTAGTCGAGGAGCGCGCCTTTGTCGCCGACATGATCAAGTGAGCCTTTGAGAAACCCAGTCATTTTTTAGCAGTAAACCACGAAAACAGGAGTATCCGATCTGGGTTTCCTGGCTTTCTGCTTCACCCGATCAGCCCGCTCAGCGACTTGCTCACGGCAAACGCCCCGCGCACCGCCACAAAGCTTTCCATCAATTCCGCCGGCCCCCCGCCGCGCGGGAAAACCATCTCCAGTGTGGCGCCGGTGCAGCGTACTCGCGCGTCCACGCCATCGACGGCGATCTCGCACTCGCGGCAGTCCGACGGATAGCTCACGCGCAGCCCGCCTTCGCCGTCGAGCGCCTCGATCGCGTCCACCACCGCCTCGACCGGTGCGCCTTTCTTCAGGGCAAACGAAATTTCCGCAAACTTGCCCGCAAAAATCGCGGCAAACTCCGACGTGCGCGCCAGCTCCGCGCTCCGCAGTGCATGGAGCGTGGTCGTCACCGCATAGCGCGCCGGATCGGCCTCCTCCAGAACGTAGGCAATCTCCACGTTGAAATCCTTTGCCGTCAGCACCGCGAGCGGGCTCGCCACGCTCAGCGCCACGTCCTTCCGCCGGTAGTCCAGCCCCGTGCGCACGGCTTGGAAAAGGGTTTCGGCCGTCGCGGTCAGCTCGCCTTCGCAGATTTTTCCCAGAAAGGCGTTCGTCACTGCATTGGCCGCGTCGGGCACGGTGTGGTGTTGTTTACGAAACCCGCCGAGTGCCTTGACCGCACCGCCACCGCGGCCGATGAAGCTGATGCCTGCGATGAAGCTGGAAGGAGGCTCGCCCGTCATGCCCGCCGAGCAAACCCGTCCCGCCCAGCGCCGCCAGCTTGAAACAGCCTGCCACCAGGCCGGCACCCTTTTTCAAGCAGGGGGTAGGCCCGCTTGATTTTGGGCGGGATTCAGGCCCGGAAGGCAGTCGGCTGGGTTATAGCCCCCCCGGTGAGGCCGGGCCAGGCTCAGTGAAAACTCTCACTCGATCCGCCCCTCGTCGAACTCAAGGAGGTCGGGCACGCTCTTGATCTCTTCGGCGCGGTCGGGGCAACCCATCGCGGTGAGCGCCTCCTTGAGAAACGCCCGCCCCGCCTGGGTCATGCCCTTTTGCACGAGTTCACGGTTCCACTTGGCGGCGCGCACATCGGCGGGAAACATTTGCTTCAGCCTGGCCTCGATCTCCGCGTCGGTCGCCGATTCGCGGACGATTTGCTCCACGGCGGCGGGCTCTATTCCGAGATGGAGGCAGAGGAAGCGGTCGAGGCCGCGCTTGAAGTTTTTGGCATAGCTGGCCGGCAGCGTGCCGTGCGCCTTCACGTAGTGGCACTTCGCCAGGAATCGGGGCAGATAGAGCAGCCCGGTCGCGGGATGCGGCAGATAGGGCGAGGGCAAACAGGTGAGCACCTCGCCGGTCGATCCGGGAATGGGTTTGGACGGCATCACGCGGAGCCTAGGGCTCAGGAGCGGCGCGTCAACGCACGCGTGGGCGGCGGGCGGTTCACTGCTTATTGATCCATAATTTTCTGCTGCGCAGGGTCACGATGGGGTTGCGGTTCGCGGATCTGCCGGGTTGCAATCAAGCCGCCCGCGCCCTTTCCGCTTGCGGCGCGATTGCCCGGCCGCAACCCTCGTCGAAATCCACGTCCATGCCCAAGCGTTCCGACCTCAAGTCTATCCTCATCATCGGTGCCGGCCCCATTGTCATCGGGCAGGCCTGTGAGTTTGACTATTCTGGCACGCAGGCGTGCAAGGCTCTGCGCGAGGAGGGCTACCGCGTCATTCTCGTCAATTCCAACCCGGCCACGATCATGACCGACCCGGAGTTTGCCGACGTGACCTACATTGAGCCGCTCACGGTTGAGATTCTGGAAAAAATCATCGCCAAGGAAAAACCCTCCGCCCTGCTGCCCACGCTCGGTGGCCAGACCGCGCTCAACCTCGCGATGGATCTGAACGCCGCCGGCATCCTGCAAAAATACGGGGTCGAGATGATCGGGGCGAAGCCCGCCGCCATCGCCAAGGGCGAGGACCGGCAGCTTTTCAAGGAGGCCATGCTCAAGATCGGCCTCGATGTCGCCAAGTCCCGCACAGTCAAAACGATAGAGGAGGCCCGCGCGGCGGCGGAGCTGCTCGGCGCGTTTCCGCTGATCATCCGTCCTTCGTTCACGCTCGGCGGTGCCGGCGGCGGCATCGCCTACAACCGGGAGGAGTTTGAGCGCATCTGCGCCAACGGCCTCGATCTCTCCCCCGTCCACGAGGTGCTGGTCGAGGAGTGCCTGCTCGGTTGGAAGGAGTTTGAGATGGAGGTCATGCGCGACCACAAGGACCAGTGCGTCGTCATCTGCTCTATTGAAAATTTCGACCCGATGGGCGTCCACACCGGCGACTCCATCACCGTGGCGCCGGCGATGACGCTCACCGACAAGGAGTATCAGGCGATGCGGGACGCGTCGTTTGCCGTCATTCGAGAGATCGGCGTCGAGACCGGCGGCTCCAACATCCAGTTTGCCGTGGATCCGCAGACCGGCCGGCAGGTCGTGATCGAGATGAACCCGCGCGTGTCGCGTTCCTCCGCACTGGCTTCCAAGGCAACCGGCTTTCCGATTGCCAAGATCGCCGCCAAGCTCGCCGTGGGCTATGCGCTCGACGAGCTGCGCAATGACATCACGCGGCTCACGCCCGCGAGCTTTGAGCCGACGATTGACTACGTCGTCACCAAGATCCCGCGCTTCACCTTCGAAAAATTCCCCGAGGCCGACGCCACGCTTACCTCGGCGATGAAATCGGTCGGCGAGGCGATGGCCATCGGTCGGACGTTCAAGGAGTCCCTCCAGAAATGCCTGCGCTCGCTCGAGACGGGCGCACGCGGTTTCGGCGGCGGCGGCAAGCATGGCGGCGACGAACGGCCGGACGACAACGTCATCCGCAGCAAGCTCGCCACGCCCAACGCCGAGCGGATTTTCTACATCCGCCACGCCTTTATGGCCGGTTACACGGTCAGCCAGATTTTCGATCTGACGAAAATTGACCCGTGGTTCCTGCACCAACTGCGTGAGATTTGGGAGATGGAAGTGGAGCTGAAAAAACTGTCGCTGGCGTCGATCGCCACCGGCCTCCTCCGCCGTGCGAAGCAGTTCGGTTTCTCCGACGCCCAGCTGGCCCATCTCCTCAGTAGCGACCTCACCGCCGTGCGGGCGCACCGCAAGCAGGCCGGTGTCGCCACCACCTACCGGCTCGTGGACACCTGCGCCGCCGAGTTCGAGGCCTTCACGCCCTATTATTATTCGAGCTACGGCGACGAAAACGAGATCCTCCCGCCCACCGGCAAGCGCAAGATCATGATCCTCGGCGGCGGGCCCAACCGGATCGGGCAGGGCATCGAGTTCGACTATTGTTGCGTCCACGCGAGCTTCGCGTTGCGCGAGCTGGGGCTGGAGAGCGTGATGGTCAACTCCAACCCCGAAACCGTTTCGACCGACTACGACACGAGCGACCGGCTCTACTTCGAGCCGCTCACCCTTGAGGACGTCCTGGAAATTTATCAGCAGGAAAAATGTGATGGTGCCATCGTGCAGTTCGGCGGGCAGACCCCGCTCAACCTAGCCACGGCGTTGAAGGCCAACGGCGTGAACATCATCGGCACCTCGCCCGAGAGCATCGAGGCCGCCGAGGACCGGAAGCTGTTCTCCGCCATCCTTGCCCAGACCGGCCTGAAATCCCCCGAGCACCGCACCGCGCTCAGCGAGGCCGAGGCGCTCGCCAGTGCCGCCACGCTCGGCTATCCCGTGCTCGTGCGGCCGTCATTTGTGCTCGGCGGGCGTGGCATGTTCATCCTCTACAGCGAGGATGAGCTGAAGGCCGTCGTGCGGCAGGTGTTTGACGTGATGCCCGGCAAGCCTGTGCTGATTGATAAGTTTCTGGAGGATGCCATCGAGCTCGACGTGGACTGCATTGCCGACGGCGAAATTTCCGTCATCGGCGGGATGCTGGAACACATCGAGTATGCCGGCGTCCACTCCGGCGATGCCGCGATGGTCATGCCGCCGCACACCCTGTCGCCGGAGATGCTCACGGCCGTCCGCGCCGCCACGCATGCGCTGGCGCAGGCGCTCAAGGTGGTGGGCCTGATGAACGTCCAGTTCGCGATCAAGGGCGGAGAGCTCTTCGTGCTGGAGGTCAACCCCCGCGCCTCGCGCACCGTGCCGTTTGTGGCCAAAGCCATCGGTGTGCCGCTGGCCAAGCTGGCGGCCAAGGTGATGGCGGGGAAAAAGCTCCGCGAACTCGGTTTCACCCGCGAGCAGACGCCCAAGCACTGGTGCGTGAAGGAGGCGGTGTTCCCCTTTGTGCGTTTCCCCGGCGCGACCATCGCGCTCAGTCCCGAAATGCGCTCGACGGGCGAGGTGATGGGGCTCGACGATGACCTCGGCATCGCCTTCGCCAAGGCGCAGGCCGCCGCCAAGCCGGGACTGCCCGTGGCGGGCAATGTGTTTCTCTCGGTGAAGGACGCCGACAAGCCCCGCGCCGTTGAGCTCGCGCGCCAGCTCGTGGAACTCGGCTTCACGCTCTGCTCGACCAGCGGCACCGCTACCGTGCTGGCCGCTGCCGGCGTGCCGGTCGTGCGCATCGCCAAGATTGACGAAGGACGCCCGACGGCCGTGGACATGATCAAGAACGGCCAGATCCAGCTCATCCTCAACACACCCGGCGGCCTCGTGCCGCGCAAGGACGAGAACAAGATCCGCCAGGCCGCCTACGCCCACAATGTGTGCCTGATGACGACGATCACCGGCGCGATGGCGGCGGTGAACGGCATCCGCGCGCTCAAGAGCCACCAAGTCGGCGTCCGTCCCATTCAGAGCTACAAGGGGAATGTGACGGTGGTGTAAGGGCCTCAAGCTCCCTCGTGCGGCTCTTTTGCGGTGTTCTTGGCGGGAGAAAAGGGCAGGCTGGGCCCATGCAACTGCCCCTGGTCCTCACCCGTTTTCGCCGTCGACGAACGTTATGCCTATGGGCGTGGCTGATTTTTTGGGCGAGTGACCTGTTTGCGGGAGCGATGTATTGGACGAACTGGCCGGAAGGTTTTTTGGTGCGGCTTTTCTTCACACCTTTTTTGTTGGTGGAGTTTACCATGCTGATGGTTCCGCTGACGTTGCTGGCCATAGGTCTCTGGAGCTGGCGTGGCTGGCTTCAGGAATGCCGCTCGCTGTTGGCACTGACGCCGGTGCTGCTGGTTACGTTGTTGATTTCAAGTGATGCCTTGGCATGGCGGCTTCGGCCGGCAGGGCGGTTTGGGGCGGTTTATCATGTGGCATTGCCAGCGGATGCGCGTGAGTTTCGCGCTTTTTTTTCGGGCGGCGGGTTCGCGGATACCCTCGACGCTTTTGCCTTTCAGACCAATCCGACAGCGACAAACGCGCTCCTTGCGGCGCATCCCTTCAAAGAAGCCATGGTTTCCGACTGGTCAGCCAAGGGTGGCATTGCGGCGCATCTTTTTGGTCAAGTCGGGCAAGACTGGCCCGATCCTCGCACTTGGCCCAAGGCCAGACTATACCGCTATAACGAGATCGATACCGCCGGAGCATTGTACTACGATCTCATCACCGACGAGACGATGACGAAGGTGTTCATTATCGCATACGGCATTTGAGCCGACGTGATGCAGGCCCGCATTTTGCTTTCCGGTGCGGCATGGGACACGCTATGTTTCCGGACCGATGCCTGACTCGCTCTCACCGCCTTCCCGTACGGCTGCGTTCCGCCGGGCTTTCCTTTCCGGCTTGCTGCTGCTTGCGCCGCTGGCTGTCACGGTGTGGGCGTTTTTCAAAATCATTGACCTGTTTGGGAGTATCCTGCCGGACTCGTTGCGGGGCCAACCCGGCGTCGGCCTGCTGTGGGACTTGGGCGCCACGGCGGCCATGGTGGTGCTCATTGCCCTACTCGGCTGGCTCTCGCGCTACGTGATCGGCCGGTACCTGCTCGGCGTCGGCGACCGGTTCATTCGGGAAATCCCTGGAGTCAGTGCGGTTTACTCCACGGTCAAGCAGCTGGTGGCGACGTTCGGTGCGCAGGGGCGCAGCGCGTATTCGAAGGTGGTGCTGGTCGAGTTTCCGCGGGCAAGCATGTGGACGCTTGGCTTCCTCACGAACCAATCCCCTGGCGAGGCGCAGGCCGCTTTGGGCGAGGAGGTCTGGGCGGTGTTTGTGCCCACCACGCCCAATCCGACCGGCGGCTACATGGTGCTGGTGCCGCGCCGCGCCGTGGTCGAGCTGGAGATGAGCGTGGCCGACGGCATGAAGATGATCATCTCCGGCGGCGCCATCGTGCCGCCGTGGCCGTCCGGCCGAAAACCGTCCGCCTCGGCGAAGTAGCGCCTTGGGCCAACAGACACATCACGCACAGACGTTTCTCCGCCGTCCGCCGCATTTTTTGCCTGGCGATTCCTGCGTCGCTTTGTGGCCAATCACTCCGATCCCGCCCATGCCCGGTCCCACGCTCCAGACCGACGCCCTCGTCCTCGCGCGCCACCCGCCCGCCGAGTCGTTCCAGACGCTCACCGTTTTCTGTGCGGCGCACGGCGCGCTCACCGTGCTCCAACGGGTGCCAAAAAAACCGTCGCCCGCGCATCTTCCGCTCGACTTGTTTGACGAGGCCGCGCTCACCCTTGAGAGCTCCGCCGCCGGCGGACCGTGGTTTGTGCGTGAGGCCCGGCTGCTCGCGCGTTCGGATGGCATTGGCCGCGACTACGAAACGCTGCGCCATGCGAGCGCGCTGGCCACGCTTGTCGTGCGCAATCCCGTCGCCGCCGAGAGCCGTCCGCGCGTGGCGGCGCTCCTGCGCGAGGCGTTTGCCGCCTTCGCCACCGCCGCGCCGCCCGAGCCAATCTATTTCAAGAGCCTCTGGCGCTTCGCCCGGGATGAAGGCCACCCGCTTCGTCAGCAATGGCTGCCGTCGCTGTCCGCCGCCCACCGTGCCGAGGCCGAGCATCTCCTCCGCACGCCGCTCACCAGGCTCGCCGCCGAAAAAACGGCCGCCGCCCACGCTGAGACGCTTGCCCGCCGGCTCGAAACCTACTTGGAGGGCTACACGGAGATCCACATAGGCTGACCGTGCCGAGATGGCGGTCGGTGGCACGGAGGGTGGTGATCTCAAGTGGGAGCGCGACCGCCCCCGGTCGCTCTGTTGAGAATGGGGCGACCGAGGGCGGTCGCGCTCCCAAGCCCACGAGTCCGCCCATGCGGCGATCTGCCACTGACCGGCGGGGCGATGCTCCGATCGCCGAACTTTGTGCCTTGGCCCCTTGGCCCTTGGCGTTAATAGTCCGTCCATGTCCGCGCCTACCCTGCTCGTTCTCGCCGCCGGCCTCGGCTCCCGCTATGGCGGGCTCAAGCAGCTCGAACCCGTCGGGCCGGCCGGCGAGATCCTGCTCGACTACGCCGTGTTCGATGCGCTGCGTGCCGGCTTCGGGCGGGTGGGGTTTGTCATCCGCGAGGAGTTTGCCGCCGAGTTCCGGACCCGCGTCGCCGCCCGCTACGCCGGGCGCGTGCCGGTGGATTACATTTTCCAGTCCACGGACCTCCTGCCCGCCGGCGTCACCGTCCCGCCGGGCCGCGAAAAACCGTGGGGCACCGGCCATGCCGTCTGGTGCGCCCGCCATGCCGTCGCCGGTGCGTTTGCGGTCATCGGCGCCGACGATTATTTTGGCCGCGATGCCTTCACCCAGCTGGCCAAATTTCTATCTGCTGCTCCGAACCCTGAAAATAGAAAATACGCCCTGGCCGGCTACCACCTCGCCAACACCCTCTCCGAGCACGGTGCGGTCGCCCGGGGTGTTTGCACCGCCGGTCCCGACGGCCGGCTTGCACGCGTGACCGAACGCACCCATCTCCGGCCTGAAGACGTGGGTCCGGGCCGCGAGTTCACGGGGGCAGAAACCGTCTCGATGAACTGCTGGGCCTTCACCCCGGAAATCTTTCCGGTGTTGGAGCGGCAGCTGGTCGAATTTCTTCACGCGCACGGTGGCGAACCCAAGTCCGAGTTTTACCTGCCCGAAGCCGTTTCGCGGCAAATCGCCGCCGGTGCCGCCGAGGTGCATGTGCTGCCGACGACGGCAACGTGGTTCGGTGTCACCTACCGCGAGGACAAGCCCCGCGTACAAGCCGCCCTGGCCGCGCTGCACGCCGCCGGCGAGTATCCGGCGAAACTTTTCTGACGGCTGCCGCCGAACATTTTTGACCGCGCCTAGACATCCCTATGCACTCATTCCGATGATCCGCAATGCCTCAGACGGGAAAAACGCCAATCAAGGTCCATACAAGTCCCGGGATGATCTCCTGATTCGGTCCGCCGCTTTTTGCCTCCCATGAATTTCTCCCGTCCCGACGCCGACGTTTTTGTACCTGCCGGCGGCGATGCCGCCACCGTACTCGCCCGCGTCACCCATCTTTGCGTGGCCGCGCATCAGGATGACATTGAGATCATGGCCCACGCGGGCATCTGCGACTGTCTCGATGCCCCGGCACGCCAGGCGTTTGGCGGGGTGGTCGTGACCGATGGTGCCGGCGCACCCCGCGTCGGCCCTTACGCCAGCCACACCGACGTGCAGATGCGTGCCGTGCGCCGAGAAGAACAGCGCCGTGCCGCCACACTCGGCGGCTATGCGGTCCAGCTCCAGCTGGCCCACCCCAGCGCTGAAGTAAAGGCACCGGGCCATCCCGGCGTGGGCGGCGACCTCGGGAAAATATTCGCCGCTTGCACTCCCGACGTCGTCTACTTGCACAATCCGGCCGACAAACACGACACGCACATCGCTGTGTTCCTGCGCTGCCTTGAGGCGCTTCGGGCGCTACCGGTGGCAAGGCGGCCGCGCCGAGTGCTCGGCTGCGAAGTGTGGCGCGACCTCGACTGGCTGCCCGATGAGGATAAGATCGCGCTCGACAGCGGCCGGCGGCCCGAACTGGCGGCGGCCCTGCTGAGGGTGTTCGACTCGCAGCTCTCCGGGGGCAAGCGCTACGACCTGGCCACGCTTGGCCGGCGTGCGGCCAACGCCACCTTTCACACCGCGCACGCGACCGACCGCATGGCCGGCATCACCTGGGCGATGGATCTGACGCCGCTCGTGACCGCTCCCGCCCCAGACGTGACCGCATTCACGCTGGCGTTCGTCGAGCGGCTGCGCACGGAGGTGGCGGTGCGGCTCGGCGCGGCGGGCCCGAGCAATTGAAACTTGCAACCCTGGCGATTTGAACATTCAGAGGCTCCAGCCCGTGCGCTCACCCAGAACACGACCGCCGGCCGACGCCATCCCTCCGCCATGCCCCGCCTTTTCCCCATCTTCGTCCTCCCCGGCCGCCAGTGGCGTGCGGCCGGCACCGTTCCGCTCGCATCATGAAAATCCTCATCACCGGCGTCTGTGGGTTTGTCGGCAGCGTGCTCGCGCGCGAGCTGGTGCAACGGGGCCATGAACTGGCCGGCCTGGACAACTTTATCCGTCCCGGTAGCGAGTCCAACCGCGATCCGTTGAAAAAACTCGGCGTGCGCCTGTACCATGCCGATCTGCGTGTCGCCAGCGATCTCGACGCCATGCCCGATTGCGACTGGGTCATTGACGCCGCGGCCAATCCCAGCGTGCTCGCCGGCGTGGACGGCCGGACCTCCTCGCGCCAGCTCGTCGAGCACAACCTCGGAGGCACAGTCAACCTCCTCGAATTCTGCAAGGCGCGCCGCGCCGGGCTCATCCTGCTCTCGACCAGCCGGGTATATTCCATCGCGGCCCTGAGCGGGCTGGCGGTTTGCGTCGAAAAGGATGCATTCCGCCCGGCGGCTGACATCGGGCGCCATGGGCCGGGGGTCAGCGCTAGCGGGGTGGCCGAAACTTTTCCCACCACCGCGCCGGTCTCCCTCTATGGCGCGACCAAGCTCGCCAGCGAGACGCTCGCGCTCGAATATGGCGAGATGTTTGGCTTCCCGGTTTTCATCAACCGCTGCGGCGTGCTCGCCGGCGCGGGCCAATTCGGCCGGCCGGACCAAGGCATCTTCGCGTACTGGATCAACGCGTGGCTGCGCCGGCAGCCGCTCAAGTATCTCGGCTTTGGCGGCCACGGCCATCAGGTGCGCGATTGCCTGCACCCGCGGGACCTGGCCGGCGTTCTGGAGCAACAGCTGGCCGCGCCGCGCCTGTCCGCCGACGACCGCGTGGCGAATTTTTCCGGCGGCACGGCCGGCGCGATGTCGCTCCGGCAGCTTAGCGACTGGTGCGCCGCCCGCCTAGGGCCGCACAAAGTCGCGCCCGATGGGGCCGAGCGGCCCTTTGACATACCCTGGCTGGTGCTGGATCACGCGAAGGCCACGCGGTTGTGGAACTGGCGGCCGCAAACCCCGGCCGCCGCCGTCCTCGATGAAATCGCCGCGCATGCCGCCGCGCATCCCGGCTGGCTGGAGAGCTCGGCCCCGCTCTGATCCCACGGGCACCCTCCCATGACAAACAGCCCGAGCGAGCTCTCGAAAATTTATCACCGGCGGTTTATCCGCACGATGGCCTATCGCAACCGGGTCTGGCAGGTGCTGACCCGCGATTTTTTCCACCGCTGGGTCAGGCCGGACGCCACGGTCCTGGACTTGGGCTGCGGCTACGGGGAGTTCATCAACAACGTTGCGGCCGGCCGGAAGCTGGCGATGGACCTGAATCCAGACGTGCCCCGGCATCTGGCCCCCCCGGTGGAGTTTCTCCAGCAGGATTGCTCGATGGAATGGCCGCTGGCGGCGAACAGCCTGGACGTGGTTTTCACCAGCAATTTTTTCGAGCACCTGCCCAGCAAAGACAGCCTGAACCGGACGTTACGCCAGGCCTGGCGCTGTCTTAAGCCCAACGGCTGCCTGATCGCCGTCGGTCCCAACCTTAAGTATCTGCACGGGGAATACTGGGATTTCTACGATCATCATGTGTGCCTGACCGAAGCCTCGCTCGGCGAGGCCTTGGAAGTGGAGGGCTACCACATTGAGTTCATCACCCCGCGCTTTCTGCCGTTCACGATGACCAAAGCCCCCCGGTATCCGATGCTCTTCGTCCGGCTCTATCTCGCCCTGCCCTGGCTCTGGTGGATCAAAGGCCGCCAGTTTCTCGTGGTGGCGCGCAAGCCCTGAGCGGATCCATCCATGACCACGCCTCCCGCCTCCCCCGGCCGGAACCAAACGCCGCTGGCCCTCTTCAGTGTGATCATCCCGGCGCACAACGAGGAGGAGTCGCTGCCGCATACGGTGCGCGAGATTTACGCGACCATGGTGCGGGAGCAAGTGCCCCACGAAATCGTGGTGGTGGACGATGGCTCCCGCGACCGCACCTGGGCGGTACTGCAGGAACTCCGGCAGCAGGACGTGCCCACCTTGGTGCCGGTGAAAAATTCCGGTCTGCACGGCTTCGGCCGGGCCGTCATCTGCGGTTTGAACGGGAGCCGGGGCGACGCGGTGGTCATCATGATGGCCGACGCATCCGATTCCCCGGCCGACGCCATCAAATATTGGCGGCTGCTCCATGAACAGGGCTGGGACTGTGTCTTTGGCAGCCGGTTCATCCGCGGCGGCCGCGTCGTGAACTATCCCAAGATCAAACTCTTCGTCAACCGGCTCGCCAATTTTTTCATCCGGATGCTGTTCGCGATCTCTCTCAACGACACCACCAATGCCTTCAAGGCCTATCGCCGCACCGCGATTGATGGGTGCCGGCCTTTTCTCTCGCCACATTTTAACCTGACGGTCGAGCTGCCGCTGAAGGCCATCGTGCGCGGCTATACCTGGACGGTCACCCCGATTTCATGGCAAAATCGCACGCACGGAACCGCCAAGCTCAAAATTCAGGAAATGGGCAGCCGGTATCTGTTTATCTGCGCCTATGTCTGGTTTGAAAAATATTTCAGCCGGGGTGATTATCGGAAAAGATCCGATCCGTCGCCGGCGGACGAGGAAAGCGCGGACCCCGCCCAAGGGAGTGATGTCCGGCGGTGACCGCTATAAACCGGATCTGGGCGCAGCCTTGAGGGTGGAGATCATTTGTTTGACGTTGGCGAGGCTGGGCCAGTCGGGTGGCGCGAGCTCGACGACCATTTCCAAATCCGTCGCCGCGCCGGCGGGGTCCCCCAGCTTCTGGCGCAACTGGCTGCGGGCAATCCACGGTTCCAGCGATTTGGGCGCGCGCGCGACGGCCTCGTTGGCGGCGGCGATCGCGGACTTTAGGTCGGCATCTTTGCCGAGCAGGTCCCCCAGCGTGCCGCGGGCGATGGCACGGTTGAGCCAGCCATTGATGGCGTGCGGGTCGCTCTCGATTGCGCGGTTAAAATCCTCCAGAGCCTCCTTCTGGCGGTCTTTGTCGCCGGTACTGAACAGAAGCACACCGCGGTTAACCCGAGCCTCGGCAAAATTCGGATTGAGCCCGATGGCGGTGGAAAAATGGTTGAACGCCTCCTGGGCTTTCTGGGCCTGCATCGCCTGCTGCCCGAGCAGGTTGTAAAACTGCGGGTTGAACATATCGGGCGGCTGCCACAGCTGGCCGAGCTCAGTGTGCAGGTAATAAACTGGAATCTTGGAAACGGGAGTGGAGGTGATCAGATGAATCGTAGGCAGGAGATAATTCAGGGCGCAGACCCCCATGAGCAGGCGCCGTCCCCAGGCGGCCGGCCAGTGGGGTGCAGCCATCACCCCGGCGAGCATGGCCGGCAGAATGACGCTGGCCGACCGGCTCAGATCACCGGCCAGCCCCATGTGTACGGTCATGGTGACGACCATCACCATGACCAAGGCGACGCCCTGACGGGCGCCTTGGCGCCGCCAGAACCACACGGCAAAGACCAGCACGGGCAGCCAGGCCGCCCGCAGGCCATGCCACAGGCCGAGCAGGGTGAGCGAGTAAGGGCTGTTGAACCCCATGCCGTTGGTGAAGAAGCTCTCGAAAAACCCATGTTCCGGCTGCCATACATGCGCCTTTAGGGCCCACAGGCGGATGCCGAGATAGGGAGCCAGTCCCGCGGCCAGCAGCCCCGTATCGCGCACTAGGCTGCGGAACGGGTAGCCTCCGCGCGTGGATAGGACCGCCCAGCGCACGGCCAGACAGAGCGGCACGGTCAGGACGAAGCGTTCATCAATCCACGGGGCCAAGAACGCCGTCAGCAGCAATTGCCAGCCGGACCGTCCGAAGGTGGCCAGCAGCAGGGCCATCATCAGCCAACCGTCAAAATACAACACCCAGCCGGTGCCCACGAGATACCACGAGCAGGTCGCCGCCAGCAGAGTGCCCAACCAGACCAGCCCGGCATCGCCGGTGTAGGTCCACAGCAGCCGGGCCATCATCACGAGCGCCAGCAGGCAGCCGATCCAAGGCAACGCCAGCAAGACCGGCAGCGGCAGATGGAGGTAGTGCGCCAGCAGGGGAAACAGCAGGCGCCACTGGATGACGATGTTGGAGGCGTTCTCGATTTTGTCGAAAGGATGCGCGACCTGCGCCAGCGACCACGGGGAGCGGAAGATTTCGATGTTGCCGCCGAGCGCCGGCACGCCGAACGCCCGCCAGACGATGAAGCGCGGCGCAAAGAAAAACGTGGACAGTCCTGCCGCCGCAAGTGCGGCGCAGAGCACCAGCCGCCATTCACGCCGGGCAGAAGGAACAATGGGCTGGTCGGCCGGCTCGCTCATGCCCTGAACGCTCGCGCCAACGGGGCAGCAAGGCTGGTGAAAATGTGGGGAAAGCTTGGCATGGTGCAGGCCAACGTTGCGAACGGTCGCCGGGGTTGGCGAGTGCAAATCGGGCCATCGGCCGGGCTGCCCAGGGAGCGGTGCGCCCTGCCGTGTTTGGACGGTTCAGCGAGGGGCCGCCTAGGGAAATGACGATGGGTATTTAATAATTTGAATGAAAATATATAATGCGAATGGCGTTGACCGGGGCGGCGGGTGGCGAAGATAATCACCTTTCGGCCAATCCCAATCATCCAAACCACCATGAGAGACGACTACCTGCAAGCTGCCTACCTTGTTATTCCCGATGCCAACGTGCTCATCAATGTGGTTTCACGCCGCGTGAAGCAGCTACGGCGTGGGGCCCGCCCTCTCGTCGAGTCGCTCGAAAAACTTTTGCCGGAAGATGTTGCCTTGCGTGAGGTTATTGAGGGTAAGATTTCCTACGCTTTGGGGGCGGACTGAGCGGATATCCTTCAAGCAGGCTTCGGATATGCGTCCCAGCCGAACGGCCGGTAATTTGCCCGCCGCAACCCCCTTCAAGGGCGTGGAAGGCACGCAATTTTTCACGAAGCCGATGACGGCCGCAACTTGGGTGGGGAGACATTACTCCACGGTCACAGATTTCGCCAGGTTCCGGGGCTTGTCCACGTCGCAATTTCGGGCGCAGGCGATGTAGTAGCTGAGGAGCTGGACCGGGATGGTAGCCACGATGGGCAGCACGGCCTCATGGCAGTCGGGGATGGTGATGATCTCGTCGGCGAGGCCGGGCGGGAGCTCACAGCCTTCGGTCGTGATGACGATGGTCGGGCCGCGGCGGGCCTTTACCTCCTGGATGGAGGAGAGGAGCTTGTTGAAAATCTCGCCCTTGGGCGCAAAGAAGACGCTCGGGCATTTTTCGCTGATGAGCGCGATGGGGCCATGCTTCATTTCGGCTGCGGGGTAGCCCTCGGCGTGGATGTAGGAAATCTCCTTCAGCTTGAGCGCGCCCTCCAGCGCGATGGGGAAGAGCGAGAGGCGGCCTAGAAAGAGAAAGTCGGTGTGGTGCGCGTAGCGCCGGGCGATTTCCTTGATCCGCGGGGCCTGCTCCAGCACGCGGCGGACGAGGGCGGGGGCGGACTTGAGCGCGGCGACGTATTCGACGCCGTCGGCGAAACTCATGTCACGCATCCGCGCGACATGCAACGCGAGCATGGCGCCGATGAGGAGCTGCGAGGTGAACGCCTTGGTCGAGGCGACGCCGATTTCGGGTCCGACATACTGGTAGATGCCGCCGTCGTCCTCGCGTGCGATGGTCGATCCGACCGTGTTGGTGACCGCGAGCACCTTGTAGCCCTTGCGCTTGGCTTCGCGCATACCGCCGAGGGTGTCAATCGTCTCGCCGGACTGGCTGAAGACAAAGAAGAGCGGGTTGCCTGCTAGCGGGGCGTTGCGGTAACGGAACTCTGAGGCGTAATCGGCCTCGACGGGCACGCGGGCGAAACGCTCGATCAGGTGCTCGGCGACGAGGCAGGCGTGCCACGCGGTGCCGCAGCCGAGAAAAACGAAGCGGTCGATCTGGCGGAACTCCACCGGGTCGAGGTTGAGGCCGCCGAATTTGGCGGTGCTGCCGTCCTCGGAGAAACGGCCGCGCATGGAGTTCTCGAGCGCGGCGGGCTGCTCGAAAATCTCCTTCTCCATGAAATGTGCGTAGCCGTTGAGCTCGGCCGCCTCGATGTCCCAGGTCACCTTGTCCACCACGGGCGAAACGTCCTCCTGGTCGAGCGTGGAGATGGAGAACTCCTTTTGTGTGATGTGGACGACCTCGCCGTCCTTGAGGTAGACGACGTTCTGCGTATGGCTGATGAGCGCTGCGACGTCCGACGCGACGATGAACTCGTTGTCGCCGACACCGAGGATGAGCGGCGAGCCTTTGCGTGCGGCGACCATCTCGCCGGGGGCCTCGGTGCAGATGACGGCGATACCGTAGGTGCCCTCGACGTGGAGAAGGGCCTTGCGGATGCTCTCGACAAAACGGCTCCCGCCGTCGCCCGCAGCCGGCTCCTTGGCATAGTGGTATGCGATGAGGTTGCAGAGCACCTCGGTGTCGGTCTCGGACTTGAACGTGTAGCCTTGGGCGAGCAGGTGTTTTTTGATCGAGGAGTAGTTCTCGATCACGCCGTTGTGGACGAGCGCGAATTTGTCGTCGCTGCTGAGGTGCGGGTGGGCGTTGGCGTCGGTCACGCCGCCGTGGGTGGCCCAGCGGGTGTGGCTGATGCCGGTGGTGCCGGTGAAGCGGTGTTGCTTGGCCTCCTTGACCAGATTGCCGACGCGCCCGGTTTTTTTTGCCCAGTCAATGCGCCCGTCCTGCAGGATGGCGAGGCCGGCGGAGTCATAGCCGCGGTATTCGAGGCGTTTGAGGCCCTCGAGGAGGATGGTGACGGCCTTTTGGCGGCCGACGTAGCCGACGATTCCACACATAAAAAATTGGAGCGGGTTGGGAGCGGTTGCTTTAGGCTGGCGAATTTACGCGCCGCCCCAAATATGGTGCAAGGCCAATAGACCGGCTGATTTTCTTTACCTTCGATTTTCCATGAGCATCCAAAAACAAGTCCTCGCAGTGGTAATGGGCGGCGGCCGCGGCACACGCCTGCATCCGCTCACGGCGGAGCGTTGCAAACCAGCGGTGCCCCTCGCGGGCAAATACCGGCTGGTGGACATCCCGATCAGCAACTGCATCAACTCCGAGATCAACCGCATCTTCGTGCTCACGCAGTTTCACACCGCCTCGCTGCACCGGCACATCCAGAACTCATATCACTTTGACGCGTTCGGCGGCGGCTTCGTGGAGATTCTCTCGGCCGAGCAGACGGAGAAGACGAATGACTGGTATCAGGGCACGGCCGACGCCGTGCGGCGCAATCTCCAGCATCTCCGCAATTTTCCCCACAGCTACGTCCTCATCCTCTCAGGCGACCAGCTCTACCGGATGGATTTTCGGAAGATCATCGCCGAACACGCCGCGAGCGGGGCGGATGTGACCGTCGCCGCGACCCCCTTTCCCGTCTCCAAGGTCGAGGGCCTCGGGCTGATGCAGGTCAACGACGATCTGTCCATCGCCCGCTTTGCCGAGAAGCCGAAGGATCCGGCCGTCATCCGGAGCCTCGTGGTCGGTCCTACGCTGGAGGCGAAGCTGAACGCGCCGCACGACGAGCCGCACTGCCTCGCCTCGATGGGCATCTATGTATTCAACCGCGCCGTGCTGACCGAGGCGCTCGACAACCACCACCACGACTTTGGCAAGGAGATCATTCCGGGCCTGCTCGGCAAAAAGAAGCTCCATGCCCACATCTTCGAGGGCTATTGGGAGGATATCGGCACCGTGCGAGCGTTTTTTGAGGCCAATCTTGCGCTGGCGAACCCGTTGCCACCCTTCAATTTTTTCGACCCTGACGCGCCCGTCTATACCGAAGACCGGTATCTGCCCGCCTCCAAGCTAAACCGGTGCACCATTGATCATGTGGTCATCGGCGACGGCTCGATCATCTCCAATTCGACCCTCAGGCACTGTGTGCTGGGCGCACGCTCCCATGTCGGCGAGGGCACCCATCTGGAGGATGTGGTGCTCATGGGGGCCGACTATTACGAGACGGAGGCGCTGCAGCAGGCCGGCGTCGCCGGTGGGCTGCCGCCCATTGGCATCGGCCGCGACTGCCAGATCCATCACGCGATCATTGATAAAAACGCCCGCCTCGGTGACGGCGTGCGGCTCTCGCCCGCCGGCAAGCCCGACGGGGCCTATGCCCACGGCATCGTAATCCGCGACGGGGTGCTGGTCGTCCCCAAGGGCGGCATCGTGCCGGGCGGGACGGTGGTGTGAGGCGGATTGGGGATTGCCTGGGCGGGTGCTTCGTTTTTGCTGACCGGCCGTCTCCCGTGTCATGAACTATCTTCGCATCTGGCTTGCCTGCGCGCGCTATTCCATCACCCGGACGCTGATGTTTCGCGGGGATTTTTTGGTGTGGTCGCTGGTCGAGCTGTTCTGGATGTCGGTCAATGTCCTGACGATCTCCATCATCTACCAGCACACCGGTTCCATCGCCGGCTGGAGCAAATACGAGATGATGCTGCTCGTCGGCACCTCGCTGCTCATCCAGCGGTTCCTCATGGGTTTTTTTTGGAGCAGCGTGTTTGAGATGGGGCGCAACGTCCGCAGCGGGCATTTCGACTTCTTCCTCGCGCAGCCGGGCAACGTCATGTTCATGGCGACCACGCGGAAAATTGACCCGGACAGCTTCATCAACTCGCTCCTCGCGCTGGCCGTCGTGATCTATTCCGCGCGGCAGCTCGGCCTGCATCCCGGCGCGGGTCTCGTCGCGCTCTATGGGCTGATGGTGCTCTGCGGCGTGGTGATCCATTACAGCATCCTCATCATCTCGGTCTCGGCGGTGTTCTGGCTCACGAGCGCGCAGGGCGTGGAGGGCGGCTACTTCACGCTGACGGAATTTTCGCGGCTGCCGAAGCAGGCGTTCGGCTGGCTGACGCGGGTCGTCTTTGTATGGGCGCTGCCGGCGGTGGTGGTGAGCAACGCGCCGGCGCGTCTGCTGCTGCACGGCTTTGAGGCGCGATGGGCACTCTGGCTGGTGGCGGCCGCGGCGGCTTGGTTTGCGGTCGCGGTGTTCGTTTTCCAGCGCGGGTTGCGGCGTTACGCGAGTGCGTCGTCGTGAGCGGGCCGGTCCGGCGCAGGCCCAGCGTGTCCTTGCGAACGTGTGCCGCTTGGGTTTGGCTGCCACCCGCCAAAGACTGCCTGCAACCGCGCCATGTCCAACCCCGCCGCCACTCTCCCGCTGCCGCCCGACGCGGCGCTGCGGGCGCGCCCGGACGCGGCGGCGACCATGACCCTCGTGCTGGCGGGATTGCTGGCGGCGGCGTTTTACGCACTGTTCTGGCGTGAGTGGCGTGGCAATCCCGACCTTTCGCACGCGATTTTCACGCCGGTGCTGTTTGTGGTGCTGCTGCACGAGGCGCGTTGGCGCGGGCCCTGGCGCTGGCTGCCGGCGTCGCCCGGGAGCGCGGTGGCGTGCGCGCTGACGCTTGTCGCCGGCCTCGCCCTTCTCGCGGCAGGGGGGCTTTACGCGGTGGCGCTCGACTGGTCGAATGCCCTCGTGGGCTTCGTGCTCGCCGTGTCACTGGCGCTGCTGTTGCTCGCCGCGTTGATCGGGCTGGCGGGTGAGCGCGTGCGCGCCCTGCCGCTCAACTGGCCGGCGCTGGCCGCGCTGGCGCTGTGGCCGCTGAGCGCGCCGATCCCGCCGGGCACCTACACGCGGCTGACCGGCTCGCTGCAGCTGTGGGTGACGGGCGTGGTGCTGCACGCGCTAAACCTCCTCGGAGTGCCGGCGATCCAGAACGGCAATGTCATCACGCTCGCCCATGCCACCGTCGGTGTGGAGGAGGCGTGCAGCGGAGTGCGGAGCCTCGTCGCCTGCGTCGTGGCGGCGATCTTTTTCTCGGCGACGCTCGTGCGTCGGCCGGCTGCGCGCGCGCTGCTCCTCGTGCTGGCCGCGCCGCTCGCAGTCGGCATGAACGTCGTGCGCTCGCTCACGCTCACGCTGCTGGCCAACGCCGGCACAGACATCACTGGCGCGTGGCACGACTGGACGGGCTTCGCCGTGCTCGGGGTGACAGCCGCACTCCTCGGCGGGCTGGCGCTGCTGCTGGAAACTCGCGCGCCGGCCGCTCCGCCGTCGGCCGCACCGCCCGCCGATGCGTCCGTGCGCCGGTGGTTTCTGCCGGGCGGACTCGCGCTGGCGGCGGCGCTGGTGGGGGTGTTTGTGTTCAACACCCACGGGCCGCGGGCGGACACGTCGGCGGCGGCCGCGCCGGATCTCGACCGGATTTTGCCCGCACTGCCGGCGGGCTGGGCGACCCGGCAGACGGACCTGCACCGCTTCGCCGCGACGCTGGAGACGGAGCATCTTATCCAGCAGGACTATGTGCGGGAGGCGTCCGACGGGCTGGTCCAGATCACCCTGTATCTCGCCTGGTGGCCGGCGGGCGCGGTCCCGGTGAGCCTCGTCGAGTCGCACACGCCCGAGGCGTGCTGGCCGGGCAGCGGCTGGGTGCAGCAGCCGTCGGCATCGCGCACGGCCGCGCTCACAGTGGCCGGCCGGGCCCTGCCCCCGCCCACATATCTGCTGTTCAAGGACCGCGACAGCTTTCCGCAGCACACCTGGTTCTGGCACCTCAACGCCGGCCGGCCGATCCAGCAGATCAATCCGCTCTCGCCGCGCGACCTGCTCGGGCTCGCCTGGCGGCACGGTTTCCGCACGTCGGGCGAGCAGCTCTTCGTGCGCGTGTCCAGCAACCGGCCGTGGGAGCAGATCGCCGCCGAGCCGCTTCTCGCCGAATTTTTCGCCCGGCTGCAGCCGCTTGGGCTCACCGTGACACCATGATCTTTGGCCTGACCCAGAGCGAAAAAGTCGCCCTTGCCGTGGTTGCGCTGGTATGCGCGGTGGCACTGCTGGCGCTGGCCTCGCGCTGAGGCCGTGCGTTTTTGATTGAACAAAGGCGGGCGGCGATGACGCTCTCCGCCTCATGTCCACCCAGCCCGCCACCACCAACGCCAACGAAGTCGCCGTCATCACCACAAGCTACGGCGAGCTGACCATCGCCTTCTGGCCCGAGGTCGCGCCCAAGCATGTGGAGAATTTCAAGAAGCTCGCCCGCGAGGGTTTTTACGATGGCACGGCTTTTCACCGCATCATCCGGGGCTTCATGATCCAGGGGGGCTGCCCCAACACGAAGAAGGGCGCGCGCGGCATTCCGGGCACAGGCGACCCTGGTTACAAGGTGAAGGCCGAGTTCAACGCCAAGTCCCACGTGCGGGGCGTCCTCTCGGCGGCGCGTTCGTCCGACCCGAATTCGGCGGGCTGCCAGTTTTTCATCTGTCACGGTGATGCGAAGTTTCTCGACCGCCAATACACGGCGTTTGGCCAGCTCGCGAAGGGCGACGATGTGCTGGAGCGCATCGCGACCGTGCCGACCGGCGGCCCGGAAAAAAGCACGCCCGTTGAGCGCATCGAGGTGACGAGCGTCAAAATTGTGGCGGCGTGAAGCGCTCGAAGCACGGGAGGTTCACCATGGATTGCGCGGATGGGCACGGATTGTCGTCTGACTCTGCCAGTTGACGTTGCAAGTGCCGCCGCAATCCGGTGAGCCTCCAGTGGTGATCTCCCATTTGCATTGAGGCGGCACGCTGGGCTTCGATGCGGAGGACCGTTTCTGTGTCGAAACGGTTGAGCAACGTCGCCTCAAATTTGGCCCGGCAACTGGATGCATGACCACCGACAAGCAGATACAAGCGAAATGACCAACAGTCAGGCAATGCGAGGCGTCTGATCAGATTTTCAAATTGGTTTGGTTCGCCGCGGTGATGAAACCCAGCACGCGCCGTTGGTATTCATCGCGTGCAGCCATGTGTAAATCCTCGTGGTCCGCGCCTGGCACGATCCAGAGCTCCTTGTTCCCCGGCACACGGTCAAAGACTTCCTTTGCGTCCGCTGGCTGGGTGCGCCCGTCGCGCTCACCACTCATCACCAACACCGGACAACGCCGCCCCGCCGCCCCGTCGCGCGGACTGACGGCGTCCACGTCCGCGCCGAGCCGCCACTCGGCGAACGGCACCACCAGGACGCCCGCCAGCCAGGCCGGCAGCCCGACCCTGAGCCGGAAGCGCCGGTCGAGGGCGTTGCGCAACGTCGGATAAACGCTCTCCAGCACCGCCCAACGCAGGCCCTCCAGCCGGGCCGCTGCGAGCGCAATCGTGGCGCCACCCTGCGATACCCCCACACAGCCAAACTCGGTGAAGCCCCGTCCGCGCAAAAAATCCACGGCACCGAGCAAGTCGCCCGTTTCGAGCCAGCCGGCGGAAATGTTGCTACCACCGCTTTCGCCACAGGCACGGGCATCATACAGCAGCACGGCAAAACCCTGCGCTCGCAGCCAGTGCGCCCGCGCCAGCATCATCCGCCGGTCCGCCTGGTAACCGTGCAGCAGCACCACGGCCTGCTTCGCCCCGGCACAGGGAACGAACCAGCCTGCCAGGGTAACGTCCCCTGCGGACGCGGGGAAATGCACGGTTTCCACCGGCCAGCTAAAATCCGTCGGCACCGCGCCGACCGGGTGTGACACCGCCGCCGTGAGCCACCACGCCGCTAGTCCCGACGCCCCGGCAAAACCGAGCGGACCGGCGGCTAAAAGGACAAGCATGGCCCGGCGTAACCGGCGGCTCAGTTTCATGGCGGCGAAGAAGGTGGAGGCGTGGATATGCCAGTGATGGCCATCGTCCTCACGGCCTCATGCACGAGGGCGGCGACGGCGGACGGGAGGTCGAGCGCCCGAGCAAACTCCTGTGCGCGCGGGCTCATCTTGCGCCACGTTTTTCTCAGGATGTCGGTGAATTTATCGCGCGGATAGCCGGCGTGTTGACGGGCAAACGCGCCGATTTCATTTTCCAAAAACACGAGGCACGCCGCGTCCTCCAGCGCCTGCGTGCCGGCGTTTTTCCGCAGGTCGGTTTTGGACACCCAGGTCGCAGCCTCGTCTGCCCCGGCCGGGGGCACTCCGGCGGCCAGCAGCAGTTCCCGGGCGCGGGCGGCCTGTTTGCCATAGAGGGATTTGCGCCACGCGAGATAGCCGGCTTTGCCCTCGGGGAATGTCGCACGCGGCACGAGCCAGCGCTCGAGATGTTGGGCGCGGGCGGCAAGCCGCAGCAGAGGCGGCGCGTCCGGCACGAGCTGTGCGACCCAGGCCTCCATGCGTTCCGCATAGACCAGCTCCGCCGCGCGCCCGTCGTCCGCGCGCGCTGGATCGGCGGCGTGGGCGGAGTCGATCAAGGCCCGGGCGCGGGCGAAGGCATCCATCGGGGAATTCATTTCACTTTGGCGCAGACGATGCAATCGCGCGGATCCGGGCCGAACGCAGGGCATATTTGCCAGCGGCGCAAAAGGCCTTCACGCACCAGGCCGGCTTTCTCCATCACGCGGGCCGAGGCGGGATTCGCCGCGTCGCAATAAGCCCACGCGCGAAAAACTTCCGGCTGGGTGAGCGACCAATCCACCAGAAAGGTGAGCGCCTCGGCCGTGAGGCCGCGGTGCCAGAATTTTTTGCCGAGCACATAGCCAAACATCGCCTTGCCGCCGGGCTCAAACGTGACACCGATGGAGCCGACGAGGGTGCTGGTGCCGGCCAGGAAGAGCAGCCACGCGAGCTGGCCTTCCTTCTTCTCCCAGTTGGCCGAGCATTGGCCGAAAAATACCGCGAGCGATTCCACGTCGTGATGCCTTTTCCACGTGAGGTAGCGTGTCACCTCCGGGTCATTGGCGTAGGTGGCGAAGGCCGCTGGCGCATCGTCGGGGTGCGGTGGTCGCGCGGTCAGCCGCGCGGTGGCGAAGGTGGCCGGAGGGCACGGCATGGGGTCCGCTCACGGCTTTGCCGCCGGCTCATACCAGTCGCCGCGCAGCCAGTCGGTGACGAAGCCGATTTCCTCCGGGCTGAGCTGCTTCGTCACGCCGAAGGCCGGCATCTTGTCATTGCGCTCGCCGTAGAACCGCTTGTGCGCCGGGTCGGTGAGAAAGGCCGTCAGCCACGCGCGCGAGCCATAGCCGGTGAGGTCGGGCGCAGTCTCGTTGGCATCGGGCGTGCGGAACTGATGGCAATCGGCGCAGATAAGGGTGCCGGTGCCGATGATTTTGCGGCCTTCCTCGATGAGCGCCGTGTCGCGAGCGTCGGCGGCGAGCTGGGCCTTGAGGCCGGCTTCGGCGGAGAGCGCGACGAGCACCTTGGCGAGCTGGGCTTTTTGGTCGGCGGTAAACGTGGCGACCTGATTCTTCACAAAGTCCACCATCTTGCCGTCCTTCAGCTTGGTGTTGCCGAAGTAGTGCGCGCTGTCCACCCGCGCCGGGTCGAGCAGGCCGGTGAGCCACGCGCGGCTCGCGAAGCCTTGCAGATCGGAGGCGTTAGGAGCATCCTGGGGTGTGCCGCCGAGGGCGTCGCCGCCACCGAAGCGGTGGCAGCTCGCGCAGTTTTTGGCGAAAATTTTCGGTCCCTGCGTGAGGGCATCGCCGCGGAGCAGGGTGAGCGCACCCGTGACCGGGATTCCTTCCGGGCCGCGCGCGAGCACGACTACGCGCTCCGCATCGCGGGCGGCGGCGGTGGTGGCGAGGGCGTAGTCCGGTTTGCCGGCATCCTCGCGGACGGCGAGCCAGGTCAGCAGCGCCGCGCCGCCGAGCAGCGCACCGAGGAACGCCAGGTTGAACCGGTGGCCGAACTTCCAGTTGCCGATGAAGGGCATCGCGGCCAGCACCGCTACCAGCAGGCCGGGGAGGACGATGGCACCCCAGACTTCCGTGCCGCCGGGGAAGTATTTCAGCAGTTGGAAGAGAAACAGGAAATACCACTCGGGCCGGGCGGCGGCGAATGGTTCTGTCGGGTCGGCCGGCGCGCCCAGATCCGCGCCGTGGGTGCGGATGAGGAAGAACAGGATCACGAGGAACACCGCTAGACACACGACGGCGTCGCGGAAAACCTGTTCCGGCCAGAAAGGTGCATCGGGCCGGCGGCGCGGCTCCTTCGGCGTAAGGCCATGTTTCCGGAACAGCCAGATGTGGGCGACGATAAAGGCGATGATCACGCCGGGAATCACCCCGGCGTGGATCGCAAAGAAGCGCGTGAGCGTCTGGTGGCCGTAGCCGTCGCCGCCGATCAGGATCGTTTTCACCGCCGGCCCGACGAAGGGCGTGATGGCCGCGATGTTGGTGGCGACCTGCGTGGCCCAGAATCCCTTCTGGTCCCACGGCAGCAGGTAGCCCGTGAGCGAGAGCGCGAGCACGAGCAGCAGCAGCACGATGCCGGTCCAGAAGTTGACCTCGCGCGGGGCCTTGTAGGCGCCGTCAATCACGACCTGCAGAAGATGCACGACGAGCAGCACGGTCATCGCCTGTGCTGTGTAATGGTGCAGTCCGCGCAGGAACCAGCCCCCCCACATCTCATGCTGGATGAAATAGACGCTCTCCCACGCCGTCTGTGAGCCGGGGCTGTAGGCGAGCCAGAGAAACAAACCTGTGACGACCTGCATGGTGAAGCAGAACACCAGGGTGCTGCCCCACGCGTAGCGCCAGCGTGCGCCGCCGGGCACATTCTCAAAAAGCGCCTCGTGCATCAGCTTTTTGTAGCCGGTGCGTTGGTCGAGCCAGTTGGTTACAGTTTTCATCAGACGGGGATGCGCTCCTTCACGCCAGGCCGGAAGTTTTTGAACACCACCCAGATTTCCTCGCCGCGCACCTCGGCCTCCAGCTCGTCGAGGCCACGCGGCGCGGGGCTCTTCGGGTCGAGCACGGTGCCATCGAGCGCGAACGTGCTGTTGTGGATCGGGCAGAGATAGCAGTTCTTTTCCGTATGAAAATCCACGAAACCGCCGGCATGCGGACAGACCACGCTGAAAGCACGCACGGTCGGCGCGGACTCGGGCCGGCCCTTGGGACGCTGGAGATAGACGGCGCCGATGCGGGTGTTGGGCGTATGGTTCCACGCGTCCACGCGGGTGGCGACGATGTTGAATTTGCGAGGGAGGCCATCCTCTGGCACCGCCGCGAGCGGGGCGACGTGGACCGCGCCACCATCACCGGACTTGCGGCGCAGTGGGTCGAGCAGCACGCCCAGCCCTGCGAGCGGCGCGGCCAGCGCGAGCGCGCCGCCGATGGCGACCGCGCCGGCCTGGGCGAGGAAGCTGCGGCGATCGGGCGACGGAGAAGGGTGGGGGAGTTGAGCCATGCGAAGGAAAGGCGATGCAGCCATGGTCGGCTGCAACAGAAGATGACGGCGGCGCAGGAAAAGTGTTTCAAGCGTAAAGCGTGGGTGAGGGTTGGAGAAACCCACGGCCTATCACGGCTGCACGATCCGCCGAGACTTGACTGGCGTTGCGGTAGCGACGCACCGAGACGTCGCCGGAGAGGCCAAAAACCCCGGCTTGCCGCCGGGCCGGAGCGCGCCACACTGCAGAAGCTTCAGCCCATGCCCGCCTCCCGCCCCCGCATCGCCGTCGTCATCCCCGTGTTCAACGAGGAGGCAGTGCTGCCCGAGCTGTTCCGCCGGCTCGATGCGGTGTTTGCGGCCCGGCCCCACGAGGAGTGGATCACCGTTTTCGCCAATGACGGCTGCCGCGACGGCAGTGGCGCGCTGCTCACGGCGCGCGCGGCCGCCGTACCCGGCACGCGGGTGATTGAGCTGTCGCGCAACTTTGGCCACCAGAGCGCCCTGGCCGCCGGCCTCGCCGACGCGGCCGATGCCGACGCGGCGATCACGATGGATGCCGACATGCAGGATCCGCCCGAGCTCATCCCACAGCTCGTGGACGCTTGGCGCGGCGGCGCGGAGGTGGTGCTCGCCGTGCGCCGTTCGCGGCAGGAGGGCGGACTGCGACGCGCGGGCTTCGAGGCCTTTCACGCGCTGTTCGGGCGGCTGACAGATTTTCCGATTGAGAACAACACGGGCACCTTCGGGCTGCTCGACCGGGCGGCGGTGGCGGCGTTCAACAGCTTGCCGGAGAAGCACCGTTTTTTCCCCGGCCTGCGCGCGTGGGTCGGCTTCAAGCCGGGAGAAATCCTCTACGACCGGCAGGAGCGTGCGGCCGGGCAGCCGGCGCAGACCTTCCGCCGGCTGGTGCGCTATGCGCTCGACGGGGTCTTTAGCTTTTCCTACCTGCCGCTGCGGCTGCTGACCTACAGCGGTGTCATGGTCGGCCTCGCGGGCTTCGTCCTCGGGCTCTATTACGTCGTCAAGCGCCTGATCCACGTCGAGAAGGCGCCCACGGGGTTCACCACGCTGGCGATCCTGGTGCTGTTTCTCGGCGGCGTGCAGCTCATCGGCATCGGCGTGCTCGGCGAATACCTCGGGCGCGTCTACGATGAGGTGAAGCGCCGACCCAATTACATCGTCCGCCGCAAGACCGGCTGCGACTGAGCGCGTCCGCGCCGCCGCCATGCCCGCCCTGCGCCGCGCCGCCGTCGTCCTGCTGCTCGCGCTGTTCTGGTGGATGGCGGTGAGCGTGACAGGGAATTATTGCACGACGGCCGACGAGATCTCCCATCTGGCCGCCGGCCACGCCTACTGGGCGGACGGGACATACAATCTCCAGCCGGAGAATGGCAATTTTCCCCAGCGCTGGGCCGCGCTCTCGCTGTCCGCGCTGGCGCGCAACTTTCCGCCGCCCGATGACCCCGGCAGGAAGGCCGGCGACGTATGGCGCGTGGGGTTCGACTATTTCTACGGGCTGGGCAATGCGCCCGACGCGCTGCTCGCCGCCGGCCGGGCGATGATTGCGCTGCTCGGCGTCGCGGTCGCGGCACTAATTTTTTTCTGGTCGCGTTCGCTGTTTGGGAATGCGGGCGGCTTCGTCTCGCTGCTGCTCGCGGTGTTCTGTCCGGTGCTGCTGGCGCATGCCGGGCTGGCGACGTCGGACATGGCGGCGGCGCTGGGGTTCACCGTCGCGCTGCTGGCGTGGTGGCGGATGTTGCACCGCATTTCCGTCGTAAGGGTGCTGGCGGCGGGTGGTGCGCTCGGGCTGCTGGCGGTGGCGAAATTTTCCTGCGTGCTCTTCGCGCCCATCGCGGGGCTGCTGGTGGCGGCACGGCTGCTGCGGCGGACGCCACTGCCGGTCGCGCTCGGCGGGTGGCGCATCCGGCTGCGCGGCCTCCGCCGCGCAGCGGCGCTCGCGGGCGGCGGGCTGGCGGCGGCGGCGCTCGCCGTGGGGGTGATCTGGGCGAGCTACGGCTTTCGCTACGCCGCCCTGCCGCCGGGGACGCCGGGCGGGTTTTTGCAGGACTGGGACCGCGTGCTGATGACCACACCGCGCGCGCTGGTGATTGACATGGCCGACCGGCTGCCGCCGCAAGAGACCGTCCAGATGACGCCCGGCCTGGTGCAGACGTTGGTGACTTTTGCGCACGACCACCGGCTGCTGCCCGAGGCGTGGCTCTACGGGCTGGCGTTTGTGGAGCGTTCGAGCCGCTTCCGCATGGCCTACTTTGCCGGCGAATACCGGCTGACGGGCTGGTGGGAATTTTTTCCGACGGCGTTTCTGCTTAAAACCACATTGCCCGCCCTCGGTCTGCTGCTGCTGGGGGCGTTCGTGCCGCTGTGGGGGCCACGGATGCCGCGCGGCCGGCTCGCGTGGCGGCTGCTGCCGCTGCTCACCTTGCTCGCGGTCTATGGGGCCTTTGCGCTCACGAGCCATCTCAACATCGGCCACCGCCACCTGCTGCCGACGTATCCCGCGCTCTACATCCTGCTTGGGATCACGGGCTGGGCCAGCTGCGCCGGCGCCCGCCGGCGGGCGCTGGCGGTGGTGGTGGGGCTGGCGCTGGTGTGGCATGCGGGCGAGTCGTTGCGCGCGCGACCGGGCTATCTCGCCTCGTTCAACGAGCTCGCCGGCGACCCCGGCGGCACGCACCAGCTGTTCGTGGACAGCACGCTCGACTGGGGTCAGGACCTGCCCGGCCTGAAGGCGTGGCTCGACGCCCATGCGCGCGGCGAGAAAGTTTTCATCTCCTACTTTGGCTCCGGCGACCCGGAATTCGAGGGCATCCACGCCACACGCGTCGCCGACAACCACTTTGACCTGCGCCCGCATCCCACCGTGCCGCTGATGACCGGCGGCGTCTGGTGCCTGAGCGCGACCATGCTTCATCGCAGCTACACGACGGTGCGCGGCCCGTGGTCCGGGGCGTATGAGCGCGAATACCAGCGGCTCACTGCCTGGCTCCACCATCTGAACGGGCAGCCCAAGGGCGAGCCCCCCACCGCCACCGACGGCACTCCGCTGACGGCCAAGCAGTTCGCCGACAGTCTCTTTGACCTCGAACACCTGCGTTTCGCCCGCCTCTGCCATTTCCTGCAACGGCGCCGGCCCGACGCGGACATCGGACACTCGATCTTCATCTACCGTCTGAGCGACGCCGAGGTGAGTCTCGCACTCTTCGCTGAGCTCCCGCTGCTCAACGCCGCCGCCGCCGCGCAGTCGGCGCGGTGAGCCCCGCCTTCCGTTCTCAGACGTAAGCGCATGGCTGCGCGGCCAACACGGACGTCAACCACCAGACTCCGGTTTTTTAAGCCGCCGGCGGAGCTGACCGGCGGGAGAAAAAGCGCCGCCATGCCAGCGCGAAGCCGGTGTAGACGAGGAAACAGCCGCCGAGACACGCCAGGCCGGCGGCAAGCTGTCCACCCCAGCCGAGCGCCTCGCCGGTATGGAGGGCATTGCTCCACGCGCGGACACGCTGGGCGGCAGGGCGGTCGGCGAAGGCAGCGCGGCTGAGGATGTCACCCGTGAAAGGGTTGAGCGTGACCATGGTGTTGGCGGTGCGCGGCCAGGTGCCCGCCTCGCGGACGGTGAAGATGACCGGGCCGGCGGGAGCCGCGGGCGCAGCCTGGCCGCCGAGGCGAAGCGTGATCGTGCGCCATTGCGGCCACTCCTTTTGCACGGCTGCAAGCAAGACATCCTGTGGCAGCGGCTGTGCGCCGGGCGGTGGCTGCGGGATTGCCACCGCCGGCTGGGCACCGGCCGAGGCTGCGGGCGGCGTGCCGGCTAGCGTGGAGAGGAGGGGACCGCCCCAAGGGAAGGACAGGGGAATGGCCGTGAGCGAGAGCACGATCAAAACCGGCGCGCTCCAGAGCCCGATCGTGTTGTGCCAGTTGAAATCGCGGGCCCGGCCGGCCAGCTTCCAGTTGAAAAACGCCACGGCCTTCACCCCGCGCCACGACCAGGTGCGCGGCATCCAGAGATAGAGCCCCGTGACGGCGAGCAGGCACAACGTGAGATTGCCGACACCGTTGACGAGTTTGCCCCGCGGGCGGGAGATTGCGCCGCCGAAGCCGAGATAGCGGTGCCACTGCCCCATTGTCTGCATCAGACGGGCCATCGTGGTGGAGGCCGGCGCCCGCACCTCGCCGGTGTAGGGGTTGACGTGGAAGCTGCCCGAGTTGCCGGCAGAAAATGCGACCGCCGTGCGCGGATCGTTTTGCACGACGAGATTGTTGGGACGGGCCTCCGGACGGGCCTCGCGAAAGCGGCGCTGCAACTCGTCGAGGGTGAGGCGAGGGGTGCCGGCGGCGGGCGGCTCGACGTGGCGGGCATCGCGCTCGGCCCAGGCGACAAGCTCCTTCTCAAACGCGAGCAGGGTGCCAGTGAAGCACATGACGCCAATGGCAAGGCCGGCAGCCAGACCGGCGACCAAATGCGACCAAAAGAGGATTTTGCGGAAGGTCTTCATGGGTGGGAGCGGGGCAGGTCAAGGAATGGCTGCGGAGTGACACCATCCCATGCC
This sequence comes from Opitutia bacterium, assembly GCA_947475065.1. GTDB lineage: Bacteria > Verrucomicrobiota > Verrucomicrobiia > Opitutales > Opitutaceae > CAIYUN01. The sequence continues at coordinate 32,429 of CANJLB010000018.1, read as the reverse complement.
CTCGATGGCCACGCGAGGTCTTTCGATGCGCGTGATGTCGGCCAATTCCTGGACGGTGGCAGCCGTGAAGGTCCCCGGCTGGAAGCAGCGGTTCAGTGCGGGTGTGAAACGGACATGCGTCAGCGCCCACCAGATCAGCCTTGCAGATCAGCCAAGGTTCCTCGCCGGTGTGACGGGGGGTGTGGGTGGGAGGCGGCTTGATTTTGAGAAACCGGGCCTGATTCAGGTTTTGATCTTCGGCATCACGTCGGGATACATGAGCGTGGTTTTCAAGCTCAAGACCAGGCAGATCCGAGCGCACTTCGCGTCGCAGCAGAAGATTAGCCCGGCCGGTTCCGACGCGCTCAAACAAACGTTTCCCGGAGAAACGCCAGGCCGTCGCTGGCAAACGCGTCCTGGCTGGCGGCCATGGGGCGCCAGAAACACACGGCGCCGGCGAGTTCCTTGACCTCGGGGGTGAAGCTCTCGATCGAGACGCCGCCTTGGTACCCGATGGCCGCAAGCCCGCGCGCCAAGCTCGCCCACGGCGTCAGGCCGGTCCCGGGCGTGCCCCGGTAATTTTCAGAGACCTGCATGTGAATCAGCTTGCCGGCCGTGGCCCGCACCGCCTGCTCCAGGTTGCGCTCCTCGATTGTCATATGGAAGCTGTCGAGCATCACGTTGGCGGCAGGATGGCCGATGTCACGGACGAGACGCATCACGTCCTCGGCGGTATTGACCAGATCGGACTCGAAGCGGTTGAGCGGCTCGATGGCGAGACGCAGGCTGCGGTTGGCCGCGAGGCCGGCGGCGTGGCGGAGATTTTCGACGGCGCGCTCCCATTCCACGCGGCGCTGGGCGGCGGGCACCAGGCGGGCCTTGCCGACCGCCGAATACATCGGCCCGGCGAGAAACTGCGCGCCAAGGGCGACCGCGAGGTCGAGACAGCGGGTGATGTAATCGAGGCCGGTGGCGCGCAGCTTCGGGTCGTCGGACGTGAGATCGCGCGTGGGGCCAAACGCGCCGCAGACCACCGGTGCAAGCCCGTGGTCGGCGAGGGCGCGGCGGACGACGGCGGGGTCAATCAGCGCGGGGTCTTCCACGGGGATTTCGACGAAATCGAAGCCCATGCGCCTGATCTTGGGAAAGAGGGCGACGGTTTCGGTTTGAAAAGGGGAGGTCCAAAGCCAGGTGCTGGCGCCGAATTTCATGGTTGGTTGGAGAGATAAAGATTTTCGCGAAAGTTCGATCCGATGACATTGACCGGCCGAACCTGCGACATGCGGCCCGGCCACTTTTGATGTGGTCGCGGTTACCGGCCGGTGTCAACGCCCGGCAAGACGGCCCGGCTGGCTTGCGGTTCGCGGTCTCCGGGCCACAGGGCCTCATGGCCGGAAGAGTTTCGTCACGGCCTCCTCGAAGCAGCGGCGCCAGACGATGTAATTGTGGACGCCTTCCATCGGGAAAAAGGTGTGCTGGATTTTGCCCGCCGTCAGCGTAGTGTCCATCCGCTGGGCAAAGTCGAACAGGGAGTCTTGCCGGCCGCAGCCGATCCAGAGCAGCTTGAGCTTCGCGTTCGTGCCGGCGGGGTCGGCGAGCAGGGCGGCGAATCGTGTGTCAAAATTCTGGATGGTCGCGGCGCTGAAACCGCCCACCGACGCAAAGAGATCCAGGTGGCTTAAGCCGCTCTTAAGCGCCTGCCCGCCGCCCATCGAGAGACCCATGATGGCGCGGTTCCCCGGCCCGGCGGAGGTGCGGTATTTTTTCTCCACCAGCGGGATGACCTCCTGCGTGAGACAGCGGTCGAAGGCGTCGTCGTTGCCGGTCGCGATCAGCGTGGGTGTGATGCCCATGCCGGGCGTGGCGTAGCCCGAGGGCATGACGATGATCATGGGGGTCATCCGCTGCGCCGCGATGAGGTTGTCGGCCATGAAATTCGCCCGGCCTGCCGCCGTCCAGTCACTCGGCAGGCAGGTGGCGCCATGGAGCAGATAGAGCACAGGGTAGCGCGTCGTGCCGGCGGGGTCGTAGCCGGGCGGCGTGTAGACGTAGAAATAACGAGTGTCGCCCGCGATTTGGGAGTTGTGCCAGTTGATGTCGAGCGCGCCATGGGGCACGTCGGTGCGAGCCTCCCAAAGCTCAGGCTGGCCGGGAGCCGGGACGGTGACGAGGCTGCCCGAGGTGCGGGTGCGCAGCTTCACCTGCGGGTTGACCGGGTCGGCGAGGGTGAGGCCGTCCATGGTGAAATTGTAGATCCAGAAGCTCGGCTCGACCGGCCCGACGGTCACGCTCCAGACGCCGCGCGCGTCCTTGGTCATGTCGTGGGGCGTGTTGTTGTCCCACTGACCGGCCACGCTGACCTTGCTGGCGGTGGGCGCGAACATCCGGAACGTGAGGCGGCGGACGGCGGCGATTTCGGGGGAGACGAGATTGGCAGGCGCACTGGGCGTGGAGATGGCGGGCTGCGTGGCGGGCTGCGCAAGGAGCGTGGGGGCAAAAAGCACGGCGGCGGCGCTCAGGCCGAAAGCATAGCGGGCGGCAGGAATATTCATGGCGTGCAGGGTCAATCCGCTGTGTCCGCGCTGTCATCGTCCGGGCGGGTTGATGCTGGGGCGCCCCGCCGGCATCGCCTCGGGTTCATGGCTTGCCTGTGCCATCGTCCACGGTCAGCCGCGTGAAGACCAGTTCCGCGTCCGTCGTGCCGGGGCGGCGGAGCTCAACGAGATTGATCCCCGGCCGGCACGGCAGCGTGACTTCGAATTCGTGCCGACCGGGTGCGGCGCGGAACTCCACGCGGCTCGCTGGCATGCCATTGATCGCGAACTCCAGCCCTTCGGGGGTGGCGGTGGATTTTTGCAGCGTGCCGGAAAGACGGACACGGCCCTCCCAGCCGGGAAAGGATACGGTGGCGGTGGCGCCCGCCATGACCCGGGTGGCGGTCAAGCCATCGGCGCCGACCGCGCGCAGGGTGAAATTTTGCTGCGAAGTCCAGCCCGCAAACGCCGGCAGCCGCCGCTCCCAGCCAAGCGCGCGCACCTGTGCCTCGGGCAGATACAGCCCGTCGCCCGCACCCGCGCCGGTGAGCCGGTAGCGCGCCCCGCCCGGCCAGTCGTAAAACAGCGCGAGCGGTGCCCCCAGTTCGAGCACCAGGATCGCCGCCGGTGCGGGTGCAGACTGCGCTATCGGCGCGCCATAAAACCGCAGGACCGGAACCTCGCGTTGCAGCCGCCGCATGAGCGGGTAGGCGCTGTCATGCTGTGCGACGAGCGCGACCTCACGCACGGCGGCGGTGCGCACCATGGCCGCCAGCGCCGTATCGCGAGCCAGAAAATCCGGATTGTAACGGTAGTAGTTGGTCTCGCGCGGAACTTCCCCCAGTGTTGGAACAGTCCATAGCGGCCGGGCCGAAGTCTCATGCGACGGCCACCACGCGAGCAGTCCCAGCATGCCGACCGTCCACGCCACCACGTGCCGCCGCCGGGCGGTCGCCAGCGCATCGGCCAGCGCGGCCACGAGCAGCGTGCCGGTGACGAACCCCGGCAACTGCAGCCGCGCCCCCCACGGCTGCCACTTCAGCGCCGCGCAATACAGCAGGGCCATCACCGCCGTCACCGCCGCGAGCCACTGCCAAGCCCGCCATTCACGCCGCCACCAGACCGCGAGCAACGCGAGCGCAATGAGCACAAAATGCGCCGGCGCGCCGGCCACCGTCTCGGCGGACGGCTCCCAGGTCACGGCAAACTTCAGCACGGGCGTCCATAGAGTGCTGCGCGGGTCGTCAGGCGAGACGCCGAGCGCGCCGTGTGCGGCGCGCTCGGCGCGGTCGAGAGCGGCGTTCCACGCGGGCGAGGGCAACGAGAGATGCAGCGCGGCGTTGCGGAGCGCGTTGGACGCGATGAGCGCGGGCGTGGCGGCATCATTGGTTTGGCCGCCACCGTCCTCCGCGCGGTGGACGCCGAGCGGCGTGCCATACCAGGCGAAGTTGCGCGCAAAAAACGGCGCGGTCAGCGCCGCCGACGCGAGGGCGGCGAGCGTAGTCGCGCGCCATGCCGCTCGCCGGCGATGGGCCTGGGAGGGCGGCCCGCAGTGGGCCGCTTTCGCCCCGGTCGCCGACGCCGGTTCCGCACCAGTCGGGGCTGTACGCCGCCACGCGAGCCAGCCCGCTGCGAGCAGCAGCGGCGCAAAAATCAGCGCGGTGCTTTTTGTCAGCACGGCGAGCGCGAGTGTGACGCCGGTGAGCAGCGCGTCGCCCCGCGACGGCGGCGTGGCCACCGCACGGGCGCGCGCCACCTGCCCCAGCAGTAGAGTGAGCCACAGTGCGCCCTGCAGGTCGTTTTTTCCGTTCGAGGCCTCGTGCCAGGCCATGGGCAGGCAGACGGCGAGCCACGCCGCCAGCGCCGCCGCGCCCCGCGACAGTCCGAACGCGCGCGCCGCGCTGAGCACTGCGACCGGGAGGAGTGCGTAGGCGAACCATTGCGGCAGGTTGGCCCAGCGGTCGTCGCCCGTGAGCGCGAGCCATTGCATGCCGATCACTTCCGCCAGAGGCGGCATCATGAGCTCGCGATCATTGACGGTCAGGTAATGCGCAAGGCTGCCTTGCTGGAGCCACATGAGCTGGCGTGGCAGATGGTAGTTGAGCACGTCCACCGTGACCGGCGGCGCGAGGACGGCCGTCCCGAGCGCGAGCAGCAGCAACGCGCCGATGCCGAACCCCGCCGCCCATTCAAAGGAGGAGCGCGTGGACCTCAACGCTCTTTCTGTCCCCACCGGTTCGTTGGTCTCTGCCGGGCCGCAGGCGACATCGGCCACACTCTCCGCCCACCGTCGGAAGCCGTCCACCAGCGCCGCCGTCGCGAGCAGCGACCACGCGACACGGAGCGACCCCGGCCGCAACGCGTCGAACAGCCCGAGTGCGTTCGTCAGCATCCACACCCCCGCCGCCCATCCGACCGCCGCGCGCAGCAACGCTTCTGCGGCCACTTGCCCGCGTCGCATTTGGCCGGCGACCAAGCCAACGTAGGTCGCCAGCGGCAGCACACCCCAGAGATTGTCGAGCAGGCGCATGAGCAGGCCGGAATCTCACGATCCCTGTCCCGGGTGGCCAGACGAATCCGGTGGGCCGGAGGGGCCTTACTGATACAGCCAGTATTTTCGAGTCTGCTGCTGGTAGGCGGCGGCCTGAGTTTTCCAGTCTGTGAGAAATGCCTCCAGGTTCACCCGCGCACCGTCGCGTCTGAGCGCCGTCCACCACGCGGTCGAGCCGACGTGGATGTTGAAGCTGCGCGCGTCGTCGGCGTTGAGCTTGGCGAACGGGTTCGCCGCATTGTAGCGGCTGGCGATGCGCATGAGCTGGAAGCTCAGCTCGGTCGGGTTCCACGAGGCCCAGTCAGTAAGCTCGGCATAGACGCCGGTTTGCCTTGGGTTGGCCGGGTCGGGCAGGACGCGGAACGCCACGCCCGGCACGCGGAGCGCGGTGAGGTCGGCGGCGAGTTTCTCGGCCGTGACGCCCTTGAAGCCCAGCCCGCGAAACGGGTAGCTCGCGCCGATGCCGTGAGTGAACCCGCTGAACTCGCAGCCGAGGCCGACCATCGCGTAGCCAACCACGGCGGCGAAGTCCTGCACGTATTGCGAGGTGGGCACGAAGGGCAGCCCCGTTTCCGTCCACCGCATCTCGCGCCGCCAGCCGCGCATGGGCACGAGGGTGAGGCGGCCACGGTTGCGGGCAGCTTCGGCGATTTCAGGCAGCGCGCCGGGCGTGCTCGCAGCGTAGTAGGCGAGCTCGGCCATCGTGAGGCCGTGGACGTAGGGGATGCGAAACGCGCCGACGCCGCTGAACCACTCGCGGTCGAGCAGCGGGCCGTCCACCTTCAGGCCGCCGAGGGGATTGGGGCGGTCGAGGATGATGACCTCGACGTTGCTCTCAAAGCAGGCCTCCATCGCGTAGCGCATGACAACGTTGAACGTGTAGGAGCGCACACCGATGTCCTGCAAATCAATCACGAGCGCGTCGAGGCCGGCGAGCTGGGCCTTGGTGGGCTTGCGGTTGGCGCCGTGCAGGGAATAGACGGGCAGGCCGGTGCGTCGGTCCACCGTGTCGGCGACGTTGGCGCCGGCCTTGTCGGTGCCGTAGATGCCGTGCTCGGGGCCGAAGAGCGCGACGAGCCGGACGTTTGGCGCGCGGCGGAGGACATCAATCGTGCTCTCGCCGCGCCGGTTCACGCCGGCGGGATGTGTGAGCAGGCCGATGCGCTTGCCGACGACGGTGTCGAAACCCTTCGCCTCCAGCACATCAATGCCGAGCATCACAGGAAAGACTGCGGCCTGCGTCGGCGGCACTGCCGGGCTCGAGGGCCGCACTGGCACGGAAGGCTGTGCCGGACCGGCCGGCGTGGGGCCGGCGGGCGTGCGACAGCCGGCGACGCCGAGCAGGAGGGCACCCGCCAGCACAAGGGCGCCGAGCGGGAATAAGGGGCGGGTGGGGCCGGTCATGGATTTTGGGTTCGCGAATTTTGTTAACCACGGTTTTCACCTCTTGGCACGGATAAAACCACACTGGGCGCATCCGTGCAGTCTTGGGCCGTGCGGGCACGGAGTCCTCCGGGGCGATTTGTTCCGTGCCCGGGGCTTTGGTCGTTTTTCGGGTGCAAGTTTTGGCCCCGGTCCTGGGTTCGGAGGATGGAGCCGTGGCGATCCGTATGATCCGTGGTCAAATTTCAGCCTAATCGCTCTCAGGGAAACGCCGCGCGCACGGCACGGACGAGATTGGCGGCCGTGTCTCGTAACGCGGTGGCGTGTGGCGTGCCCGCAGGCGTGATGACGTGGGGTTGTACGCCCGCCATGGCCGGGACGATTTCCGCCGCGCCGGCGAAAACATGGACGGGTTTGCCGAGCACGCCGGCGCGGGCCAGGACGGCGCCGGGACCTTTGCCGGCGAGTGTGCTGGCGTCGAAGCGGCCTTCGCCGGTGAGCACGAGGTCGGCGGCGGAGAGGCGCGCGTCGAGGTCGAGCCACGCGGCGACGAGCGCGCTGCCTGGCACGAGCTGGGCACCCGCAGCGCAGAGCAGGCCGAACGCCGTGCCGCCGGCCGCTCCCGTTCCCGGAACGTCCATGAGCGTGTCGGACCGCCCGGAATGGGCGCCGAGCATGAGCGCCACACGCGCGCTCGCATGGTCGAGGCGGCGGAGGTCGGCGGCCTGCAGGCCTTTTTGCGGGCCATAGACGGCGGCCGCGCCATGCGGGCCCAGCAGCGGGCTGCTCACGTCGCAGGCGATGCGGATGGGCGGGAGCGACGGCGAAATTTTGCCGGTAATGCGTGCGAGCTTTACCCAGTGCACGGGGAGGGGCGGATGGAGCGGATCACCGTCAGCGGAGAGAAACTTCAGGCCGAGCGCGGCGAGCGCGCCGAGGCCGAGGTCGTGCGTCGCGCTGCCACCCACGCCGAGCACGACGGCGCGTGCGCCAAACTTTTCGGCGGCGAGCCGGATGAGCTGGCCGGTGCCAAGGGTCGTGGTCCACCACAGGTCACGCTGCTTCGGCGGGAGGAGCGCGAGGCCGCTCGCCTGCGCGAGCTCGACGACCGCCACGGGGGCGTCGTGGGCGAGCGCGGGCAAGGTGAGCAGCGCGCGTGCGGCGGCAGGAATGTTCCCGGCGGGCACGAGGCCGAAGTGCGCGGTGACCGGTCGGCCGTCTCGCGGGCCGGCGACCGTCGCCGACGTGAGGGCCGCGCCGGCGGCGGCCGTGAGAATTTCTGCGAAGCCCTCGCCGCCGTCGGCGAGCGGGCAGCAGTCGAACGACCAGCCGCCGTGCAATTCCCGCAGCGCGCGCGCCGCGTGCTCACACGCCTGCCGGGCGGTGAGGGAGTCCTTGAACTTGTCGAAAGCGAGGAGGACGCGCATCAGGGAGGAAGATCCAATAAACTCAGCATGGATTGCAGGGATGGGCATGAATCAATCCAACCCGGGCTCAAGCATGGAAGTTTTTTAACCCGGGGGGCGCGGGGCACACAGAGCAGACTGGCACTTGTCGCCCTGGCTGCCCGCTGAGCAATGCTGGCCGCGGCCCGGAAGACTGGGCTGGGCGAAAAAACCGCCAGCCATCCGGCGAGGGCAGGCTTCCGCTCACACCGGCCCGACATAGGCAAAACGAGGCCCGGCCCGGCCGGCGACGGTCACGGTTTCGGCGAACATCGCCGCAGGACGCACCCAGAGGCCCCGCTCGCCGTACATCGCGCGGTAGACGACGAGAGGGGTGAGCGTCTCGGAGTGCCGCGCGAGGCCGAGCACCAGATACTCGTTGCCCTTGTAATGCCGATAGCGGCCAGGGTGGGGTGCGGCGGGGAGGGGCGGGAGATCGGCGCTCATCGCGCGGAGCGTGCCGCACGGAAGGGCGGAGGCCAGAGCAAACGTTGCCCGCAAAAAGCTTGCGGGCCCGGGAGGCGAGATGCGGATTGCGAAACGGGTCGCGCGGGGCGATGAATGGGCGATGCTGCTCACCTGCCAATCCGGCTACGAAACATTTCTTGCGCGTGAGCTTGAGGGCGTGTTCGTGCGGGTGGCGGAACGCGGGCCGGGGTGGGTGCGGACGGAGGAAACCGATGGCCGGCAGCCAACGGGGCCAAAGGAGGGCGGGGAGCCGGGAGCGCAGGGGGAGAAGGCGCCGCAGGCGAGTGCCCCGGCGGCAGAGGCAGCGTGGTTGGGCGGCCTGGCGTTTGCCCATCTCTCGCTGCTCGCCCCGGTGGCGGTGCGGGGGGAGTCGGTGAACGCCTTGGCGCAGGGAGTGGTGGATTTTTTTCTGGCAAGCCTGCGCGGCGAGCGTGTCGAGACAACCTGGCCGTGCGTGTGGCGGGGGCCGCAGGAGATCGTCGGGCTTGGACGGCGGCTGGGCTCGGTCGAGGCGGCGTTTGGGGAGCTGTTGGGAAAAAAATTGCGGCGAGTCGCGAAACTCGCGGTTGGCAACGTTCAGCCTCCGGCGTCCGGACTCCGGCATCGGGCGGCGGCCGGCGGCGCGGCGCGCGGGCTGTTTGTGTTTTTCACGGACTTTGGACGGGCGCTGGTGGCGCGCGAGGCGTGGGTGCACGGACAGCGGCGGATGGCCGACGACGACCTCGCACCCTCGCGAAGCTATTTGAAAATGGAGGAGGCCTATGGCGTGCTGGGCCGGGAGCCGCAGGCGGGTGAGACGGTGGTGGACTTGGGCGCGGCACCGGGCGGGTGGAGCTACAGCGCTGCGAAGCGGGGGGCGCGGGTGGTGGCGGTGGATAACGGCCCGCTCAAGGGCGGGGCCTTGAACCATCCGCTGATCGAGCACCGGCTGGCGGATGCCTTTGGGTTTCGGCCTTCTTGCGCCATGACGCCAGAATTCGCGGCACCCGGCGGCGGCGCGGTGGCAACGGGAGAACTGGCGGACTGGCTGTTTTGCGATGTGGTGGAGGAGCCGCATCACGTGTTGAAGAATCTCGTGGGACCATGGCTGGAGGGGCGGTGGTGCCGACGGTTTGTCGTGAACTTCAAATTTGGACGGGCGGATCCGCTGGGGCTGTTGCGCGAGCTGCGCGGGGCGGAGTCGGCGTTCGTGCGGCACGCAGCGTGGTTTGCCGTGCGGCATCTTTACCACGACCGTGAGGAGTTCACGGTGGTCGGGGAGACCCGGACGGAGTGAGTGCCGGCCAAGCCAACTGGCCGCCGGTCACAAATGTGGGGAGCATGCCAAACTGTGCGGGGACAATCAGGTTTTGGGCGGGTGTCCCCCCTGCGGGTCGAGGGCGGCGCGGACTTGCTGCAGGAGCTCGGTGCGGTCAGTGCGGAAGAGGAAGAGGTCGCCGCCGAGCTTGTCGAGGGCAGCCTGGAGCACCTTGGGGTCGGGCTTGCGCATTTTGGCCAGACTGACGATGTTCGTCGCGAGGGCGTCGGTATTGTTCAGCTCAAGGTCGAGTGCGACGAGCTGGGTGAGCGCGGGCTGGCTCAGGGGGTCGGCTTGCATGGCCTTGGCGAGCACGGTGCGGGCGTCCGCGCGGACCCCGATGTCCATGAGCCGCCGGGAGACGGCGAGCAGGTTTTCTGCCCGGAGACCGGGCTGTGCGACGAAATCTTTCAACGCGAGCCGGCCAACCGCTTCGTCACCGAGCCCGAAAGCGGCGATGGCCATCAGGCCGCTGAGGACGGCGGCATAGCGTTCTTTCCAGCTCGGATTGGCCGCGAGGAGCAGGTCGGCCAGATCGCGTGCGGCCCGGTAGTTTTTGGCCACGATATGCGCCTCGATCTGCATGAGGGCGGGGTATTCCCAGTTGAGGTGGCCGGCTGGATCTTCCTTGCAGTGACGGTAAATGTCGCGGGCCAAAGGAAAGTCGCCGGCGTTGGCGGCATAGTCGGAGAGGGCGAGGAGCGCGGCGTCGTTGTTGGCGAAGTCACGGAGAAGGGAATCGATCGCCTCGCGGAGCGCTGTTTCATTGCCCTCCTTTTTCAGTCCGTAAAGCAGATCAATGCGCGGATAGGGGTTTTGAGGGTCGGTGGTCTGGCGGTAACGGCTTTCGAGCCGGGCTTCCTCCTGCCGGCCAAGCTCGCGCAGCCAGTTCACGGTCAGGTGATAAATTTCCGCGTCATTTTTGAGCACTTTTCCTATCTCGCGGAGATGATCCAGGGCGGTGGCGTGTTCGCCGCGCTCCCACTCAATCCGGACCTTCAGCAGGAGGGCCGAGCGGCTGTTATTGAGCTCATAACTGCGGATGACATCCTCGGCCTGATCGTAATTGCCCCGGAAAAAAAGAGCCTGCGCCTTGGCCAGCGCGATGAGCTGGTTGCGTTCGTTGATCACGGGCGTGGCCGGGAGCAGCCGATCCGCCTGCGCCTTGACGACCTCATCCATCTGCTGCTGGAGCAGAAACGAGAAAACCGCGCCCAGATATTTCAGGTCGTCGCTGTGGTATTTCAGGCCGCGGAGAAGGTCCATCCGGGCGAGGTCGGGCCGCCGGGTTATGACATGAAATTCGGCGAGCAACAGGATGCCGTCCTTGTTGGCAGGAGATTTGTGTGTCCCCACCGTCAGGTTGAAATAGGCCTCACGCATCTTGCTTGAGTTGGCCTCGGCGGCCGCATCCTTGGCTTTTTTGATGAAAAAATCCCCGCGTGCGACCTGAAAGGCCTCCCAGCGCGACGGCACAAAACAAAGCAGGATATCGGAATAGCTCGCTGCGGTGAAACCGCGCTGGTATTTCAGAAAGAAAAATGCGCCGGCCGTCGCGGTCAGCCACCCGAGGCTGACGGCCAGAACGAGCGACAGCAACAGGCGCCACCACCAGATCTCGATCTCCCAGCTTTCATCCGTGCGGGTGACAAAGACGGGGAAAAGCCTCCGCCAGCCCTCGGCCACACGCTGGGGGCTGCCGGTGAGCTTGTAGCTTTCAAGGTTGGCCGGAGGGAGGGACATTGGACGCGAAGAGATGCGCCCATCATGTTGCATATTTTTGGCCATTCGTCACGCCCAAATCGCACCGTAACCAAAACGTAATGAATAAATCCCTTGCATCGTGAGCTAGTTTGCCACTTTTTGAACTGGCAGCACGGTCGCCGCAAGCCGCGCAAAGGCGCGCTCTGGCTGGCCGAAAAAAGCCAAATGGGTGCTTGCAATCCATCTGCGCCTCTGCCTTAACCTTGCCACAAACCTAACCACATCTCCCATGAAAAACCTTGCTCTAGGGGCCTTGGCCCTCACTGCTCTCGCCGGAACGTCATTCGCGGCGGTTTCCCTTGCCGACAACGTCAACCTCGTGTTCACAGGCAGGGTTAGCGTCAGTTACGACGACAACATCCAGCTCGGTGACGGCACGATCAACCCCGAGATTGATGACACCATTTTCAATCTCACTCCAGGCATTGCGATCGAATTCGGCCGGCCGGATCAGGTTCTCTTCAGCGTATTGTCCTTCACCGAGTCGCTGACGCGCTATGTGGACAGCACCAACCTAAACACGAGCCTATCCTCGATCAATTTGCGGGCCACCTTGAAGGACCCCAAGATCAGCGGCAACTTCAACGCTGGCTACAGCCAGCTCGTGGCCAATACGCCGGTCTCCGGCGTCCCCGGCCTGCTGCGGCGCAATGTCACCACCATCGGTGGCGACGGCAAGTATTCCTTCACCGGCGAAAAGAGCAAGATCGGGCTCGGTTTCAATTATGATTTTACCGATTATTTGGGCGGGGTTGGCTTGGTCAACAGCAAGACTTTTACCGTTCCGGCCAATTATTCCTGGGAGGTTGATGCGAAGCAGAATCTCAGCCTCGGGGTTCGTTATCGCCAGACCCAGCTCGCGGGCGCCACTCCCGATTTTACCGACTACTATTACAATGTTGCCTGGGATGGGCAGATTGGGGCCAAGCTGAGTGGCAATGCCAGCATCGGTCTCAACCAGCGCAAACCGCAGGCGGGCAAGGATGAGTCCTCGTTGGGTTTCAATTCCGCCCTGAACTGGAAGGCCACGGACAAAACCGGGGTGAGCTTGAACCTCAGCAATGACTTCGGTTCGTCCTCGGCGGGCCAGTCGCAGAAAACACTCACACTTGGGCTCAACGCGACTACGGAACTTGCGGCCAATGTGTCCGGCTCGGCCAAGGTCAATTACAGTTCCACCCGTTATCCGGGTACGCGCAAGGATGATTACTGGTCATATGGGCTTTCGGTCGGCTGGAAGATTGGCATTGTTGATGTCAGCGCCGCCTACGAATACAAGGAAAACACCTCCAGCATCGGCGGGGCCAACAGCTACGCCGACAATTTGCTGTCGCTCACGGGCACGGTGCGTTACTGAACGTGGAGCGATTGAGGCTCCGAAAATTGGAACCAAACCGATTTTTTGCAGTCCTCACTCTTACAATCACCTCAGGCCAGTCCGACCTCCCGTCGGCTGGCCTTTTTTTTCCCTGCCTTCCCATGAAAAAAATCATCATCCGGTTTCGACGTTTTACACCTTGGATTGCGCTGATGCTGCTCGTTGGCCTGACCGCCCGGGGCGCAGCGCCGCAGGCCATATCTCCTCCTCCTCCCGTGGGCGGAGCAGGACATGTAGATTATGTTTTGCAGCCGGGGGACAAAATTTCGGTGCAGGTGCTGGATCAGCCCACCCTGAACGATTCAATGAAGGCCAAGATCATTTCGCAGGACTACACGGTCGATCTGCCTTATTTGGAGAAACCGATTGATCTGACGGGTGCGACCGTGCGGCAGGCTGAACGCCTGATCACCGAGCGTTACAAACCCGACTACCTGAAAAATCCCACGATCACGGTCGCCGTGGTGGAGTATGTCTCCCGCACCGTCAATGTGACGGGTGCGGTCACCAGCCAGCGTGTTGTGCCGATTGATCCCAACAAAGGGCTGAAATTGATGGACGCGATTACCCAGGCCGGTGGCTTCAACTCGGTTGCGAAAAGGAGCAATGTGCAGGTGACGCGCACGCACGCCGATGGCAGCAAGGAACTCATAATCATTGATGCCACGAACCTGATCAAGGACCCCAAAAACGACTTGCAGCTTCAGCCAGGCGACATTATCTTCGTCAAGGAAATCATTATTTAACTGCTCCGCGTCCCTCCAGCCCATGAGTTCGAACTCCTCCAAGCAACCTCGTTCCGGCGGTGACCACGGTTACGGTTATGGCAGCTCATCCGGGTATGGCTATGGCGGCTACGGCTATGGGGGGTATGGATATGGCGGTTACGGCTCTGGCGGCAAACGTGAGGGGGGCCTGCAGCGCAGCTTGCAGGACTATGTGCTGATCCTGCGGGAGCGCATCTGGTATATCATCGTGGTGTTTCTCGTGGTGTTCTCCTCGGCCCTGGTCTACACCCTGAGCCAGACGAAGATCTACTCGGCGCTGGCCACCATGACCGTGCAGCGTCGGGGCTACACCGTGCTAGATAATAATAAGGGCAACAAACCCGGAATGGAAGACCTGATCGGGCCCGAAGAGCTGGGCACGCTGCTGAGCGTTTTCCACAGCGGGGCGGTTTTGACGCGGGTGGCCGAGAAACTCCGGATGAACGGCGGCGCCGACCTGAGGGAGTTTATGGCCGCCTACGGCTCGACCGGCGGCCCCATCGGGCCAGAGGACTTTCTGAATGGCAATCGAAGCGTGGTTGTACGGCGCGGGACCTTTGTCCTTGAGGTGAGATATCGGCATCCCAATCCGGCCATCGCCGCCAAGGTCGCTAATTACTTTACCGAAGCCTATTTGGACTACAAGGAGAACACGATTAGCAAAGCGGACGTTTCCATGGTCGCGGAATTGAAGCTGCGCGTGACTGATCAGGAAAAAAAGGTCGCCGCCGCCGAGAAGGCCATTGATGGCTTTAAAAGGGAAAGCGGGAACGTCTCTTTGAGCGAGAAAAGCGACACCATCAGAAAAACCTTGTACACTAATTCATCCAGGTTTGACGAACAGCAAAGCGAGCTTAATAAGTGGACAAATATCAGCAATCAGGTTGACCAGTATATCAAGGACGGGCGCGATCTGACGGAACTGCCGATCATTTCGGGTGGGCCCATCGGCACTCTAAAGGGACAAATTGCTTCGGCCAACATTGAGATCTCCCAGATGGAGACCAAATACGGAGAAAAATGGCCCTTTTTGATTACAGCCAAGGAGGGCCGTAAACGGACGGAGCAGGAGCTGAAGATCGCGGTGGCCAACGCCGTGGCGCTCGTTCATGCCAATGCGAGCAACGCGAGGGACAATTTGGAGGCAACCAAAGCCTTGATGGAGAAAGCCAAGGAGGATGTCCGGCAATTGGACGGACTGGCGATTGAGTATGACAAACTGGAACTGACCAAAAGAACCGCGATCAGCCTGTTGCAGGAATTGCAAGGCAAACTGGCCAACTTGTCGCAGACCGCGTCATTGGATCCGAGTACGACCAGCATGCTCGACCGTGCCGGCGCGCCCGACAAGGACGACTATGTCTCGCCCAACATGACCATCAATCTCAGCCTCGGGGTCGCCGCCGGGCTGGGACTGGGCTTGGTTTTCGCCTTTTTTGTCGCCTACATTGATGACCGGGTGAAGAGCTCCTTTGACATCGAATCAGTCATCGGGCTGCCGCTGGTCGGGATCATTCCGCAGATCAAAAAAATGGAGCAGCCCGACAAGGCGCAGATTGTCGCGAACAACGCCGACCGGCAGGTGTCCGAAGCCTTTCTCGCGCTCCATTCGGCCTTGCGGCTCAAGGACGAAAGCAAAAACGGCCAGTGCATCCTGATCACGAGCACAATACCGGGCGAGGGCAAGTCCTTCGTCACGACCAATCTCGCGCTCACCTTTGCGGCCCACGGGGAACGGGTCCTGATCATTGACTGTGATTTGCGCAAGCCGAACATCCACAAATCATTCCGTCAGGAGAATCTGAAAGGTGTCATTGATGTGATCGCCGGCGGTGTCGCGTTCGACGATGTGGTGATCAAGCAGCTCCACCCCAATCTCGATGTCCTGACGAGCGGTGGCCGGGCCAAAAATCCCACCCAGATCCTGAACAGCAAAAAATTTGAGATCATGGTGTCCGATTTGCGCAAACGCTACGACCGGGTCTTTTTTGACACGCCGCCGCTGGCGGCTGTGAGCGATGCACTGATCATCCTGCCCCTGATGGACGGCTCGCTGTTCTCAATTTTCTTCAACAAGGTGCGCCGCAAGGCGGCCCAGTTCGCGGCCAAGAAGCTGCTGGAGGCCAATGTCTCGGTGTATGGCGCGGTGTTAAACGGCCTCAACCTCTCGGTGTCGGGCTATTATTACGCCCAATATTACGACAAGTCCTACAAGGATTACTACGTCGTGATGTCCAAGAGCGAGAACGCTCCGCCGTCAAAAGAGTGAGTTGTGCTCGGCGGCGGTTTCCCCCCTGCCTGACCGCTGCCCGGCTTGACGCTCAGGCCCGATGCGCGGCATCGTGTTGCCGATGTCATCCTCCCAGCTTCTGGTGCGAAAAATGCAGCTCATGAAACTCATCGTCGCCGGGCTCGTGCTGGCGGTGGCCGGCGCGGTGGCGTTGCACGAGTTCGGTGCCGCGGGGCTGATGGCACAGGTGCATCACGGCCTTGAGGTGCTCAGGAACGCCGGGCCATTGGCATTTTTTTGTGGGATGGCATTGTTGCCTGCGTTGGGGCTGCCGATGATGTTTTTTACCTTGGCGGCGGGACCGGCATTTGTCCCGACGTTGGGGATGCCCGCGGTGATTGGGCTCACCTGCGTCGCGTTTGCGATCAACATGGCCCTGACCTACTGGCTGGCGCGGTACGCGCTGCGAACGTGGCTGGCGCGGCTGCTAGCGCGGCTGGGGCACAAAATGCCGGAGGTGCCGCCGGGAGACACGACCGCGCTCATCGTTCTGCTGCGGGTGACGCCGGGCGTGCCGTTTTTTGTGCAAAACTGTCTGCTCGGCCTCGGCGACGTGCCGTTTCGCCGCTACCTGCTGGTATCTTGCCTGACCGCATGTCCGCATGCGGCGGCGTGGGTTTATTTTGGTGCGCAGCTCAAGCAGGGGAAGGCCGGGCTCATTCTGCTCGTTGTGCTGGTGCTGATCGCACTGGCCGCCGGCGCGAATCTCGCGCGGCGACACTACCACGGCCGGCGGACCAAGACCAAGGGTGAAGGATGAAGGCGAAAGGGTAAAAATGAAAAACCGCCCGAAACGATTGGCTGCGACCACGGAGGAAAACCTGCCGCTGGGCCCGGACTTCAGCCCGGCGGCAGGCTCATCGCCGATGGCCGAGCCCGATCCTGGCCCGCGGGCGGAGAGCGTGAGCGAGTTTACGCGGCGGGTGAAGACGCTGCTGGAAGGCGGCATCGCGCCGTGCTGGGTGCGGGGCGAGGTGAGCAATCTTCGCGCGCAGGCCAGCGGGCACGTTTATTTTTCGCTGAAGGACGCGGGCGCACAGGTGGGCTGTGTGCTGTTTCGCGGCGACGCGGCCCGGCAGGCGGCGGTGTTGCGCGACGGCGGGCAGGTGCTGCTGTTTGGCGAGGCCAGCGTCTACGAGGCGCGCGGGCAGTATCAGCTCATCGTGCGCGTGGTGGTCGAGGACGGGGTGGGGCGGCTGCAGCGCGAGTTCGAGGCACTCAAGCGGCGGCTGGCCGGCGACGGGCTGTTTGCGCCGGAGCGGAAGCGAGCGATACCGGCGATGCCGCGGTGCGTGGGCTTCGTCACGTCGCCGACAGGCGCGGCGGCCCAGGATTTTCTGCGCATCCTCACGCGGCGCGGCTGGCGCGGACGGCTCGTGCTGCTGCCGGCCAAGGTGCAGGGTGCGGGCGCGGCGGCCGAGATGGTGGCAATGCTGCGGCTGGCTGAGCGGATGGGAATATTCGACCTGTTCGTGATCGGGCGCGGCGGCGGGAGCATCGAAGACCTGTGGGCGTTCAATGAGGAGGCGCTGGTGCGGACGGTTGCGGCATGTCCGGTGCCGGTGATCTCGGCGGTCGGGCACGAGATTGACTTTACCCTGTGCGACTTTGCGGCCGACGTGCGCGCCGAGACACCGAGCGCCGCTGCGGAGCTGATCTCGAGCGCGTTTGTCGAGTGCGCGGAACGGGCGGAGCAGGCCGGCATGGCGATGGGTGCGGCGGTGGCGGGTGCCACGGAGCGCGCCCGCGAGCGGCTCGACCACGCGCGTTCGCGGCTGCGGTTGCTCACGCCGGCGGCGCAGATTGAGCAGGGCTGGCTGCGGCTCGACGATACGGCGAACCGGCTCGCGGCGGCGCTGACGGCGGCGGTGCGCGGCCAGCGCGAGCGGCTGGCGACGGTGCGTGCGACGCTGGCACAACGTTCGCCGGAGACCCGCGTGCAGCTGGAGTCGCACCGGCTGCTTGCGCTTTGGAAACGGCTGGAGTCGGCGAGCCCGGCGTCGGTGCTCAACCGGGGTTTTGCGATCGTGCGCGATGAAAAAGGGAAGCCCGTCGCCCGCCGTGCCGGGCTGCGCGCCGGCCAGCGGCTCACGACAGAGTTCGCCGACGGCACCGCGCCCGTGCGCGTGGAGACTGGCGTGTGAAGGACGCGCTCAGTTCGGCGGCTTGGCCGTGGTGGGTGGCGTGGGCGATCGCACGCCCTGCCGGGTGACTGTGCCGTCGCGGGAAACAAGAAATTTCCAAGTGTCGCCCGCCTGGTAGGCCGCACCCAGCTCCGGCGGCATCCGGTTGAGCGTGAACGTGACGAGATAGGCGTCTTCCAAGGACTGCGTGGTCAGCGTGACGGTCGGTGGCGGCTGCATATACGGAGGGCCCGGCTGTCGTGGGTCCTTAATGTCTCGCACGGCAGCGGGCAGGCTTTGCAGCGCGAGCGTTGTCGCCCAGGTCACATTGCTCACCGGTTTGTCCATGAAGCGCAGGTTCTGGAGCATAGTCCGCAGCTTCCCCTGTTCCACGTCGCTAACCGGAGAGCGCAGGAAGGCAATGCAGTCAAACCAGTGCCCGTGTTTGTAAAAGCTGAAGCTCAATCTGAGAAGATCGGGGTTGGCGGTCGGCGCTACCGCGCGGGCGAGCCGCATGTTGATTTCCGATACGGCCGAGTCCGGCTCCCGGTTAGTGCCGGGCGACGAAGTCAGTTTGAGCCAGATTTCTCCCGGAAGAAGCAATTGGATGATTTCCTCGGGAGGCTTATCCGGCGCACGCATCACACCGGCACCAGCCCCGCGCCCGGGGTTCCAATATGTGAGATTTAACCCGGGTCGCTGATTGTTAACCAACAGCGTGTCGCCGCTCATGCTCACGGACCAGCCTGCGGGCACGTCGAACGCGAATCCTTTGGCCGAGTCCTCATAAACTTGCGCAAAAGCGACCGGAGCGGCGGCGGGTGGTGCCGCCGACTGATCGGCGGCGTGGCACGGTGTCAGGCACACACCGAGGGAAAACAGCACGAGCAGAAGCGCGAGGCGGGCGGAGGTTTTCATGGTGGGGGGCCACGATTGGATTGGAGCAAAGGATGCCCGTGAGGCAAGCACGGTTTCGCGGCCGCGCGGGCGAGGTGGCGGACGAATCCGCGTGGAGCGCCGTGCTCAGTCGAATGTGATTCGCGGGTTGGTTTCGAGGAAGCTCCGGATGGCGGCGGCGAAGCTCGCGCCGAACTCGGCGCGCTTTTTTTCGCCCATGCCGAAGATGCCATGCATCGCGGCCTCGGTCGCGGGATACTCGCGGGCCATCTGGCGCAGGGTCGCGTCGCCGAAGATGACGTAGGCGGGCACGCGGCGTTCGTCGGCGAGTTTCTTGCGCATTTCGCGCAGGCGTGCGAAGAGAATCTCGTCGCAGGCAATGTCGCCTTCGCGGCGGATGACGCGTTTTGCCTTTGGCGTGTCCATTGGCTTCGTGAGGGAGATGGATTCGCGCGACTTCAAAACGGCCAGGCCGGCTTCGGTGAGCTCGATGACGGGGAACTCGCCGGTGCTTTGCGCGACGTGGCCGAGGCGCATCAGCTCACGGCCGACGGAGGCCCATTGGGGCCGGGTGAGCTCCTTGCCGATACCGTACGTGCTGAGCTGTTCGTGGCCCCAGCGGCGGATTTTTTCGGTGTCGGCGCCGGTGAGCACTTCCGAGAGGTGGTTGAGGCCGACGCCGTAGCGGCCGGCCTGCCAGATGCGATAGACACAGGAGAGGAATTTCTGCGCCACGACCGTGCCGTCGTAGGTGTCGCGGGGCTCAAGGCAGTTGTCGCATGCGCCGCAGTGGTCGAGCGGGAAGGTTTCGCCGAAATACACCAGCAGCTCGCGCCGGCGGCAGGCGGCGTTCTCGGCGTAGTGCGTCATCTGGCGGAGCTGGGCGCGGGCGACGTTGCGCTCGTGCTCGTCGGTGATTTCCTCGATGAAGTGCGTCTGTTTGGCGATGTCGCCGCCGCTGAAGAGCAGCAGGCAGTCGCCGGGGAGGCCGTCACGCCCGGCCCGGCCCGTCTCCTGATAGTAGCCCTCAATGTTTTTAGGAAGATCATGGTGGATGATCCAGCGGACGTTGGGCTTGTTGATGCCCATGCCGAAGGCGATGGTGGCGCAGATGATCTTGACCTCGTCGCGGAGGAACAGCTCCTGGTTGACGGAGCGCTCCTCAGGGGCGAGGCCGGCGTGGTAGGGGCGGGCGGCGAGACCGCGCCTGGCGAGCGACTCGGCCACGCGCTCGGTGGTGGCGCGTGTGGCGCAGTAGACGATGCCGCTTTCGTCGCCACGCCGGTGGGCGAAATCGAGGATTTGTTTCAACGGCTCGTCCTTTGCGAGGACGCGGTAGGTCAGATTGGGGCGGTTGAAGCTGGCGACAAAGGTGGCGGGCGCGCGGAGGCGCAGGTGGGTGATGATGTCGGCGCGGACGCGCCCGGTCGCGGTGGCGGTGAGTGCCATGACGGGCACGGTGGGCAGGAGGTCGCGGAGCTTCGCGAGCTGGCGGTATTCCGGGCGAAAATCGTGGCCCCACTCGGAGACGCAGTGGGCCTCGTCAATGGCGATCGCGGTGACGTTCCAGTTTTTCAGGTTATCCTGCCAGCCATCGAGCATGAGGCGTTCGGGTGCGACGTAGAGCAGCCGCCACTCGCCGCGGTGCAGGCCGGCGAGGCGCGAGCGGGCCTCGCCCTCGGTGAGAGAGGAATTGAGAAAAGTGGCCGCGACGCCGGCAGCCTGCAGCTGGTCCACCTGATCCTTCATCAGCGCGATGAGCGGAGAGACGACGACGGTGAGACCGGGGCGGACGAGCGCGGGCAGCTGGAAGCAGAGCGACTTGCCGCCGCCGGTCGGCAGCAGAGCAAACACATCCTGCCCGGCCAGCGAGGCGGAGATGATCTCGCGCTGGAGCGGCCGGAAGGCCGGGTAACCAAACGTCGTCTGGAGCGGGTGAAGAAGTTCGTCGTCGGATTCGGGAGCGGCCACGGCGAACCACGTTGCGCGAAGCCCACGGTCAATTCACGGCAAATCTCTTGCAACCGCAGCCTTCAAACAGGGCATTGACACCCTGCCGTTGCCACTTACTTTCTAGGCACCTACATACATGGTGAACCTTCCCGAAGCCGGTTTCGACTCCCAGCGCCGCAGAGCGCACCTCCCGGAGTGTCATGATTTAGCTTTATCGTGGGTTGGGACAGCTTCGTCCCTTTGATTCCCGTGGCTCACCTGTCCCCCACTTCCCGTCCGGAGCAGCCCGACTCGTCGTCGTGCGAGTTTGTGAAGCAATCCAGTCTTTATCAGGAGTTTCTGGCCGAACGGGAGGAGATTCTCCGGCACAAATGGATTGAATCGGAGCGGCTTGGGCAGGACATCGGCTTCGAGCACGCGCTGCTTGACTGGATCCGCAAGCATCGCGAAAGCTGGCGCTCCGCCCGCCGTGCGCAGGGCATCCACAGCACCCCACCCATGCCTATGCCACCAACGACCAACGGGCGTACGAAGGGCTAGGCTGAAGCCAAACGCACTCGGCGGATTTTTAACCACGGATTTCACAGATATTTACGGATCAATCATTCCAAACCGATGATTGGTAGTGCATGATTTTGAATCATAAGGGGTCGGCGGCGAATTGGGAGGGTCGGAGGCGCTTTGGCCGGGAACTCTTCGTGGTCAAACGCCGGGTTTGAGAACCGGATGGATTCGATCCGCGGCAATGGGAGGTTAAAAATTCCGTGATTTGGCGCCCATCGGTGCAAACCGTGATCAAATTCAGTTCACTGCGTGGTCGCCACGGGTGCCGGCTTCAGCCAGCGGACGAACCACTCCACCGCCTCGCGCTCGGCCTCGGACGTGACCTTGTGCGCGGTATTTTTCTCGATCAGCGAACGAAAACGGTCGTCGGCTCCGGCGGCGTGGTAGGCGGCCAGCGCGGCGTCCACGCACTCTTTGAGACCGGCGGGGGGCGTCCGGGGGTCGAGCTCGCCGTTGATCGCGAGCAGCGGACGCGGTGCGATGAGCGGCACCATCGCGGGGCCGTCGAACGGGCCGTAGATGCCGGGCGAGACCCGGTCGTAAAATTTCCGCGCGAACGCGGCGTCGGGCTTTGCCACGCCGGCGTCCTTCGCGGCGGCGTTGAACGCGTTGGCTACCGTGCCGGTTCGCTCAGGCCACGCGTCGTGGTCGAGCGCCCAGCGGAAGCTCTCAACGCTGATGCACGGCACGGCGACAGCGATACGCGGGTCCACGGCGGCGGCGAGGTAGGCCTCGATGCCGCCCTTCGACACGCCGTAGAGGCCGATACGCTTGGCGTCCGCGTCGTCGCGTGTCTCCAGCCAGTCCACCAGTCGCATCACGTCCCACGCCGAGTCGAAGAAAAACGGGTGCTCGTGCGGCTCGGCCGGCGCGCGGAAGGCGCGGAGCAGCGCGTCCTCGTAGGACGCGGCGCCAATCCGGCCGGGCGCGGCGCGCTCGCCGTGGTAACGGCCGTCAATCGAGACGGCCATGAAGCCGCGCGCCACGAGCGTGCGCATGAGCGGCAGCTCGTCCTCCTTTTTGCCGCCGGTGCCGTGGAGGAGGACGACTACCGGCAGCCGGCCCGTCGCGCCGGCGGGTTTGAGCAGGATGCCGGGCACGCGCTGGCCGGCCTCGGCGGCGAAGGAGAAGCGGAGTTCGGCGGTCGCGCCGGCGGGTGCGTTGGCGCCAGCGGGCGCGGGCGCGACCTCCGCCGCGAGCGGCACGCGCGGGCGGTCGAGGAGCTTGAGGAAGTCGGCACGCGTGTCGGCCGCGCGCAGCGGCGCGACCGCGACGAGCAGGGTGCAGAACGCGGTGAGCAGGGGGCGGGTGGGTATTTTCATGGGGAAAACTTGGAGCTAACGGCGCGATGCGAGGTTCGCCACCGCGTGGGGCGTGTCGTCAGGAAAGAACGGTTGGAAGCCAGATACAGATCAGGCCGACCATGCCACGCATGTATGGGGTCGAGAAACATGAGGGGTATGCTTGGTGTCAGCCGCCTGAAACTGGCGGGTGGTTCCGTTGACGGCAAGCCCGCAGAATCTGCACGCCCGCCGTTGCCACGAGGCTCGCGGCCGGTTTGGCTCACGCTTCATGCAAGCCGGACTCATCCGCACCATTGCGCTACTGCTCGCCCTCCTTCTCGGGGTGCTGCTGCCGCAGGCGCATGCGTGGGGCGGGGCCATCAAGTGGATTGTGGCGACAATGCTGTTCATCACGTTTCTTGGGCTCCGGCCGGGGCGGGGGATGCTGGGCGGCGGTCATGTGCGGCTGCTGGCGGCCAATGTGGCGATGGCGTTCGCCGCATGGGGGCTGGGCCGACTGGCGGGCGGTCGCGACGTGGGGCTGGCGGCGTTTTTTGCGGGCATCGCGCCCACGGCTGCGGCGGCGCCCGTCGTGATGAGTTTCCTCGGCGGGCGGGCGGACTTCGTGGCGGGGGCATTTCTGCTGAGCAACCTTGCGGTGGCCGCGCTCATGCCCGTGCTGCTGCCGCTGGTGCTGGGGGCGGATACCCCGGGTCTGGCGCAGCGGGTGCTCGGGAGCGTGGCGCTGGTGGTGTTCCTGCCGGTGGCGGCGGCGTGGCTGGCCAAGAAGCTCCATCCCGGCGCGGCGGCCTGGCCGGGGCGGCTGCGCAACGTGATGTTTGGCGCCTGGGCGATGGCGATGTTTCTGGCGATGGCGAACGCGTCGGAGTACCTCCACACGCATGATGTGGACCATGTCGTGCTGGCAAAAATCGCGGCGGTGACGGCGGTGGTGTGCGCGGCGAACTTCGTTTGCGGACGCGTGCTCGCCGGGCGGGAACTGGCCCGTGAAGGCAGCCAGGCCCTCGGACAGAAAAACACGGCGTTCTGCATCTGGATCGCGATCACCTACGCGAGCCCGTTGATCGCCCTCGGGCCGACCTGCTACGTGCTCTGGCACAATCTTTGGAACTCATGGCAGCTCCACCAGGCCGGGCGGCGGGACGCGAAGAAGTGCGGTTGATCGGCGGAGCGCGCGGAGAACGCGGAGCCGGACCGGATGGAAAGGCCGCGATGCGCCAGCCTCAGTGCCATTCTGTACCGGCGTGTGCCAGCGTGGCCGTGGCCGGCACAGGCGGGGTAGGTGATTACCTCTGGTGCGCAGGCTCGCAGTTTGGCGCGCCGCATGCGAGAACATCCCCATTATGGATGCCGCCAAGCTTACCCAAATGTCGCGTCAGGCCGTCACCGACGCGCAGAACACCGCCCGCCGCCTCAACCATCATGAGGTGGACACATGGCATCTGCTCGCCGCGCTGGTCGCCCAGGAGAACGGCGTGGTGCCCGGCCTGCTGGAAAAGCTCAGCATCACGCCCGGCGCGGTGCAGCTCGCCGTTGAGCGTGAACTGGAGCGGCTGCCCAAGGTCACCGGCAGCGTGGACACGTCAAAGGTTTACGTCACCCAATCCGTCAACGAGGCGCTCACGCGCGGTGAGGAGGAGGCGAAGTCACTCAACGACGACTATGTGAGCGTGGAGCACCTGCTGCTCGGCCTGCTCGATGTCGGCAAACCCGACGCCCTCAAGAAACTTTTCAAAAGCTTCGGTCTCGACCGGGGCAAGCTGCTCAAGGCGCTCAAGGACGTGCGCGGTTCGCAGCGCGTGACCACCGACAACCCCGAGGCGACCTACGCCGCGCTGGAAAAATACGGCCTCGATCTCGTGGCCCAGGCGCGCAAGGGCAAAATGGATCCGGTGATCGGCCGCGACGATGAGATCCGGCGCACCATCCGCATCCTGTCGCGCAAAACGAAAAACAACCCCGTCCTCATCGGCGAACCTGGCGTGGGCAAGACCGCCATTGTCGAAGGCCTCGCGCAGCGCATTCTGCGCGGCGACGTGCCCGAAGGGCTGAAGGACAAAACCATTTTCTCGCTCGACATGGGCGCGCTGGTCGCGGGCGCAAAGTATCGCGGCGAGTTCGAGGAGCGTCTGAAAGCCGTGCTCGCCGAGGTGAAATCGGCCGAGGGCCGCATCATCTTGTTCATTGATGAGCTGCACACCATCGTCGGCGCGGGCAAGAGCGAGGGCGCGATGGACGCGGGAAATCTGCTCAAACCGATGCTCGCGCGCGGCGAGCTGCACTGCATCGGCGCGACCACGCTCGACGAATATCGCAAACATATCGAGAAAGACGCTGCGCTCGAGCGCCGCTTCCAGCCGGTCGTGGTGGACCAGCCCAGTGTCGAGGACGCGCTCTCGATCCTGCGCGGCATCAAGGAGCGGTTCGAGCTGCACCACGGCGTGCGCATCCAGGACAACGCGCTCGTGGCCGCCGTCACCCTCTCCAACCGCTACATCACCGACCGCTTCCTGCCCGACAAGGCGATTGATCTGATGGACGAGGCCTGCGCGATGATCCGCACCGAGATGGACTCGATGCCGCAGGAGCTCGACGAGCTCACGCGCAAGGTGCTCCGCCTCGAAATCGAGGAGACCGCGCTCGCGAAGGAAAAGGACGACGCCAGCCGGCGCCGGCTCGAATCGCTGCGCAAGGAGCTGGCCGAGGCGCGGGAAAAGGCCAGGGGCATCAAGCTCCACTGGGAGAAGGAAAAGGCCGCAGTGGACAAGACGCGCAAACTCCGCGAAGCGATCGAGGCCGCGCGGCTCGAGATGGAAAAGGCCGAGCGCGCCTATGACCTCAACCAGGTCGCCGAGCTGCGGCACGGGAAAATTCCGCAGATGGAGGAGGAGCTGAAGCGGCTGGAAAAAAAGGGGCCGGGGCAGGCCACGCTCTTCAAGGAGGAGGTTTCGGATGAGGAGATCGCCGAGATCGTGTCGAAGTGGAGCGGGGTGCCTGTCACCCGGCTCGTCGAGGGGGAGAAAGACAAGCTGCTCCGGCTGGAAGACGTGCTGCACCGGCGCGTAATCGGCCAGCACGAGGCGGTCACGCTCGTGACCGAGGCGATCCTCCGTGCGCGCAGCGGCATCAAGGACCCGCGCCGGCCGGTGGGCAGCTTTCTCTTTCTCGGGCCGACCGGTGTAGGCAAAACCGAACTCGCCAAAACCCTGGCCGAAACGCTCTTCGACACCGAGGCCGCGATGGTGCGGATTGACATGTCGGAATACATGGAGAAGCACAGCGTCGCGCGCATGATCGGCGCGCCGCCGGGCTACGTCGGCTACGACGAGGGCGGCCAGCTGACCGAGGCCGTCCGCCGCAAACCTTATGCCGTGATCCTCTTCGATGAAATCGAGAAGGCACACCCGGACGTGTTCAACGTGCTGCTGCAGGTTCTGGACGACGGCCGGATCACGGACTCACAGGGCCGGACGGTGGATTTCAAGAACACCATCATCATAATGACTTCAAACCTGGGCTCGCGGCATCTGCTCGAAGGCGTGACCGGCGACACGATTCCCGAAAGTGTGCGTGAGAGCGTGATGATGGACCTGCGCAAGGCGTTTCGTCCGGAGTTTCTCAACCGCATTGACGAGACGATTCTCTTCAAGCCGCTCACGCTGGAGGAAATCACGACAATCGTGGACCTGCTGCTCGCGGATCTGAACAAGCGCCTCGCCGACCGCCGCGTGACGGTGGCGCTCGATAAAAAGGCGAAAGAGTGGGCGGCCGAGAAGGGCTACGATCCGGTCTTCGGCGCGCGCCCGCTGAAGCGTTTCCTGCAACGCCACATCGAGACCAAGCTCGCCCGCGCCCTCATCGCCGGCGAGGTGGCCGAGGGCGGCGAGGTGAAGTTCTCCGTGAAGGACGACGCACTGGTGATGAAGTGAGCGGGGTTTTATTTGAAGCGCAAAGTTGCGAAGAGGCAAAGTTAAGCAGGCATTCTTTGCGGCTTTGCTTCTTTGCGCTTAAATGACTGGCAGGTTTCGGCCTGTATGGCGCAGGATTTGCCTGGCAGGAAATATTTTTGCTTCCAGCCGAGGAGCTTTTTGGCGCGGTCGTTGGCGAGAAGCGTCTGGCGGCCGGTGATGGGGCGCTTAAACTGGGTCACGCCTGGCAGGAACCGCTTGATCAATTTTTGCGACGGCTGGTCGGATGAGGTGTCGTCGGCGGTGAGAATGACGGGGGCACAGCCGAGGCCGTCCCGCTCGATGCCCAGGCGGCAGGCGATGGCGAGGTCGCGGGCGTCAATGTAGGACCAGAGGTTGCGCAGGCGGACTTCAGGCCGGGGGAAGGTGGCGCGCACGGGCGCGTGGTCTTCGGGGCAGAGAACGTTGCCGATGCGCAACGAGATGATTTGCATGCCGGTGCGGCGATGAAAGGCCTCCGCCGTGACCTCGTTGACGACCTTGGTGAGGCCGTAGGTGTCCTCGGGGAGCTGCGGGTGCGCCTCGTCCACGGGCAGATATTTCGGCTCGAAAAATTTTGAGGCGAAACACAGGCCGTAGGACGACTCGCTCGACGCGATCACGGCCTTGCGGATGCCGAGGATTGCGCAGGCCTCCAGGACGTTGTAGGTGCTGAGGGCGTTGACGCGAAAAATCTCGTCGTTCGGCTGTTCATGCGCCCGCGGAATTGCCGCCATATGGATGACCCCATCGTAGGGCCGGCGGTCAATGGTGCCGAACGGAGAGAACGCCGTGACGACCTGCCCGAGCTGCGTGAGGTCGGCGACGATGGTGCGGCAGGGTGCGTCGGCGGAAGGACGGCGGGTGTCAATGTTGACGACTTCGTAACCCTCGTCTGCGAGGTGTTTGACGATCCAGTGGCCGGCCTTGCCGGTGCCACCGGTGACGATGATGCGTTTGGTGGGCATGAAGAACGGCTTGGAGTGAGGAGCCGATACGGTGTGCGGAGGTCACATCTTCGCCAGCATTGCCGAGGTGAGCGGGGCGTAGTCGTGAAAGGAGGGAAACTGCGGGAACTGCTTCACAATGGCTTCGGGCGCATGCAGGAGGAACCCATGCTCAGCCTGGGCGAGCATCGTGGTGTCATTGAACGAATCACCGGCGGCGAGCACCTGGTAGTTGAGCGATTGGAACGCGCGCACGGCCGCGCGTTTCTGGTCGGGCATCCGCAGGGTGTAGCCGGTGATGCGGTCGTTTTCGACCACGAGCCGGTGGCAGAGGAGCGCCGGCCATTTGAGCTGGCGGATCAGCGGCTGGGCGAACTGCTCAAAAGTGTCCGACAGGATGACGACCTGCGCCCGCGCGCGCAGTGTATCGAGAAACTCCACCGCGCCGGGCAACGGGGCGAGCGTGCCGATGACTTCCTGGATTTTGGAGAGCGTGATGCCATGGCGGTCAAGCAGGCCGAGTCGCCAGCGCATGAGCTTGTCATAGTCAGGCTCGTCGCGCGTAGTGCGGCGCAGTTCGGGCAGGCCGGTGCGCTCGGCGACGGCGATCCAGATTTCCGGCGTGAGGACGCCTTCCATGTCGAGGGTGACGATGCTTTGCTTCACGCGGCGACTCAACCAGAGCCGCGCGGCGGAAGGCAAGCCGGGGCGCGGGCGGTGGGGACGCTTGGAGACAAGGGCATTCCGGCCTGATTGTTTCGGAGGGTGACTCCGTCGGGGTGGAACCGGTGTTGAGGGTGGAAACGGTTGACCCCAACCGGTTCAGCGCGTTGGGGTCAACGCACTCCACCTTGATTCAAGAGAGCTGAGGTCAACCTGCTCCATGGTTTTGGTTCAGCGCCACCTTCGCGGTTGCGCCGGTTGGCCAGGGCGGCTTGGTTGGTGGCCAATGGGCGAACCCATCCGCTACTACGACCGCCAGAAAAAAACCGTCGCGACCGAGCAGATCTACGGGGAGCGCTGGCTGCGCCTCGCTTATGAGACCGCGCCGGGCCGCGCGGCGGTGGCGCTGCTGATCCGGCGGGCGATATTTTCGCGCTGGTATGGCTGGCGGATGGACCGGCGCGCGAGCGCGGCCAGGGTGCTACCCTTCATTCTCGACTACGGGCTGGCTCCGGAAGAGTTCGCCCAGCAGCCGCTGGACTTTGCCACGTTCAACGAGTTTTTCTGCCGGGCGCTCAAGCCGGGCGCGCGTCCCATTGCCGCGCCGGCCGACCCACGCGTGGCCGTGCTGCCGGCTGACGGAAGACACCTCGCCTTTCCCGACGTGGATGCGGCGGCGGGATTTTATGCGAAGGGGGCGAAGTTCACGCTAGCCACACTGCTCGGCGACCCGGTCCTCGCGGCGGAGTTTGCCGGCGGTGCGATGCTCATCTCCCGGCTCTGTCCGGTGGACTACCACCGCTTTCATTTTCCCCTCGCGGGCACCCCGGGCGCAGCACGGCTTATCAACGGCTCGCTTTACTCGGTCAGCCCGGTTGCGCTACGGCGGAACATCGGCTACTTCACCGCGAACAAACGCTACATCACGCTGCTGGAGACGGTGGAGTTTGGCCGTGTGGCGCTGCTGGAGATCGGCGCGACGAATGTCGGCACGGTGCGGCAGCTCTACGCGCCGGGCCGCCCGGTTGCGAAGGGCGGGGAGAAAGGACTGTTCCGGTTTGGCGGCTCATGCGTGGTCACGGTTTTTCAGCGCGGGCGCATCCGGTTCGACTCCGACCTCGTGGCGCAGAGCGCGGAGTGCGTCGAGACCTATGCTAAGATGGGCGAGCGGCTGGGCGAAGCCGTGTAAATGCGGATTGCGGAATTCGGAGTGCGGAATGAAAAAAAATCCGGCCCAAAACAGACAAATCTCCGCCGCTGCCGCGTCTTTTCCCAATGCCGGCCTCCCCCGATCTCGCCCGCCTCTACGACGCGCACGCGCCGGCGCTGTTCGGCTTTCTGCTCCAGCTCACGCGCGACGAGGCCGACACCCGCGACCTGCTGCAAGAGGTGTTCGTCAAGCTCACCCGCCGGCCCGGCCTGCTCGACGGCATCGAAAATCCGCGCGCCTTTCTGCTCCGTCTCGCACACAACGCCGCGCTTGATCTCTTCCGCCGCCGAGGTGCGCATGAGCGCCGCAAGGAGGCGCTCGCGATCGGTGGCGCGTCGCCCTTCGCACGCGACGGCGAGCCGGACGGGCCGGCGTTCCGCGCGGAGCTGGCCGCCGCGTTGGCCGAACTGCCGCCCGAACAACGCGCCGTCGTCCATTTGAAGCTTTGGGAAGGGCTGACCTTTGAGCAGATCGCCACCGCACTCGACCTTTCCCCCAACACCGCCGCCAGCCGCTACCGCTACGGCTTAGACAAACTACGCGCCCGGCTGCGTCCTCTCTACCAGGAAATCACATGAACCACGACGACCCCAAACTCGACGACTTCGAGCAACACCTCCGCCGCCAGCCGCCAGCCCCGCTGCCCGCCGCGTGGCGCGCGGAAATTTTGTCCGCCGCCCGCGCGGCTACCGCGCAGAGCGAGCCTGAGTCCCGCGCCGCACGACCGTGGCAGGCCGCGTGGTGGCCATCGCCGTGGGCGTGGGCGAGTGTCGCCGCTCTGTGGCTGGTGATTTTCGCGCTGAACTTCGCAACCAACGCCGAGACGCCGAGAGAAAATATCGCGGCCGTGCAGATTTCCCCGGAGGCGCTGCGCATTGCCTTCTCAGAGCGCGAGCGCCAGTGGGCGGAGTTATTCCCGCCGTCAGAAACTGAGCCGCCGCCCACCGTGATCGTGCCGGCGATTGGCGCGCCCACGCGCCCGCGCAAAAGCGGCGCACGACCGTTTACCCCCGTCACGGTCTGAGGAATATTTCCATGAATACCGAACCACCCACCCCTGTTCTCACTTCCAAGCGCCCCGGATTTCTTCGCCGCCTGTTTTCTCGCCGCACGCTCATGCGGGTGGCGTTTGTCGCCGTGTGCCTCGTCACGCTCGCGACGCTGGCCGTCGTTTTGAAGAACTGGCATGCGGCCCGCGCGCTGCGCGCGTGGCGGACTGCCGCCGAGGCGCGCGGCGAGCGGTTCGACTGGGCCGCGCTCATCCCGACCATGCCGCCGCCGGAAAACAATTTTGCCGCCACGCCACTCTTTAAGCCGCTCTTCGACTATGAGCTGATGCCCGCCAAGGGGTCGGCCAGTTTGACAGCCGATTGGGTGAAAAAGGATCCGACCGGATTCAAACGCGTCTCGGACATCAACGTGATCTCGATCCGTGATGACGCGAAGCCCGAGGCCGGGAAACTGCTTGATAGTCTGAACGGCTGGCGGCGCGGCGAACGGGCAAACTTGGACGCGTGGGCGGATTATTACCGGGGCAACCCCGATTATCCCGTGCCGGCGGAGCCGCTCGCATCAGCGCGGACCGTGCTTGCCGCCTTGGGCAAGTTTGACGCTGAGCTGGACGAACTGGCCCGAGCCGCCGCCCGCCCGGAATCGGTGTTCCCCGTTCACCTTGAGGAAGGGTTGGCCGTGAAATTGCCGCACTTGGGGCCGCTGCGAAACTTGGAGCGCGTGACGGTCTTGCGGGCGCTGGCCGCTGGCGCGGACGGAAACCGCGCCCGGGCCTTTGAGGACATCTTGCTCGCGCAACGGCTCGCTGAGGCTTTGCGAACCGAGCCTTGGCTGATTTCCGTGCTGGTGCATGCGGCGCAACACAGCGCGGCCTTGCAGCCGGTCTGGGAATCCCTCGCGGAGAGGCGGCTGACGGAAGGGCAGTTGGCAACGCTGCAGGCGGAGCTGGGGAAAGCGAACCTGATCGAGCATCTGGCGCGCGGCATCCGCGGAGAACGCGCGGTCGTCAGCATGTTTTTTGAGTCGGGAGCCATCTTATCCAGCCCCGGAGAATTCCAGCCGCGCACCTGGCTGTTTCGCTACGACAACGAGTTGTTCGTCAATCGCTACTGCACCGAGGACCTTTTGCCGCTCATTCATGCCGACGCGAGGCAGGTGGAGGTTCAAGCCGGCTTTGAGCTGAACGACCGGCTGCCCGCGCGGCTGCAAAACCCGCTGCTGGTGCTGGCGCGCTTGGTCATTCCGATGACAGGCCCGGTTTTCAAGAATGTCGCCCGCGCGCAGGCGGAGCAAAACATGGCGATCATCGCGTGCGCGCTAGAGCGCTGGGCGCTCGCGCACGGCGGCGGCTATCCCGATTCGCCTACCGCGCTCGTGCCGGAGTTTTTGGCCAAACTCCCGACCGACCCCGTCAACGGCCAGCCGCTCGGCTACCGCCGCACGGACGACGGGCGCTATGCGCTCTGGTCGGCTGGCGCGCGCATTCATCCCGACAAGGATGTCGGCACCGCACCCCCGCCCCAAAACTACGATTGGGTGTGGAGCTATCAGAAACTTTGAATGGGACGGTTTCGATGGAGCCGCGACGCCCTCGTCGCGGTTGCCGGGGTTCCGCGCGTTGACCCCAACGTGCGGAACCGGTTGGGGTCAACCGGTTCCACCCGGAACGCGACGAGGGCGTCGCGGCTCCATTTCGACATCTCGAACAACAAACCGGCCGGCTTTCCGCCTTGCGAGGCATGCCACATTCCGCACGCTGCAAATCGCACTCGCTTCTCCGCTCGGGTGGTGGAATGGCAGACACGAAGGTCTTAGAAGCCTTTGCCGTAAGGCGTGCAGGTTCGAGTCCTGTCCCGAGCACCAAATGTTTTGAGGGCGATTTCATGTGACATTCGGGGGGGGGGGGGGGGGGGGGGGGGGGGGGGGGGGGGGGGGGGGGGGGGGGGGGGGGGGG